>NZ_BDAW01000034.1 GCF_001625085.1 Nocardia acidivorans NBRC 108247
CATGGCTCGTCATCGGGGACCGGTCAGGCCCGCTTGCACCCCAGAGCTCGGTAGCTCGGTTGCTACTAGACCGGCCACTGGTAGCCGAGTTTGTGCAGGTGCTTCGCGAGGCGCGAAGATACTTGCTCTCGCCTACGTTCCAGTTGCTCAAGCGATGTCTTGTACTGGTCACCCCACGCCAGGTACGTGTCGATCAGTTGATTGCGTTTGTGCGCCACTAGCCTCATGACCCCAGTGACGAGATCTACGCCGATCCTGTCGGGGATCAGCGCCTCCACGGCGTCTTTGGATTTGTCAGCGTTGGTTACGGTCTCGCTTGGCAGTTGATCGAGGTCCTTCTGATTGCGTGTCCACCAGTCGACGAACAGGCCCTTGAGCTGTTCGTCGTCCAGGATCTTCCAGGTAATCAGTGCGTGGCGAAATCTTTCGGCGAAGTAGGTTTGAGCATCTGCTGGTTGTTGGCTGACGAGCACGCTCTGCTCTCGCTGGAACTCCTGAAACCAGTAGCTGACAGCGGTTGCGAACGTGGCCTCAGTCGCCGCGGTGAGCGTCGGTATGGTTGCGGCAGTTGTATCGCACCCCTGGAGTGGGAAATCGAGATGTCCGGGTTTGCCGGGCACGAAGAGATCTCGCAGGTCGATCCCAAACGCGGCGAACTTGCTGTGCTGCGCCTGGATGTCTCCGACGGGTACTCCGCCGCCGGTCAGCAAGGTGTCAATGCTCGGTCTCGTATGGGTCAGAGATTGAGAATCGACATAGTGGCCGACGTTGAGGTTGAAATCGTTGGCTGCGATCTCCTCGATCGGCACCAATCGCGCAAAGTTGCTTATCTCTCGACGTTCGCGAAAGGCGGTCGCGATCTTTTCTATGTGGCTGGGTGCCAGATGGTTCTTCGAACGATCCACAGCGAATTCCTGCTGGGCATTTATGAATAGCACCTCGCGCTCGCTAGACTCTGCGCCAGCGGTTCCTCGCAGAACAAGAAGGCAAATGGGAATCGATGTCCGGTTGAACAAGTTGGGTCCAAGCCCGATGACGGCTGCGATTCTGCCATCCTGGACGATTCCGCGACGGATCAGTCCTTCGGCCCCGCCGCGAAACAGAGCGCCGTATGGAACAGCCATGACACCCGTGCCAGCGGGTGCCAGTGAGGCCAGGACGTGTTGGACGAACATCAGGTCCGCCTTCCCACTCTGACCGTACTGCGTTTGTTGAGAGACCCTCAGCATCTGCTGTTGGTATCGCAAACCGAGCGGGGGGTCGGCCAGCACGCGGTCGAAGCGCTTCATGCTTCCACTGTCATTGAGGTGGCGCGGGTCGATAAGTGCGTCGCCGCGCAAGATGGATGCGTTGGTGATCCCGTGCAGCATCAGGTTGCGCTTCGCGATGGCACACGTCTCGAGGTTTATGTCCTGCCCGAAGAATGTCAGAGACTCGCTGTTTTGTCCGGACCGTTCCGAGAGATAGGTGTGGGCGGCGGTCAGTAGGCCACCGGTACCAACGCACGGGTCGTAGATTGAGTCGCCCGGCTGGGGATCAGCCAGTCGAACCATGAGCTGGACCAGTGAGCGCGGCGTATAGAACTCAACACGCCTGTCCCTATCTGCGAAAGCGTCGAGAATTTGCTCGAACACTTGACCGGCTTCGTCGTCGGGCTTAGGGTCGCTCGTTCCGAAGGGGATCTCGTCCACGATCGATACCAACTGCCGAGCCGCAGCGTCGCTCAGACCTGTGCGGGGCGCGATCTCGACAACCAGGTCGGTGAATACATCCCGATTGCGCGAAACCAATGCTGTCACAGCCTTATTCAGCGCATCAGACGGTGAGCGGTCCATGGCCGCGACCACCCGATCCCACTGTGCTTCCTCGGGGACCGTCAACCTATCGGGGTGCTCGGATGCCCACTTGAGGGAAAGTACAACCGAGATAACGCCCATGTACTGTGCGGTGTCCATCGCGCCTCGAAGGACGTCGGCGGCCTTGAACACCTTCTGCGCGAGATCCGTGGTGTGCATTCTTACCGCCTGTCCAGTAAGTCATCGAACAACGCGAATTTGAGGATATCGAGCCGGTCCGCGGTTTCGCGGTGTATGAGGGCGAGTTCATCGATGTCGCTGATCGCCGTGACCACCTCGCGCTGGCGGTGCAGTGGCGGGACGACGACCGGTAGGCTGCCCAAGTTTGTGGCGTTGATGGATGGGACAGTTCCTCGACCCGCACGCTTGAGCATTTCCTCCTGCATTGGCGGCGAGGACAGGTAGAAGGAAAGGTATTCGGGCAGTACCCGGCTGTCGCGCTGGCGTACTCGGGCGCACGAGGAGCTGTATAGCGCCCGTTCTAGGTTTGGACCGATCAGCGCCAATCTGCCGAGTGAGCCTTGGCGAACAAGGACGATGTCATCGCGCTGAAGTCGGAACCGTTCCAGTCGTGTTGCTTCACCTTCGGGTAGTCGGCGTAGCTTCCGCCAGTTCACCTGGTTCCATCCGGCGATGTCCGAGGGACTCACCACGGGGACGCCATCAGGCTCGCTGTCCAGTTTGCCCAGCAGTGATCCAGAAGGGCCGGGCGTGATCTCCACCAGATCCCTGAGGGCGACGTGCTCATCCTTGATCACGATGTACACCTGACTTCCTCGGTCGACAGGGCGAAGGCCATGGCGACCGTCGCCATGGCCCTGCCTGTCGGTTTAAGCGCTACGTGGCCTGTTGCGAAGGTTGATCTTGATTAGCTCGGATGCTGTAACGCTGGCCGCGACCGTGACGAGCGCTCCTGCCACCGCTTCGCCGTACCCGGCGGCGAAACCGATTACAACGACGAGCACCACGACGATCACCCCGCACCAGGCGGCACGTCTGTCGCGGCGGGGCAGATACCATGAACTGTTGAAGTGGGCAATTCCCATCGCCTACCGTCTTCCTGCTTGCTTTGTTGCTAAGCGGGTCGGTCCGCATCGCCCCGCGCTGACGGCAATCTCCACGGGGCGATGCGGGATCTGTTGGACGAGAGCCACACTAGCACCAATCCCGTGCGAAGGAGCCTTCGCAAGCGACTTGGTTGCAGTCGACCTCCGGCCGCAAAGAGGCGCCGCTGAGCTCAGCTATCCCTCAGTGAATACTGGGATTTGGTGGCACTGGGCTCGATTGATGTGCAATCACGGCTGCCAAGGTAGGGCCGACCGAGCGTGGAGCCAAGACGCCACAGCAACGGTGGAGCAGTTCATCCAAGCCAGGGCATTCATGGCTTCGATACACAGGGACAGTCACTGGGACCCGTGGGTGATGGACGACCGGGCTGATGAACTCGCGGCCGCGTGGGGGAGATCTTCAAGCAGTGGATCCGTGCGGAGCCGGACTTCAAGCCGCGCACCGCCGCCGACATTGACGCGTGGACGGAGGAGCGGGAGCGGACCTGGAAGGCTGAATCACAGCGCCGCGAGGAGGCCCGGCTCGCTCGCATCCTGACGTACGACCGGGACCGCGAAGCGGCCAGGCTTCGGCTTCTGGTGGCTCAAGCCGCTTTTCGGCACCATGTCGAATAGCGCGATGGGCTCGTACACGATGAAATCCATCCGTTGATGCCCGACGAGAAGCTGACGCTGCAGATCGTCGGTACTCATCCATCCTTCGAGGTCGCGGCCGCGAAGGCGGTGCGCGGATGTCGTGATCCGGCGCGCTGCGGCAAGGCGGGGTCAGGCATCTCGTCACATCCGAAAGTGAATCCACAGTCGTAGGCTAGGACGGACAATCGGCGTCATGGCAAGGTATTTGAAGGCGTGGCTGCCGGGTTGCGGCACCTGTGGTCGCGTCTTCCGC
Source organism: Nocardia acidivorans NBRC 108247 (assembly GCF_001625085.1). GTDB lineage: Bacteria > Actinomycetota > Actinomycetes > Mycobacteriales > Mycobacteriaceae > Nocardia > Nocardia acidivorans. Next base: position 3,813 of record NZ_BDAW01000034.1, read on the forward strand.
GAGGTCGAAGTCACTATCCGCGTACACGGCCCGAAGGACGAGACGGCAGCTGACACTGCTGCTATCGCAGCCCTGCGTGCCATGGCGAATGCCGAGGGCTGGTTCTTGCCGGCCGATTACGATCTGCACGACGAGACTGAGGTGCGGTGCCTCGACTGTGCCCTCCAACGCCGGGCGACCGAGCCAACTGTGCTTTATCTAGTCTGGTCAGAGCGCCGCCGAGCGCTCAAAGTCGGTGTGGCTGGAGCGGTATCGACCAGGTTGAAGTCCCATCGCCGACGTGGGTGGCGAGTCGTCGAACTGGACGGAAGACAGTGCCGATGGCTGCTGCCCCGGACCGATGCGCTCGCCGTCGAACACGCGGTCGTTGAGCGGTGGCGAAGCGCGGGCGTACCAGTGGCGGAGGTGTGCAACGTCGCAGCCGAGAACGGTTTCACCGAGACGGCGTGCCTCGACGCAGCATCGGCGGAGGCCACAGTCGGATGGATTGAGGAGATGCTCCCAGAGGCTCTCTCACTGGCCGGCAGCTCCACCTCCTCATGAGGAGTGGTCAATATCGTTGCCCGCCTTGATATCTCATGTTGCGGGAGATCACCTCTGCACATAGTGTGGTTCGCATTGCCGGATCGGCAGTTGTCGGGGATAGAGAGTGGCGAGAGTGGTCTCGAAGAAGCGCGTGGCAATAGTTGCGATATTGCTCGCTTTGTCATCTGGTTGCTCGAACGGAAGCAGCGGGAGCGGCACCGGGCCGTCCGAGCATCCGGGTAGTTCGCCGGTGGCTAGTGCAGGAAACAAGAAGCCGTTCGATCCGCCGCGGGTGTTCAATGCTTCGCCGATCTCCCAGAAGAGCCCGCTGAATCCCGCGAGCAGATTGGGTGAGTGCTCATCCGGTGACGGCCTCTTGTACTGTGCATCCGGCGCCGGAACCATTTCGGCGATCGATCCGTCCGGGGATAAGCAGAAATGGACGACCAAGACGCAGTTGTCGCCCAATAAGAATGCGGGCCCGGGTGCGGGATGGAGTGCAGCAGCACCGGTGCGAACCGATGATCTGGCGATCACAGCATTTGGTGGCGTGACAGAAGGCAGCGGAACATCGAAGGATCGAAGATCGCTCGAAATCCTCGCCGTGGATGCGTCGACGGGGAAACAGCGGTGGAACAACGTGCTCGACGTCGGCTCGGCACTGGTGGACCATCTCAGGATCGTCGGGATCAGTGCCGACTCGATTGTCATTTCAGCGGGTGAAACCACCTTTTGCGACTGGGTCGACACCATGACGGCGACGTGGGTAGTGGATCTGCAGACCAAGCAAATCCGCTGGAAGAAGGACGGCTTCCTGGCAGGCAATGTCGGCAAGGGGGTGGTATCGGGCAATATTATGACGAAGAAGAATAACGTCAAGTACACCGCTTTGACTGGCCTCTCGGACTCGGATGGAAATGCCCTATGGGAAACGGCGACCCCCAATCATGGCGTGACAGGTTTTCTCCGACCCGAAATCACCGACTTTATAGTGACGAGTACCTGCGGAACAGTTGATCTCAATCTTCTCGATCCCGCCACCGGAACAGCATTGTATTCCGATAAGGCAAAGACGAGGGCCGACCTGACTCCCGGCTGGGATTGCTTCTTCGACAAATCCACCGCACTGATCTGCCAGGAAAAGATCGTTAACGGTCGAATCATTTCCATCGACACTCGCTCCCCCAGTGAAACAGTCTGGCAGTTCTCTTCGGACGAAAACCGGACGGCGCCCGCAATCACCGGCGCGTTTCATGGGATAATCTATGGAACCACAGGCGGAAACCGAAAGCAGGCCGTCTCGCTGGATGTAAACTCCGGTAATGACTTGCCGGATGCGCCAGTGGTAGCACCCACTTGGGTGGACAAATACCTAGGCATCACGAGAGAAGGCATTTACTTGCCGACGAAGTAGACGACGACGCCACGGGAGCTCTGCGGGCCGCGCCGCCTGGCGAGCCAACATTGGCGGGAAGGTTCTTGTCCCTGAGCGTTTCGGTCCCGTTTGTCCCGTTCCTACGGCGGGCGGTCGCCCCGTCCCGAATGTGGGCAGAGGCCTGCCATGAACGTCCCAGCCGCGATCGCACGGCGTACACCGGCCGTGGCGCAATGAATCGCGGTGGAACGGCCGCACTGCCGCCATGGCCGGATTCGCAGGCGTCGCGATGTCGGAAAGCATCTCGATCGTCGATCGATTGTGCGGTACGAGATCGCTGGTCATGGGGGAATTTCGCATCACAACGGGACGTATCCACTCGATACCGTTGGGTCCGCACCGACGCTACGGACGGCTGGGATTCCGCTGACCCGCACGAACGGGCGCGGCGGCACATCATGACATGTCCAGGATTGCTTCCAGTTGGCCCATGATCTAGAGATCGTGCAGGTCGCGGCTTACGAGCTGCCCGCGCGGAGCCCGCCGTCCCATGTCGTGAAGATGTGATGCAGATGTCGCATTTTGGGGGTGTGCGTGCAGTAGGGGCGTGTCCGGATCATCTGCGATCAGCTCTTGCGCCCTCGGGAGTGACCAATGAACACAGGCGAAGCACCGACGCCGCGCCCCGTCCGTCTCGGCGGCACCGACCACAACGGGAAGGCGGGAGACGATCGACTGCATTGCTCGGAAGGTGCCGCCAGCGACGACCATGACCGTATCGCGCGAACATCGGATTCGGGTTCGGTGTGGATATACGATCGGAAATTGAAAAATCATCGGCACCACTGTCAATTTTCTGGTCGCGTTAAAAGTGTTCATGGATCTGAAGCCGATCGGTTACGTGATGAGCTCGCCGATATTATCCGTGAATTACTTGAATGGGCGGCCGCTGAGCACGATGGTGGACAATTTCTGGAGGATGGGGAGGCGGCATGAATGAGGACGACATCACGGTCAATCCACCGGCACCGGCTCTGACGCGGCGGACGCTGTCATCGGGCGCGGCGGCGGCGTCGGGACCGTCGGGGCTGTCGGATTACGAAGTTTCCCCACTCGGTATGCCGGTCGCTCTGCTCCGGGATGAAGTGCGGGTCGCCTTCCTTGGGCGGACCTCCACCGAGGACCAGCAGGACCCGCGCCAATCGATGCTGCGCCAGCTCGGCAACTCCAAGACCGCGATCCCGGAGTCTTGGGTGATCGTGGCGCACTTCTATGACGTCGAGTCCGGCCGAATGGAGTTGGAAGACCGCGGACACGGAACCAACTACGAGCGGTTCGACATACCGATCGCTCGCGACGGCGGCATCGCCGATCTGCTCGAGGAAGCCACATACCCCAATCGCAGGTTCGACGTTGTGATCTGCGAGTCCGTTTCACGTGTCGCTCGTCGCACCTATGAGGGGTTGTCGATCGAGCGGGAGTTGGAGAGGGGCGAGGTGCCGCTGTTCGCGGCGAACGAGCCGATCACGATCAGTGGCAGTCGCGCGCAGCGGATCCTGCAGCGGCGTATCAATCAGTCGGTGGCCGAGTACGAGGTCCTCAACACCCTCGAGCAGTCTTGGGGCGGACTCTGCACCCATGTCCGCGAGGGCTGGAATATCGGCAAGCCGCCCTATGGATACAAAGCGAAGTCCTATCGGCATCCCAACCCCACGAAAGCCGCTCGCGCACAAACCAAGTCGCGGCTGGAACCGGATGGTGTTCGCGGTGAGACGGTGACACAGATCGCGGTGTGGCGCTATTACGAAGGCCTGGGCTACGACACCATCGCTGAGAGGCTCAATGCCGACCCGGCCAAATACCCGCCACCGGAGCCGACGGTCGCGAGCCGGGCACGCCGGGCGTGGGGCAAGACCAGCGTGTACGAGATCTTGTCGAATCCGAAGTACACCGGATTCCAGGTGTTCAACCGCCGCGCAAGTCGTTCTCGCAGGGGCAAAGTCAACGATCCGGTGAAGTGGGTGTGGTCCACCGAACCCGCCCATGAACCCCTGATCCCCAAGTGGATGTATGACGAGCTGATCGGCCGCCGCCAAGCTCGACGCGGATCTCGGGACGGTAGCGACAAGAATTCCCACCCTCTGACCATCCACAGCTACGCATTCCGAGGCCGGCTGCACTGCGAATGCTCACGGCGCATGCAAGGCGCCCCGCGCCGTGGGCACGTCTACTACCAATGCTGGCCACGCGGAAACAACCGGGGACGCCCCGACGCTTACGCCGGTCACCCCAAGACGATCTACATCCGTGAAGACGCCGTCCTCGACGCGGTGTCGCAGTTCTACGCCGACCGCGTCTTCGGCGCACTCCGTCAGGAGCTGCTCGCCGCGGATATCGCCGGGATCGACGACCGAGCCACCAGACGACGACAAGCCGAGCGTGAACGGCTCCAGCGAATCGTGGAGGACCTGACCCGCCGTCAGAATTCCGTTCTGCGCCAAGCACAAGACGGCGATCCCGATGACCCGTTCACCAAGGCCCTCCGCAACACCTACAACGAACTGGAGAACGAGAAATCGGCCGCTGTCAGTGACATCGCCCAACTCGACGCGGCCGATAAGACCAAGCCCGGTCGCCCCGCCGACGCGGATATCGCACTGCTCGACGCCTTGCCGCACCTCAGGCTCAACCTCGATACCGCACCCGAGAAGTTGCTGCAGCGCCTGTTCGAGATCACCCAGCTCTCAATTCAGCTGCACGACAACGCCACCCGCGCCACCATCACCATCACGCTGCCCGCCGACCACGTCCCCGACATCGCCCAGGCGGCCACGATCATCGGCGACGCCGATACCGCAACAACAGAAACGCCCGGCAATAGGCCGGGCGCGGCTGTTGTAGATGCTGTACGTGCCCCCGGTGGGGTTCGAACCCACACTGTGCGGATTTTAAGTCCGCTGCCTCTGCCAATTGGGCTACGGGGGCGTTGGGTCAGACTACCGAGCCGTACGGTCGTGCCGTAATCAACCCGAGGGTGGATTTCTTGGTGGGGGGTGGGGGGTCGAAAAGTGAAGCAGGCCCGTCTCAAGGGGGGACGGGCCTGGTTCGGTGGGGGTGGGTGGTCAGTGGACGCCTTCCATGTGGCGGGTCACCCAGGGGGCGATGGCCCAGACCATGCCGCCGACCGCGATGGTGATCAGGCCGGTGAGGCCGAAGTAGGCGAGTTCGTGGGAGGGGTCGTAGAACTTGGACAGGACGCCGGACATGGAGGTGCCGATGCCGACCGAGAAGAAGTACAGGGCCATCATCTGGGCGCGGAAGGCGTTGGGGGCCAGTTTGGTGGTGACCGCCAGGCCGATCGGGGAGAGCAGGAGTTCGGAGATGGCGAAGCCGCCCAGCACGGCGAAGACGAACAGGATCGGGACCGCTTTGCCCTCGGTGCCGGAGAAGAGCGCGAAGAGCATGAAGGCCGCGCCCATACCGAAAACGCCGAGCGCGAATTTGCGCGGGGTGCTGGGGGCGCGGTCGCCCAGGCGGGTCCACATGATCGCGAAGAGCGGGGACAGCGCGATGATCCACACCGGCTCCATCGAGCCGATCCAGTTCGACGGTGCGGTCCAGCCGAAGACATCCCAGTTCACACGCTCATCGGAGTAGACCGCGAGCACGGTGAACATCTGCTGGAACAGCGACCAGAACACCGCGTTGGCGATGAACAGCGGTATGAAGGCGCGCACCCGAACGCGTTCGACGGCATCGACTTTCGGGCTGGTGAGCATGATGTAGAAGTACGCGATCGAGGCCACCGCGATCACGCCCGTGGTGACATCGGGCAGGTTCGACAGGGTCAGCAGACCGGTCAGCCCCGCCACCGCGACCAGCACCGCGAACGCGCCGACGAACGCCACCGTCTTGGGAATCGCAGTGCGCGGCAACGGATTCGGCACCTCGCGACCGTGTCCGCCGAGATTGCGGCGGAACACCACGTACTGGGTCAGACCCAGGGCCATACCGATCGCGGCCGCGCCGAAGCCGTAGTGGAAGCCGACATGATCCTGGAGCAGACCGGTGATCAGCGGACCCGCGAACGCACCGAGATTGATACCCAGATAGAACAGCGTGAAGCCGCCGTCCGCGCGCGCGTCACCCTTGGCGTAGAGCGTGCCCAGCAGTGAGGACGCATTCGCCTTGAGCGCACCCGAACCCAGCGCGACGAGCACCAGACCCACGCCCACGCCGGCCAGCCCCGGAATCACGGCCAGCGCGATATGGCCCGCCATGACGACCACGCCACCGTAGAAGACGGTGCGCTCCATCCCCAGCACCCGGTCCGCGATCCAGCCGCCGAGCACCGTGGAGAGATAGACCAGACCGCCGTACGCGCCGACAATGCCGGTGGCGGTGGACTTCTCCAGCCCCAGACCACCCTCGGAAGCGGTGTAGTAGAGGTAGTAGCCCAGGATCGTGAGCATGCCGTAGAACGAGAACCGTTCCCACAACTCGACGCCGAAAAGATTCGCGAGACCGATGGGATGTCCGAACAGGGTCCGTTCGGAGACCGGTTTCGCATGCTGGGCTACTTCTGACATAGAGCAGACCTTCCCATATGGGGCAATCTGACAGCAACCTCAACTGTTGACCTGCGTCACAAATTCACAGCGAACACACTGGTGAAAGCGGGCTCGACAAGGACCCTCAGTTTGCCAGGGAATCACCCCACCCGAGGGATCACGCGATGGAGAGGGCGATTCCATCCAGGATGTCGTGCTCACTGACGATCAGCTCGGCAATTCCCGCGCGGCGGGCGAGCTCATCGGCGAGCACCTCGGCGATCACCGCGCCACCGCCGATGACATCGACCCGCCCGGGATGCATCGGCCCCAGCGCGGCCCGCTCATCGTGATCCATGGCGATCAGGCGATCGCAGACCTTGCGCAGATCGGTCAGCGACAGCCGGGTGAGATGCACCCGCTCCGAATCGTATTCGGGCAGGTCCAGGGCTACCGCGGCCAGCGTGGTCATGGTTCCGGCGACGCCGACCCAGGTGTGCGCGCGCTCGACCGGCACCACGCCGAAAGCCTGCGCCAGCCGCTCGGAGGCGAAGAAGCGGGCCGAGGCGACTTCTTCGCGGGTGGGCGGATTGCCGTGCAGACAGCGTTCGGTGATGCGCACGCAGCCGATATCGGCGGAGTAGGCGGACCGCACGCCGTCGCTGTCGCCGAGCACCACCTCGGTGGAACCCCCGCCCAGGTCCACCACCACGAAAGGCCCTGCCTCGCTGGACAATTCGCCGACCGCTCCGGCGAAGGACAGGCGCGCCTCCTCATCGCCGGTGATCACCTCGGCGTACGCGCCCTCGACCGCGCGGCCCAGTTCGACGCCGGTCATGCTGAAGAAGTCCTCGCGATTGCTCGCATCGCGGGTGGCGGAGGTGGCGGTCATCCGCACCCGGGTCACCCCGGCCTCGATCATGAGATCGACGTAGTCGTGCAGGGCCACGCGGGTGCGCTCGATGGCCTCGGGGGCCAGCGCACCGGTCGCGTCCACGCCCTGACCCAGCCGGACGATCCGCATTTCGCGGTGCACATCGGTGAGCTTGGGGGTGTCACCCTCGCGCACCACATCGGCGATCAGTAGTCGAATGGAGTTGGTACCGCAGTCGATCGCGGCAATCCGGTCACTCATCTACTGCTCGCCCTCCGCGTGCTGCTCGTACTCGGGCCAGTCTGCCGGAATCGCGGTGCCGCGCAACCCGTGCTCGGCCGCCAGCGCCACCGCCTCGTCACCCAGCGGATTCACCCCCGGCCCCTTGGCCAACGAGTGCGCGATCAGCACGTGCAGGCATTTCACCCGATCCGGCATACCGCCGCCGGCGAAATCGGTGCCCAGATCCTCGATGGCATTGCGCTCGGCCAGATAGCTGTCGTACGCCGCGCGATATCCGGCCGCCAATTCGGCGTCGTGCGTGAGGCGTTCGGTCATCTCGCGCATGATGCCGGTGGTCTCCAACCGGCTCGCCTCGGCGGTGAGCCGGGGGTCGGTCAGGTAGTACAGCGTCGGAAACGGGGTGCCGTCCGGCAGCTTCGGCTGCGTCTTCACCACGGCGGGCAACCCATCCGGGGTGTGATACGCGATCTCCAGTACACCGCGCGGCTCACGCCCGAGTTGTTTGGCGACGATCTCGAGATCCCGCTCGCTGGGTGTGCGGTGGCTCTCGGACGCTGTCACCTGGGTTGTCCTTCCTCGACGGGGGCGGGCGGATTCGATGCGGGCGGCATCGGATTCGCGGGTGGGGCGGTACTGGGCTGCGGCAGCGAGATACTGCGCCACAGCTCGGTGTACCAGGGGTCCGGTTCCCGCGTCTTGACGGGCGCGGCCGGTACGGCGGGCTGTTCGATACCGGGCACCTGCACGATGTACGGGGTTTCCCCGGGCATCACCAGGCGCAGACGGTCCCGGGCCTCGGCCTTGATGTAGGCCGGATCCTGTTGTTGCGCACGACGATCGCGCAGGCGGGCGACATCGTCCTGGAGTTGTTCGCGCTGGGCGGCGAGCGAGGCGGCTTCGGCGCGCTGGCTGAAGTAGGTGCGCAGCGGCACCGCCAGCGTGAGCGCCAGACCGCAGAGCACCGCGGCCAGCAGGATCGCGCGACCGGTGGACAGGCCCAGGATCTTGCGTTCGTGCCGATCGGATTTCGCCCGCGCCGAACGCTTGGCGGTGGCGGCGCCCGCGGCCGAACGACGTTTACCGCTGCCGCTCGCCGAGCGCGATTCGGTGCGCTTGGCCGCGGTGCGCGGTTTGGCCGCACCCGACCTCGGCTTCGCCGCACCCGCGCGAGGTTTGGCGGTACGCGACGGGCGGCGGTCACCGCGTCCTGCCGGACTGGTTCCGCGCGCCCGTCGCTCCGTCATCTCACACCTCGAAAATCAGCCGCTGGAATGCCCAACTCTCGGAGGCTTTCAGGGGCTTGGCCCCTGAAACCCCTACCCCCGTCCGTCAGGGCCGGAGGTACCGATTATTCAGCCTTCGAACGCGAAACGCGGGAAGGCGACATCACCGGCGTAGCGCGCCGAGTCGCCGAGCGCGTCTTCGATGCGCAGCAGCTGGTTGTACTTGGCGACCCGCTCCGAGCGAGCCGGTGCGCCGGTCTTGATCTGACCGGACCCCACGGCCACCGCGAGATCGGCGATGGTGGTGTCCTCGGTCTCGCCGGACCGGTGGCTCATCATCGTCTTGTAGCCGTTGCGGTGCGCCAGATCCACCGCGTCCAGGGTCTCGGTCAGGGTGCCGATCTGGTTGACCTTCACCAGGAGTGCGTTGGCCGCGCCCTTGGCGATGCCCTCCTCCAGGCGCTCGGGGTTGGTGACGAACAGGTCGTCGCCGACCAGCTGCACCTTGTCGCCGATGGAATCGGTGAGCGCGACCCAGCCGTCCCAGTCATCCTCGGACAGCGGATCCTCGATCGAGACGATCGGGTAGGCCGAGAGCAGTTCGGCGTAGAAGTCATTCATCTCGGCGGCGCTGCGGATGCTGCCCTCGAACTTGTAACCCGAACCGGTGGTGTAGAACTCGGTCGCGGCGACATCGAGCGCGAGCGCCACATCGGTGCCGAGCTTGTAGCCCGCCTTGTCGATGGCGATGGCGATCAGGTCCAGCGCGGCCTTGGTGCCCGCGACATCGGGGGCGAAGCCGCCCTCATCGCCGAGACCGGTGGACAGGCCCTGTGCCTTGAGCACCGACTTGAGCGAGTGGTAGACCTCGGCGCCCCAGCGCAGCGCCTCCTTGAAGGTGGGCGCGCCGATCGGGGCGATCATGAATTCCTGAACGTCGACACCGGTATCGGCATGCGCGCCACCATTGAGGATGTTCATCATGGGAACCGGCAGCACATGGGCGTTCGGGCCGCCCACGTAGCGGAACAGTTCCAGGCCCGAGGATTCGGCGGCGGCGCGGGCCACGGCCAGCGAAACACCCAGCAGCGCATTGGCTCCCAGGCGGGACTTGTCCGGGGTGCCGTCCAGGTCCAGCAGGGTCTGGTCGACGGTGCGCTGCTCCACGGCGTCGAGACCGATCACGGCGGGCGCGATCTCGTCGAGGACACCCTCGACGGCCTTGCGCACACCCTTGCCGTTGTAGCGGTCGCCGCCATCGCGCAGCTCTACGGCCTCATGCTCACCGGTGGAGGCGCCGGACGGCACGGCCGCGCGCGTGAGGGTGCCGTCGTCGAGAGCGATCTCGACCTCGACAGTGGGGTTGCCACGCGAATCCAGGATCTCGCGAGCTCCGACCTGTTCGATGATGGCCACGAAACGACACTCCTTCGGCTGCTGACACGGCAGGTCGCACGGCATTCCCGTGCGCAGCCGAGCCTACTGGGTCTTCGGCGCTCTGTGTTTTCTGCCCTTCGCTTCGCTCCGGGCGGGGTTCGCGGCCCCGAAGTCCCGGTTCTTCCCTCCCTCCGCTCCCCCGCTCCACTCAGTCCAGAACCGGGACGGCCGCCAACCTCGACGGTCAATGCGCTACGGGAAATCCGCAACTGAACCCCGTTGCGAGCGGGTGCTCTGTTTTCTGCCCTTCGCTTCGCTCCGGGCGGGGTTCGCGGCCCCGAAGTCCCGGTTCTTCCCTCCCTCCGCTCCCCCGCTGCGCTCCCCCGCTCCACTCAGTCCAGAACCGGGACGGCCGCCAACCTCGACGGTCAATGCGCTGCGGGAAATCCGCAACTGAACCCCGTTGGGGGCGGGCGGGATTGTGCTTGGGCCTCAGGCCTCGCGGCCGACGCTGTAGGCGGCGGCGCGGTAGCGGACCTTGTTCATGTAGGCGGTGGATTGGTTGTAGGTCATGAGGGCCTGTTGCCAGCCGGGGGCTCCGGTGAGGTCGCCGCCGCTGGCGCAGAGGTAACGGGCGGCGGTGAGGGCGGCGTCGTCGATATTGTCCGGATCGGCGATGCCGTCGCCGTTGGCGTCCACGCCCCAGTGCTGCCAGGTTTCGGGGATGAACTGGAAGGGGCCCATGGCGCGGTCGTAGACCGGATCGCCGTCGTATTTACCGCCGTCGGTGTCCGGAATGTGGGCTACGTCCGGACCGCCGTCGAGGGCGATACCGCGGATGGGGGGTGAGACCTTGCCGTCGGCGGCCACTTTCGCACCGTGGTAGGTGCCGTGCCGACTCTCGACGCTGGCGATTCCGGCGATGGTGGTCCAGCCGATACCGCATTCGGGACGCGAACGGGCCATGACCGCGGCGGCATACCCGTACGCCTCCAGGGCCACCTGGGAAATGCCCAGTGCGTCCGATTGCCCCTTCGCCCAGGTGCTCAGCTGAATCGCGCTGCGGCCGGGGGCATCCAGGTCGATGACCGGCAGCGGCGCGCCCGCCCCCGGCGGCATGGAGTCCGGCACGGGGGTGAGATTCGTTGTGCCGCAACCTGTCAGCAGCACGAGAGCGATCGCCGTGCCGAAGAGGCCGACGCGGGTCACGGTGGGGCCGACATCGGCTTTGCGGGGACGCACCCTTCTCATCATCCAGATAGTTCGCTGTTCCAGCCATGAACGTGAACGGCCGCTTGCTCGAGTCGCCCGGATCGATACGCGTCGGTTACCCTCGCCGCTAGCCTTTGATACCTCTCAGCTATCTTTCCAACATACCCTTTAGGTAAGCCTTGCCAAATTTGGCGGCGGCCGCTAACTTCCCACGGGTACCGAGAAACACCACGTCACCTCCGAGGCCAGGAAGGCATCCCCTTGGTGAAAAGCGTTCTCTCCGAACGTAAGACGTTTCACCCTTCGGAACTCGAACGACGCGAACTGCCACCGGCCGCCGGCGCCGCGGTTCGCACCCTGGCGAATGAGATCGCCGTCACAGTCGGACCCAGCCGGGCGATTGCCACCACGCTCGGCGATCCGGAACTGCTGGAACACATCGAAACCCGCTACACCGAACTACCCGAGGATGTGCACCACGCCATGCGCGCACCGGCCACCGCGGCGGGCGTGACAGTCATCGGCCGGCTACCTCTCGGCGACACCGAACTCGGGCAGACGCCGATGGACTGGCGCCAGGCCGCCGCCTGGGCCGGTGAGCCCGGACGCACCTCGTCATCCTTCGCGCTCGATATCACCATGCTGTTGCTCGCGCGTTGTGCCGGTGAGCCTTTCGGCTGGCAGGGACAGCAGGGCGGGCGGCTGGTCAACAATATCGTGCCCACCCCGGGGCATGAGCGGGAGCAGTCCGGGGCCAGCAGCACCGCCCTGCTGAGCCCGCATACCGAGGACGCCTTCCATCCGCTGCGCGCGAATCTGCTCATGCTGGGGTGTTTGCGCAATCCGGACCTGGTCGGCACCACCGTCTCCTCCGTCCGGCGCGTGGAACTGACTGCGGCACAACGGGATCGGCTCTCCCGGCGGGAGTTGCCGATTCTGCCGGACGTCTCCTACGGCACCGGGTTCCCGAATCAGCCGTCCCCGCCGGTCGCCACTCTCGGCCGCGATCAGGGACAGCTCACCCTGCGCTTCGATCCGGCCTACACCCCGCTCGACGACGCCGGCCCCGAATTCCGCTCGGCCTACGACCATTTGGCCGAGGAGCTCGAAAGGGTTTGCATCACCGCCGCTTTGGCCCCCGGAGAACTGCTGCTGGTGGACAATGACGTAGTGGTACACGGACGAGTGCCGTTCACCCCCCGCTACAACGGCACCGATCGCTGGCTCAAGCGAGTGAACATCCGGCTGGCCCAGCGCCACCGCGATGCGTCCGAAGCCGCGGAGACCGGATACGGCCAGCGGGTGGTGGCCCCGTTCCACACGATCCGAGGTAACCGCAGGTGAATACCCGACCCACCCCATTGCGCGTCCTGAGTCGCAGCGATCTCGCCGATGTGCCGATCAGCCCCGCCGACGTGGTGCGCGCCGTCGAGGACGCGTATCTCGCCTTCGCCGCGGGGGATTCGGATAATCCGCGCAAACTCAGCGTCGCGCATCCGGACGGGTGGTCGGTGGCGTACGCCATGCTCGGCCGCGACGGGCGGCGGCGCGTGGTGGCCATGAAGACCTCGTACAAATTCGATCCGCATCACGATCGTTCCACCAAGCGGTACTACACCACCATCACCCTCTACGACGATGCCACCGGAATGCCGGTGGCCATGATGGACTGCGCGCGGGTGGGCGCACTGCGCACGCCCGCGGTTTCGGCGCTGCTGGTGCGCGAGACCGCACGACCGGGGGCGCGCAGCGTACTGCTCATCGGCACCGGCACCCAGGGCCGAAACGCGCTGCCGCACTTGCTCACCGCGAATCCGGGGCTGAACCGGCTGATGCTCTACGGCACCCATCCCGAGGGACTGGAATCGGTGCGACGGCAACTGCTGGACCACGATCCGCGTGCCGAACTGGAACTGGTGAGCGATCCGCACGAGGCCGCGCGCGGCGCCGATGTCATTCTGGCCACCGCCGGACCGGGCACCCACGTCGCCATCGAGGCCAAGGATCTGGCCCCCGGTGCGACCGTGGTGCTGGTCGGCTACGGCCTGGCCCCCTCGACCCTCACCGAGGCCGATCGCGTAATCGCCACCAGCGCCGAGCAAATGGCGCTCACCGGCACCGATATGGCGGGTCCGGACGGCCGACTACGCCCGGTCGACGCCGAACTGCCGCAGATCCTGAACCGCCGCGCCGTGGGCCGCCGCACCGACGACGAACGCGTCTTCGTCTACAACAGCGGCCTGGTGCTGACCGATATCGCGGTCGCCCACGCCCTCGCCACCCGTGCCATCGCCGAGGGCCGCGGCACGGAGGTACCGCTGTGGGACTGAACCGCATCAGGTCCGCCGAACAAGGGAGACAGCCCTGACGGACACCGTTGAGCCCCTGACCGTGCCGCCCGGCCTGGAAGCCATCACGGCCGCGCCCATGCCCGCCCATCGCGATGAGTGGGAGTACCGGGTCCTCGCGCATCCGCGACTGCTGCGCGAGATCGCCGAACACGTTGACGGGCCGTTCCATCTGCTCTACCCCGAACGGGTCACGCGGAACATTCGGAGCTTCCAACGGGTGTTCGCGCACAAGGGCGTGGTGGGGGCCATCTACTACGGCAAGAAGGCCAATAAATCACCGGCGATCGTGCGCGCCTGCGTGGCAGCCGGTGTGGGCGTGGACGTCTCCAGTCCGGGGGAATTACGCGCGGCGCTGCGCGGCGGCGTCGCGGGCCGCGACCTCATGGTCACCGGTCCGGCGAAATCCTATGAGCTGCTGGTGCTCGCGGCCCGCCACGAGGCCGTGATCGCCATCGGCGACCTCGACGAGCTGGCGCACCTGGCCGCCCTCGGACTGCCCGCGCGCATTGTGCTGCGCGCGCTACCGCCGCACTCCACCAGCCGTTTCGGCATGACCGGCAACGAACTCGACCTGGCGGCACTGACTCTCGTGCACAACAGCCGGATTCGCCTGGAGGGCTACAGCTTTCACCTGCGCGGCTATGAGGTGGCCGCGCGCGCCGAACTGGCCGCCGACCTGATCCGCCGCTGCCGCGAGGCGCGGGTGCTCGGCCATCCGGTCACCACGCTGTCCATCGGCGGCGGCTTCGGGGTGGACTATGTGCCCGCCGCGGCCTGGAAGACCTTCCGCGCGGGGGTGAATCCGGAGTGGTTCCATGCCGGGCACGCCCCACGCCCCGACTCCTACTACCCCTATCACTGCCCGGTCCCCGGCGCGGCGATGCTGGCGGCCATCCTCGATCACGGCGATCTCGCGGCACACCTGCGCGCCGCCGGAATTCGGCTCGCCATCGAGCCCGGCCGCGCCCTGCTGGACCGCGCGGGCAGCACCGTCTTCGCCGTCCAGGGCGTGAAAACCCGTACCGCCGAAGGCCATCCGTACCGCATCCTGACCGTCAACGGCACCAGCCTGAGCGTGTCCGAACAGTGGTTCGGCACCGAATACCTGCCGGATCCGGTGCTCTGGCCCGAGCTACCCGGCACGGTGACCCCGAGTTGCGTGGGCGGAGCCAGCTGCCTCGAGGACGACATGATCAGCTGGCGTCGCATCCCGCTCCCCCGCCCGGCGGAAAAGGACGATCTGCTCATTTACCCCAATACCGCCGGGTATCAGATGGACAGTAATGAGTCGGAATTCCACGAACTTCCGATTCCCCCCAAAGTCGTGTTACGTCCGGGCGACGGGGAACGACCATTCATTTGGGAGCCTGACGGCCCCTGACCGGCCGCCGTGCGTTTCCCGCTTCGCCGCGCCGACCGCGAGCCCGGTGCACTACTGTTTGCCTGAGCTTCGATCGAATGCGTTGAACAGCAGTTATCCGCATATTCACCGATCACAAGGAGATACGTTCATGCCGGTTGTCACCTCTCGAGTGACAGACCTCATCGGCCGCACCCCGCTCTTCGAGCTGGCGGCAACGGATACGGGCACCCGGCTGTTCCTGAAACTCGAGAACATGAACCCGACCGGAGCCGCGAAAATCCGGATGGCCAAGGCCATGATCGACGATGCCGA
The DNA here is from genome assembly GCF_001625085.1 of Nocardia acidivorans NBRC 108247. Taxonomy (GTDB): domain Bacteria; phylum Actinomycetota; class Actinomycetes; order Mycobacteriales; family Mycobacteriaceae; genus Nocardia; species Nocardia acidivorans. The sequence continues at coordinate 19,218 of NZ_BDAW01000034.1, forward strand.
GGCGCGCGGACTGCTGCGACCCGGCGGGCACATCATCGAATCCACCTCCGGGAATACCGGTTTGGGGCTCGCGGTTATCGCGGCCGAACGCGGGTATCGCTTCACCGCGGTGGTCGATCACCATGCCTGCCGCGACAAACTTCGGACCATGAGGGCAATGGGCGCGGAACTGGTATTCGTCTCCGACGGCGACGACGACAGCCTCTCCACCTCGGCCCGTGAGGAACTCGCCGAGAAAATGACGCGGGACGAATGCGAGGCGGCCGAACGCGCCGGACTCGAGCCGAACACCTACTTCACCGAACAGCACAACAATGACGCGAATCCGCTGGGCTACTACGTTCTCGCCGATGAATTGCTCGCCGATCTGGGCCGGGTGGACGCGCTGATCTCCGCGGTCGGCACCGGCGGATCGCTCTTCGGCACCGGTCGGCGGCTGCGCGATCTCGGACTGGAACCGCTGATGTACGGCGTGGAACCGGTGGGGTCCATCGCCTTCGGCGGTCCGGCGGGGCCGTACTGGCAGTCGGGCACCGGCACCCCGGAGGGCGCTGATCCCGGCAAAACCGTCGATGAGGATATGAGCCTGCTCAAGGAGGGCGTGAAGGTCTCCGATGTGGAGGCGTTCGCGACCGCACGGGTGATCGCCTCGAAGCTGGGGCTCATGATCGGCGGCTCCGCGGGCGGATCGGTCTTCGCGGCGCTGGACCGCATGGACGACTTCCCGGCCGGGTCCACGGTGGTGACGATCATCGGCGACGGCGGCGAGAAGTACCTGGACACCGTCTTCGACGACGAATGGATGAACGACCGGGATCTGCTCGATTCCGATACCGAAAGTAAAGTCGCCCGCATGCTCGACCGCTACTCGCCAGCGCTCAATCCCCGGGAGTGCGATACCCGAACACACACCATCGTGATCCCGTCGGCCGGGCAGCCCGCGACGGACTCCGGCATCGCCGACTCCGCGACGATGCCCGGTTACGCGGCGGGGGCCGCGGGCAAATGAGTTACGGCCCTCGGCAATCCGATGGGCGGCAGCTGTATTCGCTGGCCACGCCCATCGCGCTGACGCAACTCGCGCAGGTCGCGGTGTCGACCACCAATATCGCGCTGATGGGCACCCTGGGGGTGCGGCAGGTGGCCGCCGGTGGGCTGGCGCTGGTGCTGTTCAACCAGATTCGGACCATGTGCGTCGGACTGATCACCGGGACCGGCAATCAGGTCGCGACCGTGGTGAGCCGGGGCGGCAAGGGCGGGCGGAGTGTCGACCGGGAGGTGCGGGAGGTGGTGCGGTCGAGTTTCATGATCGCCACCATTGCCGGATTGTGCGGCGGCGCCGTGCTTATCGGGCTCGGCTGGGCCTTGCGATGGCTCGGACAGGACGCGACGGTGCTCGCGGAGGCGCGGCCGATGATGGTCGCGCTCGCGCCGGGACTGCTGCCCTGTCTGTGGTTCCAGGTCTTGCGCCAGTACTCGGTGGGGATGCAGCGGCCGCAGGCGCTGCTGCTGGTGACGCTCGGCTCCGTCGCGCTGAATGTGGTGCTGGCCCTCGGCTTCATGCACGGCTGGGCGTTCCTGCCCGAACTCGGGCTGACCGGTATCGGCGTGGCCACCTCGCTGGTCTTCCTGATCACCTTCGGGGTCTTCTGGGCCATGGTGTACCGCGATGCCGAACTCGGTGCGACACTGCCGATTCGCCTGTGGCCGGTGCGATGGGCAACCGTGCGCGACGAGCTGCGCCTGGGCACGCCGATCGCGCTGACCTACGGGTCCGAGGCGGGCATGTTCTCGGTGCTGGCGCTGGTCATGGGCAGCCTCGGCGCGGCGGCGCTGGCGGCGCACAATGTCGTCTATCAGATCGTGTACATCGTCTTCCAGGTGGCGATCGGACTCTCGCACGGTGCGTCGATCCTGGTGAGTAAGGCCGTGGCGCGCGAGGAGTACCGGCACGCGCGCTCGGTGGCCTGGCTGGCGCTGCGCTACGCGGGCATCGTCGCCGCGGTCACCGGCATCGCCTATGTGGCCGCACCGGATTGGGTGCTGCTGCCCTTCCTGGACGACACCGACGCCGCCACCGTCGCACTCGCGCATACGCTGCTGCTCATAGCGATCGTGCTGCAATTCTGCGATGCCGCACAGAACATCGGCGTCGGCCTGCTGCGCGGGCTCAAGGACACCCGGGCCGGTTTCCGACTGTCCCTGGTGGGGTATTGGATTGTGGGATTGCCCACGGCATTGCTGCTCGCTTTCCCCTTGCATCTCGGGGCCGCGGGTGTGTGGTGGGGCTTGACCGCCGGTCTGGCCACCACGGCTGCCCTGATGCTGCGGCGCTACTTCACGCTGCTGCACGCGCGTGAGCAGGAACATCCACGGGTGCTGGCCGGTAGCCTCGGGCACTGAGCCGACACATAAATCTCACCTACTCGCAAGCATGCCGTCACTGGCCGCGGGCAAGCTGGAGGAAACGGCTTCGCTAGTCTGGCGAACGGAAATCGGCAAGCCGAGGGCACACACCATCCGGGGAGGATGTCCGTGTACATCGCGAGAGTCGCTGAGTACCCGAGGGCAGACCATGTGCTGTTCCACTTCAGCGACACCCATCTGATCGCCGCGGACGCCGATCTCTACGGGGACGTCGACGCGGAGGCCCGACTCGGCCAATTGCTCGGCGAGGCCGAGGCGAGTCATATCAAACCGACCGCAATCGTCTTCACCGGCGACCTCACCGACCAGGGTGAGCCGGACGCGTACCGCAAGCTGCGCGCACTCGTCCAGCCGTGGGCCGATCGCATCGGCGCACCGGTGGTCTGGGTGGCGGGCAATCACGACGATCGCGCCGCGCTGCGCGTGCACATGCTCGACGAAAAGGGTTCGGCCGCACCGCTGGACGTGGTGCACATGTTCGACGGGCTGCGCGTCATCGCCCTCGACACCACCGTGCCCGGGCACCACTACGGCGAGATCACCCAGGCGCAGCTGGCGTGGCTGCGCGAGGTGCTGGCCGAACCCGCGCCGTTCGGCACCATTGTGGCCATGCACCATCCGCCCATCCCGTGCGTGCTGGATCCGGCCGTGACGGTGGAGTTGCGCGATCAGCGCCACCTCGCCGATGTGCTGGACGGCACCGATGTGCGCGCGATTCTCGCGGGCCATCTGCACTTCTCCACCAACGCCACCTTCGCCGGAATTCCGGTCTCGGTCGCCTCGGCGACCTGCTACAGCCAGGATCTGGCGGTGCGGCAGGGCGGGATTCGCGGCCGGGACGCGGCGCAGGCGTTCAACTACGTGCACATCTACCCCGACACCGTGGTGCACTCGGTGGTGCCCCTCGGCGCGGGGGCCACGGTCGGCGAACCGCAGACCCCGGAGCAGGCGGCGCAGCGGCTCGCCGACGCCGGGATCGTGATTCCGCCCGCCGGGGGCATCCCGCATGTACTGCGGCGGCGCGATACCGCGACCGAGGCGGGCTGAATCACCGGCGAGCCGTCAGGCGAGCAACGGAGAGCCGTTCAGGCAGCGCCGGATTCGAGGGCTGCCAGTCCGCTGGTGATCGAATCCGGCTTCTCCCAGGGGGCGGGCTCGGGGAAGTAGGTCTCCAGGAACTCCGAGACCGCGCGCACCCGCTCGGCCTCGGGGACCTCCGGGAAACTGCCGTCATTGAGGCAGAAGAAATCCACATTTCGCCGGCGCAGCAGCCCGTCCAGCAGTGCGAGCCCGGTGTACAGCGTGGTGTCCACGTACCGGACCTTCGCCGCCTCCTGCGGTACCGCGCGACCGGTGAGCAGCGCGTAATAGTGATACAGCGAATTGGTCACCGAGATATCGGTGGCGGCCCGGAAACGACTGGTGCGGGTGCGCGCGAAATCCTCCGGGAACGCGCGTTCCATCTCATGAAGCACACTGCGCCGCAAGGGAACCGGCGTGTGCTCCAAATGCCGGGTAATGATATGCCCGAACCTGCGCGTCAACAGCTGCCGATTCATGCGGGCGGCATTCTCGAACCCGCTGCGGCGTTCATTGTTGGCGCCCGGGCCGATTCGCGTTCCGGCCTCGATATAGCGGCTGATGCCCGCCGGGGTGAAGAACATGGACGGGCGCACCGGGCGGGCGAAGAACATATCGTCATTGGAGTACAGGAAATGCTCCGACAACCCCTCGATATGCTGCAATTGGCTTTCCACCGCATGGGAATTGAAGACCGGCAGGCCGCTCGCATCGGCGAAGTGATCGATGGCGCGCACGATCGTCACCCGGGGATCGGCCGCGAGCCAATCGGGTACCCGGGAATCGGTGGCGATGAAGACGCGCCGAATCCACGGCGCATTCTTGTACACCGACCGCAGTGCGTAGCGCAGTTCGTCGATCTGGCGGATGCGGGCATCGGCCTCATCACCCTCGCCGACCACCACCTGCGCCATCATTCCCGCACGGCGAGCGCGGAATTCGGGATCGGTGCCGTCCACCCAGGAGAAGACGATATCGATATCGAAGCCGACATCGGTGGGATGCGGGGCGAACATGCCCTCCAGGGTCGGCCAGCTGGTGTCAAACAGCAGCACCGTGCCCTGTTCGACATCGGCGAGGTCGAAGACATTGCGGGTCAGGGCATTCGGACGCGGGCATTCCACGGTATCTCCGTGGTACTCCCACAGCTCGATATCCACGTGATGGGCGGTGTCCAGATCCCGGCCGAGCCGGAAGACATTGTGCTGCTTCTCATTGCAGGAGAAGCCGGCGACCACGGCGGCCCCGAGCACCCGTCTGAGCGCACCCCGGTGCGCATTGTCCACCGCCAGCACCAGTCGGTGATCGGAGTCACGCACCAGCAGGTAGGGCACCCCGGCGGCGCTCAGCTCCGCGCGCAGATAGCGCAGATCGTCGATCACCGCGTCGGAGGCCACGAGATTCGCCACGCTCGCGCCGCCCACCATCGCCACCATGTCCGGCTGCTGCCCCGAACCAATTTCCACCATCACCGATCTCCGCTCTCTCGCGCTATCACCTCACACCTGTCACCCCTGCACCGCAGCAACACGCCCGGCTGGGGCCGGGGGCGCGAAATCCATTGTGCGCCGGGTTTTCGTTGCCGCTGCGTTCGTCGACGCCGAGTGGCGGACGATCCTTCACCGGACGGTCATCGGCCGGTTACTCGCAAGACCTCGTTTGGACGAGGGACTGTAACGAATGATGCAACCGTTATCGCTGCTAGTCAATCCATCACCCCGCAGGTCCGGAGGGATTTTCACAGCCGTAACCCGACAAGAGTGACCGATCATACGTTTCGGGCGGCACTTCGGACGCGAGCGCGTAACGGCCGCAACCGCATACACTTGCTGGCAGCACAGTCCAGCCCGCTGTGTGGTACCCGATCGTGAGGTGAGACGGATGGTAGCCGAAGCGCGGGAACGGCAAGAGTCTTCAACGGAAGGCCCGGAGACGGAACACCCCGAACTGAGCGTCCTGCCCGAGTGGCCGCTCGACACCATCGCGGTCCTGGTGACCACCGATCCGAGCCCGCACGCCATTCCGGTCTCGTGGCCGGTGCGCGCCGGGGATCGGCGGATCCTGTTGAGCCTCAAGTCCGATCGCGGTTCCCTGGCGCGCCTGCGCGAGCGTCCGGCGGTGGCGCTGCTGATTCTGGGCGGCGGCAATGTGGCGCTCTGCGCGCGCGGGCAGGCGGAGATTCTCGCGGACCCGATGCCCGGTGCGGACGACTACACCGCGGTGGCGCTCGAGGTCGAGGTGATCGACGATCATCGGCAGTCCGCGTTCGCGGTGGCGGCCGGAATCCAGCGCAATGTGATCGATCCGACAGAATTGCGGTATCTGGAGAAACGGGTCGCGACGCTGAAATCCATGGCCGCCGAACGCAACTGAGCGGTCCGACTTCCCTCTCAATTCAGACATTCCAGACATGGTGTCGGAACCGCAACGCTCGCGGCGAAATGAACGCGCACAGCGGGTCCCCGGATCGACCATAATCGGGAAGGGATGCGGTGTGAATGCGCCGCGGGGAAGGAGATCATGTCTGTCAGCTTGGCCAAGGGTGGAAACGTTTCGCTCTCCAAACAGGCCCCGAACCTCACCAAGGTCGCCGTCTGCCTGGGTTGGGACGTTCGCACGACCACCGGCGCGGATTACGACCTGGATGCCAGCGCGATGGCCTGCGGACCGAACCAGCGGGTGCTGTCGGATGCGCATTTCGTGTTCTACAACAATCTGCGCTCGCCGGAAGGCACCATCGAGCACACCGGTGACAATCTCACCGGCGCCGGTGACGGTGACGACGAGGTGATCAATGTCGACCTGGCAGCCATGCCCCCGACGATCACCAATATCTTCTTCCCGGTATCGATCCACGAGGCCGATATCCGCAGCCAGTCCTTCGGACAGGTCCGCAACGCCTACATTCGCGTGGTCGATGCCGTGACCAACTCCGAACTGGCCCGCTTCGACCTCACCGAGGACGCCTCCACCGAAACCGCCATGGTCTTCGGTGAGCTCTACCGGCACGGCCCGGAATGGAAGTTCCGCGCCATCGGCCAGGGCTACGCCTCCGGCCTGGCCGGCATCGCCCGCGACTACGGCGTCAACGTCTGATCAGAGCGGATTACCCCTGTCCTGATGTCCTAAATTTAGAGACACATTGCCCCTAATGTGTCCTAAAAATGAAGACATCAGGATAGGGGGATCCACTTGCTCTTCCATACTCCGCCTGCGCGCAGAACTCCTCGAACCCTGAGAATATAGCGGCGCTGTGTCGCCAACTATGCTAGTTTGGCGACACAGAGTTTCCAAGTTCGCGGGAGAGTCAATGCCGAAGATCGATGCGGCGACCGTGGCCGAGCATCGGGCCAATCAGGAGGATGCGCTGCTGGGGGCGGCTCGTGAACTGTTGCTGAGTAAGGGCCGCGGGGCGGTTACGCCCGCCGCGGTCGGGGCCGCGGCCGGGCTGGCTCGAAGCAGCGTTTACAAGTACTTCCGCTCCGGGGAGGAGATTCTGGAGCGGATTGTGGGCAATGCGTTCGCGGATTGGGCGGCGGTCGTTCGGGAGGCCGTCGACGCGGTCGACGGAGCGGATCGGCGAGTTGCGGCTTATGTGCGAACTTCGTTGGCGCTGGCGGGGTCCGGGGCGCATCGGGTCGCGGTGCTCGGGGGTGGGGTGCCGCGCGACGAGGGGGCGCGGGAGCGCATCGCGAGAGCGCATCGGATGCTTGCCGAACCGCTTCGGGAGGCGCTGGCCGAACGCGGGGATCCTGATCCGGCCCTGACGGCGGATCTGATCGACGGGGCGATCGGGCGGGCCATCGATCGACTCGACGCCGGGGCCGATTTCCGGCATGTGCGGCGCCTCACCATGGCTTTCGTCGAGCGCGCGGTGGGGATCGACTCACAACTTCGGGAGAATTGATGTTCGTCGTGATCAATGAGCTGTTCGTGGCGCAGGCGAACGAGCCCGTGTTCGAACGAAATTTCGCCGCGTCCATGCACGGAACACTCACCGGCGTACCGGGATTGACGGCCGCTCGACTGCTACGGCCGAGGCAGGACGGGCGCGGATATCTCTCCGTGCTCGAGTTCACCGATGAGGCAGCGTATTCCGCGTTCCTCGAGAGCGAGGCTTTCACCGCCGCCCACCATTGGCCGGATCACGCGCCCATCGACAGCAGCCGACTGACCACCTATGAGACCGTCACCCGGGTGTAGCCGCGGTCAGTTGAGCTGGCGGATCTTGGCGGCTATGCGGTCCGCGACGGCGGCGGAGGTGCGGGCGTCGGCGTAGGAGCAGCTGGAGACCTCGATGAGGGCATTGCCCTGGGTGCGCATGGTGTCCGAGCAGACCCAGGTGCTGCCGCTGGAGGAGACGGTCCAATCGACCGAGACGGCGGCGGGGTCGGTGTTGTGCGAGACGGCCGTGACGCGCAGGACGCTCGGCTTGTCCTTGGAGTCCTTGGGCGTATTGGTCACGTCCTTGTCCTTGCACTGCGCGAGCACGTCCCGGTAGTGGCCGACCATGGATTCGGCCACCAGGAAGTTCTTATAGGTGGAGACGGTCTGGTAAATCGCGTGCTGATAGTTGTCGTCCGCCTCGCGGAATGAGCGCAGCCGGAAGCCATTCCACTTCTCGCCGTAGGTGTCCAGATCGGCGGTGTACATCATGGGGGCGCACTCGGCGGGCGAATAGGTGAAGTTCGGAACGGTCGGGACCGTGTTCTCGAACCGCTGGGTGAGGGCGGTGGAGGCGACGATCTTGCCGACATCGTCGAGCGAGAGCATGACGTCGGAGATCTTGTCCGGCGTCAGGCGGGCCATTTTCACCACCACCGGATCGGGGGACGCCACACCGCTCACGACTTTGCCGCAGCCCGTCACCGTGAACAACAGCGCCAGACCGATGGCGACCGCACGCCCCCGCATTGCCCCTCCTCTGAACCCGAAACAGCAGAAGCATAGCGGGCGGCGACCACGAACCGCCCGGCCGATAGGCGGCGATCGGGTTACGGCGAAGTGCCGGGCGGTCGGTGCGTCAGGCCCCCGGCCAGAACTCGCGCCACTGCGCCGCGGTGAGAGGAAGACGTTCGCCGCGAGCGACTTCCGCCGCATCCTCGGCGGCGCGAATATCGGCGGCGAAGGCGAGGGTGGCCTTGCGCAGGCGCTCCTCGGCGCTCCCCGGACCGCCGAGGTCGACCACGCGCAGCGCCATCGGAATCAACTCGTCCGGCAGCCCGGCCTTACCGCTGCGCGAGCGCACCTTCTCCGCCAGCGCCAATGCGGGCTGCGCCATGGCGATACCGTCCAGACAGGAGCGGCGCGACTTCTCGGAGGTCTTGCGCTCCTCCCACGCCGCCTCCTGCGCGGCGATCTTGGATTCGATATCGGCGGCCGGATCGATACCGTCGTCGAGCAGGTGCGGACTGCGATGGGTCAGCTTGGCGACCAGCGCGGCCGCCACCTCGGCAACGGTGAATTCGCCTGCGGCCTCGGCGATTCGGGAGTGGAACAGCACCTGCAGGAGCAGATCGCCGAGCTCCTCGCGAATGGTTCCGGCATCACCGGCCTGGATCGCGTCGAGGAGTTCATAGGTCTCCTCCAGCAGATACGGCCGCAGCGAATCGTGGGTTTGGGTGACCTCCCAGCCGCCGAATTTCCACAGCCGATCCATGACCTCGACAGCTTCCCCGAGCGCCTCCGCCATGCGAGCGGTATCGGCTCCCAGGTTCCCTCCCGACGAACCGGCGGCTCGATACCCCGACGCGAACCGGCCACCGCCGTTGCTGTCCGACGGGCTCATCGGGCCGCGGCCGCCTCGGGCGCGATCCTGACATCGACCGCACCGGGGGCCTTTCCATCCAGGGCCAGCAGCAGATCGGCGACGAACTGGAGTACCTGCACATCGCGGACGCGGGCCGCGCCGACACTGTCCTCCACCCGCGGCAGCGGCAACTGCACGATGCCGGTGGCGGGGCGGTAGGTCGCGTTCGGGTAGAGCCGCTTGAGCCGCAACTGTTTCGAGTCCGGCAGTTGCAGCGGCGCGACCTTCAACGTGGTGCCGGTGACCCCGATCTCGGCGATCTTGTACTCGCGCGCCAGCAGCCGCAGTTTGGCGACCGAGACCAGGCGGCCGACCTCCACCGGCAGCGGGCCGTAGCGGTCCACGAGCTCCTCTACGACGGCCGCCAGGCCCGAATCATCCTGGGCGGCGGCCAATTTGCGGTAGCCCTCCAGCCGCAGCCGATCCGAGGCGATGTAGTCCGGCGGAATGTGCGCGTCCACCGGAAGGTCGATCCGTACCTCGCGGATCTCCTCATCGACGGTGATGGGGCGACCGTCGGCGGCGGCGCGATAGGCCTCCACCGCCTCGCCGACCAGGCGTACGTACAGATCGAAACCGACGCCCGCGACATGTCCGGACTGTTCCGCGCCGAGCACATTGCCCGCACCGCGAATCTCCAAGTCCTTCATGGCCACCGCCATACCCGCGCCCAGATCCGAGTTCTGCGAAATGGTGGCCAGGCGGTCGTAGGCGGTCTCGGTGAGCGGCTTCTCCGGCGGGTACAGGAAGTACGCGTAGCCGCGCTCGCGACTGCGGCCCACGCGCCCGCGCAGCTGATGCAGCTGCGAAAGGCCCAGCGCGTCAGCGCGTTCCACGATCAGCGTATTGGCATTGGAGATGTCCAAACCGGTTTCGATGATGGTGGTGGAGATCAGCACGTCGAATTCGCGCTCCCAGAAACCCTGCACGGTCTTCTCGAGCGTGTCCTCGTTCATCTGCCCGTGCGCGATCGCCACCCGCGCCTCGGGCACCAGATCGCGAATCCGCTTGGCGGCCTTCTCGATCGAGGACACCCGATTGTGGACATAGAAAATCTGGCCGTCCCGGAGCAGCTCACGGCGAATGGCGGCGGCGACCTGCTTGTCGTTGTACGCGCCGACATAGGTCAGCACCGGATGCCGCTCCTCGGGCGGGGTGAGGATGGTCGACATCTCGCGAATGCCCGCCAGGCTCATCTCCAGCGTGCGCGGAATCGGCGTGGCGGACATGGTGAGCATGTCCACGTGCGTGCGCAGCGCCTTGATGTGCTCCTTGTGCTCGACGCCGAAGCGCTGCTCCTCGTCGATAATGGTGAGGCCCAGGTCTTTCCAGCGGATACCGGTCTGCAACAGCCGGTGCGTGCCGACCACGATATCGACCTCGCCCGAGGCCATCCCCTCCATGATCTCGCGCGATTCGGCGGCATCGGTGAAGCGGGACAGCCCCTTCACGGTGACCGGGAAGCCGGCGAGTCGTTCGGTGAAGGTCTGCAAGTGCTGTTGCGCCAGCAGGGTTGTCGGCACCAGCACGGCGACCTGCTTACCGTCCTGCACCGCCTTGAACGCCGCGCGCACCGCGATCTCGGTCTTGCCGTAGCCGACGTCGCCGCAGATGACGCGGTCCATCGGGACCGCCTTCTCCATATCGGCCTTCACCTCGGCGATGGCGGTGAGCTGATCGACCGTCTCGGTGAAGGCGAAGGCGTCCTCCATCTCCACCTGCCACGGGGTGTCCGGGCCGAAGGCGTGCCCGGGCGCGGCCTGGCGGGCGGCGTACAGCTGGACCAGTTCGGTGGCGATCTCGCGAACGGCCTTGCGCGCCTTGCGTTTGGTGTTCTGCCAATCCGAACCGCCCATCTTGGACAGGCTCGGCATCTCACCGCCGACATAGCGGGAGAGCTGATCGAGCGAATCCATCGGGACGAACAGGCGATCGCCCGGCTGACCGCGCTTACTCGGCGCGTACTCGATGACCAGGTACTCGCGGCGCGCGCCGCCGACCGTGCGCTCGATCATCTCTACGAAGCGGCCGATGCCGTGCTGATCGTGCACGACCATATCCCCGGCGCGCAGCGCCAGCGGGTCGACCTGATTGCGCCGCTTGGCCGCGAGTTTCTTACCTTCGCCGGGTGCGGTGACGCGATTGCCGGTGAGATCGGATTCGGCGATCACCACCAGTCCGGCATCGTCGAACATGATGCCGTCGTGCAGCGAACCGCAGAGCACCCCGACCAGTCCGCGCACCGGTTCGGCCCCGGCCTCCAGCGCGGCCGCGGGCACCTCGGCATCGGCCAGGCGCTCCAGAATGCGCTGTGCCGTACCGTGTCCCGCCACCACGATGACCGCGCGGCCACCGGTGGACACGTGCGCGCGCAGCGAGGCGAAGATGGTGGCGATCAACTCCTCCGAGCCGCGCGCCGAGGGCGCGGACTGCACCGGCAGCACGATCTCGTCCGGATGATCGGCGATCAGCGGGCTCAGCGTCCACCAGGGCAGGCCGTGCTTTTCCGCATCGGCGTGCACCACGTCCAGGCCGCGATAGGCCGAAGCCGCCAGGTCCAGACCGTGCGCGCCCAGCGGTGCGGCGCCGCCGAACGAGGCCGCGGTCCAGGACGCCTCCAGGAATTCCTGCCCGGTGCGCACCAGATCGGCGGCGCGGGTGCGGACCTTCTCCGGATCGCACAGCAGCACATGGGTATGCGCGGGCAGCACCTCGGTGAGCAGCTGTAGCTCACCCGGTTGCAGCACCGGCAGCAGCGCCTCCATACCCTCCACCGGAATGCCCTGGGAGATCTTCTCCAGCATCTCCACCAGGGCCGCGTCGGCGGGATTCTCGGCGGCCACCTCGGCGGCGCGGTCGCGAAGTTCATTGGTGAGCAACAGTTCCCGGCAGGGTTGGGCCACCGCCAGTTCGATCGGCACATCGTGGATGGAGCGCTGATCGGCGACCGCGAAGGCGCGCAGTTCGCTGATCTCGTCGCCCCAGAACTCCACGCGCACCGGATGATCCGCCGTCGGCGGGAAGAGATCGAGAATGCCGCCGCGCACCGCGAACTCACCGCGCTTGCCGACCATATCGACGCGCTCGTACGCGAATTCCACCAGCCGGGCGAGCAATTCGTCGAAATCGAACTCCGCGCCGACACGCAGCACAATGGGTTCCAGATCGCCGAGCCCGCGCGCCATCGGCTGCATGAGCGAGCGCACCGTGGTCACCACCACGCGCAGCGGCTCCGCGTACACCGGATCCTCGGGATGGGCGAGCCGTCGCAGCACCTGCAACCGCTTGCCGACGGTATCCGCGCCCGGGGACAACCGCTCATGCGGCAGCGTCTCCCAGGACGGGAAGACCGCCACCCCCGCGCCGAGCATCTCGGTGAGCTCGGCGGTGAGATCGTCGGCCTCGCGCCCGGTGGCCGTGACCACCACCAGCGGTCGCTCCCCCGCGATGGTCGCCGCCACGAACGGCCGTACCGCCGAGGGCGCGACCAGCATGGCCGACTCCCGCCCGATCAGGCCCTTGACCTGCTGCAACGAAGTGTCGGCAGCGGCCACTGCGGCCAGTCCCGCGAGAGGTGGACGTTGGCTCGACATGAGGCAGACTCCTGGACGCAGATCAGCGGTTCGGACAACCACCCGAGTTTAATCACGGGGACTGACGGCTTTCACACAGACGCTGTCTCCACGTGCTTTCATGGCTGTATGTCCTATTTGGCCGACCCTCGGGTGGACGCCTATATAGAGGGGCTACCCGAATGGCAGCGCACCATCTGCCAAGAAGTGCGCGAGCTGGTGCACGCGGCGGACCCGGCGGTCCAGGAGACGATCAAGCGGACGGTCCAACCGTATTTCGTCCTCGACGGAAATATCTGCGCCCTGCTGGGCGCCAGGAAGGCCGTGGACATCTTCCTCTACGACGGCGGCATAGTTCCCGACCCGCACGGCATCATCACCGGCGGCCACGAGAACAAGACCGCCCGCATGATCGCCGTCCAGGAGGGCGAAACGCTCAACGCCCCAGCCCTTCTCGCCATGTTCAAACAGATCGTCGCCAACAACCGCGCGGGTGGCTGGCGACGACTCAAACGCGAGAATCCGGATATCCCCCGGTAACCGCCGCTGTCACTGCACGTAGCGGCGGAGACGCCTGGCGGCGAATTCCCTGAAGTACGCGACCTTTTCGTCCGGGACGATGGACGGGAGCAGGAAGTACCAGGCCCGTTCCATTCACGTCGCCATCTGATCGATGGTCTCGGTGCTGACCGCGACCATATGGACGCCGGTGGTCACCTCCTGCAGCAGCAGGCCGATGGTCTCCGGATCCAGGTCGGGCTGCAAATCGCCCTGTGCGATAGCGCGTTCCGCGAGCAGCCGATGCGTCTCACCCCAGGTCTTGGCGATGTTCTCACCGGTGGCCCCGCGGTAGTCGCCGATCTGATGGGTCAGCTTGAGCATCGCCCCGACCATCGGATCGTTCATCGTCAAATCGGCCACCACATAGGTGATTCCGATGCACGCCTCCAGCGCGGGCACGCGCGGATCGAAGAAGCCCTGACACGCGCTGATCAGTCGCTCATTGCCCTGATCGACCACGGCGCGGGCCAGCTCCTCCTTGGAGCCGAAGTGAAAGTACAAGGCGCCCTTGGTCACATTCGATTGTGCGATGATCTCGGACAGGGACGCGTTCGCGTACCCCAATCGGAGAAAGACATCGGCCGCGCCCGCGAGCACGGAATCGCGAGTGATCTCCGCACGCGCTTGCCTAGCCATCAGATCCGCCTGTCATCAAACCAGCCATCCTGAAGTAGACCGACATCCCGAAGTTGACCGACATCACAGTTCGAACAGCACTCGAAGGATGGGTGAACCGTACCACCCGGCTGCCGTATGCCAGTCGATTCGAGCATTCGACCCGTCCTCCATCGCAATTCACTGGTTAACTCTCCAGTTCCGCCGCTGTGCCACACCATTTTCAGACCTATAGGTCTCGTACGCCTTTGCCACTGGGCCATTCCGACGCCAGCTTGGGGTCGGCCTCCAGATGCGTGAGGCCGTTCCAGCACAGGTTCACCAGGTGCGCGGCGACCACTTCCTTCGAGGGTGATCGCACGTCCAGCCACCACGACGCCGCCGTTGCGACCATCCCCACCAGCGCTTGTGCGTACAGCGTCGCCAGACTCATATCCAAACCGCGACGCTCGAAATCACCGGCGAGTATGTGCGCCACCTGATTTACCGCTTCGTTCAACAGACTGGAGTAGGTGCCCTCGGCGGCGGAGGCCGGTTGATCTCGCACCAGGATGCGGAACCCGTCGGTGCGCTCCTCCATATAGGTGAGCAACGCCAGCGCCACCTGCTCGAGCCGCACCCGCGACCGGTTCTGCGACAGCGACGCGGTGATCATCTCCAGCAGCGTGGACATCTCCCGATCCACCACGACGGCATACAAACCCTCCTTGCCGCCGAAGTGTTCGTACACCACGGGTTTGGACACCTGCGCCCGCTGCGCGATCTCCTCCACCGATGTCGCGTCGTACCCCCGCTCGGCGAACAGCGCCCGGCCGATCTCGATGAGCTGCTGCCGCCGCTGCGTCCCCGTCATCCGCGGACGCGACACCCGGCTGCCATCACCCGAAGTCATCGCCCCGCCTCCCTGTATGCCGTACGAACGTCCTACAACTCAACCAGATGAGAAACAAACTGTCTCAGAGCGCCCCGCCGTCATCTGTCGGCTGGAACACCCGCCGATGCGAACGTCACGACTGCTCCCGTGAGATCGGGGTAACCCGGCGGGGACATCCGAAATCGACCAGGTCCCCACCGACGACCCGCCGGAAAAATCCCTGTTCACCCAGTGCTCGGCAAAAGATTCGCGGAGGCGGTCCAGCAAAAATCGCGTGAAGGCGGGGGCATGTGCGAGTATCTACGCGCATGCCATAGAAACGCAGGTTCGGCGAACCGAACGGTCCGCCGGGTTGCAATCCGCCGTAGTGTAATGGCAGCACCACTGATTTTGGTTCAGTTAGTTCAGGTTCGAGTCCTGGCGGCGGAGCTCGCGAACGGGGTCACTATGGTTGGCCCCGCACATCGCTGACGCAGCACAACTGTGGCCCAGCGCAACAAAGAACTCAGCACGATGACGCGCAGCCGAGGGAGATCCATGCCACAGCAGACCGCCGTCGTCGTTCTCGCCGCCGGAGCCGGAACCCGAATGCGGTCCAAGACCCCCAAGGTGTTGCACCGGATGTCCGGCCGCAGCATGCTCGCGCACGCGCTGCATGCGGCGAACGAGATCGACCCGACGTACCTCATCACCGTGATCGGCCACGACCGCGAACAGGTCGGCGACGCGGTGGGCAAGGTGGGCGCAGAGCTCGGCCGCCAGATCATCCTGGCGGTACAGGAGGAACAGCGCGGCACCGGGCACGCCGTCCAGTGCGCGCTCACCGCGCTGCCGGAGGATTTCACCGGGGACGTCCTGGTCACCTACGCGGATGTGCCGCTGCTGGACGGGCACACCCTGAACGCGCTCCTGGACGAGCATCGCAGTTATACCGAGCGCTCCGCGGTCACGGTGCTGACCTTCGCACCCGAGGATCCGAACGGCTACGGCCGCATCGTGCGCGATGCCGAGGGCCATCTGCTCGAGATCGTCGAGCACGCCGACGCCACCCCGGCCCAGGCCGCCATCGGCGAGGTCAACTCCGGCGTATACGTTTTCGACGCCGCGGTGCTGCGCGTGATGATCACCCGCATCGACACCGACAACGCGCGCTACGAGCTGTACCTCACCGATGTGCTGAAACTCGCTCGCGAGGCCGGACATCCGGTGCACGGTGCGCGACTTCTGGACTCCGCCAAGGTGACCGGGGTCAATGACCGCGTGCAATTGGCCGATGCCGCGCGCACGCTGAACCGGTACATCGTGGAGCGGCATATGCGCGCCGGGGTCACCATCATCGATCCGGCCACCACCTGGATCGACGGCAGCGTGGTCATCGGCCGCGATGCGGTGATCAAACCGGGCGTACAACTGCTGGGCGACACCATCATCGGCGAGGACGCCGAGGTCGGACCCGATTCCACGCTCACCGATGTGGTCGTCGGCGAGGGTGCGAAGGTGGTGCGCACGCACGGCGAGAAGGCCAATATCGGCCCGGGCGCGAATATCGGCCCGTTCGCCTATCTGCGCCCCGGCACCTCGGTCGGCGAGGCCGGAAAGCTGGGCGCGTTCGTGGAGACCAAGAACGCGAAAATCGGCGCGCACTCCAAGGTTCCGCATCTGACCTATGTGGGCGACGCCACCATCGGCGAGCACAGCAACATCGGTGCGTCCAGCGTCTTCGTCAACTACGACGGCGTGCGCAAGCATCACACCGTGGTCGGATCGCATGTCCGCACGGGCAGCGACACCATGTTCGTCGCACCGATCACCGTGGGTGACGGCTCCTATACGGCGGCAGGTACTGTACTGCGCAGAAGCGTTCCACCGGGGGCTCTGGCGGTGTCGGGCGGAGCGCAACGCAATATCGACGGCTGGGTGCAGCGCAATCGCCCCGGCACCGATGCCGCCCGCGCGGCCGAGTCGGCTCTCGCGGGCAACTCGGACGAACCGAGCAAGACCGAGATATCCAACGAGCAAAAGGATGGCGAACGTCCGTGACCGCGTTCTCTACCGAAAACCACAAGAACCTGATGCTGTTCTCGGGACGCGCTCATCCCGAGCTCGCCGAGGCGGTGGCCAAGGAACTCAACGTCCATGTGACCCCGCAGACCGCGCGCGATTTCGCGAACGGCGAGACCTTCGTCCGGTTCGAGGAATCGGTTCGCGGCTCCGACGCCTTCGTGCTGCAAAGCTTCCCGGCCCCGCTGAACCAGTGGGTCATGGAGCACCTCATCATGATCGACGCCCTCAAGCGTGGTTCGGCCAAGCGCATCACCTCGGTGCTGCCGTTCTACCCGTACGCCCGCCAGGACAAGAAGCACCGCGGTCGCGAGCCCATCTCGGCCCGCCTGATCGCCGATCTGCTCAAGACCGCGGGCGTCGACCGCATCATCACCGTCGACCTGCACACCGATCAGATCCAGGGCTTCTTCGACGGCCCGGTCGATCACATGCACGCGCAGGTGCAGCTGGCCGAGCACATTCGGAATAACTACGCGCTGGACAATATCGCCGTGGTCTCCCCGGACGCGGGCCGCGTGAAGGTCGCCGAGAAGTGGGCCAACTCGCTCTCGGATGCGCCGCTGGCGTTCATCCACAAGACCCGTGATCCGCTGGTGGCCAATCAGGTCGTGGCCAACCGCGTGGTCGGCGAGGTCGAGGGCCGCACCTGCATCCTGATCGACGACATGATCGATACCGGTGGCACCATCGCCGGTGCGGTCAAGGTGCTGAAGGAGGCTGGCGCGGGCGATGTCGTCATCGCCGCCACGCACGGCATCCTGAGCCATCCGGCCGCCGAGCGCCTGGCCAATTGCGGCGCGAAAGAGGTCGTGGTCACCAATACGCTGCCCATCGACGAGGACAAGAAGTTCCCGACGCTGACGGTGCTCTCGATCGCGCCGCTGCTGGCGCAGACCATCCGCGAGGTCTTCGAAAACGGCTCTGTGACAGGGCTTTTCAACGGCAACGCTTGACCGCCTCCCCGGATCTTCAGCGCACGGCCAAGAGCCCCTGAAGTCCCATTCGCGTGCCCACCGTCGGGTGCGCCCCAAGTTTTGGGCGTACCCGGCGAGTTATCCGCCCTCACGAAATCAGTTGTCGCGTTCCAAGGCGCGGCGGCGGTAGCGTTGCACCCGTATGCCACTTGCTACGGGTGCGCTGACGCGCGGAGAGGTGTGGTTCCGTATGGACGACCGGCGCAATGATGACGAGGATCAGCTCATCGACGAGGTGCTCGACACCGAGGACATCGAAGACCTCGACTACGACATGGGCGATGACGACCAGGCCGACGAGGTGCGCGAATACGAGCGCTATATCGCCGACCCACCGGACGAACTCGTCATCCGCAACCGCGAGAACGAGGATAACGGCAGGCTCGGCATCGAAGCCGAACTCGACCAGGAGTGGACCCGCCGCCGCCGGCGCGATGAGAACAAGGCCGAGGATGACCGGCCCGCGGAGCTCGCCGCCATGGAAATCGTCGACGAATTGGGCGACTAGCGCATTTTGCGGGGGCCGCGCTGTTACGCGGGACGGCCCGCAGTGTGATACCCATGGAAAGCGTTCACACCGACCTCCAAGGAAGGCGCGACATGAGCACGCCGCCGCACGAACCCCAGTCCGATCCGGGCGACATGTTCAAGAAGAAGCCCGACGCCACACCGGAAGGCTCGGCTCCGGAAAGCTCGACGCCCGCGCCTTCGGGTCAGCCGCAGGATGCGCCCGCCGCGGGGCAGTGGAGCGATCCGGCGCAGCCCGCGGCCGGGCAGTGGCAGGACGCGCCGACCACGCAGTACAACCCGGGCGCTCCGGGATCGCAGCCGCCGCAGGGCGAATATCCGGCGGGTGGGATGTACAACTATCCGCCGATGGGCGGACAGCCGCAGGGTGAGCAGGCCGGGTATCCGGCGTATCCGCAGCAGCCGTATCCGCAGCAGCCCTATGGTCAGCAGCAGTACGGGCAGCAGCAGCCTTACGGACAACAGCCGTACGGGCAGCCGGGATATCAGCCGTTTCCCGCGCAGCCGTACGGCGCACCGCCGCCGCGCTCCGGCACGCAGGTCTTCTCCATTATCGGATTCGTCTGCGCCGCAATCGCTTTGCTGTTCTGCCCGCCCGGATTCGGCATCGCCGGAATCGTGCTCGGCATTATCGGCAACAACAAGGGTGAGCCGCTCGGCAAGTGGGCCGCCATCGCCGCGGGCGTATGCATGGTGCTCGGCTTCATTATCGGACTCGCCATCTACGGCTCGAGCCTGAACTGAGCCATGACCACGTTCACCGGATTCCCGCTCGCCGGACTCGACTTCTACGATGACCTCGAGGCCGACAACTCCAAAGCCTTCTGGACCGCGAACAAGAAGGTGTGGGAGACGGCGGTGCGGGATCCCATGCAGGCCCTGCTCGCCGAATTGGAACCGGATTTCGGGACGGCCAAATTCTTTCGGCCGTATCGCGATATCCGGTTCTCCAAGGATAAGACGCCCTATAAGAATCATCAGGGCGCGACGGTGCACGCCACCTCCGGGGGCGGGTGGTATGTGCAGATCGGGGCGGGCGGGTTATTCGTCGCCGCGGGGATCTACGGGCCCTCACCGGCGCAGCTCGCTCAGTTGCGCAGCACCATCGACAATGAGGTGCGCGGGCCGGAACTGGAGCGGCTGCTGGCCGGAATGGTCAAGGCGGGGTACACGATCGGCGGGGACAAACTCGCCACCAAACCCAAGGGGTACGCCGCCGACCATCCGCGGATCGAACTGCTCCGGCACAAATCCCTGGTCATCAGTAAGGATTTCGGGGCTCCCCCCTGGTTGGAGACTCCCCGCGCGGCGAAGGAGATTCGCGCCGCGTGGGAAGCCATGCGCCCGACCATGGAATGGCTTGCCGCCGTGACGGGTTGAGTCAGCGGCGTTCGGCCAGCACCAGCGCGAATCGGCCGTCCGGATCGGTCCAAATGCGCTCGGTCGCGAATCCCGCCGCGGCCAGCTCCTTTTCCAGACCCGCGCGGCGGAATTTGGCGGAGATCTCGGTGCGCAGTTGCTCGCCCTTCGCGAAGTCCACCGTCAGATCCAGTTCGGCGATGGTGACGGTGACCGCTTCGGTTGCCTCCAAACGCATTTCGATCCACTCGTGCTCGGCATCCCAGAGCGCGATATGCGCGAATTTCTCCGGCTCGAAATTCGCGTCCAGCCGGGAATTGAGCACGTGCAGCACATTGCGATTGAATTCGGCGGTCACCCCGGCGGCATCATCGTAGGCGGGCACCAGAATCGCGGGATCGATCACCAGTCCCGCACCGAGCAGCAGTTGTTCGCCCGGCTCCAGCACATCGTGCACACCGGCCAGGAATTCCGCGCGCTCGCGCGGCGCCAGATTGCCGATGGTGCCGCCCAGGAAGGCGATCATGCGCCGCCCGCCGCGCGGCAGATTGTCCAGGGTGGCGGTGAAGTCACTGACCACACCGTGCACGCTCAGCCCCGGGAATTCGGCCGCGACCTGATCGGCCGCTGCGGTCAGCGCCGAGACCGAGACATCCTGCGGCACATAGGTCTTCAGCGGTCCCTCGGTGGTGAGCGCGTCGAGCAGCAGCCGGGTCTTGGCCGCCGAACCCGCGCCGAGCTCCACCAGCACCTCGGCCTGCGCCAGCCGGGCGATCTCCCCCACCACCCGCTCCAGCAGGGCCCGCTCGGTGCGGGTCGGGTAATACTCCGGGAGTTCGGTAATGAGCTCGAACAGTTCGCTCCCGCGTGCATCGTAGAACCACTTGGGCGGCAACCACTTCGGTTCCGCCGTCAGCCCCGCGCGCACATCCGCGCGCAGGGCGGCGGTCAAATCCTCGTCCGTCAAATGAATGTCCAGCGATGCGGCACTCATGAACCAGCCCTTCCGATTTCGATATCCAGGTCCTGCACCGACAGCCACCCCGGCCGCGCCACGACGATCTGCCGATCCCCGACGGCCTGCCACCGCGGATCGTCGTCATAGGGCTCCGAGGCGACCACCACGAACTCATCCCCCACCAGCACCGACAGCGCATGCCGCCACGTAGTGGCCCACACCGTCTCCCCATCCCCCACCAGCAAATTCAGCCGAGCCCCCGGCGACAACCCCGCCACCGCCCGAACAACCTCGCGCAGTGCGGCCTCCGGCGACGATTCGCTCTCCAGCCGACCGCGCAGGATCACCCAGAGGGCGGCGGAATCCGTCATCGACTCGGCCTCCAGGAGAGACGGTGAGTCGAACTTCGTTGCGACGGCGGTGAGGGTGCCGCGCCAGTCGGGAATCACGCCGTTATGGCTGAAAGCCCAGCGGCCGTGGGTGAATGGGGCGCACGCGGTGCGCTCCACCGGCATGCCTACCGTCGCCGAGCGGATCGCGGCCAACACCGCGGGTGAATGGATCTGTGGGAGAACCTCATCCACGGCCGGATCGGTCCAGATCGGAGCCGCATTGCGATAGCGGGTCGGCCCGGCCTCCCGCGTACCGAGGTTCGATGCGGAATTCCGCCTGCCGGTTGATTCCGGTCGGGGGTCGGCGGCGGCCGGGTCCGGGGGCGGCGGGCTTTGATCGGTGGGGGCGGGCCGGATTGTGGCTTCGGTGGGGGGTGTGGGGGTCCACCAGGCTATGCCGAAGCCGTCGGCGTTGATGGTGCCGCCGCCGCGCATATCGCGGGGAGCCCAGGATTGGGTGCGGAGGGAGTGGGGGCCTCGGGTGAGGAGGTCGGCTACGGGGGCGGGCGGGCCGAGGTAGGCGAGGTGGCGGCACATCAGAGGTCCGCCGGGGTGAGGTCTCGGGCCAGGCGGAAGCCGGCGAAGATCTGGCGGCGGATGGGGTGGTCCCAGTTGCGGAAGGTGCCGCGGACTGCGACCTCGTCCGCGCCGAAGGAGCCACCGCGCAGGACTCGGTAGTCGCCGCCGAAGAAGACCTCGGAGTATTCGCGGTATGGGAAGGGGCGGAAGCCGGGGTAGGGGGTGAAGTCCGAGGAGGTCCACTCCCAGACGTCGCCGATCAACTGGTGCACGCCGTGCGGGGACACGCCCGCCGGATAGGCCCCGGCGTCGGCCGGTTCCAGGTGGCGCTGACCGAGATTCGCGGTTTCCGGGGTGGGGTCGGCATCGCCCCAGGGGTAGCGGCGGGAACGGCCGGTGGCGGGGTCGAAGCGGGCGGCCTTCTCCCATTCCGCTTCCGTGGGAAGGCGTTTGCCCGCCCAGGCGGCGTACGCCTCGGCCTCGAAATAGCAGACGTGCAGGACCGGCTGGTGCGGGCGCAGCGGCCCCATGGTGCCGAAAACCCTGCGCCACCAATGGCCGCCGCCGTCCCGCTCCCAGAATTGCGGGGAGATCAGACCGGCCTCGGTGCGATGCGCCCAACCGCGCTCGGACCAGAGTTCGGGACGGTCGTAACCGCCGTCCGCCATGAATTCCAGATACTGCGCATTGGTGATGGGCGCGATATCGATGGCGAAACCCGGCACGTGCACCGGGTGCGCGGGCCGTTCATTGTCCAGCGCCCACGGATCGCTATCGGTGCCCATGACGAATTCGCCTGCGGGAATGACGACTTCGCCGCGCACCGGATGCGTCCCGGTCGGCGGGGCGGGTGCGCCGAGCACCGCCTCCCCCTGCCGCAGTTGGTGCGTGGCGAGCATGGTCTCGTCGTGCTGCTGCTCATGCTGGGCGATCATCCCGAACGCGAACCCGTCGGTGACCAGCTCCGCACCGCGTAATGGACTGTGCTCCAGCACATCCCACACCTTCGCGCGCACCTGCCCGACATACTCCCGCGCCTGCCCCGGATTCAACAGCGGCAGCGCGGGCCGATGCGCCCGGGCGTGCTTGAACGCGTCATACAGCTCGTCGATATCCGAGCGCACGGCTTCCCGCCCACCCACGTCCCGCACCAGCCACAGCTCTTCCTGATTGCCGATATGCGCCAGATCCCACACCAGCGGACTCATGATCCGCGAATGCTGCGCCACCAACTCGGCCTCATCCAGGCAATCGGTCAACCCCGCGGTCCGCGCCCGAGACCGCTCCAACACCCGCGCGATCCGCTCCCGCAGCCGTTCCGTCTCGCCCCGATCAGTGCCCGGTAGCTGAATAGTCATGAGAAAACTCCGAATTCGATTCGAGAATGAAAAGCGCCCGGCCCTTGTCACCGCGCGCCGAAGCCCGGCGGCCGCTGCTGATGCGCGCCGCCGTGGGCGCGCTCATACGCCGGGCCCGGATTCTGGATCGGTGGTGGGTGGTGAGCCCCGGCGACATCGGTCGGCAGCGGCCGCCAATTCCGCCGCGGCGGTGGGAGATGCGGCGTGGGCGGTGGCCAGGTCCAGGAGAGCTACCGCGGCGGCACGGATTTCGGGGTCGGCGAGGCCGTAGCGGGCCGCCTCGGACCAGAGTCCGGCGGTCGAAGCGGCGAGTGCGGTCGCTTCGGCCACCACCGCCGGTGCGGAGACCAGGGCGTCGATGGCGTGCACCGGGACCGTCCAACTGTCGCCCGGCTGGGCGTCCAGGTAGCGGACTTCCAGATGGCCGGAGGCCCGGACCGGAGGGAAGACCGTGGTCAGGTGGTAGTCCAGGTCGGATTGGTCTGGGCGGCGACCGATTTCGTCGTCCAGCGCACCGCACAGCCAGTCGGCGAAGGTCGCACCGGGGGGAGCCGACCAATCCGCGGTGGACGCGGGCACACCGGAGCCATTGCCGTGCGCGTCCGGCCGTACGCAGAGCAGGGGTACGTCCAGGACCCAGCGGGCGTAACCGGCGACCGGATCGGGCCAGTCGTGGACGGGTGGGCGGGTGCGGAGGTGGTCCAGGCGGAGCCAGGTGCGCATGCGCTGGGAGGCCCAGGCGCCCGGGGGCGCACCGCTCAGGGTGGGTGAACAGGCGAAGGCGGCCAGCAGGGCGGGGCCGATGGCGTAGAGGGCGGTGAGGCGGGCGGTGATGTCCGCATCGTCCGCTCCGGCGTCGATGCTGACCTGGGTGGCCGCCGTATTGCACATCATGAGTGCGCCGAAGGGACCGATTCCGGCGAAGGAGCGCTCCATGGCGCGATAGCGCGGGAGTTGGAGCAGGCGCTGGGGTCCGCGGGCCGGATCGGCGGAGGCGGAGAAGGTGTGGATATCGCGGGATTCCAGGAGTTCCCGCAGGCGCACCGTATCGGTGCGCAGGCGCTCACACAGTTCGGCGGCGGAGCCGAACGGGGCACTGGAGAGTTCGATCTGGCCGCCGGGTTCGATGGTGACCCGGCTACCTCCCGGCAGTGGATGCGCCGGGGAATCTGGTGAAATGGACTGCGGCGCATAGGGCCCCAGTGCGTCCGCCAGCACAGTCAACTGTGGACGCGGGGCCGACGCCGAAGGCTCCCCCTGCGCGGTGAGCCACTCCAATTCGGCGCCGATGAGCGCGGGTGGACCCTGCTTGAAACAGACCTTACCGATATAGGCCTCCGCCGCGGCCCGGCTGGAGAACTCACTCCCCGGAGCCCGCGCGACCCGCCCGGTCTGCACGGCGGTGGTCTGCCCCGCATGCCCGGCAACTCGCGGCAAATCGGTGAGGGATGTCGAAACCGCCATGCCAACCTCCGCTCGAGTGAACTTCGACCGCCCGGCGCACCGGGCGATCAATCCAGGGTAGCGAGGAACACCGACAACAAAACTTACGAATTGGGGAACACCCCAACCGATATGGTCGATCCCATGGTGAATATTGCCCGTTTGCGTGCCGATACCCCGGGTTGCGAGGGCCAGGTCTTCCTGGACAGCGCCGGTTCCTCACTGCCCCCGAGTATCGTCGTGGAGACCGCGATCGCTCACCTGCGCCGCGAAGCCGAGATCGGTGGCTATCGCGCCGCCAACGAACGCCTCGATGATCTGTACGCCGTCAAGACCGCGATCGGCCAGCTCATCAACGCCCCCGCCGAGGCCATCGCGCTCAGCGACAGCGCCAGCCGCTCGTGGAGCGACTTCTTCTACTCGGTCCCGCTGGCCCCCGGCGACCGCATTCTCATCTCCGGCGCGGACTACGCCAGCAATGCCATCGCCGCCCTGCAACGCGCCCGGCACACCGGGGCCGTGGTGGAGACGATTCCCAGCGACAGCAGCGGGCAACTCGATCTCGACGCCCTGGAATCCATGGTCGACGAACGCGTGAAACTGGTTTCACTGGTACATGTTCCGACCAATGGCGGGCTGGTGAATCCGGTGGCCGAGGCCGCCCGCATCGCCCGCCGCGCCGGTGCGCTGGTGCTGCTGGACGCCTGCCAATCCGCGGGCCAGTTACCCCTGGACATCGCCGAACTGGGTGTGGACGCGCTCTCGGCGACCGGCCGCAAATGGCTGCGCGGCCCGCGCGGCACCGGCTTCCTCTACGTGCGCCCGGAATTGGCCGCCACCATGGAGCCGACCCGGCTGGATCTGCACGGCGCCGCCTGGACCGGCCCCGCCGAATACACCCTCGCCCCCGATGCCGGGCGCTTCGAATTCTGGGAGTGCGACATCGCGGGCCGCCTCGGCCTGGGCGCGGCCGTGCGGTACCTGCTGGAGCAGGGCCCCGCGCAGATCTATCAGGCCATTGCCGAGCGCGCCGAATACCTCCGCAAAACCCTCCAGGAGATCCCCCGGGTGACCGTTCGCGACCGCGGCACCCAGCACGCCGGCATCGTCTCCTTCACCGTCGACGGCCTCGCCCCAGTGGACGTCCGCGACCTGCTCGCCCGCGACCGCATCACGGTGACGGTGAGCCACCGCTCCTCCACACTGCTCGATATGACCGACCGCGACCTCGATTCGGTGGTGCGCGCCTCCCCGCACGCCTTCCTCACCTTCGAGGATCTCGACCGCCTGGCCGACGCGGTGACGGCACTGCCCTGACGATCTTGTTGCGAAGGTTGTGCACCCCGGCAACTATTCCGAAACGGTTAACGCGGGGTGGGTGGCGGCGGGATAGTTGAGGAGTTGGCCAGCGTTTGAGGAGTCGATCGTGAGCCGCTTCACCGAGGAAATGTATGCCACCGCGCGCACATCCACGCATGGGCTGGTGACGGGGGAACCCGAAGCCCCGATGCGGCAGTCGTGGGGCGAGATCCACCGCATCGCAAGGCAAATGGCGGGTGGCCTCGCCGACGCCGGAATCGGGCACGGCGATGCCGTGGGCGTATTGGCGGGTATGCCGGTCGATATCGCCCCGGCCTGCCAAGCCGTCTGGATGCGCGGTGGGTCGATCACCATGCTGCACCAGCCCACCCCGCGCACCGACCTACAGATGTGGGCGCATGACACCGAGACGGTGCTGCGCATGATCGAGGCGCGCGCAGTGGTTTTGGGCGCGCCGTTCGAGGCCGCCGCTCCCCTGCTCGCCGAGCGCGGAATCGCCGTGGTGACCATCGAGCAGATGCGCCGGGGCACGGCGATCGATCCGCTGCCGACGGGTGAGGACGATATCGCCCTGCAGCAGTTGACATCCGGCTCCACCGGCTCCCCGAAGGCGGTGCGGATCACGCACGGCAACTTCTTCGTGAACGCCTACGCCATGTTCGATCGGGTGAAATTCCACCTCGACGACGACGTGATGATCAGCTGGCTACCGCTCTTCCACGATATGGGCATGGTCGGATTCCTGAGCGTGCCAATGCAGTTCGGCGCCGAGGTGGTCTGCGTGACCCCGCTGGACTTCCTGGTGCGCCCGATTCTGTGGGCCGAGCTCATCTCCAAATATCGCGGAACCGTCACCGCCGCACCGAACTTCGCCTATTCCCTGCTCGCTCGCAGACTTCGCAATGCCGATGACGGCGCTTTCGATCTGAGCAGTGTCCGCTATATGTGGAATGGCGCGGAGCCGGTGGACGCCGACACCATGGACACGCTCGCCGAAGCCGGAAAACGCTTCGGGCTCAACCCGATGGCGCTCACCCCGGTCTACGGCATGGCCGAAACCACGCTCGCCGTCTCGATTCCCGATCCCGGGCTCGGCCAGATCCTCGATGTGGTCGACGCCGATCTGCTGGAGGCGATCGGCAAGGCGGTACCGGTGCGCGATCCCGAACACCATCACAGCGCGGTACGCCGTCTGCCCACCCTGGGCTACCTGGTCGACAATCTGGAGGGCCGGGTGGTGGACGCGGATCGACAGCCGCTGCCGGTCCGCAGTGTCGGTGTGATCGAATTACGCGGTCCCGCAGTGACTTCCGGCTATGTGACGGTCGAGGGCTTCCGCCCCGCCCAGGACGCCGACGGCTGGCTCGATACCGGCGATATCGGCTATTTCACCGAGGACGGTCTGGTGGTGGTCTGCGGCCGCATCAAGGACGTCATCATCATGGGCGGCCGCAATATCTTCCCCACCGATATCGAGCGAGCGGCCCTGCGCATCAAGGGGGTTCGCCCCGGCAATGCGGTGGCGGTGCGGCTGGACGCGGGCCAGAAACGCGAGAGTTTCGCGGTGGTGGTGGAGAGCAACGACTTTCAGAATCCGGGCGAGGTCAAACGCATCGAGCACGATATCGTGCACGCGGTCTTCTCCGAGGTGGGCGTCCGCCCGCGCAGTGTGACCATCCTGGGTCCGGGCGCGCTGCCGAAGACCTCCTCGGGCAAGCTGCGGCGCTCGGCGACCACGGCGCAGTTGGGCTGAGACGAGAACGCCCCGTCCGGAAATTCCGAACGGGGCGTGAGACTCTCCGTTGGACAGCTCAGTGCAGCTGGTTCTGGGCGGGCTCGAGGCCCACGCGCAGCAGCATCTCCACCGCGTCCGCGGCCTGCTCCACGATCACCGGAACCTCTTTGCGCTCGGCCGCCGAGAACGGCTTGAGCACATAGTCGGCGGGATCCTGGCGGCCCGGCGGACGGCCGATGCCGAACCGCACGCGCAGATAATCCTTGGTGGTCAACGCCTGCGACATCGAGCGCAGCCCGTTGTGCCCGCCCTCACCGCCGCCCTGCTTCAACCGGATCACGCCGAACGGCAGATCCAGTTCGTCGTGGATGGCGATCACCTCGGTGGCGGGCACCGAGAAGAATTTCGCCAGCGCCGCGACCGGGCGACCGGACAGGTTCATGAAGCTGCGCGGTTTCGCGATCAGCACCTTGCGCCCGTCCAGGCGCGCCTCGAGCAGATCCGCACCCGATTTCTTGTGCACGGTGAAACGGCCGCCGACGCGCTCCGCGAGCACATCGGCGACCATGAATCCGACATTGTGCCGGGTGCGCTCGTATTCGGTTCCGGAATTGCCCAGTCCGACAACGAGCGCGGGCCCGGCCGACGCCTCGGTCACGAGAACCGTTGGGGGGCGGTATTACTCGGCGGCGGCTTCGCCGGCGGCAGCGGCCTCGGCGGCCTCTTCGGTCTCCTGTGCGGAGGCCGGGGCGGCGATGATGTTGACGATCAGCGACTCCGGGTCACCGGCCAGGGTGACGCCCTCGGGCAGGGTGATGTCGCCCGCGTTGATCTGGGTGCCGGCCTCGACGCCCTCGATGGAGACATCGATGGACTCGGGCAGGTTCATGACGTCGGCCTCGATGGAGATCACGGTGACATCGGAGGTGACCAGGGTGCCGGAGGCGGCCTCGCCGACCAGGTTCACGTGCACATCGGCGACGACGCGCTCACCGCGACGGATGACCAGCAGGTCGGCATGCTCGATGTAGCGACGGATCGGGTGCACGACAACCGACTTGGTGAGCGCCAGGTGCTTCTCGCCCGCGATGTTCAGGTTCAGCACGGCATTGGTGCCGTGCTCACGCAGGATGGCGGCGAAGTCACGCGCGTTCACGGCGAGGTGCTGCGGCTCGGTGTTGTGGCCGTAGAGCACGGCGGGGACGTTGCCGTCGCGGCGGGTGCGGCGGGCCGCGCCCTTGCCGAACTCGGTGCGTACGGTGGCTTCGAGAAGGTTGGCGTCGGACATGACTGTCTACTCCTACGGCTCGTCCGGGCTGATGTCAGTGTGCCGGCCAGGGGAACTTGCCGCCCTGGCGCGATGTTGGTCGATTCGCCTGGCGAAGACCAACAGGGACGGCCGGAAGCCGAAACCCGTCGATCACGGTGGACATTTTTGGGGTGCCGCACCCTCGCCGAGACAACCTGAAGACTCTAACACGCGGTCATAGATGCCCCACACCGCCCCCACCTCGAGCTATACGCGCGTCGCGGGCGAACTAGGCGGCCTCGGCCCGCGCGGCGAATGTGGCCGCCCGCCGCCCGGCTTGTCCAACGTGCCCGTCGCACAGTTGCCGGGTGCGGGCATGCCCAACTTCCGCCGCAATTCGCCGTCGAGCGCCCGGAGGTGTTCACCCTGATGTTCCGGCACGACCTCCTCGAGGGCGCGGGCGAGAACCTGCGGGCCACCACCACACCGCCCATGTTCCGGCGCTGGCGCGATCTCGTCGCCACCGCGAGCACTCCCCAGGCCGCCGGCGGCACCCCCCTGACGCCGACGAAATCGCGCTCAGCCGCTGGACCAGCCTGCACGGGGTGGCGACCCCGGTGGCCAATCGCAGCCGCGAGGCCATGGCCCCCGGCTTCGACGCCGACCGACGGTCACCGCCGCCATCACCCACCACCTGCCCAGGTGAGGGTGTTCGCGTACCCTGGTTCGGTTGCCTCGTCTGTGAAGGAGTCCCCCGTGAGTTCCCCGACTACCAGTGCGACCACGCCCCGGACCGGGCGGTTGGCCGACGAGGTGGCCCGGCGGCGCACCTTCGCGGTGATCTCCCATCCCGACGCCGGTAAGTCGACGCTGACCGAAGCGCTGGCGCTGCACGCCAAGGTGATCTCCGAGGCGGGCGCGATCCACGGCAAGGCCGGCCGCAAATCCACCGTCTCGGACTGGATGGAGATGGAGAAGGCGCGCGGTATCTCCGTCAGCTCCACGGCCCTGCAATTCGAATACGGCGACTGCGTCATCAACCTGGTCGACACCCCCGGTCACTCCGACTTCTCCGAGGACACCTACCGCGTGCTCACCGCGGTCGACGCCGCGGTCATGCTGATCGACGCCGCCAAAGGCCTGGAACCGCAGACGCTCAAGCTCTTTCAGGTCGCGCGCGATCGCGGAATTCCGGTCATCACCGTCATCAACAAGTGGGACCGGCCGGGCCAGGCGCCGCTGGAACTCCTCGATGAGATCACCGATCGCATCGGCCTCACCCCGACCCCGCTCTTCCTGCCCGTCGGCATCGCGGGTGATTTCCGCGGACTGCTGCGCCGCGGCGAAGAGGGCGCACCGGCCGAGTACATCCACTTCACCCGCACCGCCGGTGGCGCGACCATCGCGCCCGAGGAACACCTCACCCCCGAACAGGCCGCCGAACGCGAGGGCGAAGCCTGGATCACCGCCGTCGAGGAGAGCGAACTGCTCTCCGCCGCGGGCCAGGATCATGATCAGGAACTGTTCCTGGCCGGGCACACCTCGCCGGTGATCTACGGCTCCGCCATGCTGAATTTCGGTGTGCGCCAACTCCTCGAGACGCTCATCGAGCTCGCGCCCGCACCGCGCGCCCGCATCGACATCAATGACCGCCCGCGCGAGACCGAGGACCCGTTCAGCGCCGTCATCTTCAAGGTGCAGGCGGGGATGGACACCGCGCATCGCGACCGGCTGGCATTCATGCGCATCGTCTCGGGGGAATTCGAGCGCGGCATGGTGGTGACGCACGCGCAGACCGGTCGCCCGTTCGCCACCAAATACGCGCTGACCATCTTCGGCCGCGAGCGCTCCACCGTCGATACCGCGTACCCGGGCGATGTGGTGGGCCTGGTCAACGCGACCGCCCTGGCTCCCGGTCACACGCTGTACGCCGAGAAGAAGGTGCAGTTCCCGCCGATCCCGTCCTTCGCGCCGGAGCATTTCGCCACCCTGCGCGCGCAGAGCGCCGGTAAGTACAAGCAGTTTCGAAAGGCCATCGACCAGCTGGACTCCGAAGGCGTTGTGCAGGTGCTGCGCAATGACATTCGCGGTGACGCGTCACCGGTGCTGGCCGCCGTCGGTCCCATGCAGTTCGAGGTGGTCACCGCGCGCATGCTCGGTGAGTACAACGTCGAGACCCAGCTCGACTTCCTTCCGTACCAGTTGGCCCGCCGCACCGATGCCGAATCCGCGGTCGAGCTCGGACGCCAGCGCGGCGTGGAGGTCTTCACCCGCACCGACGGTGTCATGCTCGCGCTCTTCGGTGACAAGTGGAAGCTGGCGTATGTGCAGAAGGAACACCCGGATCTGACGCTGGAACCGCTGGTCGCCACCGCGGACTAGCAGCCGGGCGCATGCTCACCGGCGGGGTGGATCCCGGCCGAAAGCATGCCGGGATGACGGGGGTCGAATCAGCCCATGGTCCCCGTCGCGTCGGGGGGCATGGGGTCGGTGCGCGGGGTGTCCGCCGGATCGCGGGCGATGAGCCCCCAGCGGCTGGAGGTCAGGCGCAGGCTGGGGAGATCCGAGAGCGAGAGCACCACCTCGTAGGTGCGCTCATAGCCGGTGTGCGCGATGCGCCAGTTGCCGTCCTCGCACTTCACGTACTGGTCGGAGTAGAAGGCCGCGCCGCGCAGCAGCATATTGTGGCCCGGGATCAGGACCGTATCGGCGAGGTACCAGGTGCCGACGGCGGTATCGCCGGTGATATCGATCTCCGGGTGGTCGCAGCGGTGTTCGGTGATCACGTGCGGGCCGAGGGTGTTGCGCATGAACGCCAGGAACGCGTCACGGGATTCGAACTGGAGGTACTCGCTGTAGGTGGCGGTCGCCTCCGGGATCATGGTGTCGGCGAACTCCTCCCACGACTTGGTGTCGAGGGCACGCAGATACCGGAACTTCAACCGGCTTATCGCGGCGACCGCATCGGAATCCATAACACCCACAATCCCATCAGAGGTGCGGGATACTGCGGCATTTAGAGCAGATCTGTACCGTATCGCTACCGTTCCGCCACTGGGCACCCCGGTCCGCACCGGGGTGCGAGCGCCGCTAATTTCCGATGCTGAAGCAGGTGGTGCAGAAGTCCTCGCCGAACTCGGTGAGGCGCAGGCTCTTTCGGACGATCTTGGGCGCGCGGCCCGCCTTCTTGAGGGCCGACTCCACCACCGGCTGCACCTCCAGCACCATATAGCGCGACAGCACCACCGGATCGTCGGAGGTGGTGGTCAGGCCCAGGCGGTTGAGGTTGATCAGATAGTGGCGGGCGCGGTCCGGATAGCGCACGCCCGCCTGCTCGGGCACCGAGGTGAGATCGCCCTGGACCAGCTCCGAGCCGATGCCCAGCGGGCGATTGGTCCGCACGTCGACGGTGGGCTGCGGGCCGTTCAGGGCCATGAAACGCAGGATGCGCGCCTCATCCGGGGCGAGCTGATCGAGAATGCGGTCGTACGCCGGGTGCACATCCTCGTTGAAGTAGACATCGGCCGAGCGCGCGAGCAGTGCGTCACCGCGGCGACGCAGTTCCTCGCTGGAGGCCGAACGCAGCAGTCCCCCGACGCCGATGGCCTGCTGACTCGGCCCGCCCACCGGAGTCGGTACGTAACTGACGATTTCGCGCACCGACCCCTCGGTGACGCCGAGTGCGCTGCGCGCGATGGACCGCAGCGCGGCCCCCGTCCGCTCGGCGATATCGGCCGAGGATTCCCCGTCCAGGGCCGCCTGCGTCAATTGCTTGGTGATATCGAAGCTCGTCTCGACCGCCCACTGGCCCGAGCGCGCCGCGGTGCCGACCGCGAGCCCCGCCGCCCGGAAGACGCCGCGAATCAGTCGGGCCTCATTGCTGATCTGGCGCTGCTCGACGTCCGAACTGCGTTCCACGGCACGGGGACCCGGACGGACCACCTCGCCTGCACCCCCCTGCGACTGCCCGGTCCTGTCGTCTGTCACGTCCATCTCCGAATATTGCCAGGTGAACTGATTCGTCCACAGATTATTGCCCCCGACAGACCTACGGGTTCGGCGAACCCCCGCCATTCTCGTTGGTGAACTCGAATGAGTGGAACACCGGGGCAACCACTGTGACACAGATCTCCGACCCAGACACTCTCTCACTGGACTCGCTTCCGGAATCCGAAGTAAGGTCCGGGATGCCGATGGGGTTGACGCCGGCGGTGGTACCGGTGCGTGGTCGGCAGGAGGGTGACGTTGCTAGAGAGTGTCTTCGGAGTCCACCCGACAATTTTGCTGGAACTGATCACGATTCCGTTGTTCACAGGGGTTATCGGTTACATCACCAACTGGACCGGCGTGCTCATGCTGTTCAAGCCGATCGCCTTCCACGGGTTTCGCATGCCCGGTCTCGCGGCCCTGTTTCCCTTCCTGCCCAAGCGAATTCAGGTGCTGCCGCTGCTCCAGTACGACGGGCGGATGGGCTGGCAGGGCATTGTTCCCTCGCGGGCGGACAAGATGGCGAGTATCGCGGTCGACAAAGGATTGGCGAAACTGGGCAGTGTCGCGGACTTCTATCGCGAACTCGAACCCGACAAGCTCGCGGAACATCTGACTGAAATAGCGGAACTCCAGATACGCGACATCGTGGAAGACATCCTGCGGCGCGAACATCCGCAACTTTGGTACAACCTGCCCAATGGCGTTCGGGAGATGGTGCACGCCCGCGTCGCCGAACAGCTGCCGACAATTCTGCGCGAACTCACCGATGAACTCGGCAACAACATCGATCAACTGCTGGACGTCAAGCAGATGGTGATTCGCTACTTCCAGGCGCGACCGCAGTTGCTCAACAGCCTGTTCCAGGTGCTCGGCGCCAAAGAACTCCGATTCATGCAGAACTTCGGTTTCTACTTCGGCGCGCCCATGGGCCTGGTGCTGGTCGGGATTCTGCACTGGACCGGATGGTCCGCGCTGGCGGTGCTGCCGATCGGCGGGATCGTCATCGGCTGGGTGGTGAACTGGGTCGGCATCAATATGATCTTCGCGCCCGCCTATCCGAAGTGGTGGGCGCCGTGGCGGCAGGGGCTGCTGGTCAAACGGCAGCCCGAGATCACCGAGGGCTACGCGGACATGGTGGCCAGCCAGATCATGACCGTCGCCAATATCGGTGACGAGCTGCTGAACGGTCCGCGCTCGGACCGCACCATGCAGATGCTCGCGGACACCCTCAAGCCCGCCGCGGACCAGGCGCTCGGACCCGCCCGCGGGGCGGTGAAGTTCTTCCTGGGAGATCGCGAATACGACTCGCTGCAGGACAGTTTCACCGCCGAGTCCATGAAGATCGCCCCGATCGCCTTCGCGGACCCGGCGTTCAACGTGCGCCAGGGCAAGCAGGTGCAGGAGTACATCGCCAAACAAATGTCGGCACTGCCGCCGCCGGAGTTCGTGGACATGCTGCGTTCGGCCATCAAACAAGATGAATGGCTCTTGTTTGTCCATGGCGGTGTGCTGGGGCTCATAGCCGGTTACGCTCACCTCCTGATCTTCGGAACAGGAGTGGCTACCTCATGGATATGACCGAAACCGATTCGGGCGAAGGGGAACCCGCCGATACCTCCGCCGAGCTGGTGCGTCGGCCCGCCGCACCGCTGCCGGTTCCGGTGGTCGCGCCGAGGGGTTCGGCCGGACCGGTGCGCGCGGCCACGGGTGTGATGCGCGTTGCCATGTCGGCCGCGGTCGAGGCCGGGGTGTGGGGTGTGAGCACCGCGCTCGGGGTTACCTCGGTGGTGGTGCGCGGCAGTATGGCCGGTCAGGTCCCGCGCGAGATTCTCTCCGAAGCCGGTGCGCAGGTACGGCATTCGGTGCGGCAGGCGCTGGGCGTACCCGCGCCCGTGTCGGCCGAGACCGCCGCCGAACCCTCCTCCGGTACGGTGCTGCGGGCGCGCGGCGCCGAATTGCTGCGCCGCTCAGCCGAATTCCACCATGACGACGACGCCCATCGACATCCCGCCTACGCCCGGATCCTGGGCGAGCTGGCGCCCGATGAGGCCCGCATCATCCGATACCTGTACCTCGACGGACCGCAGCCGCTGCTCGAAGTGCGCGGCGGGCGTGGCGCCAACGGCGGCCAGTTCAACCTGCTCGGCGAGGACGCGGGACTGCGCTACCCGAATCGGGTCGAGGAGTACCTCACCAATCTCGACCGGCTCGGGCTGGCCGATGTGACCCGGGAGCCGCTCGGCAATCCCAACCGCTATCAGCTGCTGGAAGCGCAGCCCGAGGTGCGGCGCCTGTTGAAGCGCGCGGGCTTCGGCACCAAAGTCCTGTACCGCACCATCGAACTCACCTCGTTCGGCGCGGGATTCGTCCGCACCTGTCTGCCGATTCCATCGCTGGACCACCCCGCTCGCATGGAGCAGCACGGGTAAATAGCCCTCTCGTCATCCCGGCATGATATTGGCCGGGATCCACCGAGAGACGTTGCCGCGCTGCGGGTGTGGATTCCGGCCAACGCGCCGGGATGACGGGCCGGGCCGGTCAGAGGTCGGCGAGTTCGAGCCAGCGCTCCTCGGCGGCTTCCTTTTCGGCTTGGACCTGCTCGAGTTCGGTGCCCAGGGCGATGAGCTCGTCCGGGGTGGCGGCGGCGTCCGCCAGGGCGGCGTGCAGCTTCGCTTCGCGCTCGTCGAGCTTCTGGATGGAGCGTTCCAGCTTGGAGAGCTCCTTGCGGGCAGCGCGATAGGTGGCCGAATCCGTCGCGGCGGCCGAGGAATTCGCGGTGGCGGACTTCGGCGCGGCGGCGGACGCGATGACGGCGCGCTTCTTCAGGTATTCGGTGATACCGCCCGGCAGATTGGTGAGCTTGCCGTCGCCGAACAGCGCCCAGGTGGTGTCGCAGATGCGCTCCACCAGGTACCGGTCGTGCGAGATGACGACCATGGTGCCCGCCCAATTGTCCAGGAGGTCCTCCAACTGCTGGAGGGTGTCGATATCCAGGTCATTGGTGGGCTCGTCCAGGAGCAGCACATTGGGCTCGCTCATCAGGATTCGGGTGAGTTGCAGGCGGCGGCGCTCACCACCGGAGAGATCGCCGACCGGGGTGCGCTGTTTGGCGGGGGTGAAGCCCAGCCGCTCGGCCAGCTGACTGGCGCTGATCTCCTTATCGCCCAGCATGGTTCGCATGGCGACGTCCTGAACCGCTTCCAGCACACGCATATCCAGGGGCAGATCGTCGAGTTCCTGGCGCAGCCAGCCGATCTGGATGGTCTGGCCCTCGATCCGCCTGCCGGACTTCAACTCCTGCTCACCCGCGAGGGCGCGCAGCAGCGTGGTCTTACCGGAGCCGTTCACACCGACCAGGCCCACGCGCTCACCGGGTGCGAGCCGCCAGGTCAAGTCCCGCACCAGCTCCCGGCCGTCCGGGGTGGCCAGGGTGGCGTCCTCGAGTTCGATCACCACGCGGCCCAGGCGTTTACGCGCGAACGAGGCCAGCGCGACGCTGTCGCGCGGGGCGGGCACATTGGCGATCAGGGCCTCGGCGGCCTCGATGCGATAGCGCGGCTTGGAGGTGCGCGCCGGTGCGCCGCGGCGCAGCCAGGCCAGCTCTTTGCGGGCCAGATTCTGGCGGCGCGCCTCACTGGCGTCGGCCTGCCGGGAACGCTCGGCGCGGGCGAAGATCCAATCGTTGTAGCCGCCCTCGTAGGTCTCCACCTTGCCGCCCTGCACCTCCCAGGTGCGGGTGGCGACGGTGTCGAGGAACCAGCGATCGTGGGTGACGACGATCAGCGCGCTGCGCCGGGCGACCAGGTGTTCGGCGAGCCACTGCACACCCTCGACATCGAGGTGGTTGGTGGGCTCGTCCAGGACCAGCAGATCCAGATCGCGAACCAGCGCGGCGGCCAGCGCGGTACGGCGGCGCTCACCACCGGAGAGATTGCCGACCAGCGAATCCATCCCGAGGTCGGCGATACCGATGCCCTCCACCACGGTGCGAATGCGGGTGTTGGAGGCCCATTCGTGCTCGGCGACACCATCGGTCATCTGGTCTTCGGCGAGTCCGGCCAGCACCACCTCGCCGACGGTCGCGCCCTCGGGCAGCACACCGCGCTGGGTGACCACGGCCATCCGCAGGCCGCCCACTCGGCTGACCCGCCCGCTGTCCGGTGGCTCGAGCCCCGTCAACACCTCCAGCAGCGTGGTCTTACCGCCGCCGTTCAGACCCACGACCCCGATCCGCTCCCCCTCCTGCACGCCGAGGGAGACGTTCTCGAGCAGAGGGTTGATCCCGAAACTCTTGTTGACCTGTTCCAGATTGATCAGGTTGGCCATGAAATCTGTGCCGCCTCTCCGCGCCTTCAGCCGAACTGTAAGAGCCTACTCACCTCGCGTCGAGGACCGGCGGCCACGTACCTGGGCACCCGCGCCCGTCCCCGAGGAGTTACCCCGACCCCGCGAAATCAGTCGTCGCGTCACCGCTTCGCGGTATCGGCCGGGCTGCTGAGAATGCGGGCGCCGGGGACCGGGCCGTAGGCGGTGCGGACGCTGCGGCAGACGCCCGCGCCGGAGAGTTCGGCGGCGACCGCGACCGCGGCGTCCTCGGATTCGCAGAGGAAGGCGCAGGTGGGGCCGGAGCCGGAGACTATGCCCGCCAGCGCGCCCGCGGTGACGCCCGCGCGCAGAGTGCGGCGGAGTTCGGGCTTGAGGGAGAGCGCGGCGGCTTGCAGATCATTGCCGAGCAGGGGTGCGAGCTGTTGCGGGTCGCCGGAGGCCAGGGCCTGCAGCAGGGCTTCGGGGCTGCCGAGGCGGGGCGGTTCGCCGACCTCGCGCAGGCGGTCGAGTTCACCGAAGACCGCCGGGGTGGACAGCCCGCCCTTGGCCAGGGCGAGGACCCAGTGGAAGGTGTTGCGGCACAACACCGGAAGGAGTTCCTCGCCGCGACCTCGGCCCAGCGCGGTCTGACCGTGCAGGGCGAAGGGGATATCGCTGCCGAGTTCGGCTGCGATATCGGACAATTCACCGCGCGAGAGCCCCAGCTCCCACAGATCGTTCAGGCCGAGCAGGGCGGCGGCGGCATCGGCGCTGCCGCCCGCCATACCGCCCGCCACCGGAATGCCCTTGGCAATGGCGATTTCGACCAGGGGCGCGCGCCCGCCGAGCGGTGCCAGGCGGACCGCGGCCTGCCACACCAGGTTTCCGCGATCGGTGGGCACCTGATCGGCGCTCTCGCCCGTCACCCGCACGGTGAGGGCGGCGGCGGGCGAGATCTCCAGATCGTCACTCAGCGACAGGGCTTGGAAAACCGTGGTGAGGTCGTGATATCCGTCCTCGCGAAGATCGCCCACCCCGAGGTGCAGGTTCACCTTCGAGGGCGCGCGCACGACGACGGGGCTGGGCACAACAGACAGCACGCGGGACAGCCTAGTTGCAGTTCCCTACAGCAGCGCGCCACCGGTGGCGTCGATCCACTGGCCGGTCACCCAGCGCGAATCCTCCGATGCCAGGAAGCCGACGATATCCGCGACGTCGGCGGGCTGGCCGACGCGGTTCAGCGGGGAGCGGGCGGCGGTGGCGGCCTGCCCCTCGGGCGTACGGAGCCAATCGGCGTTCATATCGGTGTCGATCGCGCCGGGGGCGACGGCATTGACCGTAATACCCCGGGAGGCAAGGTCTTTGGCCAGGATGCTGGTCAGCGCGTCGATGGCGGCCTTGGTCATGGTGTAGGCGAGCAGCTGCGGCTGATACGCGCCTCGGGTCAGGCCGGTGGAGACATTGACGATGCGGCCGTTGTCCCGCAGGCGATCCAGGCCGAGCTTGGTCACGAAGAACGGCGATTTGGTGTTGACGGCGAAGACGCGGTCGAAGGATTGCTCATCGGTGCCGGTGATCGGTTCGCGGATGCCGTCGGTGCCCGCGTTGTTGACCAGGATGTCGAGCCCGTCGGCGTGCGCGTCGAAGGCGCTCCACAGGGCTTGCGCATCGCCGGGAACGCCGAGCGTGGTCTGGATGGCGAAGGCCGAACCGCCCGCGCTCTCGATGGCGGCGACGGTCTCCTTGGCGGCGGCGGTATTGCCGTTGTAGTGCACGGCCACCCGGGCGCCGTCGTGCGCCAGCCGAAGTGCGATAGCGCGTCCGATACCGCGTCCACTACCGGTGACCAGTGCCGTCTTGCCTGCGAGGGTGCTCATGAGCTGGGCTCCTTTTATCTAGCGATCGTTACAGAATGGGACCGTAGCACATTATCTAGCGAGCGCTATAAAATGCGGATATGGCCACACCCACCCGGGGCCGACCCCGCAAATTCGATCGCGACGCCGCGCTGGACAAGGCGCTGCGGCTGTTCTGGCGACAGGGCTACGAGGCCACTTCGATCAGCGACCTCACCGGCGAACTCGGCATCGGCGCACCCAGCCTGTACGCGGCCTTCGGCGATAAACAGCAGCTGTTCAACGAGTCCATCGGGGTGTATGTGAACCAGTACGCGGGCTTCGCGGCGCGCGCGCTCGCCGAGGAGCCGACGGCCTGGGACGCGGTCGCCCGGACCCTGCGCGAGGCGGCGGTGGAATACACCGAACCGGGACTTCCGAACGGCTGCATGGTGATCAGCGCCGGGATCAACACCACGAACACCGAGGTCGCGGCCATGCTCGAGGCTATGCGCACCGCGAATGTGACCGCCTTCGCCGAGCGCATCGAGGCCGATATCACCGCGGGGCGACTGCCCGCGAAGACCGATGCTCGGGTGCTGGCACGCTATATCGGCGTGGTCATGCAGGGCATGTCACAGTCCGCACGCGATGGCGCGAGCCGGGCGGAGTTGCAACAGGTCGCCGAGCTGGCGCTACAGGCATGGCCGAACCCGAGGCCCGCGAAAGGCTGAATTCTCCCGGTCGAACCGCTTGCGTCAGGTACCCATGGGGGGTATGTTTCAGAGGTGTTCGGGGATACCCCCACACCGTATAGCGCGAGTCGAGGAGTCGAAATGGCCACCAGCACCTACACCGTCACCGGCATGACCTGCGGCCACTGCGTCGGATCGGTCCAGAAGGAGATCGGCAAGATCGACGGTGTCACCAGCGTCGATGTCGATCTGGCCTCGGGTCTGGTCAAGGTCGAATCCGCCGCTCCGATCGCCGACGCCGCTGTCGTGGCCGCCGTCGACGAAGCCGGGTACGAGGTGGCGAGCTGAATGAACGATCGAGGAAAGTTCGCCGCCTTCGGCGGTGGACTGGTCGTACTGTTCGGGGCCGCACTCGGCATCGGCGCCCTGGTGGGCGATCCGACCGAGTCGGCCTCCGGCACGACCTCCGCACACTCCGCCCATCCCACCGAAGCGGCCCCCGGGCTCGCGGACAGCGAAAAGGGTTACGCCCTCACCGATGTCACCGCCCCGACCGCCGCGAATCAGCAAGGGGCACTGCGCTTCCGGATCACCGGACCGCAGGGCACCGTCACCCGATACAACACTTTGCACGAGCAGAATCTGCACCTGATCGTGGTGCGGTCGGATGCGAGCCAGTTCCGGCATGTGCATCCCACCCTCACCGCGGACGGCAGCTGGTCCATCGACTGGAAGTGGGCCGAGCCCGGTAACTACCGGGTCTTCACCGACTTCTCCCCCACCGACGGCCCGGGCGAACTGACGCTCAGCCGAACCGTTCAGGTGGAGGGCAATGCGGCGGCCAAGCCGTTGCCGCCGGTGTCCAACACCGCGCAGGTGGATGGCTACCAGGTCACGCTGACCGGTGATTTGTCCACCGCCGGAAGCGAATTGAAGTTCACCGTCACCCGCGACGGTAAGCCCGTCACCGATCTGCAGCCCTACCTGGGCGCATACGCACACCTGGTCGCACTGCGGGCCAATGATCTGGCCTACCTGCACGTGCACCCCGAGGGCGAGGTCGGAAAGACCGCTCCCGGCCCGGAAGTCGCCTTCCACGCCCAGGCGCCCAGTGACGGCGCCTATCGGCTGTACCTGGACTTCCAGCACGGTGGCACGGTGCACACCGCCGAATTCACCAATGAGACAACCACCGCCGCATCCGCTTCGGACGCGCACTCGCAGCACGGAGGAGGTCACTGATGAGCGCCCCCACGCAGGAGCGGTCCATCGAGCTGGAAATCGGCGGTATGACCTGCGCCTCCTGCGCATCCCGCATCGAGAAGAAGCTCAATCGGATCGACGGCGTCACCGCCACGGTGAACTACGCCACCGAGAAGGCGAAGGTCAGCTTCCCGGAGTCGGTGACCACCGATGATCTGATCGCCAAGGTCGTCGACACCGGATACACCGCCGCCGTGCACAGCACCGAACCGGCGAAATCGGCTGACACCGAGAATGATTCGGCCCCTAGCGCGACCCGGCTGCTGCGCCATCGCCTGCTGGTC
The DNA here is from genome assembly GCF_001625085.1 of Nocardia acidivorans NBRC 108247. Taxonomy (GTDB): domain Bacteria; phylum Actinomycetota; class Actinomycetes; order Mycobacteriales; family Mycobacteriaceae; genus Nocardia; species Nocardia acidivorans. Next base: position 60,427 of record NZ_BDAW01000034.1, read on the forward strand.
ACCCTCGCGCTGGCCGTGCCGGTGGTCGCCATGGCCATGATTCCGGCGCTGCAATTCACCAACTGGCAGTGGCTTTCGCTGACGCTGACCGCACCCATCGTGGTGTGGAGCGGCGCGCAATTCCACCGCGCCGCCTGGGTGAACGCCAAACACGGTGCGGCGACCATGGATACGCTCATCTCACTGGGCACCCTCGCGGCCTTCGGCTGGTCGGTGTACGCGCTGTTCTTCGGCGATGCCGGTATGGCGGGGATGAAACATCCGTTCAGCCTTGCGATTTCGCGGGGTGACTCGTCCTCGGCGCTCTACTTCGAGGTGGCGGCGACGCTGATCACCGCGATTCTGGCGGGCCGCTACTTCGAGACGCGATCCAAGGAGAAGGCCGGATCCGCGCTGCGGGCCCTGCTGGAATTGGGCGCGAAGGATGTGGCGGTACTGCGCGGCGGGGTGGAAACCCGCATCCCCGTGGGCGAACTGCGGGTCGACGAGGAATTCCTGGTCCGGCCCGGCGAGAAGATCGCCACCGATGGTGTTGTGGTCAAGGGTAATTCGGCGCTGGACATGAGCATGCTCACCGGTGAATCGGTGCCGGTCGAGGTCGGCCTCGGCGATGCCGTGGTGGGTGCGACGGTGAACGCGGGCGGTCTGCTGACCGTGCGCGCCACCCGGGTCGGCGCGGATACCCAACTGGCGCAGATGGCCGCCCTGGTCGAGGAGGCGCAGAACGGGAAGGCTCCCGTGCAGCGGCTCGCCGATAAGGTGGCCGGAATCTTCGTGCCGATCGTCATCGGGATCGCCGTCGCGGCGCTGGGCTTCTGGCTCGGCACCGGTGCGGCCGTGTCGACCGCGTTCGGCGCGGCGGTGGCGGTGCTGATCATCGCCTGCCCGTGCGCCCTCGGATTGGCCACGCCCACCGCGCTATTGGTGGGTACCGGCCGCGGTGCGCAGCTCGGGATTCTGATCAAGGGTCCGCAGATACTGGAGTCGACGCGACGCATCGATACCGTGGTGCTGGACAAGACCGGCACCGTCACCACCGGCAAAATGACGCTCGCCGAAGCGATTCCGGCCGCCGATGTGGATGCGGATGAACTGCTCGCGGTGGCGGCGGCGGTGGAGCACGGCTCCGAACACCCGGTCGCCAAGGCAGTGGTCAAGGGTGCCGCCGATCGCGGACTGACTGCGCCTTCGAAGTACGCCGAGCAGGTGGAGCAGTTCGTCAGCCACGGCGGTAAGGGCGTGCAGGGTCTGGTCGGTGAGCGGGCGGTGATCATCGGACGCACCGAACTGCTCGAGGATTGGTCGATCACCCTGCCGGATGCCTTGGCGGAGGCCAAGATCCAGGCAGAGGAGGCGGGCAAAACCGCCATCGTGGTGGCCTGGGACGGGGTGGCGCGCGGCGTGCTGGTCATTGCCGATGCCGTCAAACCCACCAGCGCACAGGCGATCTCGGAGATGCGGGCACTCGGACTCACCCCCGTACTGCTGACCGGTGACAATGCCGCCACCGCCCGCACCGTGGCGGATCAGGTCGGCATCGAGCAGGTCATCGCGCAGGTGCTGCCGAGCGACAAGCTGGACGTGGTGAAGAAGTTGCAGGCGCAGGGCAAAGTGGTCGCCATGGTCGGCGACGGCGTCAATGACGCGGCGGCCCTCGCCCAAGCCGATCTCGGCCTGGCCATGGGCACCGGCACCGATGTCGCCATCCAGGCCGCGGACCTCACCCTGGTCCGCGACGACCTACGCTCGGTCCCCACCGCGATCAAACTGTCCCGGGCCACCCTGCGCACCATCAAGAGCAACCTGTTCTGGGCCTTCGGCTACAACGTGGCAGCCATCCCCCTGGCCGCCGCGGGCCTGCTGAACCCCATGCTCGCCGGTGCCGCCATGGCCCTGTCCAGCGTCTTCGTGGTCAGCAACAGCCTGCGCCTGCGCCGCTTCCGCGGCTGAGGCACCGTCTCGGCGGATCCCCGCTCCGACCGCACCCCGACGGGGTGCGGTCGGTCGTCGTAGCGGCGGGTCGTGTTCAATGTCTGGCGAGCGGTGGGGACCGCCTCGCCCGTTATGCCGGAGGAGCAGAGTTCGTGACGACTATTGCCGAGTACCTGGTCGCGGCGGAGATCGAGATCACGCCGGTGCAGCCGGGAGAGGCCGGTGCGCCCGAGGTTTCGCTGCCGCTGGCGCAGGGGTGGCAGGCGGTGGACGCCGCCATGTTCCCCGGCGCGTACGGGGTGTACACCCGCCCGCCGGAGAACGGGTGGGCCGACAATGTGGTGCTGCTGGTGGGGCGGCTGTCCAAGCCCTGCAATCCGGCCGAACTGCTGGAGTCCGCCTTCGCCGATGCGCGGCAGCTGCCGGATTGGCGTGAGCTGAACGCGGAAATCGGTGACTACCAAGGCTTTCCGTCGGCGGCCGTCACCGGCACCTACTCCGTAGACGCCCTGATCCTGTGGGTGCACACCCGCTATGTGATCGTCGCCATCGGCGACTACGAGTACCTGGTCCAGCTCACCGTGACCGCGCGCGCCGACGGTGACGGCATCGAGGCCGGGCTGCTGGAGGGCCTGGAGATCCGCGTCTAATCGCCCTTGTTCCCGGGGCGGCACCGGGCCCGCCGTCAGGCTTGGGCGGCCAAACGAACGAAGGCGGCGGTATCCAGGGTTTCCCCGCGCGCCGTCGGGGCGATTCCCGCTGCCACCAAACGCCTTTCGGCCTCGACGGGTGAACCCGCCCAACCCGAGAGCGCGGCGCGCAGCGTCTTGCGGCGCTGGGCGAAGGCCGCGTCGATCACCTCGAAAACCTTCTTGCGGTGATCCTCGTCCATGGACCACGGCGCTTCGGTATAGCGGTCGATGCGAACCAGACCGGACTCGACCTGCGGTACCGGCCAGAAGATTTGGCGGCCCACGGTGCCGGTGCGGCGGACGGTGCCGAAGAAGCCCGCTTTCACGCTGGGGACGCCGTAGATACGGCCGCCGGGGGTGGCGGCCAGCCGGTCCGCGACCTCGAGCTGCACCATGACGAGAGTCGTTCGGATGCTTGGCAATTCGGCCAGCAGATGCAACAGTACGGGCACGGCCACGTTGTAGGGCAGGTTCGCGACCAGCGCCGTCGGGGCGGCGGGCAGGTCGGCGGCCTGCACGCGCAAGGCGTCGGCGAGTACGACGGTCAGCCGGTCGGCCAGGCCGGGAGCCCGGTCCCGCACCGTATTGGGCAGGTGCCCCGCCAGATTCGGATCGATCTCGACCGCGATGGTTCGATCGGCGACGTCGAGAATGGCCAGGGTCAGCGACCCGAGACCCGGACCGACCTCGAGCACCACGTCATCACGGGTGACACCCGCCGCCGCGACAATGCGGCGCACGGTATTGGCATCGTGGACGAAGTTCTGTCCGAGCTGCTTGGTCGGGCGCACCCCGAACCGCTCGGCGAGCACCCGCACTTCGGCGGGGCCCAGCAGGGCGGCTTCTCCACGACCAGCGTTTTCAGGTTCGGACACTCTGCGAAACCTATCAACTCGTGCGCGCCGGTCCGGCCTCGCCCCGCGCCCGACACGCACCCGCGCGATGCGATCCGCTCGGACCGCACCGGGCGGGCAGCGGTCGGGACCGGACCGGAGTGTCCAGCACGCGGTTGCCGAAGACCTATTTGCCATCGGGTTGCCAGACAAACCGGCGGCGCACTCAGGACTTGGTCGGGGTGGCCAGTATCCGCGCGCTGAAGGCGTCGATGGCCGACCACATCTGCGGATTCAGCTGGGTGTGCGAGCCGGTGCCGACCACGGTCTGGAAGTCGACGCCATTGGCGGCGAACTGGGCGGCCAGCGCGGCGTGCAACGGTGAGGGGACGGTGATGTCATTGGTGTTGAGCAACAGGAGGATCGGCGCGTCATAGCCGCTGGTGGGTACCGCCAGATAGTCATTGAACGCGGTGGTGAAGCGGTCATCGTTCAGCGGACGGGACAGCAGCTCGCCGATCGAACTGCCGCCGGCGATTTTCATAATGTCCTTGAAGCACAGGCTCGACGCCTGATCCAGGATTTCGCGACCGCGCGGGCTCAGGTAGTTGGCGTCGAGGTCGATCTCCGGATGCGTGGCGCGCAGGCCCGCGAGCATGCTGATCACGAAGCCGTCGACGGCATCACCCGCCTGCCCCGCAATCGCGGGTACGTAGGGACCGACCAGCGGAGCGACCTTCTCGATATCGGAAGCGGGGTCGAGGGCGATGGTGCCGCGGAAGTCCAGGTCGGGCGCTTCGGTCCGCTGGATATAACCGGTGCCCAGGGCAGAGTGACCGCCCTGTGAGAAGCCGGTCACAGCCCAGGTGCGCGATAGTTCGGGGCGGGCCTGGCGCGCGGCCTTGACCAGATCGATGGTGGCGGTCGCCTCGGTGCGCAATTCCAGGTAGGGATGCGGACCGGTGTCGAAGCGGCCGCTGCCCAGGTAATCGGGGGCGACGACGGCGAAACCTTTGCCCAGAAAGTACTGCAGCACATTGTCTTCCATGGGCCGACTCAGGTGCGTGGTATCGGTCTGGCCGCCGCACGCGGGCCCGAGCCCGGCGGTGCCGTGGTCGTAGGCCATGATCGGCCAGCCCCCGGCGGGCGCGGGCCCCGGCGGGACGAAGAGCGCACCGCTGGCCTTGACCGGTTCGCCATTGGAGCGGGTGGTCCAGTAGTCCACGATGGCGCCGCCGGACATCCCGCGAAAACCGTCGGGAGCGGCCGCCGCGGCGATCAATTCGCCCGGCGCGTCCGCTCGGGCCGACACTCCCGGCAGCACCAGCAGCGCAGCGGACGACATCATCACGGCGGCGAAAATCCGTGCGCGCCAACCGAACAACCGCATCAATCCTCCATCAGTACCCGACCCGCGAACAATTCCGAACGCGAAATGAGCTTAGCTATTAGATCAACCGACCAGTATGAGAAAACTCTGTGGACCGACGCCGCGGAATCCACCATTGACGCCCAGTGAAACTTGTTCTAATTTCTCGCCATGTTGAGATACGACGGACGCCGCGTAATCGTCACCGGAGCGGGCTCCGGAATCGGCCAGGGCATTGCCCTGCGCCTGCTCGCCGAAGGCGCCCAACTGGTCGCCGCGGATATCAGCGAATCCGGCCTTGCCGCCACCCGCGCGGCCGCGCCCGCCGATCAGCGCGACCGGCTCACCACCGTCGTGCTGAATGTGGCCGACCGGGATTCGGTACGCACCGTCAGCGCCCAAGCCTTCGAAACCCTCGGCGGCCTGGACGTTCTCGTGAACGCCGCGGGCATCATGCGCGCCGGGCACACCCACGAGATGCCCTTGGAAACCTGGAACGAGGTGCTCGCGGTGAACCTCACCGGCACCTTCCTGATGATCCAGTCCGCCATTCCGCAGCTGATCGAATCCAAGCACGGCGGCGTCATCGTGAACTTCTCCTCCACCGCCGCCTTCGGCTCCAACCCGTATATGGCCGCCTACGCCGCGTCGAAGGCCGGGGTCAACGCACTCACCCATGCCATCGCGCTGGAATACGTGAAAAAGGGTCTGCGCGCGGTGAATATCGTGCCCGGCGGTATCAGCACGGGCATCACCTCGGGCCTGTCGCTGCCCGCCGACGCCGACTGGTCCCTGATGGCCCGGCTGCCCGGCTGGATCGACGGCGGTCAGCTCGGCAAACCGGAGGACATCGCGGGTGTGGTCGCCATGGCCGCCTCCGACGACGGTCGCTATATGACCGGCACCGAACTCCGGGTCGACGGCGGAGCACTCATGTAGGTCTCGAAAAGACCTGTCGCGTACCCGGTCTGGTGACCGCGCACCCCATCCGCATGGGGTACGCGATCACCACACCGGGTGTTCGTTCTCAGCCGATGCCCAGGCGGCTGGTGCATGCGGGCCAGGCGCCCCAGCCCTGTCGGGCGCGGGTCACCTCGGCAATGGCGATCTGCTCCTCGCGGGTGGCCAGGTCCGCGCGCGGGGCGTAGCGGGTGCCGCCCTGGCGTTCCCAGGTGCCCGCGTCGAACTGGATGCCGCCGTAGTACCCGTTGCCGGTGTTGATGGCCCAGTTGCCGCCGGATTCGCATTTGGCCAGGGCGTCCCAGGTATTGCCATCCTTGACCTCGGGCACCTCGGTGCCGGGCTTGGCGCCCTTGCGGATGGTCTTGGGCGCGGCGGGGACGATCACCTTCGAGTTGATCGGATCCTTGCCCGCCTCTTGGCCGTTCACGATCGAGACCGCGAAGGTGACGTCCTGGGTGCCCGGGACGCCCGGATTCTCGACAATGGTCCGGCTCATATTGAGCGAGGCGTCCTCGATGATGTTCTCCGGCGGATCCAGCGGTATCCGCTCGGTGCGCTGCTGTACGACCCGGCGGGTGACCACGATCCTCATCCCGTCGCGCAGGGCGGTGTTCGCGGCCGGTTCCACGGTGTCCTGATTGATCAGCGGGCGACCCTGCGCCTGGAGCAGTTCCCCGACCGTCGGCGCGGCCAACCGGACCAGCGCGGGCGCGCCGCCGTTGTCGGCGAGTTCGACGGTGCGCGGATTGGTGATGAGCAGCGTCGCGCCCTCGAGCGGCAGCGGGGAGGGGCGTGCGGGCGAGGTGTACACATCGCCGGGCAGATTCAGCTTCACAATGGCCTCGGCCACGGTGAGCGCGGTGGTCCACGCCTTGCTCGGCGAACCGTCCACGATCAGCGAGACCTCGCGCGCGCGATTGAGGGTGATGGTTGCGCCGTCGCCGATTCGTGAACCGGGCGAAGGGGATACGTCATCGCGGGCGCCGACGGTGAACCCGGCATCCTTGAGTACGCCGCGCACATCCAGATACATGCTGTTGCGCACCATCTTCTGGCCGTCGACCACGACGGTGATGGTCTTCTTGTTCACAATGGCCAGGCCCGCGCCGACAATCAGCGTGACGAGCATCGCCGCGATGGCGCCGTACAGCAGCGGCGACCGCGACGAGTTGATCTTCGTCATGGCTTTCATCGGATATCCCGGCATGGTCACAGTACGATAACGAGGGGGTCTGGGAATGACAACCGCTACGCATCAAATTCCGTAGACGCGCCGTGCGTTCGCCGTGGTGATCTTGGCCAGCGTCACCGGATCCTGTTCCCGGAGATCGGCCAGTGCTCGCAAAGTGTAGGGCAGCATGTACGACTCGTTCGGGGCGCCGCGGAACGGATGCGGAGTCAGGAACGGTGCGTCGGTCTCGACCAGAATCTGATCCTGCGGAACGAGTTTCGCGGCCTCCCGCAATTCATGCGCATTCTTGAAGCTCACGGTGCCCGAGAAACTCAGCACATAACCCTCGTCCACGCACGCCTGCGCCATGACGGCGTCGGAGGAGAAACAGTGGAAGATCACCGTCTCCGGCGCGCCCTCGTCCAGCAGGACGGTCAGCAGATCGTGATCGGCCTCGCGATTGTGGATCATCAGCGGTTTGCCGAGCCGCTTGGCCAGCTCGATATGCCAGCGGAAACCCTCCACCTGCTCTTCGATATCGGCACAGCCGTCGAGTTTGCCGGGCCAGTAGTAGTCGAGTCCGGTCTCGCCGACCGCGACCACGCGCGGATCCGCCGCCAGCCGCTCCAGCTCGGCCTTGGCGGCGTCATCGAGGGCATTGGCGCGGGTCGGATGCAGTGCGACCGCCGCGTACACCCGGTGATCCCAGTGCGCGGCCCGCACGGCGAAGCGCGCGGCGGCCAGATCGTCGGCGACCGTCACCACCTCGCGCACGCCCACCGCGGCGGCCCGATCCACAATGGCGGCAACCGATTCCGCGTCGGTGGCGCCGCACGCGTCCAGATGGGTGTGCGCGTCGATGAGCGGGAACAGCGGCTCCGGCGGTGCGGGCGCGGGTCGGCGGCTACCCATGGGCGAGCACCGCCACGGGGATATTCACGCGAGCTTGTTCTGGCACGCAGATAGAGTAGACACACCATGAGCGCATCCGACCGCCCCGCCTTCTATGTCACCACGGCCATCGCGTACCCGAATGGTGTCCCGCACATCGGGCACGCCTACGAGTACATCTCCACCGATGCGCTGGCCCGCTTCAAGCGGCTCGACGGATTCGACGTGTTCTTCATGACGGGCACCGATGAGCACGGCCAGAAGGTGCAGCAGGCCGCCAAGGCCGCCGGGGAGTCCGAAGCCGAGTACGCCGCGCGCAATTCGGACGTCTTCGAGAATATGGACAAGGCCCTCGACGTCTCCTTCGACCGGTTCATCCGAACCACCGATGAGGATCATCAGGCCGCGTCAGTCGCCATCTGGAAGCTGATGGCCGCGAATGACGATATCTACCTGGACACCTACGCCGGGTGGTACTCGGTGCGCGATGAGGCGTTCTACAACGAGGACGAGACCACGCTGCTCGCGGACGGCACCCGCGTCTCCACCGAAACGCGGACCCCGGTCGAGTGGACCGAGGAGTCGAACTACTTCTTCCGGCTCTCCAAGTACCAGGACAAGCTGCTCGAACTGTATGAGACCAAGCCTGAATTCATGGGTCCGGCGACCCGGCGCAATGAGATCGTCTCCTATGTGAAGGCCGGGCTGAAGGATCTGTCCATCTCCCGCACCACCTTCGACTGGGGTGTGCCGGTGCCGGGCGATCCGGCGCATGTCATGTACGTGTGGGTGGACGCGCTCACCAATTACCTCACCGGCGTCGGCTTCCCGAATGTCGAATCGGATCGGTTCAAGAAGTTCTGGCCCGCCGATGTGCACATCATCGGCAAGGACATCACCCGATTCCACGCGGTGTACTGGCCCGCATTCCTGATGTCGGCCGGAATCGAGCTGCCCAAGCGGGTTTTCGCGCACGGCTTCGTCTTCCACAAGGGCGAGAAGATGTCCAAGTCGACCGGCAATGTGGTGTCGCCGACCGAACTCGTGGACACCTACGGCCTGGATCCGGTGCGTTTCTTCCTGCTGCGCGAGATCTCGTACGGACAGGACGGCGCGTACAGCCACGAGGGCATTGTCAGCCGGATCAATACCGATCTGGCGAACGAGTACGGCAATCTGGCGCAGCGCTGCCTGAAGATGGTCGCGCGCGATTTCGGCAGTGCGGTACCGACTCCCGGTGACTTCACCGAGGAGGACGAGGCCATGCTGGCGCTCGCCCGCGCGCTGCCCGATCAGGTGCGCGCCGAATTCGACCAGCAGCAAATCCATTTGGGCCTCGAACACCTGTGGAACACGCTGCGCGAGGCGAACCGCTACTTCTCCGCGCAGGCCCCGTGGACCCTGGCCAAGGCGGGCACGCCCGAGGATGTGGCGCGCGAGGGCACCATCCTCTACGTGACCATGGAGGTCGTACGAATCGTGACGCTGCTGGTACAGCCGGTGATTCCGGGTTCGGCCGCCAAGATCCTGGATCTACTGGGCCAGGCCGATCGTGACTTCGCCGCCGTGGCCACCCCGATCGTGCCGGGCACCGCCCTGCCCGAGCCGGAGGTCGTCTTCCCGAAATACGTGGAGCCCAAGGCATAACGGGGAACGCCTCGAAATACCACGGCGGCACCGGAACCGATCGGTTCCGGTGCCGCCGTCGTTGTCCGGCAGGCTTTATCGCGTCAGCCGGGTGACGGTTCCCAGAAAGCTGGTGGCGTACAGGGAATTCGGATCCCAGCCGGGTCCCGCGCCGAAACGCACCGAGGTCACGAAGGGGAGACCGTCGGCAATGGTGCACCAGGCGCCGGTAACCGGTTCGACGCGGACGACCTGACCGGCGGTATTGAGCGCGACATAGACCGCGCCGTCCGGACCCACGGTCACATCGTCGGCGGAATTGAACGGGCCGAATCCCGGCAGGGAAATGCGGCGCGGCGCGGCATCGGGGTGATCGATATCGATCACCCCGATTGTCGTGGTGGCGTCGAAAGTGGTGGAGACGAATAGTTCGCGGCGCGCGGGGTCATAGGCGACGCCATTGGTGTAGGTGAGTTCCGGGGCCAGGGTGTGTGCGCCGGAGCCGTCCGCGGCCACCCGGGTGAGCACGGCGTCGGGTCCGAGATCGCGGCTGACCACGAAGCCGCCGTCCGGTAGCTGCGCCAATCCATTGGGCATATGCAGGCCGGAGACGACGGTGGCGGTCGATCCGGTGGCCAGATCGACCGAGACAATCTTGCCGTCTGCGGTATTCGTCACACCGCTGGCGAATGTATTACCGGAGTTCACATACGCGTGGCCACCGTTGACGATGATTCCACCCGGCGATTCCACCGCCGCGGCGAGCGAACGCGTGCCGTCGGCGGTGAGCCGTCGCAGACCGCCACCGCTGCCGGCGAGGGAGATCTCCGAGAGCAGCAGGCCACCTCGGCCGTCGAAGGCGAGGTTCTCCAGACTGCCGAAGCCGGCGGCGACGGTGGACTTGACCCAGCCCGTACAGAACGCGGATTCCGGTGCGGCGGTTGCTATTCCGGGTGCGCCGAGGGCGAACCCGGCGCCGAGCTGTGCGGTGACGAGACCGCCGACCAGGGCTTTCCTTATGCGCATCGCCCCAACCTAGCGGTACACGCCCGGCGAAATCCACTGTCGCCCAGACAGTTTCATCTGGAAGTAGGTGTTACTTCGGGTTACATCACAGGGTCACAGCAGCGGGCGTGAAGTCCCTCACAGCGCGGCTTCGCGATCATTCATAGGACGATGCTCTCACCGGCGAAAACCTTTGCCGAACACCATGTCTCAGACACTCTACCGGGACCTCGTCCGGTCGCCGCCATAGTTACCGTCGGGTAGCGTCAGGACCGTTACCGATTCAGATTGCATTTCATCGTACTTCCAGGAGTCCCCGTGCCGCATTCTCGATTCGAGTCGATAGGCGCCTATCTGCCATCCAAACGCGTCACCACCGAAGAGCTCCTCGCGCAATTGAAGGAGACTCCGGGCTTCGATCTCGAAAAAATCACGGGCGTCAAGGAACGGCGCTTCCGCGACACTTCCCCCGAAAACCATGAAGACTCTTACATTCTCGCAATGAATGCGGCCCAGGACTGTCTGTCCAGGTCACAGTATGCGGCCTCGGATCTCGACGTGATCATCTCCACCTCGATCACGCGCAGCAAGGGCACCCGGATGTATATGGAGCCCTCTTTCGCCGGCTCCCTCGCTCGTGAACTCGGCGCGCGTCCGGACACCATTTCATTCGATCTCTCCAATGCCTGCGCCGGAATGATGACGGGCACGTACATTCTCGATCGCATGATTCGCTCGGGCGCGGTGAAACGCGGCATGGTGGTCAGTGGTGAAGCCATTACTCCCATTGCCGAAACCGCGGTGAACGAGATCACCGAGAAATACGATCTGCAATTCGCGTCACTGACCGTCGGCGATTCCGGCGCGGCCGTCGTTCTCGATGAATCCGTGGACGAGGACGACCGGATCCACTACATCGAACTGGTGACCGCCTCGGAGTTCTCGCACCTGTGCCTGGGCATGCCCAGTGAGAAGTCACAGGGGGTGTCGCTGTACACCGACAACCGCAAGATGCACAACGAATCCCGCTTCCTGCTCTGGACCGACACCCAGGGCAACTTCATGGCGGATCGCGGCACCACGTTCGAGGACGAGGGCTTCGACTACATCATTCACCACCAGTTCGGAGCGGGCGCGATTCCGTTCATGAACGCGATCGCCGCACGCGAGTTCGGCAGCCCGATGCCGCCGGATCTCAATGTCATCGAGAAGTACGGAAACACCTCCACCACTTCGCATTTCATCGTGCTGCACGATCAGCTCAGCCAGCAGAACATCGCATCGGGATCCAAGGTCTTGATGGTCCCGGCCGCCTCCGGCGTCGTCGGGGGCTTCCTGTCCACCACGATTTCATCCCTGAAGGTCTGACATGGGCGTACGTATCAAATCCACCGGAATCAGCCGGGCCGGAGACACTTTCAGCATTGTCGAGCTCAGCGGTGCGGCCGCGCGGCATGCCCTGGAGCGGGCGGAGGTGCGGCCCGATCAGGTCGGCGTACTCATCAACGCGGGCATCTTCCGCGATTCCAACACCGTGGAACCCGCTGTGTCGGCGCTGATTCAGAAGGAAGCCGGGATCGGGCTGGACTACACCAAGCAGGACCCGCGGTCGTTCTCCTTCGATCTGATGAACGCCGGCGTCGGCGTGCTCAACGCGGTGCAGGTGGCCCAGTCGATCCTGGTCACCGGCAGCGCCGAACACGTGGTCATCGTCTCCGGTGACACCCACCCGTCGCTGAAGCGCGGTGCGGCCGATGCCGAATTCCCCTATGCCACTTCGGGTGCCGCGCTGCTGCTGGAGCACACCGATGCGGACGAGGGTTTCGGGCGGGTGCACACCGTGGCCGGTGGCGGCACTCCCGGAATCGAATCGTATGTGGATGTGGCGACCATGGGCACGCGCGGTCGCGAGCTCATGACCGTCATTCGTGAACCCGATGCCGAGCAGCGACTGCTCGAACTCGCCGCCGACGCGGCCCGGATGGCGCTCTCGGAGGCCGATCCGGAGCAGGCCACCACCGCGCTGATCGCCTCCACCCCGAGCGCGGACTTCCCGGAGCAGCTCGCCGCCACCCTGGGCATCGCGCCCAACGCGGTCTTCGGACCCGATCTGTCCCAGGGTGATCCGCATACCGCGGCGCTGCCGCTCGCCTACGACGCGGCCGTAGCGAATCGGGCGCTGGACGCGTTCACCCATGTGCTGTTCGTCGCCGCCGGCGCCGGTCCCTCGGCCGCCGCCGTCCTCTACCGGCTCCCCGCCACCGTCGGGGCCGCGGCGTGACGACCGCTACCTACTGGCAGGCCATCGACCGCTTCCGCGCGGTCGTGGCCGACCAGCCCGATCGGGAGGCCGTCATCTTCCCGCACGGGCGGACCGACGCCGGGCTCCCGGAGTATCGGCACCTGACCTACCGGGAGCTCGACGCCTGGTCCGACACCATCGCCGCGCATCTCACCGCGGCCGGTGTCGGCCGCGGCACCCGCACCATCGTGCTGGTGCTGCCCAGTCCGGAGCTGTACGCGATCATGCTGGGGCTGTTGAAGATCGGCGCGGTGCCGGTCGTCATCGATCCCGGTATGGGACTGCGCAAGATGCTCAACTGCCTGCGCGCCGCCGATGCCCAGGCGTTCATCGGCATTCCGCAGGCGCATGCCGCGCGCGTGCTGTTCCGCAAGTACTTCCGCGATGTGCGGGTGAAGATCACCGTGGGACCGCGCTGGCTCTGGGGCGGGCAGACGCTGCAGAGCTGGGGTACGCCCGCCGCGGTGACAGGCTTTGCCGCCCAACCGACTGACGAGAGTGAGGCCGAAAGGTCTCCCCGTCATCCCAGCGCGCCTTCGGCCGGGATCCATCGCGACCCGCTGGAGCAGACCCGGCCTCGATCCCGGCCGAAAGCATGCCGGGATGACGAAGGGCAAGCTCGCGCAGGCGGATTCAGCCCGAAGCGCATGCGGCCGATCGCGGGTTCGCGCCTGCGCACACTGCGGCAGACCGTGGTCGGGGCACGTGGGCGGTGGGAGCAGTTCGCCGGGGGATCTGCTGTCCCCGTGGACAATTCGGCCTCACATGCGGAGCGGGTGCCCGCACCCGCGGATGAGCTGCTGCTGATCGCGTACACCACGGGCAGTACCGGCCCGGCCAAGGCCGTGGAGATGACGCACGGGAATCTGTCGTCCATGGTCGACCAGGTGGATGCGGCGCGCGGGCGGGTCGCCCCCGACACCTCGCTGATCACGCTGCCGCTGGTCGGGATTCTGGACATGCTGCTGGGGGCGCGGTGTGTACTGCCGCCGCTGGTGCCCAGTCAGGTGGGGTCCACCGATCCGGCCTTCGTCGCCGATGCGGTGAATCGGTTCGGGGTGCGCACCATGTTCGCCTCACCGGCCGTGCTGATTCCGCTGCTGCGGCATCTGGAGCGAACCGGGACGAAAGTTCCTACGCTGCACAGCATCTACTCCGGCGGCGCACCCGTACCGGACTGGTGTATCGCCGGTCTGCGCGAGGTGCTCGCCGCCGATGCCGAGGTGCACGCGGGCTACGGATCGACCGAGGCGCTGCCCATGTCGACCATCGAATCCCGCGAACTGCTCGGCGGACTCGTGGAACGGGCGCATCACGGTGAGGGCACCTGTATCGGACGCCCTGCCGAGAATGTGCGCGCCCGGCTCGTCGCCATTACCGATGACCCGCTGCCCACCTGGGCCGACGCGCAGGCGCGCGAAGCGGAACTGGTGAGCACGCGCGGTATCGGCGAACTCGTGGTGGCCGGGCCGAATGTGAGCACCCGGTACTACTGGCCGCGCGAAGCCAATCTAGCGGGCAAGATCGCCGACGGCGATACCGTCTGGCATCGCACCGGCGATCTGGCCTGGATCGACGAACAGGGTCGAATCTGGTTCTGCGGGCGCAAGAGTCAGCGCGTGCACACCGCGGCCGGTCCCATGTTCTCGGTGCAGGTGGAACAGGTCTTCAATACCCTGCCCGGGGTGGTCCGCACCGCCCTCGTGGGCGTGGGCGCACGCGGGTCGCAGCGGCCGGTGCTGTGCGTGGAAGCCGAACCCGGGACCGACACCGTGCTGCTGGCGGCCGAATTGCGCAGCCGGGCGGTCGAATTCGAGGTCACCTCGACGGTCTCGACATTCCTTTTCCATCCGAGGTTTCCGGTAGACATTCGGCACAATGCCAAGATCGGTCGCGAGCAGCTCGCCGTCTGGGCGGCACAGCGGCTCGGAGAGGACGGGTGAGCGATATGTCGTTGAAGACCGCGGCCCTGCGGGCGATTCCGATACTCGGCTGGCTGTACCTGGCCGTCGGACTGCTCGCCGCACTGATGGACCGCGCGCCGGGAAATCGCCTGTTGCGGGCCATCTGGTGGATCGACGCCTTCCTGAGCATCGTGGTGCACGCGGCGCAGATTCCGGCCGCCTTGCGCGCGGCGGAGTCCAGTGACCGTTCGCCCATCGAAACCGCCGTGCTGACCCAGGTTTTCGGAGCCACCTGGTGGAAGACACAGGAGGCGGCCTGATGACCGAAGGCACAAAGAAGGCTCTGGTCACGGGCGCGTCCGGCTTCCTGGGCGGCGCCATCGCGCGCCGCCTGATCCGCGAGGGCGGGTATGAGGTCGCGATTCTGGTGCGCCCCACCAGTAATCTGCGTGATCTGGCCGATGTCATCGACCAGGTGGAGGTGCGCCACGGCGACCTCACCGATCAGGTCTCGCTCGAACGCGCCACCATGGGCGTCGATGTGGTCTTCCACAGCGCGGCCCGGGTCGAAGAGCGCGGCACGCGTGTGCAGTTTGTTGCCGAGAACCTCACCGCGACAGAGCATTTGCTGCGGTCGGCGCGGAGCAACGGCGCGCAGCGGTTCGTCTTCATCTCGAGCCCGAGCGCGCTCATGGACCGGGACGGCGGCGATCAGGTCGAGATCGACGAATCGGTGCCGTACCCGCGCCGATACCTGAACCTGTATTCCGAGACCAAGGCCGCGGCCGAACGCGCGGTCCTGGCCGCGAACGCTGACGGGTTCAGCACCTGCGCGCTGCGACCGCGGGCCATCTGGGGTGCGGGCGACCGCTCCGGGCCGATCGTGCGACTGCTGAGCCGCGCCGCCGCGGGCAGCCTGCCGGACCTGTCGTTCGGTAAGCAGGTGTACGCCTCGCTCTGCCACGTCGAGAATATCGCCGCGGCCTGCGTCCAGGCGGACCGATCCGAAAAGGTCGGCGGGAAGGCGTATTTCGTCGCCGACGCGGAGCAGACCGATGTGTGGGGCTTCCTCGGCGAGGTCGCTACCGGGCTCGGTTACGCCGCGCCCAGCCGTCAGCCGAATCGCCGGGTGCTGAACGCCGCGGTCGCGATCATCGACACCGTGTGGCGGGTGCCGTTCATCGCCACCCGCTGGTCACCGCCGCTGTCCCGGTATGTGGTGGCTCTGATGACCCGCACCGCCACCTACGATACCGGCGCCGCCGCAAGGGATTTCGGCTATCGACCGGTCGTCGGCCGCGATGCCGGACTCAGCGAATTCCTGACCTGGCTGCAAACCCAGGGCGGCATTGTCGAATTGACCAAAGACCTGCGATAACGCAGTCACCCGCGCATAAGAGGCAGGCATGAGCACCTTTCGCCGACCCATCTCCCCCACCGAATTCATGTACTTCCCGATGCGGGATCTGGCGCCGCCGTTCCTCATGCAGCTGGCTGTCGAAGGCGCCGGCAGCATCGACGCCGAGGAATTGCGGCGCGCGGTAACCATTGCGGCCGAGGCGAATCCGGGTGCTCGACTGGTCCGGGACGGTAAGTACTGGGTGGACAGCGGGGTCGCGCCCGCCGTGCGGGTGGTGGATCATGCGCTGCGATACCCGGAGCTGGAATCGGATCCGGTGCTCACCAGCCCGATCGGGCCGACCCCGGAATCCACCCTCGAGGTGCTGATGCTCACCGCCGCACCGTTCACCCTGGTGTTCCGGGTGTTCCACGGTGTCATGGACGGTATGGGCATGGTCATGTGGGCCACCGATGTGCTGCGGGTGCTGCGCGGGCAGGAGCCGATCGGTGCGGCGGATCCCATCGCCGATGAGGAACTGGTGCGCAAGGTCGGCGCACCCGGCCGCCCGGCGCTCATGGTGCCGCGCTTCCGCTCCGCCCTCGGCCCCGGTCGCCAGGATCCGGGTGAGCCACGACATCTGTTGCGCCACCGCACTATTCACGCCACCGGACCCGGCGCGATGGTGCGAGTCGCGGCCATCCTCGCCGAGGAGGGCGGACCGCTCTCGCGCATCATGATCCCGGTCGATCTGCGCCGTCACGATCCCGAACTGCGCTCGACCGCCAACCTCGCGCTCCCGCTCTTCCTCGACGCGCGACCCGGCGTGGACTGGGAACAGCTCAACGCGGACAAGCGCATCGGCCTGCGGGAACGTCGCGAACTCAATCAGATGCAGGCCGCGCGCATGTCCAATCTGCCGCAGGCCCCCGGCCGGATCCTGCTCCGCTCCCTCAACTGGGCGGGCGCGCGCCTGGGCCGAAACCTGGCCTCCGCCACCGTCTCCCATATGGGCCGCTACAACTTCGACGAACTCGCGGTCCCCGGTTTCACCCCCACTTCCATCCGCGTGCTGCCCCAGCACAGCGTCGCCATGCCGCTGCTCATGGGCCTCACCGAGGGCGGCGGTCGCACCGAACTCACCGTCTCCGCGCGCAGCGGTCGCGGTATTCCGGACCGCCTGGAAGCCCTCCTGGATCGCATTGTGAAGATCCTGGAAAGCGAACTCCCCCGGACGGATTCGGTCGGCCGATGACCGGGCGCGGCCGTACCTCGGCGAAAGGACCGCGCGCATGATGACGGCGTGGGCGCGGGTCGTGGTGGCGCGGCCGAAGACCGTGCTGGCGGTGGCGGTGCTGTTCGCGCTGGCGTGCGGGTTGTTCGCGACCGGGCTGGCGCAGAAGGTCAGTGCGGCCGGGTATACCGATCCGGGAAGTGAGTCCGGTGCGGTCGATCAGTGGGTGCATGATCAGCTGGGGTCGCAGAATCCGGATGTGATCGCCATCTACACCGCGCCGGAGGGTCGATCGCTGGCCGATATCGGGCCGCAGGTGCTGGCGGCCGTGGGGAAGATCGATCCGGCGTTACTGGACCGGCCGGTCGAAAGCTATTGGCACAGTGCGCGATCACAGTATTTGCGGTCGGCGGACGGCCGGTCGGCGGTGGCCGTGGTGTTCGCCGCCGGGGACGACAATCGGCGTATCGCCGTGTATCCCGAGCTGGCGCGGGACTTGCGCGTGCCGGGGGTCGAGACCAGGCTCACCGGGTACAGCGCATTGGCCCAGGAGATCAGCGAGCAGTCCCGGCACGATCTCGTGGTGGCCGAATCGATTTCGATTCCGCTCACCGCAGTGGTGCTGGTGCTGGTGTTCGGCGGTGTGGTGGCCGCGTCGCTGCCCGTGCTCGTCGGCAGTCTCGCGGTGGTCGGCGCGCTGGGCGCGGTCGGCGTCATCGCCCGGTTCACCGAAGTGAGCGTGTTCGCCATGAATGTGGTGTCCCTGCTCGGGCTCGGATTGGCCATCGACTACGGGCTTTTCGTGGTCGGGCGCTTCCGCGAGGAACTCGCCGCCGGGCAATCCACCGCCGCCGCGATCAGCCGCGCACTCGATACCGCCGGGCGCACCGTGCTCTTCTCCGCGCTGCTGCTCATGTGCGCGTTCGCGGGCACCTTCGTCTTCCCGCAACCGGTGCTGCGGTCGCTCGGCTTCGGCGCCATCGCCGCGGTCGGCCTCGCGGCCCTGCTGTCGATGACCGCGCTCCCGGCGGCACTGACCCTGCTCGGCCCGCGCATCGGTAAATGGAGTTGGCGGGCGGACGCTTTCGAGCGATCCGAGGCGCGGGCGCAACGCTTCTGGGGGCGGGTGGTCACCGCCGTCATGCGCCGTCCGGGTGCGGTCGCGATCGCCGTCGGCGCACTACTACTGGTGCTCGCCGCACCGCTCACCGGCGTCCGACTCGGCGATATCGACCACACCGCATTGCCGGTGGGCAATGAAATACGTTCCACCGTGGATGAATTGGCTGTTCGATTCCCCGCCGCCAACAGCGGGGCGACCATCCTGGTGCGCGAATCGGACGGCAGCGCACCGACTTCCGCCGCCATTACCGGCGCACTGCGGGAACTCGGGGCGGTGCACGGCGTCAAACAGGCTCTGCAACTGGACACCCGGGACAACACCGCCGTCATACACGCCGTGCTGACCGCGCCGGATCGCTCCCCCGCCGCCCAGGACACCGTGCGTGACCTGCGCGAGCTGCGCATCGACGGCCTCACCCTGGAAGTCGGCGGGCAGAGCGCCGCCACCGCGGACAGTGTCACCGCCGTGCTGCACAATCTGCCGCTCATGCTGAGCGTCATGGTGCTGGCCACCCTGCTCATGCTGGGCGCGGCCTTCCGCTCGGTGGTACTCCCGCTCAAAGCGGTGTTCATGGCCTTCCTCAGTCTGGCCGCCACCTTCGGGGTCCTCACGTGGATATTCGACAGGGGCCATCTGGCAAGCGTTGTGAGCGTGAGCGTGGGTCCGATCTCGGCCAGCATGATGGTGCTCATCATCGCGGTGGTCTTCGGACTCTCCACCGACTACGAGGTCTTCCTGCTCTCCCGCATGGTCGAAGCCCACGAGGCCGGAGCCGACACCGAGGAGTCCGTGCGCACCGGAACGGTGCGGACCGCACGCGTAATCACCGCCGCCGCGGCACTTCTCGTGCTCATCACCGGCGCGTTCACGCTCTCGCCGCTGACCCCCATGCGGTTCCTGGGCCTGGGCATGGTGATCGCACTGATCATCGACGCCACCCTGGTCCGCATGCTGCTGGTCCCGGCACTGGTGAAACTCATGGGTCCCGCCAACTGGTGGACGCCGTTCCGGTCGCGCGCGATCGTCACCACGGTGCGCGAAACCCCGGCCGAGGCAAAGGTTCCCATCGAGTAGTCGGCAATTACGCCGAGTCGGAAGACTATTCGGCGGCGGCGGCGCGCGCGGCCAGGACTGCGTCGTACAGCTCGCGACGGGAGACGCCACCGGTGGCGGCCACTTCTGCACAGGCGTCCTTGAGGCGCAGACCCGCCGCCGCCAGACCCTCCACCCGGTCCACCAGATCGGCGGGATCGGCCGAAACCTTCTGCGCGCCCTCGAGAACCACGGTGATCTCACCGCGAGCACCCTCGACGGCCCAGGCGGCGAGCTCGGCCAGTGAACCGCGCACCACCTCTTCGTAGGTCTTGGTGAGTTCCCGGCAGACCGCGGCGCGACGGTCCGGGCCGAGGATCCGCACCGCGTCGGCGAGGCAGTCGGCGAGCCGGTGCGGGGCTTCGAAGAACGCCACCGCGCGCGGCTCGGTGGCCAGGGTGCGGAACCACTCCTTGCGCTGACCGGATTTGCGCGGGGCGAAACCGTCGAAGCAGAAACGCTCCACCGGCAGACCGGACAGTGCCAGCGCGGTGGTCACGGCCGAGGGACCGGGTAGGCAGGTGATCGGCAGATCGCGCTCCACACAGGCCGCGACCATGCGGTATCCGGGATCACTCACCGACGGCATACCGGCATCGGTGACCAGCAGCACCGTGCGCCCGCCCTCGATCTCCGTCAGCAGCATGGGAATTCGCGCCGTTTCGACGTGATCGTAGAAACTCACCACCCGCCCGGTGATCTCCACGTTCAGGGCCTTGGCCAGCGACCGCGTCCGCCGCGTGTCCTCCGCGGCGACGATATCGGCCGACCCCAGCGCATCGCGCAACCGCTGCGACGCGTCCCCGATATCGCCCATCGGCGTAGCCGCGAGCACCAATCGTCCGATCGACCCCGGCTCGCCGCTCATTCCACTCCTTGTCGTCGCCGCACTCCGCCCCGCGACATCGGCCCTCGCATCGCCGCCGGGGCATCGGCGGTCGCACCGCGCGTTTCACACTGATCGCCGCCGCACCACCTCGGCGGTCCGGCACCCGTGCCAGCATACGGGCGCGCCGAATGCCACCGCGGTGGTGGACGAGCGCTCGACATTCCGGCGCGTTTTCGGCTGGGATGCACCGAGAAAATAGGTGGGTGCCGGCGGTGTGTATCCCGGCCGAAAACATGCCGGGATGACGAAGGGTGAGAGCGCCCTGATGGCGAAGGCCGTCGCGGTGGGGGCCGATTCTCGGCGGGCAGGGGTCAACCGGGGCGGGACGGATGGGGCCGCACCGCATAACATCGGGGGCGTGACCCAGGTGACCGAGACGCGACCGCCGGCTGTGGGGGCCGGGGTGGCGCTGTCCAGTCCCGCGCCTCTGCGACCCTCACCGGATTTCGGGCCCACCGATTGGGCGCGCGGGTGGGTGGTCACGCTGTTCCTGACGGTGGTGGCCGGGCTGACGCGATTCATTCGGCTCGGATATCCGACCGACGGGCACACCCCGGTCTTCGACGAGAAGCATTACGCACCGCAGGGCTGGCAGGCGCTCACCAACGGCGGGGTCGAGGACAATCCCGGCTACGGGCTGGTGGTGCATCCACCGGTCGGCAAGCAGATGATCGCCATCGGCGAGGCCCTCTTCGGGTACGGGCCGTGGGGATGGCGGTTCATGGCCGCGGTCTCGGGAACCCTGCTGGTGCTCTTGGTGATTCGGATAACCCGGCGAATGGCCGGATCCACGCTGATCGGGGCGTTCGCGGGCATTCTGCTCATCGCGGACGGACTCACCTTCGTCTCGTCCCGGCTCGGCATGCTCGATATCTTCCAGGCGCTGTTCGTGGTCTCCGCGTTCGGCTGTCTCATTGTCGACCGCGATGAGATGCGCGCGCGCATCGCCCTCGTCGCCGCCGAGGGCAGACTCGACGACAGTGAGTACGGACCCCGATTCGGGGTGCGCTGGTGGCGGTTCGGCGCGGGCGTCCTGCTCGGCCTGGCCTGCGGAACCAAATGGTCCGGAATGTATTTCGTGGTCGCGTTCGCGGCGCTCTCGCTCGGCTTCGACCTCGCGGCCAGGCGCGGATACCGGGTGCGGCGGCCGTGGGCGGGGACCGCGGTCCGCGATCTCGGACCCACCGCCTGGGCGCTCGGCGTGGTGCCGGTCCTGGTCTATCTGGCCAGCTTCTGGGCCTGGTTCGCCGGGGAGACCAGCTACGACCGGTACGCGGTCGGGGTGCGCGTCGGGCGCGGGGGCGATTTCTCCTGGGTGCCGGACGCGCTGCGCTCGCTCTGGTACTACGGCGGCGAGGTACTCACCTTCCACGAGGGGCTCACCAATTCGGCGGGTAATCACCATCCCTGGGAATCCAAACCGTGGACCTGGCCGATGGGGTTGCGGCCCATGCTTTATTACTACTCCGACAGCGGCACCGGCGATTGCGGGCGGAACCAGTGCGTGAAGGCTGTCATGCTGATCGGCACGCCCGCCATCTGGTGGCTGGCGCTCCCGGTGCTCGGGTGGGCGCTGTGGCGCAGTTTCGTGCGCCGCGACTGGCGGTACGCGGCGGTGCTGGTGGCGTACGGGGCCGGGCTGCTGCCGTGGTTCCTGCAACTGGATCGGCAGATGTACTACTTCTACGCGGTACCGCTCGCGCCCTTCCTGATGATGGCGGTGGCGCTGGTGCTCGGCGATGTGCTCGGGCACGCGCCGGCGGTCGGGCGGCGATTGTCCGGGGCGCCGGGCTGGCAGCATGTCGCGCCGCCGAGCGAACGCCAAGGTCTCGGCCTGATGCTGGTCTGCCTCTACCTGGCGCTGGTGATCGCGAACTTCATCTGGCTGTGGCCGATTCTGACGGGGATGCCCATCACCCCGGGCAGCTGGCACGACCATCTCTGGTTGCCCAGCTGGAGGTAGGGGGTCGCTGACGCGAGGTCTTGGGGGGTTCCGGCCCCAAACCCGATCGGCACCGACTTCGCCTGTTCAGGGTCGCGCTTCGCCCAGCGCCGCGCGGAGGTAGCGAACGGCGGCTTCGTCGTCCAAGCCCAGTCGTCTGATCACCGCCACGTACTCGGTGGCGGCGCGGCCCGCCACATCCCGGGTGGGATCGCCGGAGGAGGCGATGAAGGAGCCCAGGCGGCCCCGGGTTTCCAGGACGCCATCCTGTTCGAGTTCGCGGTAGGCACGGGCCACCGTATTGGGTGCGAGTTTGAGTTGGGCGGCGAGGGCTCGAACGGTCGGGATCTTGGTTCCGGCGGCCAGTTCACCGGAGCGCACGCGCGCCACGATGCCCTGCCGCAGTTGTTCATAGGGCGGCACCGCCGAGTGGTGGTCGACCGGGATGTCGAGCATGGTTTGTTCACACCTCGTCACGCGACAGCGGGCAGGACAGGCAGCGCGGACCGCCTCGGCCGGAACCCAATTCGGAACCGGGGATGGGTAGCACCTCGATTCCGGCGTCGACGAGCCGCGCATTGGTCATCTCATTGCGTTCGTAGGCGACGACCACGCCCGGCGCGAGCGCGAGCGTGTTGTTGCCATCGTCCCACTGCTCCCGCTCGGCGGCCACACCGTCCAATCCGGTATCGATGACGCGGAGCTCACCGATGCCCATGGCCTTGGCCGCGGCGGGCAGGAACGGATCCGGGCCGAGCATGGTCACGGTGCCGTCCACTTCCTTGCGAATGGTGAACGCGCACAGCGAATCCTGCATATTCGGGTACATCACCATGGCATCGACGTCGACCATGGTGCAGACGGTGTCCAGATGCATGGTGGCGCGATTCTGCGCGATCGGCACCGCCAGCACGGTATGCGCCAGATCGTCCTCGAAGAGACTGCGCGCCAACGCTTCCGCGCCCGCCGGGGTGGTGCGCTCACCGACCCCGACCGCCACCACGCCCTTGGCCAGCAGCAGCACATCCCCGCCCTCGATCGGCGCGGTATGCGACTCGTAGGCCCGCCGCACCCCGAGGAAGCGCGGGTGGAAGGCGTAGATGAGATCGGTCAGCGAGGTCTCGCGCGCCCGCGCGGGCAGCGCGAGCGAGGTGATCGCCACCCGCGGCCCGACCCAGAACGAGGAATCCCTGGTGAACAGCAGATTCGGCAGCGGATCGATGACGAAATCGTGCCCGTGGTGCATGCGCACCACCAGCGAGGTGTGGTCCGGCCCGAACGGCAGTTCGTCGAAGGTCATGCCCGCCATGAGAATCTGCGCCAGATCGGCGGCGGGCATGGTACGCAGATACGCCGCCAGCTCATCGGCGAGCGCGTGCCCGAGCCGCCGCGCGTCCACCGCACCGGAGATGCCCTGTATCCGCGCCGCCCCGCTCACCCCGATGGTCTCGGTGAGCAGATCCGACAGCAGCAACACCTCCACCCCGCGCTCGCGCAACACTCCGGCGAAGAGATCGTGCTCCTGCTGGGCACGCTCCACCCACGGGATGGCGTCGAAGAGCAGTTGGTCATTGTTGCGCGGGGTCAACCGGCGCAGTTCGTCGCCCGGGCGGTGCAGCAGCACCGTGCGCAATGCGCCGACTTCCGAGGTGACGGAGAACGGTCGCGCCGGAGGCGCAGCCTTGATTCCCATATCCTGACGGTAGTTGCCCGCAGCGGAGATGGCATGCAATTCGCGCCCGGGAAAAACCTCGACTAACCTTCAGGTATGCAGACCGCGCCCTGGCAGGCCAAGGAACTGACACCCGGCCAGCTGGCACAACGTGCCGGAGTTTCGGTGTCCGCCTTGCATTTCTACGAACGTGAGGGCTTGATCACAGCCCGCCGAACCAGCGGCAACCAGCGCCGCTATCCCCGGGAAACCCTGCGCCGAGTGGCCTTCATCCGCATCTCACAGCGTGTCGGAATTCCACTCGGCGAGATCCGCCAGGCCCTGGACAATCTGCCCGACGGCCGCAACCCCACCCGCCGCGACTGGGAGGCGCTGTCCACCGCCTGGCGCTCGGACCTGGACGAGCGCATCGAACAGCTGATTCGCCTGCGCGACAGCCTGACCGGATGCATCGGCTGCGGCTGCCTGTCGCTGGGCACCTGCAAAATCGTGAACGCGCACGACCATCTCGGCGATGCGGGGCCGGGCGCACGCGTCCTGGACGTGCATGCCGCGGAGAACTGCGCCAAACCCGAAACGGGCTGCGCTATGCCTCTGGCCGAGACGTCTTGAGTTCCACCGGCCGAACCGCCTCGAGCTCGGGCTCCGGTGCGGGCGTCTCGATCCTCACCTGCGGCTGCTCACGCGGCAGGAAGGTGGTGAACAGGTCGTTGGCGCGGCGCATGGCGAACTCGTACGGCCACGCGAACTTGCGCACCCACCAGTAGCCGAAGCGGATGTCGAATTGGGTGTGAATCAGGTAGCGGCCCTTCTCGACCCCGCGCAGGATCGACTCCGCCACCTCCTCCGGCTTCTTGGCATGCCGCCGGAATCGCTTGATCCACGCCTGAATTCGCGGATCCTCCCGATCCACGCCGACCACGTCGACGGTCTGCACCAGCGGCGTGTCCACCGCACCCGGCACCACCAGGTGCACCGCGATCCGGTGCCGCTCCAAATCGAAGCGCAGCACCTCCGACACCCCGCGCAATCCGAACTTGCTGGCGCTGTAGGCCGCATGCCACGGGAAGGCCATCAGCCCGGCCGCCGAGGAGACGTTCACCAGCGCGCCACCGTTGCCGGCCGCGATCATCGGCGGGATGAAATTCTCGATGATGTGGATGGGGCCCATCAGGTTCACATCCACCAGGCGCTTCCAGTGTTTGTGCTCCAGATTCTCGACCGTGCCCCAGGTGGAGATACCGGCCACGTTCATCACCACATCGAGCGGACCGACCCGCTGGTGCACCTGCTCGGCGAAAGCGGTGACGGCGTCGTAATCGCTGACATCCATGGCCTGGGCGTACTCCACCACCCCGCCCGCGGCGCGGATATCGGCGACCGTCGCGTCCAGGCCGTCGGAGTTCACATCGGTGAGCACCAGTCGCGCGCCTCTGCGGGCCGCGGCCAGCGCGGTGGCGCGCCCGATACCGCTGGCGGCTCCGGTGATCAGAGTCTTCCTACTGCTGAAGGTTCGCACGCCGGTCCACATCCCTTTGATTGCCCCATTTGTCCACCGAACCTACTACGCGGTCAAACTCCATCGCGAGCAATGCAACCCCCCAATCCGCCCCATACTTCTAGGGGGTTACAGACCGCCCGGTTCCGGGTAGGTCCAGGTCGAGGGCTATCCGCCCGGCCGCCAGATGCGTCTCCACCTCTTCGGCGGGCATCGGCCGCGCGATCAGGAATCCCTGTGCGCGATAGCATCCCAACGCCACCAGGGTACGGGCCGCGACGGTCGTTTCGACACCCTCGCCGACCACGCCGAGACCGAATGAACCGGCGAGTCCCACAATCGATTTCACAATCGCGAGATCGTCCGCGCTGGCGCCCAGGCGCTGCACGAAACCGCGGTCGATCTTCACCGCGTCCACCGGCAGCGCCTTCAAATGCGAGAGCGAGGAGTAACCGGTGCCGAAATCGTCGATGGCGATCTGCACGCCCATGCGCTTGAGCCCGCGCAATGTCACCTGGGTGCGGGCCAGATCCTGGACCACCACATGTTCGGTGATCTCCAGACACACCGAGGAGCCGTCGATGCCGAAGCGGCGCAGAATCCCCTCCATGGTCTCCACGAAATCCAGGCTCACCAACTGCACCGGGGACACATTGATCCGGATCACCACACTCGAGGCCAATCCGCGCCTGCGCCACTGCGCGAACTGCTCACACGCCGAGCGAATCACCCAGCGCCCCAGCTCACCCGCGAGATTGGTGGCCTCCGCGACGCCGACGAAGGCGCCGGGCGGTAGCAATCCGCGCGTCGGATGCTGCCAGCGCACCAGCGCTTCCAGGGCCACCACCCGGCCGGTGCGCAGATCCACCTCGGGCTGATAGTGCAGCAGCAGTGAGCCATCCGAGACCGCGCCGCGCAGATTCAGCTCGACATCGTCCTGGAGTTCGAACTGCGCGCGCATGGCATCGGTGAAGACCGCGACGCCGTTGCCGCCGCTCGATTTGGCCGACAGCAGTGCGTGATCGGCCCTGCGTAGCACATCGGCGACCGTGGTCTCACCCGGAATGCCAACGGCCACACCGACACTCGCGCCACGACTGACGGTCTCGCCGCCGACGGTGACCCGCCGCGCGATGAGCTGTTGAATCCTGGTCGCCTCGAGATCGGCCGCGCTGGCATCCATCGGCTTGGCCGGAACGATGACGAACTCGTCACCGCCGAGCCGGGCGATCACATCATTGGGGTCGAGATGATCGCGCAGGCGGGTGGCCAGCGTGCGAATGAAGTTGTCCCCGGCGGTATGCCCGAGGAAATCATTGAGCGCCTTGAGCCGATCCAGATCCAGGAAGAACGCCGCCACCGGTCCGGGACTGCCCGCGCGCAGCCGCTCCTCCATATGCTCGAGCAGCGCGCGCCGGTTGGCCAATCCGGTCAGATCGTCATGCATGGCGATATAGCGCAGCCGCTCCTCGGCGACCACGCGCGCCTGCAACTGGGCGAAGAGCGCGGCAATCGCCTTGAGCACATTCAGCTCT
Organism: Nocardia acidivorans NBRC 108247; assembly: GCF_001625085.1. Taxonomy (GTDB): domain Bacteria; phylum Actinomycetota; class Actinomycetes; order Mycobacteriales; family Mycobacteriaceae; genus Nocardia; species Nocardia acidivorans. The sequence goes on from NZ_BDAW01000034.1 coordinate 87,439, forward strand.
CGGGTACTCCACTCACGATCGCCCTCTTTGACGAAACCGAGCACCCCGGTCGACTCCCCGCGCGACACCAGCGGCACCGCCGCCATGGAGACCGTCGGAATCCCGGAGGACAGATGAATCGTGTGCTGATAATCCGCGTGCTCGGGAATCGGGCGCACGATGAGCGGTTCGGTGGCGTTCTCCAACTTGGCGAAGACCGAATCCGCGCGATCGAAGTAGGTGACCCGCAGCGGATCCGGTGCGATGGTGACCGCGCGCCGCGGCCACTCCGCGATGAGCACCGAGGCGCGCCGCTCCCGATCGGTATGGCGCAGATAGCTGAAGTCCACGTCGAAGTGATCGACGAGCCAGGACAGCACGCGCTCACTCGCCGCCACCATCGTGGTGGCGTCGACACCCATCAACTCGGAGGCAACCTGGGTTACCAGTGAGTCGAGCGTCTGCCGAGGCACCTTGTCTCCGATCCCATCAGCGGGTTCCCGCACCCGGTATCGGAAGCCGCCGACTTCTCGCCGTGACCTCCGCCGCATAGCTCAGGCGAAGTACCAACGCCACGGTCTCGTGCTCGGGCACTCCCAACAGGTCCAGGAAACGGCCTTGAAGTGACGTTAGTGTATCGGCGAACTCCGGGGAAACCGTGTTCAAGTCACCGGTCTGTCGGGCGTAGAGGAACACCGGGGAGACCGGCTGCACCGCGAGCCCGTGCCGCTGCGCCTCGATCCACACCCGCTGCAGGGTCTCACCGCCGCGCGCGTAGGCGGCCAACTCCTCGGAGTCGCCGGCGGGCGGGGCGGCGAAGGTCACCGCGACCACCGCGGAGGCGGACAGCACGCGGTCCCGGGTGTACTCACCGAGCGCGACACCGCCGTGCCATTCGCGAATGCGATCCATGACATCGGCGCGGCCGCCGATATCGAGTTTGGCGAGTTCGTCCGGGGCCAACTCCATGGTGCGCAGATCCAGACCGGCGCGCAGATCGTCTGTGGGCCAGCGCAATTCGGAGAACATCTCCGCGTGCAGCACCGGGGTCAGATAGCGGGCGGTGTCGGAGGCGGCCAGCAGGGTCGCGGCGGTCGCCAGATCCTCGGCGTCGGTGATCCAGCGCAGACCGCCGCCCGCCTTGGCCGCGGTGGTGGCCAGGATATCCAGGACGGCCGGGTCGATGGGTTCGCCGGTGCCGAGATTGCGATTGGTGACGCGATCGAGCAGATCCGGATAGTCGCGAGCCAATTCCGGCTCGCTCCAATCACTCAGCTGCAACACGGCGGTGAGGGGCGCGGTGCGACTGTGCCGTCCGGTGCCGCCGGTATAGAGGTCGGCCTCGCCGAGCACACCGTGCGCGGCCGCGGCTGCCCGCGCGTTGTACAGCGCCGCGCCGACGGCCACCGCACTGCCGCGATAGCCGATATCCATTCCGGAACTGCGCGCGATATCCAGCTCGATGACGATCGCGGAGTTCTCCTCGCGCAGCGACCAGGGCTGCACATTGCCGCCCGAGGGTGCGAGCTGCGCGGCGGCCAGCACCGCCCGCGCCTCGGTGCTCTGCCGCGCCTCGACCTCGACATCGGCCGGCCACGCCAGCTCGACGACCGGATCGGGTTCGGTGACGGCGTCCAGGCAGGCGGTCAGATCGACGCGGGTGCGGCCGGACGGCAGCGCACCGCCGAGGCCGATGCGGCGCACCGCGGCGGCCACCGTGGCACCGCCGAGCTGCACGTCTCCGGCGAGTTGCGGCCAGCTGTCCAGGGTCTGATCGATCTCCACCAGGCTGGCGGCAAAACGATCGGAAAGGCCGTGCGCGTCCAGGATTCGGACCACGTAGGGCGCCTTCTCACGGGTGGTGAGGCCGCGAAGATCGGCGCGCGTGGCCCCGCCCAGTAGGCCGTGGAAGGGCTCCCGCGCCGGTTCCAGGTCATAGCGTTCGATATCGAGCAGACCACGATCGCTGGTCTCCATGAGCAACGGGATGCCGTACTTCTTGGCGGCCTCGCGCACGGCGAGTTTGATATCGAGCGAATCGCACTCCTCGACCACCAGGGTGAGGTCCGCGAAGAAGTCGTCGACGTTCTCGTCGGTGAGTCCGGCGGTGTAGATCTCCACCGGTAGGTAGGGGTCGATCTCGGCAATGCGGCGGGCGGTGACCACGGCCTTGTTGACGCCGATATCGAAGAGCGAGCCGGGAATGCGATTGAGGTTGGCGAGTTCGATGGTGTCGAAATCCGCGAGCTTTATCCGCCCGCAGATGCCCTCCATGGCGAGGGTGTGCGCGATAGCGTGGCCGACGCTCTGCCCGACCACCCCGATTGTCTGATTTGTCAGTTTTTCTTGCTCGGCGCGGGTGAGCTTGTTGCGGTTCCGGTCCAGCCGGACAGTTCGCAGCAATTCCGGTCCGGGCAGCGCTACCGCGGATTTCCGCCACGGATAATAAATCCAGCGGTCAGATTCCGGTCCTTCGGACAATTCCGGCGGGGCTACGAGATCATTGAATTCGGCGCGCAGCAAATCCCGAAGATCGGTGAATTCAATACCATTCTGCGCGCGCAATTCTGATATCCGGCGCGCATCCTCCGGATCGGATTCATCGAGAAAAAGCGGTCGATATTCCGCGGCCGCGTTATGGTCGGAATTCATTGTCAGCCGAGTCCTCCGGTGCCGGTCAGGTCGGCCGGCAGCGCGCTGCGGCCCTCCGAGAGTGCCTTCTGTTCCAAGTCGATCAGGGCCAGCTGCGATTCCGCGGCGACCGATCGAAAGGTCCGCATATCCCACCAGAGCGGAATGGTCCGGTAGCGATCATCGGGGAACGGCACGGCTGGAATCCACCAATCCGAGCGCGCGCCACTGGTGCGATAACCCTCCGCGGCATGCTCACCCGCGGTGACGAAACCGTAGCGGGCACCGAGCAGGGTGGTGACGTGCACGACGCAGCGATCCAGGGCCGCGCCCAGCGCACGGCGTTGCGCCCGGTCCAGACCGCGATCGGCCCAGACCGCCTTGACCTCGACGACACCCTCGGGAATTCGGTCGACGACCCGCTTGCGCAGGGCCGATTCACCGGGCCGGCCCGCCCAGGCGCGCAGGGCGTTGACCTCGTCGACATGCGCGTAGGGTCCCTGCACGCGCAGTCCGGCCACCACATCACCGAAGGGATCGATGGCGGCCACGAACAGCGCGCTCGAATGTCCGTCCACCGTCTTGTCGTATTCCAGAGCGGGATCCACGCCATAGCGCCGATACGCACGCAACGCACCCATGATGTTCCGGCGCCACAGGCCCGGGTGCGCGTGCGGTGTGCCGACCCAGAAGGTGCACCCCGACGACGCATCCTGGAATCGCAGTAAGTCCTCATCAGCCGAATCCGACGGGACGACTGCGACTACTTCCACAGCCATACAGTTCCTACTCCGTTGCTGCGCGTGATCCGCGCGACTACCGAAGCCCCCGTCCGATACGGTCATGTATCAACCGCGCCCGGTACAGGCACCTAGGGGAGTATCCGCCAGCCGTGAGAAATTGTCCAGGCGTCCGGCAAATCTTCCGAAACCCGAATGGACGTCTAGAAATCCCCCCTGGTCAAACCATTGCTATCAGTCATGAAACACAACCACAAGACTGGTTGGTTCTCATTTAGTTAACATTTGGCTATCAGATTAGGATGGAGATGAAAAGTTCCAGTTCCGACGGGCCGGACCAGATCTCGATCTCCTCTCGATACGCCCGGGTGATCTCGGCCGAGGCGGTCGCATCGTCCACCTGCGCCCACACATCCTCCGCGGGATCGTGATAATCCCCATTCGGCTGGAAGCGGGCGTACACACCCTTGGGGACGCGGATCAGCACATCGCCGACCGGGGCGTCGTAGGGCGAGGAGTACTCATAGGAAACGAGCACGTTGTAGTTGCCCGCCGGATCGGGGACATACACCGTGGCCAGCGGTTTCTCCGCGCCGCGATCGCGGAGCCGATCGCGCAGGAACTCGATGAGCTCACTGTTGGAGACCTTGAAGCTGGGCCGTACCCGCGGCACCACGAGACCGCCGTACACCCCGCCCGGGCGCACCACAATCGAGTAGGTCATGAGGCCTCGACCGCCAGGTACAGCTCGATCTTGTACGCGTGGGGATAGCACTCGAAGTCGCCGCTGTGCGTGCGCTTGATCTGGTTGTGCTCCTCCGCGTACGCGATCTGCGTCCACAGGTCGGTCATCACCTGCGGGAAGCTGCCGACCGAGGAGAATCTGGCGTAGGTCCCGCGCGGTAGCCGGGCCACGATATGGCCGCGGGTGACCTCGTCGAAGGACTCGCACTGGTATCCGACGATCTGGGTGTTGAAGGTGCCGAGCTCGGCGGAGAAATCGGTATACGCCGAGGCGAGCGGACCGCCGAGCTCCTGATGCAGGACGGCGGCCCAGGCCACCTCCAGATCATGGTCGCGCAGCTCCCCGAGAGCGCGTTTCGGGCTGCGCACCGGCAGCCCGGCGACCCACGTCTCGTCCCGCTCGACGATCTCAAACTGCATTGGTAGGAACTCTCTCTGGGTGTGACGCACAGCCCGCTGGCCAACCTTCGCCATGCTATCAACCAAGCTAGACGTGCTCGGGCAACACGACTGAGGTTCGGCTAAGTCCGATCTCGGCGCCGGTGCGATCGCGCCAAGGGTGCGCGCCAATGCCGCCAGAGCGCGAGGAAGCGGAGGGCCACCGCACCCGCGCCCGCCAAACCGCCCGTCCAGTAGGTGTATTGGCCGTGCGCGAGCAGCGCCGCGGTCACCGCGGAGCCCAGCAGCGCGGGGACGGCATAGAGCTCGCCGTCGCTCAGCACGCTCGGGGTGATGCCGGCGAGCACATCGCGGACCACGCCGCCGCCGACCGCGGTGACCACGCCGAGCGCCGCGGCCGAGGTGGCCGAAAGTCCGTGCTGGAACGCGGTAACCGTGCCGGTGACACAGAAGATGCCCAGGCCCACCCCGTCCGCGAGCAGCAGTGGCGTGCGGATCAGGCGATTGGGCGGATGCCAGAAGAAGATGAGCGCGGCGGCCAGCAGGGCCGTGCCCGCGTAGCTGATGTGCACGAACGCCGTCGGGGGCGTCTGGCCGATAATGAGGTCGCGCATGATGCCGCCGCCCGTGGCGGTGCAGACGGCCAGGACCGCGATGCCGACCACGTCGAAGTCCCGCCGCACCGCGAGCAGCGCACCGGAGACGCCGAATGCGAACACGCCCACCATATTTCCGATCCTTTGGGCGGTGCCGACCGCGTTGCCGAGCTCGACGAGATTACTCATGGGCCGGTTCACCTCTCTGTCGCAAACACTCGGCTACCGGGGCACTGTATGCCTCGCCGCCACGCCGGACCGACGCGCCCCGGTCGTGCCCCGGATACGGTTGAATCTCCCTTGTGTGCCGCACAATTGCTGAGCTGGATGCGCAGCTCACGGGGTGTAGAGCGTGCCCGCGACTGGTCGCCTGGCGGGAACAGGTGGCTCATGACAAGCGGGCAGCGTTTCGTGACGAAAATTACTGGGGGAAACCGGTTCCCGGATTGGGGCCGGACGATGCCCGGGTGCTCATCGTCGGCCTGGCCCCGGCCGCGCACGGCGGCAATCGCACCGGGCGGATGTTCACCGGGGATCGTGCGGGGTATGTGCTGATTGCCTGCATGTTCGAGGCGGGTCTGGCCAACCAGCCGACCAGCACGCACCCGGGAGATGGCTTGCGCCTCATCGGCTCCCGGCTCACCGCGCCCGTGCACTGCGCACCGCCCGGCAACAAGCCCGCCCCCGAGGAACGCGATAACTGCCGACACTGGCTGATCACCGAATTGGGGCTGCTCGCCCCGACCCTGCGGTCGATCGTCGTGCTGGGCGGCTGGGGCTGGCAGGCGCTGCTGCCCGCCCTGGCCGAATCCGGCTGGGCCGTACCGAAACCCAAACCCCGCTTCACGCACGCCGCCCACTACGAACTGGCCCCCGCCCGTTCCGATCGCGCGCCGCTGCACCTGTTCGGGACCTATCACCCCAGTCAGCAGAACACCTTCACCGGCCGCCTCACCCCCGCCATGCTCACCCGGGTGCTGCGCGACGCCGCGACCACCGCCGGGCTCACGCCGCCCGCGAGCTGAGCGGATCGGCGGGGAGCGGCACGGGTGCCCGGTCCCGGTCCCGGTCCGAGTTACGATGCGGGGCGTGAGCAGGGCCGATAGCGCTTCGGAGAGCGCCGAGACCGCGCAGCCGATGAAGCGGCGGCGGGCACAGACGCGGGCGCGGCTGTTGGACGCGGCGTTCGAGGCGTTCGCGGAGGACGGGCTGGGGCGGTGCACGGTCGAGCAGATCTGCGAACGGGCCGGATTCACCCGCGGGGCATTCTATTCGAACTTCACCTCACTGGAGGAGTTGTTCCTGGCCATGTGGGAGCAGCGGTCCGCGGCAATGCTGGCCGAAGTGTCCGCGGTACTGGAGAACGATGTCGCGATTCCGGATCAGCGCGAGGCGGTCGAGTTCGTGCTGAGCGCGGTTCCGGTGGACGACAAATGGTTTCGCATCACCTCGGAGTTCACCGCGCACGCGCTGCGCAACCCGGACCTGCGCCGAATGATGGTGGCGCGCGAGGAGGCGATTCGCGCGGCGCTCACCCCGGTATTGCTGCGCCTGCTGGCGCGCGTGGGCCGCGATGTTCCCGATCCGGTGGCGCTGGGCCGGGCATTGATCGCGGCGCATGACGGCACCATGGCGCAATGTCTGCTCGAACCGGACAGCGCGGATGTCCGCGAATACCGTGTCGATCTGTTTATGCGCGTGCTCGAGTCCTATACCGATCCGTCGTAGGTTTCCAGCGCGGCGCATACCGCGCGCACCCGGTCATCCCGGAATTCCGGCATGTCGTGTTCGATGGCGTGCAGGACATCGACGGCGGCATCGGATACCGCCCAGAAATTCAGTTTCCTGATCAACCTTTCATCGAGGGGTAGTCCGCGGCAATCCTGTACCCGCCGAACGAATTCCGCCCCCGCCTCCGCCCACAAGTAGCTGAGGTCGTAGTCCGGATCGCCGATCTGCGCATCACCGAAGTCGATGACGCCGGTAATCCGATCCCCCGTCACGAGCAGATGATCGAGGCTCACATCGGCGTGAATCAACGCCGGCGAATATTCGAAGTTGCCGTCCCTACCCAGATATCCCTCCCACCGCCGCACCAACTCGCGCCCCGCCGCCCCGGGCAGCAATGGAATCACCTGTGCCCGAACCCGTTTCAAGTCCGCCGCGAAATCCGCCCGAAAGTCCGGCTCCTCGATCCCGAACCCCCGAGCCCGATCCACCGAAAACCGCTGCACCCCATCGATGAACTCGGCAATCACCCGCGCCGTCTCATCCTTCTCGAGTAGGCCCCGCGCATACCACTCCCGAGTCGGCAGCACCTCCCCCGGCACCAGCGGATATCCGGCACACTCTCCAGGCCCGAGCGGATTCGGCATCGTGAACTCGTACCGAGGCACCCTGATCGTCAAGGTCTCCGCCAACTCCGCGAGCAATCGCCCCTCCCGCGCCACCCCGTCGGCCCCGTCCTCATCCTTGGGCAGTCGTACGACATAGGCGTCCCCCACCAAAACGGCCACATTCTCCTGCCCCTCCCCCAACACCCGCATCCCCATCCCCGCCAACCCCGGCCGAGCCGACCCCCGAAGCGCCCCCCGAACCCTCCCTTCCCAATCCGTCACCAGGTCCGAATGCGCACTCATATCCACCCACCCATCCTAGAAACCCACCCCAACCAGCCGATTCGTTGACTCCGCCCCCCACCTGCTAAAGTTTTCCACCGCAGGCCGGTAACGGTCAGCGGCTGGGGCTATAGCGCAGTTGGTAGCGCGTCTCGTTCGCATCGAGAAGGTCAGGGGTTCGATTCCCCTTAGCTCCACCAATCGTGTCATTGCACGAACCGATCCCAACGGGGCCGGTACCGCGTCTGCGGTACCGGCCCCGTTGTCGTTTCCGGGTTGGGGGATGCGGAAGGTGGGAATGAGCCGGTCGGGTCCGGCGATCTTGGCGTGGGCGACCAGGGTTTCGATCAGCGCTTTGGATTGGGTGTGGCTGCCGCTGGTGATGATGTCGGCGATGTGATCGGCGATCCGGTCCAGGGCAGCGGGGCGGGGTGTGGTGGGGGCGTTGGCCAGTGTTTGGGTGAGTTCGTCGCGGCGGGTCATGAGTTGTGTTGTCTTGGAGCGCAGTTCGGTGAGGCGGGGGCCGACGAGTTCGGGAGCGAGGGTGCCGGTTTCGAAGGCGGTGAGGTAGCGGTCGACTGATTGCTAGGTTTTGGTGAGTTCGGCTGTCACGGTGGCCAGTTCGGTGCGGGTGTCGCTGCTGGTGTCGTGGTGGCGTTGTTGGGCGGCGGTGATCGCTGCGGCGACGAGGTCGTGGCGGGTGCGGTAGAACTGGGCGAGCGCGTGCAGCAGCGGTGTCGACGGCGTCGGCGTCGAGGCGGGTGAAGTCGCATTTTGGTGCTGTCATAGCGCACGCGGGTGAAGCAGGTCTAGTACCGGTAGGTGCGGTGGCGTTCGGTGGCGCGGGTGCCGACCATGGCGCGTCCGCAGCGCGGGCAGCGCAACCGCCCGGTCAAGAGGTAGTCCGAGGAGTTGGCAGCGCGGTGGGCGTGGGATTCCCCGCGCGCGTCGAGGACTTGTTGGGCGTGGTCGAAGGTGGCGGTGTCGACGATCGCGGGGTGGGTGTCGGTGACGGTGGCACCTCGGAAGGTCAACTCGCCAAGGTAGGTTCGGTTGGGCAGGATGCGCAGGACGTGGTGGCCGAGCTGACCGGCGAACAGCCACTGGCCCGCTCGGTCTACGCGAAGGCAACACACCCCGCCCTGCCCAAGGTTACCGAGGCACTCGCCTCGTATCCGGTCACGCCCGGCACCGAAGACGCCGACCTGTCGCCCGAAGCGCTCGCCGCGCGGGTGCGACAGGCGTGGGTGTTGTGGCACGGTGCGGCCCACCAGCCCTCGGCCGTCGCGACCTTGCTGCCGAATCTGTTGTGCGACACGCGCGTTGCTGTGCGACAGCTCGAGGGCAAGGACCGCCGCAGGGCTCAGGCGCTCCTCGCGCAGGTCTACCACCTCTCCCAGCTGTATCTGTCGTTTCAACCGCCAGCGGCACTGGTTCTGATGTCCGGCGACCGCGCCATGACGGCCGCGCAGGACGCCGACGACCCCCACGCGATGGCCGCTGCGGCCTGGTACGTCAACCACGTCTACCGCGACGCGGGCGAGGAACACGAAGCGCGCGTCGGGCTGGCACACCAGATGTGTGCGCTACTGCGCCCCGACAAAGCAGGCCCGGACCTCGCGCTGTGAGGACTGCTGCACCTGGCCATGGCGCTGTCGTACGCGAAGATCGGCCGAGAAGGCGACGCCCTTCGCCATTGGGACGAGGCCGACCGCGCCGCACGAGCACTCGGCGAGGACCACGTGCACCCGCGGCTCATCTTCGGTCGCGCGATGGTCGACGCCTACATGATCACCATCCAAGCCGACCTCATGCACAGCGGCTACGCGATACAGCAGGCCGCCAGGGTCGACCTGAACAAGATGCCCTCAGCCACACGCCGCAGCTTCCACACCTCCGAAACCGCACGCGCGCACCACATGCGCGATGAATCACTCGCCACGGTGACGCTGCTGTCGAAGGCAAATCGGGAATCGCCGGACACCTTCGAGTTCTCCTTGTTCGCCCGCTCCGCGGTGCCTGATCTCGTCGAGGGCGGTGGTGCAACGGTCCGCGCAGACGCCGAACGACTCGCCTCGGTGCTCGGACTCGAAGTCTGACGCCGCCGAGACTCCCGTAACCTACGAGCCCGTTGCCCTCTGGCTTCGCTCACGGCGACCTCAACCATGGGTAAGCCCCGTAGAAACCTCAGAGCGAGCGTTCACCAAATCGGCGCCATACCAGATCGTGTGTCGCGGACTCTGCCATGGCGATGACCAAGGAATTCGGATTGATCGAGGGGCAGATTTGAACCCCTCGGAGAACGAGCCAAGTCAGCGGATGCGCCGACGCACGCGGCGATAGTCGGTGGTATAGCAGCTTACTGACGTTACATCGTATGCGTAATGCGGGTCGGAGTGAGATCCTCCCAGCCCGCCGAGTTCGATTCGGTTTTCGGTGTCGCCGGCTCAGGCGAATCTACCAGTTCCGCGAATACCCTAGTGGCCTCAGCCTGGGCTCGCTCCCTGGCAGTTTCGTGGCATTGCGAGATGACCTTCGCCAGTCGTCCGGGATCGACGGACATTGCGGACTGTGAGATTTAGAGATTGGTGATCGTTCCATTCATATCGGCTTCAACGAGCACTTCGCCGCCGGATGTTTGGGCGTGACCTCGAACCTGCGATATCGTACTCTGGATACGCTGACGTCGCGCAGCCTGCTGTTCAGTATTCATCGGTAACCCCTTGGTCATGAAGCTCGATCCGATATCTTGCGAGCCTCGGACACGAACGCTAGCGGCTATAACTCGGTAACTGCAACCGGGCGATAGTCGCCCGCTTGAGGAGATCGAGGTTAGCGGCTTATGACAGTTCCTGTCATGACAACCGACCGAAGGGCGGAATCCAACATGATCGTCGTTTTTCCGGGTGGACTGTGGATCTCGATGGATTGAATTGTCGTGGTTGTAAGCTGATCACCAGTCTGAACCGACACCGCATCTCCGATGCTGACTGGTTCCCCGGAGAGTTCTCCCGTGACAAATATCCATTTGGCACGACTCGGAAGGTAATCGACTCGTTCGACAACCATCCGCGAAACAGGCTGACTCATTCTGCATTCCTCCGCCATGTAGCCACGAAATCATCCTCGGCTCCGTAAGCCGCTTCTTCCAGCGCCTTCGTCTGCGAGTTGATTGCACCGTCCAGGTATTGATCAACGTGCACGCTCTCGTGACCTAGCGTACGCACAAGAGTCTCCGGGTCCTGGAACGCCGACGGTGCGAGCATTACTCCGTCCGCATCAGTTCGTGCGACTGCCTGTTGATAATCCATGTAGGAGATCGTATCGGCGTCACTATCGGCGATAATCTCGATCTTCGCTCCCTTGAAATCTACACCGGCCAGGCGGGCGTAATACTCCACCGTCTCCATGGTTCGAGGCAAGCCGATATTGCCCGCCATGACCTCGCTACTGGACAGCGCACCACCACGAGAGTAGAACTGTGTGGCTTCTTGCTCGATCGTTTTGGCTTCGAGGCTGGCGACTTCGTCGAGTTCTTTAACTGTATTTGCGAGGATGCGTTCTGCTTTGGCCGCAGTGGTGAGGGCGTCGTCGATTTTTGCGGCGGTCACGGCTTCGGTGACTGTCGTGGCGCAGGTGTCGATGTTCTTCGCGAATTTCATGGCTGTGACAGCGGTGAGGACCACACCGGCGCCAGCGGTGACCAGGGTGGCGAGGAGATCGATGGCCAGGTAGATGATAATGGCCTTCTCGAGCTCTTCGAACGCGGTCTTGATGGTTTTGCGCAGCTCGACGAGGGGCTTTTTGAGGTTCTCGCAGGCGGTGGCCAGTTGATCGGCGGACTTGTACAGGTTGTGCCCGGCTCGCTTGAGTTTTCCGAGCTGGTCCATCAGGTCGTAGATCTCGGGTGAATCGATCTTGGCCAGGGTGTTGTTGACGATGCTGATGTCAGAAGCCGCGTGGGCGATGGCCTCGGTCCCGGCGAAGTCCTTCCAGGCGCTGGCCGCCTTACCGAGTTTGTCGGTATCACCGTCGGGGATATGGATGTGGATCTGCTCCATCACCTGGGCGATCCCGCACAGTAATCCCGAGCCGGGACCGCCGGAGGCCGGCGGACCCACCCAGCACAATTCCACCGGCACGTCCGCCGAGGCGGGTTTGGTGGGACCGGCACCCTTGCTGGGGTTGGTGTCGGCATGATAGTTGGCCAGGGCGTGGTTGTAGCCCGCCAGGCTCACCAGACTGGCGAAGTACTTCAGTGTCTGTGCGAGTTTGCGGGCATTGTCGATGGTGTCGCCGGCGCGAGTGTCGTAACTGGTGGCCCACTGCTTGGCTGCATTACTGGACCCGGCCATCGACCCGGTGCCGTTGAGCGCTTTGTCGAGTGTGGTGGTGGCGGCATCGATATCGACACCGAGATCGGTGAGTTTCTTGGAATTGTCGTAGAACACCTGTGGGTTGACGCTGACCACGGGTTCACCTGCCGCCGAACATCTGGGTATTGGCTCCGATTGCCGCGGTGTACTGGCCGTGCGCGTTGCGGGCGGCGACGCTCATATCGGTGACGCCCTGCGCGAATTCCTGTGCCCCGGAAAGCCATTGGCGGTGCGCGTCCTCATAGGCGGCTGCTCCCGCGCTGTCCCAGCTGTCGGCGCGCAGCGTGGTGACCTGTTGATCCAGGGCGGTGAGATGGTCACCGAGGAATTTCGCGAGGTTCGAGAGGCGTGTCACGATCGAGTCCAGCTCGGTGAGGTCTACTGAGTATTCGTCGCTCACGACAGATCCAGGTTGGTGAACTGGTCCGCGGACAGCAGGTCGTGGCCGACGTAGGTCTCGGCGGTCACCCCGAGCTGGTCGGCCATCGTGGTCAAAGCGTCGATGATGCGATGCCCACCGTCGGAGCATTCGCCCCAGCCAGTACCGAAGGACGTGGCCGCCGTTCCGGTCCAGCCGGTGGTCGTGAGCGAATCAACCTCCCGCCCTGCCGATTTCAGCGCCGAACGCATTGTCTCGGCGATGTCCAGGGCGGATCTACCCAGTGCTTGCACATCCTCGGGAACGACGAACAGGCTCCCCGAACCCCCCTCTTCACTCATAGCCAGAAAGGTATCAGCGCTAAACAGCCGTCGCAGTGCGGGTTCCCATCGAAGGCCGGGAGCCGAACAGCTCAGCGTGCGGTCCGTAGCCCGGTTTCGCGGCGGGACGAGTGCAGCGAGAACAGCAGGATGCCGAAGCTGTCGGTCGGGAAGCCCTGGTAGTCGGCGAGTTTGGCGGCGACGGTGGACAAGGTTTCGGTGCCGGTGTCGTACTCGAGGAAGAACCGCACGGTGTGGCGATCGTGCTCCCAGCAGCCGTATCCGTCCGGGCGGATCTGGGGATCGCGATCGGGCACTACTGACGTCCAGAACTGGTCGGCGCATTTGCGTTCCGACCACCACTGCGTCAGGCCCTCCAGTGCCGCCGTGTCTGGGTATCGGGCTGGGTTGCGGTGCGCGGCCAGCGCGGCGAAAAACCCGTTGATGCCCAATCGATGCTCGAGGGTCGGGGAGCAGGCCAGGCGTTCGAGCATCAGTGCGTGCGCGGCCGGGGTCGGTGGCCGTTCGGCGCGCTGGGCCGCGATCAGGCGTGCGCCGAGATAGCCGAGGGCGTGGCGGGTTTGGCTGGTGCCGCCGCCGTAGAGCGATTCACGGAAGGCGAACAGCATGCCCATCTCCCGTAGTTTGGCCAGCCGGTCTTGTGCGCGGCGGATCGAGGTGAACTCCAGGGCGGCGATCTGGTCGGTAGTGAACACCTTGTGTTCGGCCAGGAGTGAGAGAAGACGACGGTCACGATCGAGCAGACGAAACCACGGACCCGCGTCCGGATGCCCGCCGGAGTGCACGGCACGGCCGCCGCGCCGCCCCGCGCGCGAGTATGTCCCAGTATTGATACTGAGTTGGGATTTCGCCCCCACCCCCGGATTCGAGCGGCGCGGATGCTGACATCGTGTTCGGCGTTTGGGGTAGCGGTTATAGGACGCCGAGCAGACGCCGACCCACCCGCACCACCATCCGCCGACCCAAACGCGGCCCTGCGGTCATCGGGGCCGGTCATCGGGCACCACCGCCCGCGACCGGCCGGGCACCCACGGCCCGGATGATCACGTCCGGCCCGTCCACCAGCACCGCACGGTTCGTATGCTGGTCCGTCAGGTCCACTTCATTACAGATCCGTAGGTCATCGACCTGCGGATCTGTT
>NZ_BDAW01000035.1 GCF_001625085.1 Nocardia acidivorans NBRC 108247
GCGGTCAGGGTGCAGTGCGTGACCAGAGCGCGGTGCGCGGTCAGGGTGCAGTGCGTGACGAGGGTTCCGTGCGCGATCAGGGTGCCGCGGGCGACCAATGGTCCGTGTGCGACTCACGCACGGCGCACGACGGGGAGGGTGCGCTCGCACTCATCCAAGACTCCGAACCGGCTCGTCTGCTGCCACCGCGCACCGTGCTGCGCGCCTATGGACTTGTCCTCGGCGGCATCGCCATTCTGCGCCTCGCGACCACGGCGGGTCTGTCCCCGCTTGCCCTGTATGCGGGGGGTGCGAGCTTTGCTCTGCTCTCGTCACCGGGCCTGCCGTTGCTGGCCGCCGCCCTGCTGCTGGACCGTGGCCGCCTCCAAATTCCGGACCTCCGAGCCGTTCTCACCCGCGTCAGCCGCCCGCTGCTCGCGCTGACCGGCTTCGTCATCCTCGGCCGCCTGATGGCCGACAGCGGCATGATCGCCCGGCTGGGTGCTGCGGTCGCGGGCGCGCCCGAATTCGTCGTGGCCGCGGCAGCACCCGCCCTCGGGATGCTCAGCGGCTTCGTCACCGGTTCGAATGTCGGCGGCAACGTGCTGATGATGGCGCTCCAGCAGCATCTCGCGCCCACCGGTCTCGGCACCTGGTTCGCGGCCCTGCAGAACAGCGGTGCGGGCCATGCGGTCTTCACCTCGCTGCCGATGATCATGCTCATCCTGGCCGTCGCGGGTGACCGCGCCACCGCGGCGGGCATGACCGAGAACCAGTTGCTGCGCTTCGGATTACGGGTCGCCGCCACGATCTACCTGCTGCTCGCGGTGACCGCGGTCGCGGTCGTGGCCCTCGGATAGCTCCGGGCGGTTCGGTCACAGCCGGGGAATTTCGACGGCCGTGCACGGTTACAGTGGGACGCTTTCGATCGACCGCCAGACAGGGATTGACGTGACCGAACCTCTGCACGAGGCGCATGACCGGGCCAGTTGGGCTGAGCTGTTCTTCGACCTGGTACTTGTCTTCGCGGTGACCCAGGCGGCGCATCTGCCGGTGTCGCAACCCAATTGGGGTGCGGTGGGGCAGACCGTGCTGCTGCTGGCGCTGATGTGGTGGTCCTGGGTGGGGGTCACGCTGACGGTGCACGGTGTGGAGGACACCTCGCGCCAGCGCTTCTTCCTTTTCGCCTCCGGGCTGGCCATGTTCACCATGGCCATTACCGCCCCGCACGCGTTCACCGGTCACGCCGAACCGCTCATCTTCGCGAGTGCCCATCTGGCCCTGCGACTCCTGCTGTGGGTGGCGATCTCGCGCAAGAAGGCGTTCGATCGCCGGGTGAACCCGTACGCCATCTCGGCATTGAGCGCGGTACCGCTGGTCGTCGCCGCGTTCGTGCCCGAAGGCGGTGTGCGCGTGGCGATCTGGGTGACCTCGGTACTGCTCGCCTTCGCCGGACCCGCGCTGTCCGCGCGTTCGGTGGCCGCGGTGCGGTTCGGCGCGACCCATCTCCCCGAACGCTTCGCCCTGTTCGTGATCATCGCCCTCGGCGAATGCGTGGCCTCGGTGGGCAATCAAGCCTCCGACTCCCATCTCGGCCTCGCGTCCTGGGCCGCGGTGGTGCTGACCTTCCTGCTGGGCTGCGGTCTGTGGTGGCTGTACTTCGCCTACGGCTTCTCCGCGATCGAGCACTCCCTGCGCACCAATCGCGTGCGCGGCACGGTGGTTCGCGATGTGCTCAGCTACGGCCATATGCTGCTGGTCGTGGGCCTGGTCCTGGTCTCGGTGGGCGCCCGCGCGGCGGTCGAACACCCCACCGCCACCGCCCACGGCGTCAACGCCTACCTGCTGACACTGGGCGCGGCCCTATTCGTCCTGGGCTTCTGCTTCACCCGCTGGCGCATGTTCGGCGCACCGACGCTCGGCAGAACCGTTGTCGCACTTGCCCTCGGCGCATTGACCGCCCTCGGCGCGCTCCTGCCCACCCTGGTGACCCTGATCATCGTGACCGTCGTCGTCGCCGCCCTCAACGCCTACGAGCACTGGGTGGTCGCGACCGGCCGCCCCCTGCAACTGCTCCGGCTCCCCGGCCGCGCCGGGCTCATTTCATGAAGCGCGACAGGCCCAGGTTCGGCCGCACCGCGCCGTCCCGGGCCAGCGCCAGGAAATCGGCCCGCACGGCTTCGAGTGGGATTCGCGGGGCGGATTCCTCAGCGTCGAGTGAGCGGCGGGCGCAATCGGAGATGTTCGCGGAGCGTCGTGCCCGCATACGCGGTCGGGTACGAGCCGCGATCCTGTAGTTCCGGAATCAGCCGATCGACAATGTCGTCCAGACCGGTCGGCACCAGATACGGGGTGATATTGAAGCCGTCGCTCGCACCGTGCCGCACCCATCGGGTCAATTCGTCGGCAACCTGGCCCGGGGTGCCCGCGAAGCCGAAACGGGCGGTGGTCTCGATGGCGACCTGGCGCAGCGTGAGCTTGCGGGTCTCGGCCAGTTCACGCCACTGCGCGACGATCGCGGCACGGTCCTGGCCATCGCGCTGCGCGCCGCGCGTGGCCGAGATCGCGGACCGCTCGGGGTCTTCGGTGGGCAGCGGCCCCTCGGGATCCAGGTGCGAGAGATCGCGGCCCCAGACCTGCCCCGCCAGCGAGAGCGCGGTCGCACCGGTGATCTGCTGTTCGAGCACCCAGCGCCGCTTCTCCTCGACCTCGGATTCCCGCTCGGCCAGCACGATCTGGGTGCCCGGCAGGATGCGAATGTCATCGGCCGGACGACCGGCCGCCACCAGGCGCGCGCGAATATCCTCGGCGAAGGCCAGTGCGGGCTCGAAATGGGTTCCGAAGGGCGAGAAGATGACCTCGGCGTGCGCGGCCGCGAAATCGCGTCCTTGCGAGGAGACACCGGCCTGGAAGATCACCGGATGCCCCTGTGGGCTGCGCGGCAGCGTCGGAGTGATCGCGACCCGGAAGTGTTCGGTCTCGCGGTGCACGGTCCGCACCGAACCCGGTGTCAGCCACGATGATTCGCGGCGAGACGGTGCGATTGCCGTGTCGGACCAGGAATCCCAGATCTCGCGGGTGGTGCTCAGGAACTCCGCGGCCCGGTCATAGCGGTGCGCGTGGTCGAGAAACCCGCCGCGCCGGAAATTCTCACCGGTCCACGCGTTGTCGGTGGTGACCGCGTTCCAGCCGGCCCGGCCACCGGAGAGCAGATCCAGCCCGGACAGTCGCCGCGCCAGATCGGCGGGCTCGTTGTACGTGGTGTTCTGGGTGGCGACCAGGCCGATGCGATCGGTGATGCCCGCGAGCGCCGCCAGCTGGGTGATCGCGTCCGGCCGACCCGCGATATCGGTGTCGAGGAGCTGTCCGTCCTGTTCGCGCAGCCGCAGCCCCTCACCGAGGAAGAAGGCGTCGAACAACCCGCGTTCGGCGGTGGTGGCCACGCGCCGGAAGGTTTCGAAGTCGATCTGCGAACCGCTGCTGGGATCGGACCAGACGGTGCTGTGGTTGACGCCCTGGAAGAAGACTCCGAAATGCACTCGGGCATCGGGGAAACGGACCTCGCTCATCGGGTGAGCTCCTTCGCGTAGCGGTTGGCGGGGCGGGCGAGTCCGAGATTCGCGCGCAGGGTCGAACCGGGGACGGGGCGGTGCGCGAGACCCGCGCGCAGCAGGGCGGGCACGACGTAGCGGGCCAGGACGGGCAGGTCCTCGTCGATCACCGCGAGATGCAGGCGGACGCCGTCGGCGTGTGCGGAGAGTTCGGTCAGCAGGGCCACGAGATCGGCGGCGGGACCCGAAAAGTGGAGCCGGGCCGGGTGATTCGCGGCAGCGGTGACATCGAGGTCGGCGAGTCGCGCACCCGCGGTCTCGCCGGGGATGTCCAGCGCGACGGCCAGATCGACGATCACCCGGGGCGCACCGGATGTCCGTGCGTGCTGCACGGCGTCCACGGTCCCCGGCACCGTCGCACCGCTCACCAGCGCGATATCGATATCGGAACCCGTTGTGTCAGCACCGAATACCACCACCTGCCCCTGTGGCGGACGCGGCACGATCGCCGGACCCTTCACCGAGAAGGTCTCCCCGATGAAATCGATGTGGTGCAACCGATCCCGGTTCAGGAACTTCCCGGCGGCGTAGTCTCGGACCATCGCGTCGTCCTCCCAGGAATCCCAGAGCCGTCGCGCCACCTCGATGGAATCCACTCGCTCGCGCCGAATTTCGTCCGCGCCGACCCGGGGCGTCGCACCCCAGGTGCGCGCCGCGCCGGGATCGTCGGCGGCCACCCACCCCGCCCGTCCCCGTGCGGCGTAGTCCAGGCTCGCCAGCTGCGAGGCGAGGTGGAACGGCTCGGCGTAGGTCGCCGCGACGACCGGCACCAGCCCGAGCGTGCTGGTGGTGGCCGCGACAAACCCCGCGCGGGTCACCGCATCGATCCGTCCGCCGATTCCCGCGGCGGGCGGATCGATCGAATCATCGAAAGTCGCGAAGGTGAATCCGGCGTTCTCCACCGCCGCGACCCGTGCCCGCAGGGTCCGCGGGCTCAGCAGTCGCCCGGGTTCATGGGCGGCGCGCCGCCACGCCCCGGGGTGATATCCCTCGCCGTCGAGCTCGATTCCCAACGCGAACAAGCTCTTCCGGACTTCGCTTTCGCTGGCCATACGTTCGATGTTCATCGAACCAGCCCGCCGCCGCCACGGTTGGGGTCAGCGTGATCCGAACCCGCTCAGCCGATATTCGCGGACAGGTCCGGGATCATGCGGTAGGCCTCGTCCTGCCAGTTGTTCCAGGCGTGGATGCCGTAGGCGGGGAACGAGTAGGTGGTGTTGCCGCCGCCGAGGCTGGCCATGCGGACCTGGAAGGCGCGAGTATTGGCCAGCGCCAAGGCTTCCAGCGCCATACCGTTGACCGTGCCCATATTCGGGCCGTCCTGGGCGGTGGGCAGGCCGCTGGCCGCGGCGACGTAGACGCGGGTGTTGTTGGCGATCAGGCGCGGGGCGAAGACGAAGGGGTCCATGCGCAGCCACTGCGGTCCCCACGGCGGTGCCATCGAGTCGACGTTGTAGCCGCCCGCGTCGATCATGGCCAGGCGGATGGCCTCGCGCATACCGGGGGCGGAGATATTGAGGTAGCCGGAGTAGGAACCGGCGAAACTGAACTGATCGGGGTGATAGGCGGCCAGGGTCAGGGCCGCGCTGCCGCCCATGGACAGGCCGAACACACCATTGCGATTGGGGTTGAAGCCCAATCGATCTCGCAGTGCCCAGCGCAGATCATTGGTCAGGAAGGTTTCCCAGGTGTACCGGTAGCTCTTGCCCGGACCACCCGAGAGCGCGTCGGTCGCACCGGAACCGGTATTGGCCGAACCGGTGCCCGCCGGGATGCCGAGGAATTCGCTGGGCGAATTCCAGTCGGTGTAGAAGCTGGACTGGCCGCCCACCGGCATGACCACGTTGATATTCCAGGAGGCCAGGGTCTCGGCCACATTGGTCTCGATCTCCCACCCGTTCAGGGTTTCGGGTGCCCGCATTCCGTCGAGCGCGTAGACCACCCGATCGGTATTGCCGTCCGCAGCCCGCAGCACGCGAGTCTTGATGGGACCCATGCTCGGTGAGTCGACCCAGAAGTCGAATGCGGCCGGATTGAAGGCCGCCGATGCCGTCGCGCCGGTGCCGACCACCGCGATCCCCAGGGGCGTCAACAGCGTCAATGCCAGCAAAAGCACTGCTCGCCGGGCGAAACCGCCGGGTCTCTCGGTCGAATTCGACTTACCACGAATCGATCTCATCGATCGGGTCCTCTCGCTCGAGCGGTCTCGCGGACCGCGGGGCTATCCGGATCCGGTCCCCGCACCGGGCGCCGAGCGAGCGTGGTTCGGGAGGCAGTTTCCGTCACCACGCTCGCTCGAGTACCTATCGCTCCCGACCGTACGAACGTTGCTGGGAAGTTGCCTGAAATTCTGTGATGCGGCCCACCCCGGGGTCATCGCCGACCCGAACGTCCCGAGTACAGCTCATCCACGTACCAGCCGCTCGGATATTCCGGCGGGGCCTGCACCAATTCGGGGGACTCGGGCGTCGAGCCGGCATCGGAGGGTCGGCGCAGCATGAGCACGGCGGCCACGAACGGGAGCGCGGCCAGGGCGAGAATAGCGAAAAGCTCCATATCGGGCGCTTACCCGATCATCGCGAATTCACCTCGGCGCGAGGCGGATTGTTTCCGCGGTCGCCGAGTTCGGGCGGGAGAACGGGGTGATCGTCACCGATTCCGCCGGGACGACGTACCGCGGCGATTCCTCGACACCTTCGCCGAATCGCTTGTCCAGCCTCGGATCTGGCGTCGGTCCACCGCCGCCGTGCCCGCGTGACACGATCTAACCTCCCCGTGTCACGCGCCGACCACGGTCCGGAGCCATCGCGCCGAGCCGTGGTTCCGCGAGCGCCGGGATCGCTATTTGCCGAGCGCCTCGGCCAGCTGAGCTTTGGTCATACTGGAGCGGCCCTTGATATTTCGCTGTTTGGCCTCGTTGTACAGCTGATCGCGGGTGAGCCCCTTCGGCCCCCGCTTACCCGAGCGCTCCCCGCCGCGCTGCTGTGGCGATTTGTCGCGCAGTGAGCTGCGACTCGCGGTCTTGGTCTTGCCCTGCTGCGCCCGATTCTTGTTCACCGTGCGCGCACCGATCTCCTTGGCGCGCTTGGTGCTCTCACCGCGCTGCTCGGCGGAATCCCTGATGTGCTCGTATTCGCGTTCTTCCTTGGCGGACCATTCCTTCGGCATGACCTGGCCTTTCTGTGCGGGAGTCGATGCCGTCTGCGACTACTCACCTTGTCGCGCGATTACCCACGATTCGCCGCGATACTCGACCGACGCTCATTTCTGAGAATTTCCGATGGGATGCGCCGTCGCCGCATAGCCGTCCGGACCCCGGGTAGTGCCCTGGTGTGGACGTCAGCGTTCGCCCGCTACGGCGGAAATACTCCGAAAGGAATGCCATGAGCGCAACCGACAAGGCCAAGAACAAGGCGGACGAGCTCGCGGGTAAGGCGCGTGAGCAGGTCGGCAAGGCTACCGGTGACGAAGACCAGGAGCAGCAGGGCAAGGCCGATCAGGTCAAGTCCAACATCAAGGACGCGGGGGAGAAGGTCAAGGACGCCTTCCGCCACTGAGTCCTGCGGGAACGGGCGGTGCCCGGGTGCCGTTGCGGTGCCCGGGCACCGCCCTGTTCGGACGACCGTTTCGGTGGCTGCCCGTCCCACCGCCTAACCTGGACGCGCGAGAAGATCTTGACGAGCGGGAAGGAGCGAGCCGCACCGATGGCGGGACTGACGATGGGGCGATGGTTCACCCCCACCCGACTCTGGCTGATCCCACCGCTGCTCGCCATCGCCGCCGTCGCCACCGGGTGGCTGCCGATTCCCGAGGCCACCGAGATCGTCGCCGATCGTGGTGCGCCCATCCTGGGATTCCTCATCGCCGCCACACTGCTCGCCGAACTGTCCAGCGCGGCAGGGGTATTCGAGGTGGCGGCGGTGCACTGCGCCCGACTCGCCCGCGGGTCCACACCCCTGCTGTTCATCCTGGTGGCGGTGCTGGCCACGCTCATCACCATCACCCTGGGCCTCGATACGACCGCGGTGCTGCTGACTCCCGTGGTGCTCGCCATGACCTGGCGATTGGGTCTGCCCGCGCTGCCGTTCGCGGTGCTGGTGGTGTGGCTGGCCAATACCGCCAGCCTCCTGCTTCCGGTCTCGAATCTGACCAATCTGCTCGCGCTGCAACACAGTCACCTGAGCACGGCATCCTTCGCCGCGCGGATGGCGCTCCCCGAACTGGTCGCGGTCTCGACCACCGTCCTGTACCTCGGACTGCGCTTTCGGCGACAGCTCACCGGCCGCTATCCGGTCCCGGACCAGGTCGTTCCGGGCGATCCGATCACCTATCGCGTCTGCGCCGCGGCCTGCGTCGGCTTCGCGGTCGCGGTCGCCCTCGACGTCGCCCCCTGGCTGGCGGCTACCGTCGCGGCCCTGGCGACGGTGGCCGCCACCGCCGCCAGAGACCGCCCCCGACTGACCTTCTCGCTGATTCCCTGGCGTATGGCGCTGGCCATCGCGGCACTGTTCCTGCTGGTGGCGGCCCTGACCGCACACGGGCTGGGCGACCTGATCACCGAGTGGGCCGCGCGCTCGCACTGGCAGACCATCGTCCTGGCCGCCACCACGAGCAATGTGATCAACAATCTCCCCGCGTACCTGGCACTGGAGAACGCCATACCCCCGGGCGGCACCACCAACCTCTACGAAATCCTGCTCGGGGTGAACATCGGACCCCTCATCACCATCTGGGGATCCCTGGCCACGGTCCTGTGGGCCGCGCGCTGCCGGGCGCAGGGCGTGATCATCACACCCCGCGCCTTCGCGGCCATAGCGTTGCCGGGCGTCCCCCTCGTCCTGCTCTGCACCGCGGCCACCCTGTATCTCTAGTCGGCGTGCCTCCGCGCGCCTGCTCGACCGGGCTCGGGACGCCCCGACCCGGCCCAGCGCGGCGACGCCTACCGCCACGGTGGTGAAGACGGCGGCGCACCACAATGCCGCCGTCGGCTGATCGGTGCGATCGACGAGCAAACCGGCGGTGGCAGGGCCGAGGACCGCGCCGATGTTCAAGGCGGTGGTCGCCACCGCTCCGGCGATCCGCGGAGCATCCGGCACGAATACCACAATGGGCATAAGCGGAACTCCCCGGATACGGAGCGCCGCGGTCATATTCACGGCGCCCGAGCAACGAACCGACATCGTCCGGCGCTGCGAGATGACCACACCGCACCGGTCGCTCAGCGACCGGTGGGAGCCACACTCACAACGCCGTCCAGCCCACAGGCCGGGCGGCTACCGTTTGGGTGCCTCCGGAGACACCCCGACACCCTAACCAGCCCGCCCACATCACCAGCCAACGACTAAAAGTCATGGCCCGCAACAGGCTAGGCGTGGTTCAGACCGGGTTCGCCCGAGCGGGTCACCTCGTAGCCGAGTAGGCGTTCGGCCTCTTCGA
Organism: Nocardia acidivorans NBRC 108247; assembly: GCF_001625085.1. Taxonomy (GTDB): domain Bacteria; phylum Actinomycetota; class Actinomycetes; order Mycobacteriales; family Mycobacteriaceae; genus Nocardia; species Nocardia acidivorans. The sequence goes on from NZ_BDAW01000035.1 coordinate 9,027, forward strand.
TACCGCCTTGCAGGTCGCCGACCGCATTCATCTTGGACAGATCGAGCCCGATGGTGACCAGTGTGAGGGCGATATCGGAGGACAGTCCGGTGATGATGACGTTCGCACCCATCAGGCCGGAGGCGTCGACGGTCTGCACCAGGTGGTTGGCGACGATCGCATCGATCTCGGGGACACCGGTGATATCGATGACCACCACTTTGGCGCGGTTGACCCGGATCGCGCGCAGCAGCTGTTCGGTCAGCTGACGGGCGCGCTGACTGTCCAGGACACCGATGATCGGCAGGATGAGCAGCTGTTCGCGCACCTGCAGCACGGGGGTGGAGAGTTCGCGAATCGCCTCCTGCTGCTGGCGGATGATGCGCTCGCGCTCCTCCACGAACGAGACGCCGACGGTATTGGCGATCCGGTTCGCGGCGGGCTCGTAGGCGTCCAGAATCCGGTTCAGCACAGTCACATCGGATTGGTACTTCTCGAACAGCGAGCGCGCCAGCACATCTCGCAGCAGCAGCACGATCCCGAGCACCTCGTGCGTCTCGACGCCCCGCGGAATAATGCGCTCGGACAGATCGCGCGCGTAATCCTGAAGCGCCTCAACCGATCCGGTCTCGAGCACCGCAACATAATTGTCGTACACCGAGGTGGCCTCGGAGAACATCTCATCGGGCGTCATCGCCGTCAGTAACTGGGCGGCGCGAATACGCCGCGCCCACTCCTCGCGCAGCACCGTCCGATTCTCCCGAAGGTGCATCACGAGTTCGGAGAGCAGATCCGTGCGATTTCTTTCGATTTGTTCGGTCGCTGAGGACACGTCGGACACCGCGGGCCTTTTCGATTCGGCCCCCGCCGACCCGGTCGGCGGGAGCTGGGCTGACGCCGAACGGGGCCGTTTGCTCGACCCCGCCTGGCGGATCGGAATCCTAGCGCCCCGAGCGCCTGAATATCCGCTCAGCCGCGGATGGCCCGTACGGTGCCGTCGTGTCGCGCGATCAGTTGCGGATGAGCAGCACGATGGCCGCGGAGGCCAGCGCCAGGGTCAGGGCGGCGAGTCCGTAGACCAGGCGGTGGTCGCGGAGGGCGGGCAGGGAGCGGTCGGCGGCGTAGCGGCCGGGGCCGGTGAGGGTCAGGGCGATCGCGGCGGCGACGAGGAAGAGTTCGTATTCGACGCCCTTGGGCGCGAAGAAACCGTTGCCCCACTTCACCGCCAGGGCATTGAGGAGGGTGCCGACGAGGGCGGCCCCGGCGAGGGGGGTCAGCAGGCCGAGGGCCATGGCGAGGCCGCCGAAGGTTTCGGTGAGACCGGCGATGGTGGCCATGGTGCGCCCGGCGGGGTAGCCGCTCATGGTGAAGAAGGCCGCGGTGCCGTCGATGCCGCCGCCGGAGAACCAGCCGAAGAGTTTCTGGGTGCCGTGCGCGGCCATGGTCAGGCCCAGGGCCAGGCGCAGGATCAGCAGGCCGAGGTCGTAGTGGGTGGTCGGGGCGGGCGTGGACACGGCCCGGGCGGGTTTCGTCGCGGTCGAAATCGTGGTCATGAGAACGCCTTTCGTGGAGGGAGGTTCAGCCGAGCTGGATGGAGCGTCGTGCCATGCCGAACCAGAAACCGTCGATCACGGTGCGGACGGTGCCCAGATCGGCTTCGCCCGCGCCGAGGGTGACGAACAGCGGGGCGAAGTGTTCGGTGCGCGGATGCGCCAGCTGTGCGCCGGGCGCGGTGTGGCGGAAGTTCAGCAGGGTGTCGATATCGTTGGCGGCCAGCGCTTCTCGGCCCCATTCGTCGAATTCGACGGTGAACGAGTAGGCGTGCTCGTCATCGCCGGTCATGGCGCGCAGATTGTGGGTGAAGAATCCGCTCCCGACGATCAGCACGCCCTGTGCGCGCAGCGGTGCGAGCTTGCGCCCGACCTCGAGCAGGGCTTGCGGGTCGAGCGTGGGAATGGACAGCTGCAGAATCGGGATGTCCGCGTCGGGATACATCTCCTTCAATGGCACGTACGCACCGTGATCCAGTCCGCGATCGGGAAAATCCTGTACGGCGGATCCGGGACCGGACAGTAGCGCCCGCACCTCGGCGGCCAGGGCCGGTGCGCCCGGCGCGGTGTAAGTGACGTCGTAGTAACGCTTTTCGAACCCGCCGAAGTCGTAGACCAGCGGCACGGTGGTCGTCGCGCCCAGCGCGATCGGCGCGGTCTCCCAGTGCGCGGACACGATCAGCACCGCTCGCGGCCGGGGCAGCTCCCGCGCCCACGCGGCGAGCTCTCCGGGCCAGTGCGCATGATCGGCCAGCGGCGGCGCGCCATGCGACAGATACAGCACCGGCATGGACCCGGTATCGGCAGCCATCGAACTCCCCTTCGCCGAGACGCTCAAAGCCAAGATGTTCAAATTTGAACAACAATCACGCTAGCAGCTTGTTCAAATTTGAACAACAGCGGGCTATGCTGGACCCGTGCGGGACCCTCAATGGCTGAACCACCGCGAGATGCGGACCTGGCAGAGCTTTCTCGCGGCCGGGGCGCTGGTCGGCCGCGAGATCGAACACCACCTCAAACAGGAGGGCCTCTCGCACACCCAGTACGAAGTGCTGGTCCGCCTCTCCGAAGCGGCCGATGGCGCGGTCCGCATGACCGAACTGGCCGATGCCCTCTACACCTCCAAGAGTGGTCTGAACTACCAGGTCACCCTGCTGGAGAAGGCTGGCCTGGCGCGCCGCGAGAGCTGCCCCACCGATGTGCGCGGCGTGCTCGCGGTCATCACCGATGCGGGCCGCGCCCGCCTGGCGGAGATCGCGCCGGGTCATGTCGACACCGTGCGCCGCGCGCTCATCGACGCGCTCACCCCGGCGCAGCAGAAGATGGTCGCGGAGGGGCTGGGTGAGGTGGCGCGCAGACTCGCCGACCGGTGAGAACGCGGGGCGTATCCGCGCGGGAGATCGCGTACCGTGCGGTCTGCGAGTGGTACCCGCGCACCACTTTGTGGTCGAGTATTCGTGTGGGAGACGAAAACAAGGCCTCCGCCGGCCCCCGGGACGGGACAGAGACGGGTAGTTGGCGTTTCAGCCCGGGTGGGCGGCTCGACGACCTGGGTAACTACCGGTTCGTCTGCCCCGTGCCCGGATGTCCGTGGGTGCATGACGAGAACACCACCCGGGAGAATCCGGGTTGGCGCGAGCGCGTCGGCGTGGCGATCGACGCGCATCTGGCGGCCGTGCATCCGCACTGGATTGTCGAATAACTCGCCAAAGCGGTTCCGCGCGAACCGAATAGGACAAAACCACCTCTGGACAGAGTGTGATGCGAGCGCGACACGGAGTGCGGCACCCCGATACGCTACGGCCATGCCGTACGTAAGTACCGAGGGTGCCCGTATCTTCTACACCGATTCCGGTGGTCAGGATCTGCCGACCGTGGTGCTGGGCCACGGCTTCTTCATGGATCTGTCCATGTTCTCCCCGCAGGTCGAGTACCTGGAAGCACGCGGATTCCGGGTGCTGTGCTGGGATGCGCGCGGGCACGGGGCCACCGTGTCGGACCCCGATCAGCCGTTCACGTACTGGGATTCGGCGCGTGACATTTTCGCCGTCATGGATGCGGCGGGCGTGCCCCACGCCGTACTGGGAGGTATGTCACAGGGCGGGTACGCGGTGCTGCGCGCCGCACTGCTGGCCCCCGAGCGGACCGACGCGCTGCTGCTATTCGACACCGAGGCCGGTGACTCACCCGAGGAGCAGCGTGCGGAGTACCGCGGCCTCTTCGCCGCGTGGACCAATCCCGATGTTCCCCTGGGCGAGCTGTCCGAGGGTCTGGCCGCGCAGTTGATCGGCGGCACCGTGGTCGATCAGTCGCCGTGGCGCTACAAGTGGGCCGCCAGCGACCGCACCGCCATTCGCGGCGCCGCCCGGACGCTCATCGAACGGGAGTCCCTGGTGGACCGACTCGGCGAGATCACCTGCCCCGCACTGGTTCTGCGCGGTGAGCACGATGGTTCGAGCACCGCGGAGAAATCCGCGGTGCTGGCCGCCGGACTGCCCGGCGCGGAGGGCGTGGTCACCATTGCCGGGGCCGGGCACGCCGCCAACTGGACCTCGCCCGAACCGGTCAACGAGGCGCTCGGCGCATTCCTCACTCGGTCAGTAAGCTCGCCGGCCCGTTGAACGGCTGCCGGATGCCGATGAACCACTGGAACGGCGCGTCGACACCCGGCACATCGGTGATCCTGACCCGCACGCTGTAGGGCTCGTGCGTGTCGGGATCGCGCAGATGCATGAGTGGCTGATGTCGTTCGAAATCAACGCGTTCGGCCAGGTACATGGCGCGGAACTCATCGCACGAGCTGAGCTGGGCGAGCAGTTCCATGGCCCATTCGGGATCCTGGTAGCGGCCCATATGCCAGCGGAACCAGTTCACCGTGAGCCGGGCCTCGTCCTCCCATTCGATCATCACCCGCCGGGATTCGGGCACCAGGAAGAACCACACCAGGATATTGACCACTTCCAGCAGCCGCGGATATGCGCGATCGTAGGTCTCATTGACCCACAGCACATTCCAGCGCTCGTCGACATAACCCGACAGGTGCGGCATCAGGTCGTTGGCGGCATCGCGCAGGTCGGCGGTGATGAGCGTGAGCATCTCGGTGACCGGCATCGGATCATGGGTGCGCGGTCCGGGCGTCTTGGGGGCGGCGAGATTGTGCATATGCTGCCGCTCGGCGGGGGTGAGCTCGAGCGCGCGGGCGATGGCGTCCACGACTTCGGGGCTGGGCGATACCTTTTCACGCTGTTCGATCTGGGCGATATAGCTGGCGCTGACATCGCAGCGGGCGGCGAGTGCGGGGCGGCTGAGGCCGCGCGGGAAATCCGGTGGTCGCGGGCTGGTGCGGTGGGTTCGGACGAAGTCGGCAAGATTGGGGGCCAGCAGCTGGTCCGCCATGAATCCCCCCGGCGCGGTGTGGCCAGCATTCACGGCCGGAACGATACCCGCTGGACGCCCTGTCGTCCGAGTGAGCGTCTGTTCCGGTTCATGAGGATTGCCCCGGAAATTCGGTTCTCGTTCCCCGCCGCGGCGAGAACCTCTGGCCAGAGGTACCTCTTATCAGGGTGTCCCATACGCCTTTACCGTCTCGACGCCGCGTGTTGTGATTGCGGGCGGCTCCGATCGCAGGTATCGGAGCCGGGCAGGGCGATGAGCAATTACGCTGTGGTGCAGCATATTTCGAATGCGCCCGGTCTGCGTCGGCACCCTGCGCCCCGCCCAGTGGCGTGCGGGGATCCCGGCGCGAGGGCTGCGCGAAGGGGGCGCAGTCCTCGCGAACGGGCATACTGCGACCGACCCGGGGGCTGAAATGACCATTGTCCTACCCTGTCCGGCCTGGTGCGTCGAGCACGAGGAGCCGGACCCACTCGACCCCTGCGACGGCGGCCGCCATTGCGGTCAGGAGACCTCGGTACTGGTCGGCCCGCAGCCGCATCCGGTGCTGCCGACCGTCTTCGTGCAGCTCAACGCCCATGACTGTGAGGGTCACCGGCACAGCTGGATCGATCTGGTGGCGCCCACCCGCGCGCATGCCGAACTCTCCATTCCGCAGGCCCGCCGCACCGCCGAGACCTTGATAGCCATTGCGGATCTCTGGGATTCGCGGGTGGTGCCGGACACGCTGCTGGCGCCGGAGCTGTGCCCGCCCTGGTGCGCTCAGCACGACGACGTCCGGGATCAGGATCCGCTGGCGGGTCTGTGGCATTACGGCCGCGCGGCCGCCATTCCGGTCGCGGGCCCGCACCGTTGGAATGCCGAACTGCGAATTCGCCTCTGCGCCAGGGATACCCGCGCCGGTCGTGGCCTGGTCATCGCCCTGATGGTGCAGGATGACGAACCCACCGAACTGACCGCGCCCGAGGCGCGGCAGATCGCCGCGGCGCTGCTCAATGCCGGTGACGAGATCCAGCCCGACTGAACCGGCGGCTACTCCTCCGGTTATCGTCGAGGTGCTCGTACGGCATTGAGATGGAGGTAGTCATATGGCTCGGATTCCCGCGGTACCGACGTCGTTGCTCGCGGCAGGCAGTCTGGTCGGCGGCTTCGCGCTCGCGCAGGCCACCAAGAAGCGCCAACTCGGCGGAGTGGTCTTCGCGGCCGGCACCGCCGCGGCTATTCCGCAGTGGCACAGGACGATCGGCGCCGGCGGCGCGGCCGCGCTGACCGGATTGTCGATCGGCGCGATGGGCGCCTCGCATCCGCTGGCCAAGAAGATCGGCGCCTGGCCGTCGGTCGCGGTGGTATCGGGCGCGGTGGCGCTGACCGCCTGGGCGGCGGTGGATCGCCGGGCCTGACCGGCGGGTGCGTGCGCGGGAACGCGATCGGATCGCTAGGCTGCGAATGTACGCTGCGGCCCACTGATCCAAGGACGGCTGATGCTCCGGTTTTTCGTGATCGCGTTCCTGTCCACCGCTGTCCTCGCGGTCGGCGTGGCCGCGGCCATCGGCTCCTGGGCCTGGTACGCGCTGCTGGTGGTTCTGGTGCTGCTGCTCGTGGTCGGCGTGTACGACATCATCCAGAAGCGGCATTCGATTCTGCGGAACTATCCGGTGCTCGGGCATATGCGTTATCTGCTGGAGAGCGTACGCCCGGAATTGCAGCAGTATTTCATCGAGCGCAATTACGACGGCCGTCCCTTCGACCGCGATATCCGCACCATGATCTACGAGCGCGCCAAGGGAATTCACGGCGAACTCTCCTTCGGCACCGAACGCGATGTCGAGGAGGTCGGCTACGAGTACCTGGTGCACTCCATCGCCCCGGTGCCCGAGCCGGACCAGCCGCCGCGCGTGCTGATCGGCGGGCCCGACTGCACACAGCCGTATTCCATGGCGCTGCTGAATGTCTCGGCCATGAGCTTCGGCGCGCTCTCGGCGAATGCGCTGCGAGCGCTCAATCGCGGTGCGGCACTGGGTGGTTTCGCGCACGACACCGGTGAGGGCGGCCTGACGCCCTATCACCTCGACGGCGGTGGAGACCTGATCTGGGAGATCGGCTCGGGTTATTTCGGAACCCGTACCGCCGACGGACATTTCGATCCCGACCGGTTCGCCGAGCAGGTCGCCCATCAGCAGATCAAGGCGGTGTCGATCAAACTGAGTCAGGGCGCCAAGCCGGGTCTTGGCGGCGTGCTGCCCGCCGCGAAGGTGAGTCCCGAGATCGCGGAGTTCCGCGGTGTTCCGGTGCACGAGAAGTGCGTCAGCCCCGCCGCGCACTCGGCCTTCACCACACCGCGCGAGTTGATCCGCTTCGTGGCGCGGCTGCGTGAACTCTCCGGCGGCAAACCCATCGGCTTCAAACTCTGCGTCGGCTCCCGGGTCGAGGTGCTGGCGCTGTGCAAGGCCATGCACGCCGAACACGTCACCCCCGATTTCATCATTGTCGACGGCGCCGAAGGCGGCACGGCCGCAGCGCCTTTGGAGTACGAGGACCATGTCGGCCTGCCGCTCACCGACGGTCTGATGATCGTGCACAACGCGCTGGTCGGCGCGGGGCTGCGGGACCGGATCAAGCTCGGTGCCAGCGGTAAGGTGGCGGTCGGCAACGATATCGTCAAACGGCTCATCCAGGGCGCGGACTTCACCCTGGCCGCGCGCGCCATGATGATGGCCATCGGCTGTATTCAGGCCCAGCGCTGCCACACCAATGAATGCCCGGTGGGGGTGGCCACCCAGGATCCGCGCCGCGCCCGCGCCCTCGATGTCGCGGACAAGACCGAGCGGGTCTACCGCTATCAGCAGGCCACCACCGTGCAGGCGACGCAGATCATGGCCTCGCTGGGAGTCTGCGAGATCTCCCAGCTCTCACCGCATCTGCTGCGCAAGCGCATCTCTCCCACCGAACAGCGTTCCTACGCCGAGCTTTACGAGTGGCTCACCCCGCATCAGTTGATCAACGACACCCCGGATTCCTGGGTGCCGGACTGGGTCGCCGCCGATCCGGACACCTTCCGGCCGCGGTTCGCCGCGCGCTGATCGGCTGCGCGGGAAGGGTTCTCGCCGTTCAGTCGCGGCTCTCGACGGACTCCTTGAGCTTGGCGATGGCGAAACCCCATGCCTGATCCACCGTCGGCTTGGGCGGCAGCGAGATCTCGTCGGGGTTGGTGAGCACATCCAGCAGTACCGGCCGCCGCCGCGAGAGCGCCTGTGCCACAGCGCCGTCCAGATCATTGGGATCGGTGACCCGGCGGGACTCCCACCCCATCGCCGCGGCCACCGCCGCGAGATCCGGATTGTCCAGCACGGTGCCGAACTCGGGCAGACCGCCCTGCTCCTGCTCCAGTTTCACCATGCCGAGGCGGCCGTTGTCGAAGACGATCGCCACCACCGGCAGATCGTAGGTGACGGCGGTGCGCAGATCGCCCAGCAGCATCATCAATCCGCCGTCACCGCAGCAGGCGATCACCTGGCGGCGGCGGTCCAGGCTCTGTGCGCCCAGTGCCTGCGGCAGCGCATTGGCCATGGAGCCGAAGTTGAACGAGCCCAGCAGTTGCCGCTTCCCGCGCATGGTGACGAATCGCGCCACCCAGACGGTCGACATGCCGGTGTCGGTGGTGAAGATGGCGTCGTCGTCGGCGTGCGTGTCCAGTGCGGTCGCCAGCGCCTCGGGGCGGATGAGTTCGTCGGGGTTGTCCAGCCGACGGCGTATGCGGCCCAGCAGTTTTCGATCGTGCCCGGGATCGGCGAGCCGCTGCTGCCGATGCTGCCAGCCCTGATACGCCTCCTGCGCGGCCTTGAGATGTTTATCCGAATGCGTCGATTCGAGCTGGGGGAGCAGGGCGTCCAGGGTGGGCCCGCAGTGTCCGATCAATCCGAGGTCCACGGCCGTGCGCCGCCCGATGTGCTCCTGTCGCGCATCGAGCTGAATGACCGTTTTGCCGGTGGGATACCAATCGCTGTAGGGGAAGTCGGTGCCGACCATGAACAGCACATCGCAATCCTCCAGGGCCGCATGGGCGGCCGGATTTCCGATCAGACCGGTCTGCCCGACCGCGTACGGATTGTCTTGCTCCAGGCCCTCTTTCGCCTTGAGGGTGAGCACCATGGGCGCGGCGAGCCGCTCGGCCAGCCGCAGCACCTGCTCGCGCGCGCCGCGCGCACCGATACCGGTCAGCAGCGTCACCTTCTCCGCACGATCGAGCAGCGCGGCGGCCTCGGCGAGTTCCTGCGGCCCCGGAACGATTGTGCGACTGCGTGCTACGAATCGCGGCGACTCGCCCTCGAATTTCGCGCCCGCCACGTCCCCGGGCAGGGTCAGCACCGCCACCCCCGGCCGCGACACCGCCGCGTTCACCGCCTGCTCCAGCAGGCGCGGCAGCTGTGCCGAAGTGGTTACGGTGGCGGTGAATTCGGCGACATCGGCGAAGACGGTGTCATTGTCGACCTCCTGGAAGTACGCACTGCGCAGCTCCGCGGTGGGCACCTGGCCACACAGGGCCAGCACCGGCGCATGCGATTTCGAGGCGTCGTAGAGCCCGCCCAGCAGATGGATCGACCCCGGCCCCACGGTCCCCATACAGACCCCGAGCCGCCCGGTCAGCTGTGCCTGGGCCGCGGCCGCGTAGGCGGCCACCTCCTCATGTCGCACCCCGATCCACTCGATCCGAGGTTCCCGGCGAATGGCATCGGTAATGGGATTCAACGCGTCACCCACCACACCCCAGACCTGGGTGACCCCTTCGTCCGCGAGCGCGGTGACGATCATTTCGGCAATGGTGGTGGTCATACCCCAGCTCTAACCGATTTCCCCGGGGCCAAACACGCCCGATCACCTGGTGATCGGAACCGCGGGCGCACGACCGTGTGAGCACGGGTGCAGCGAATCCTGGCGCGGCAGGTGTGAGCCGGGCGTACTCGGGTACGCGCCGCATGAAGGCAATCGGCTCACCGAATGGAGAAGAGGTGTCATGGCCGATCAACCGAAGGAAGATGTGGTCACCCTGCTGGTCGCCCAGCACGAGCAGATCCGGGGCCTGCTCAATCAGGTGCAGGCCACCGCGGGCACCGCGAAACGCGAGTCGTTCGAGGAGCTGGTCCGCCTGCTGGCCATTCATGAGAGCGCCGAGGAGGAGGTCGTGCATCCGGCGTCGCGCCGCGCCGAGGTCGACAAGGACATCGTGGCGGGTCGCCTGCACGAGGAGAACGAGGCCAAACAGATGCTGTCCCAGCTCTATGACCTGGGCGTACAGCATGAGAACTTCGACACCGAATTCCGCGCCTTCGCCGAATCGGTGATCGAGCACGCCGAGATGGAGGAGAAGGAAGAGTTCGATCAGCTGCGCCGCAGGCTCTCGAGCGACGACCGCGCGCGCCTGGCCTCCGCGGTCCGGGTCGCCGAGGCGGTCGCGCCGACCCGGCCGCATCCGCGGGCGGGGGAGTCCGCCGTCGCGAATATCGTCGCGGGCCCGCCACTGGCACTGTTCGACCGGGTGCGCGACGCGGTCCGGGACTGGCGGCACAAGATCGAAGGGGATAAGTGATGAGCTGGACCATGTTCGGGCGCGCGCGGAGGGCCCGCGGTCACGCCGGCGAGGGTATCGAGGACAACTACAACCTGCCCGGCATTGTGATGATCGCGCTGGCCATGGTCTCGACCGGGCTGGCCCTGACCGCCGCGGGCTACGGATTTCCGGGGCGGGCGGTGGTCGCGGGCGTGGTCGCCGGGGTGCTGTACCTGGCCGGATTCGTCTGGCTCGCAGTCGAATACCGCCGTACCCGGCAACAGCGCGGTCCCCGGCAGCGGCAGGGACATTGACCTAGTTGAGGGCGGCGTCGAGCACCTTCATGATCTCCGGGGTGACGGGATCGAGAATGTCGTCGAAGTCGTGATGCTTCTTGACGTAGGCGGCCACGAACGGGCACACCGGGACCACGCGCTTGCCCCGATCGCGGGTATCGGTGAGGGCGGCGGGAATCAAGCGGCTGGCCAGGCCGCGTCCACCGAACTCCTCACCGATCTCGGTGTGATAGAAGATCCGCTGGTCGCCGTGGTCGACATAGGCGGTCAGACCCGCTTGGACCCCGTCGACGCTGATGGCATATCGGTTGTCCCCCTGGGAGATCGCAATGTCGGCCTGACCCGGGTTGTCATCGGTAGCGCTCACTGAGTCCTCCTGATCGGTTGATCTACAACGATCTCACGGCCGTGCGTGCGCCTGACGGGGGGATGTAGTCCGCGCGTGTCATTCTGGGCCGCATGGAGTCCCTGTATGACCGGTCGCAAACCCTTGCTTCGCTCGCGCGGGCCGAGGCCGCGGCGACCGCCGAGAGCGAGCGCGCGGAGGCGTTCGCGGCACTGGCCTGGCTCGAGGACTACCGGACGCTAGCGCCGCTGACCGCTCTGGTCCTCGATGCCCGGCGGCCCGTCGCGGTGCGGACGGCCGCCTCGAACGTGGTCGCCGGATATGACGACACCACGACCCCCGAGATCCGCCGAACCTGGTGGGGGAGCGGCGATCCGGTGACCAGGCGGCATGCGCTGCGGCTCATGGAGCGGACCGAGGCCGATATCGTGATTCCGGTCGCGGCCGATGACCGCGACCCGCTGCAGGCGACCGCGCTGGGCGCTATCAGCATCGGCTTCGGCGAGGCCGAGTTCATACCGGTCCTGGTTCGGGCGCTCAACCACGGCGATCGTGAAATACGCAGGGTGGCAGCGGATGTACTGCTGTGGGAGGAGCCGATCGCGGCGGAGGAGGGCCTGCTGGCAGCCGCCCGGGATCGGTCGCCGGGGCTGGCTGTGACGGCCCTGGAGACACTGCGCTACTACCACACCCGTCGTGTCCTGCGCGCCGTGGCCGAACTGTGCGACAGCGAGGACGAGCGGGTGCGCGCGGCCGCGACCGTGAGCTTCGACGAGCTGCGCGAGGAGTTCGAATCCATGCTGCACGTCGCGGATCCGAAAGAAGCCGGGCTGCTTCGGGATTGGGCGCGCCCGATCGCCGATCTGTTGCGCCCGCGATCGGAGCCCGCCCTGGAATACCGGCCCGCGCGACCGTTCTCACCGCTCAGGCGGTCCGCGGGCACGGTGATCTCCGAACGGGACCTGCGGGGCATCCTGGACAATCCGGATCAGGACTGGAATGCCATGGCGACCACGCTGCGCCGAATCGATTGGCTCGCTTTCGATTCGGCGGCCCGCGCGCGCCTGACCGCGCAACTGCTCGCCCATCCCGATCCGCTCATCCGCGAGATCTCCTGCGTCGCTTTCGCGGAATGGTCGGACAGCTCGGCCCTGCTGACCTTGACCACCGACATCAGTTTCACGGTCCGCAAATCCGCCGTCTACTCGTTGATCCTGCTTCCACCGCAACCCGACATCGCCGCGCGGGCTTGGGAGTACCTGGCGACCGCGACCGGAACCACCGGCTACGAGGCGCTGCGCACCTACGTGGCCCACGCCCCCGAGGGTGAGCCCGTCGACCGGCTCGTCGATCTGGCTCGCACCGATCCCCGCGAGACCATTCGCCACTACGCCATCGAGGGACTCGGAAATCTGGAGGCTCCCAAGGCAATCCGGGCACTCGTTCCTCTGCTACATGAGTCACCGGCGGTCACCTGGGCCGTGCACACCGGGCTCGTGAACCAACTCACCAGGTTCGGGATCCCCGGTACCCTGCCCTCGTACCTGGCCACCGTGGACGACCTCTACCTCGCCCGCGCGATCGCCCAGCACGAGAGTCACGCCTACCGCCCGGCGAAGTAATGCCCCGCTTTCATATCCTCGATGAGCCCCGGATGTACCGGCTCCCAATCGAGCAGCTCCCTGGTGATGGCATTGGCGGTGGCATCGTCCAACCCCACGACCCTGCCGAGGAAGCCGAAATGCGCCATGGCCTCCTCCGGCGCGATGGGTTCGACCGGCACGTTCACACGCTGCCCGATGACCTCGGCGATCTCCCGGAACGGCACCCCCTCATCGGCGACCCCGTGCAGCCGGGAACCGGCCGGGGCCCGTTCGAGCGCGAGCTGGATCAGCCGGGCCGCATCGAGGGTGTGCACGGCGGGCCACCGGTTCGCGCCGTCACCGAGATATCCCGAAACGCCCGTGGTCGCGGCGATTTCGATGAGCATCGGGGTGAAGCCGTGGTGATCGAGCGAACTGTGCACCAGGGGTGAGAGTCGAACCACCGAGGACCGCACCCCGTGCTCGGCGAGCCCGATGACGAAATTCTCGGCATCGATGCGCGGCCCGGATTCGACGGTGTCGTGCTCGGTGCCCGGCCGGTCCCGCCGTCCCGGCACCGCCAACGCGAGGGTGCCCGCGATACCGACGAAAGGTTTGCCCGAATCGGTGAGCGCCTCGCCGAGCGCCCGCACCACACGCAGATCGTCCTCGGCCGCGCCGAGGTAATCGCCCGTGACCATGGCCTCGTGTTTGTAGGCCAGATGAATGACGCCGTCCGCGGCTCGCGCGGCCGCGCGCAGTCCCTCGAGGTCATCGAGATCCCCGCGCAGCGCCCGCCCGCCGGCCGCCTCGATCGCCGCGGCCGAAGCCTCCGAACGCGCCAGCCCGATCACCTCGTGATCCCCGCTGATCAGTGCGGGAACGACCGCTGAACCAATGTGCCCGGACGCGCCCGTGATGAAAACACGCATTGCCTTCTCCGATGAGGTCGGTTGATAACACCTGGTGTCATCACCGTACCTCTCATGTCACCCGGTGTCATCAGTGAAGTCGCCGAGTGACATCACTTAGAGTGATCTCCATGGGTAGATGGGAGCCGAACGCGCGCGGCCGCCTGGAGCAGGCGGCCTTCGATCTCTTCGCCGAGCGCGGCTTCGACCAGACCACCGTCGCGGAGATCGCCGAGCGCGCGGGCCTCACCAAACGCTCCTTATTCCGGCACTTCGCCGATAAGCGCGACATCCTGTTCGCGGGCGCGGAACGCCTACAGGACGTCGTCACCGAATCCGTGGCCGCGGCACCGCCGGACAGTTCGCCATTGGCCGCGGTGCGCGCGGGGCTCGCCGCTGCGACCGAGCTGATCGCTGAGCGCGGCCCGAGCGTGGTGGCGCGCCAGGCCATTCTGGACGCGAATCCTGAACTGCGCGAACGTGAGCTGATGAAAATGGCCCGCCTTGCCGCAGGCATAGCCGAAGCCCTGCGTGCGCGCGGGGTGGCCGATCGAACGGCGAGTCTGACCGCCGATACCGGTGTGGCCGCGTTCAAGGTCGCCTTCGAGTACTGGGTGCTCGATACCGAACAGGATCTGGCGCGGGCGGTCGAGGACACCCTCGCGGAGTTGAAAGCGATTGTAGCCGAAGGCTGATCAGCGCGGAGCGGGACGGCTCGGCCAGGCCGGCCCCGGCGACCCGCGCGCCCTCGTGCGCGCGGCCGTGCGTTAGCCGTCGCCGAAGATACGCCGGAAGATGTCCTGGCCGTGGCTGGTCGGCTCTGGTGCGCCCGGGATGAGCCGATAGGTGCGGCGACCGTCGGCGGCGCGCTGGGCGCGCAGGAACAGGTCCGCCGGGTGCGCGGCGAGCCGACGGCGGTGCGCGAATTCGTAGAGGTGCGTGACCAGTACGATCTTGATGCCGGAGTCCAGCAGCGCCGAGATGATGGGATCGGCGATGGCGGCGGCATCGCGGTCATTGGTCGAGGCGAAGGGTTCATTGCAGAGCAGGATGGCCGGACCGTGCGCGCGGTCGGTGACCTCGCGCATGCGGGTGAGTTCCTCGTCGAGCCGCCCGCGCGTCATGGTCGGGTCCTCGGCGCGGACGAAGTGGGTGAAGATACCGGTGCGCACATCGGCGGTGAAAGCCTGTGCGGTGACGAACATTCCGGCCTGCATCAGCAGCTGTGCGGTGCCGAGGCCGCGCAGGAAGGCGGATTTGCCGCCGCTGTTGGCGCCGGTCACCACCAGCAAGGTGGTGCCGACGGCCTCGATATCGTTGCCGATCACGCCCGAGGTGCTCAGCGACAGCCCGATATCGCGCAAATCGGTTGCGCGCAAAAGATTCTCGCCCGCTTCGACCGGCGTCGGGAAGCACACGGGCGCACCCGAGGCCCTCACCTTCTCGTGCAGATTCACGCACCCGAGGTAGAACGCCAACTCGGTGCGCAGTTGCCGGAAGAAGTCCTGCACATTGTCGGTGACGCGCGAGACGACCTCGGCGACCGCGTCCAGGGGTGGTTCGATGACCGCGCGCAGCGGATCACCGTCATGGAACTCGAAATTGTCGAACGCTTCGAAGCTGACCCCGGTGTGCCGCCCGAACAGCGCGCGTTTGGCCGCGGCCGGCGGTTCGTGCAGGACAATGCGATCGG
Organism: Nocardia acidivorans NBRC 108247; assembly: GCF_001625085.1. Lineage (GTDB taxonomy): Bacteria > Actinomycetota > Actinomycetes > Mycobacteriales > Mycobacteriaceae > Nocardia > Nocardia acidivorans. Next base: position 24,323 of record NZ_BDAW01000035.1, read on the forward strand.
CCTTGTTGCCGACGCCGAGCCCGGCGCTGAATCGCATGCCGTGCTCGAAATGCAGTGCGGCCACGTGCTGTTCGAGCAGGTCGAGATAGCCGTCGTCGAGCTGATCGGCGAGCGCCCGGCGCAGCCGGTCCATGCCGTCGGAGCGGCAGGAGGCGGCGTACCTGTGGAAGGTCTGCCGCAATTGCCGCAGCAATCCCACCAGCGCCCGCAGCGGTCGCAGTGCGAGCCCGAGCTTGCCGCGGGGTTCACGCCCGCGGCCAGAGGTCCAGCGCCGCACCGCGGTCGCCTCGGCGGTGACGGCGTAGAGGGCGCGCAGCATGGCCGGGTCGGCGCAGCAGTCCGAGAGTACGCCCCGCCGGTGCCGAATAACTTCCAGATCGGTCAGGCTCAGGGGGACAACGGTTTTCGCCACGGTGGTGAGGAAGTCGTCACCGTCGGTCATCGCCGCGTAGAGGGTGTCGAGTCCGAGGTCCGCGGTGACCGCGTCGTCGATGCGCACCCCGTGCACCTCGCGGCCGGGCGGTTGCAGCAGTCCGATCGGGATCATCGCAGCCTCGCGCGAATCTCGTCGTAGGTCAGTCCGTGCCGCTGGGCGACCGCGGCCGCGTAGGCGAGTCCATCGGGTGCGCGCCGCTCGATCCGGAAGGTCCGGACCGGATCATCGGCGGTCTCGACCCCGGCGACCATACTCACCACCTCCGGTCGTGCGGTGGCGAGCTCCTCGAGGAAGGTCACGAACACCGCCGTGGCGCCGCGCTCGGCAATCCGCCCGATCACCGCACCGCCGATCGTCGCCGCATCGGAAGCGGTTGTGGTGCTGAAACTTTCATTGAGCACCACGACGCTCCGGTCGGTGAGGTGCTCCAGAATGGCGTGCATACGTTCGAGCTCCTGAGCCAGCGCGCCGTGCGGGTCGTCGATCTCGTCCTCCTGGACGAAGTGCGTGAACACCCTGTCCGGCAGCATTATTCGTGCCCGGGTTCCCGGTACCGGGCACCCGAGCGAGGCCAGATACACCGTCTGCCCGACCATGCGGGCGAAGGTGCTCTTACCGCCCTGATTGGGACCGGTCACGGTGATCACCCGCTCGGTGCCGTCGAGCCGGAAGTCATTGCGCACCGCGATCTTCCGCCGCGTGGCCAGGTCGAAGCCGAGCGCGGCATCGAAGCCGCCCTCCACCAGCACCCCGTCGAAGCGAGCGGTGACCTCCGGATAGCAGAAGGGCATCCCGCGATCGGCGAGTCCGCGCGAGAAACGCAGATAGTCCAGGTAGAACCGTATTTCGGCATCGAATCGCGCGACGGTGGCATCGATGAGATCGCGATATCGCCCGGTATGCCGTGCCAGGTGTGCGAAGGGTGCGGGATACAGCTCCGCCACCGCCGCGATGACCTGCTCCTCGACCTCGTTCATATCCGGCCACGGGTCCACCGGGCTCGGGCGCTCGGGGTCCGCCTCCGGCCGGAACCTCGCGAAGGCGGAGGCGATGATCTCGGTGTAGTCGGCCTCGTGCGCCGCGCGGTCGACGGTGAGCTGGCGACCGGTCACCCTTACCGAATAGCGCACGGCGTCCAGTTCCGCGCGGACGGCGGCGCTCTCCCGCGCCAACTCGCCGAACGCGGGGTCCTCGACATAGCCGCACAGCCAGTCGCGCCATTCCCGCAATCCGCTCGACCGGAGCGAAAGCTGTTGCAGCCCTTCGCTCATCTCCCGCACGGTACGGCAGTACACCGCCTCGGCATCGAGTTGCCAGCGGTCGCGCTGCCGGGGATTGGGCAATCGCCCGGCGCGCTCGATATGCCTGCGGACCGACCGCATGCCGTCGACGAACGCCTCGAATACCGAGCGCGTCGCGGCCTCGTCGAGATCGCGGAAGACCTCCTGACGGAACAGCACGCTCTCGACATCCCGCAGCGGCCGATACTGCGCCGCCTCATGCTCCGCACCGCCGGTGACCGCGAAGACCTGATCCAGGTTCAAATCCTGGATGACCGTCTGCTCGGTGGTCCCGGTATCGCCGACCGGCCCCCGCGGCCACAGTACGCTGGTGAATCCCACCCGCCCCATAGTCCTCCCCGGATCACGCGGGATCGTAGCGGCGGTGCCGTCCACCCGACTCGTGTTCGGGTGCGGTTCGGGGTAATTCGGTGGTCTGGTCAATACTGTCGCGGAGACGGGAGCAGAACGCCTCGACGGTGCCATATCTGGAGAGCACCTCACTGAGCAAATGCTGTGTATTCGTCACTGTCACCGTTGTTTTTCGCCACCTCTGATCGCATGTTCTACAGGGCAGTAACCGCACAGCTTGTGGACCGTCGATCACTGTAGTTGCGGCGCTCGAGCAGGTGAATGGGCAATCGATGACCAATCGTGCCAACTTTCGGTCTCCGGTGACACCGGCCGGACGGCGCTGCCCCGCTGCGCTATCCGGCGATTCACAGGAAACACCCAGCGTGCGTACGGCCGGACCGAGGCTGCCACCGGGAATATCGACACATGGCGGTGAGGGAGCACCGATGAACAACTGCTCGACGCCGCGCACGGTTGGGCGCAGCCGCGCGCCATGAAACAGGTGACCACCGAGGACGGCCGCACCGTCTGGGTGCCACCGACGCACCGCACCCGCCACAGCCGCCGAAACTGACCGAACAGCCGCGCCGCTTCTACGAATTGCGCAAAGGCCCTGACGGAACGGTCTATTCGGAGTTCCTGGCCGGCAGCGACCGTTCGACGCCCGATCTCTCCGAACAGGTCGGTGACGGCCCGCAATCGGTCAGCTCCACCGATGCCTCCCTGCCGCGCTGGCGCGTTCTGACCATTTCCAATACCTACGGCTCGACCACCGCGCCGACTCCGATCACGGTCGGCTCACACCCTCTCGTGCGGAGGTGCGCATCGATTCGTGCGGAGGTGCGCATCGATGTCATCGACCCGGGCCCGGGCCTGGACCCCGATGCCGCGCTGCGGGTCTTCGAACGCTTCTATCGCACCGACTCCTCGCGGACCCGCGCCCGCGGCGGCACCGGCCTGGGCCTGTCCATCGTGCAGGCGCTGGTCGCCGCCCACGGCGGCCGGGTCACGGTCGACACCGCACCGGGGGAGGGCGCGACCTTCACGGTTCGGCTGCCTCGCGTGGTGCCCTGAAATACCAGGTCAGGGCATAATTTCAATAAATTACGTTTCGGTAACGGTCAAATGGGTACTCGGGGATAGTCGGATTCGTAGAGAAGTGAGGAAACTTCATGAACGAGGCGATCCCGAGTACTGATGGCAAGCGGACTTCGAGCAGTCCGGGCGATACCTACGATGAGATCGAGGTGCGGTTCACCGAACTGGCCGAGCTGGCCCCCGATGATCCGCGGCGATCGGCATTGCGTGCGGAGATCATCGAACTCTGCCTGCCGCTGGCCGAACATATCGCGCGTCGTTTCGGGGGTCGTGGCGAGGAGTTCGACGACCTGCACCAAGTGGCTTCGGTGGGATTGGTGCAGGCCGTGGATCGCTTCGATGTCACGCGCGGGAGTTCCTTTCTCTCATTCGCGGTGCCGACGGTAATGGGCGAGGTGAAACGCCATTTCCGGGATAACACCTGGGCCGTGCGCGTCCCGCGCAGTGCCAAGGAGCTGCAGCAACGCATTTCCGGTGCGGTCGAGGTGCTGGAACAGCGCCTGCGGCGGATGCCGACGGCGCGCGAAATCGCCGCCGAGCTGGATGTCGAATTGAGTGATGTCACACAGGCATTGATCGCGCGCAATGCCTATCAGACCACTTCACTCGATATCGCGCGCGGTGAGGACGATTCCGCGGATTCGGCGCTGATCGCCACACTCGGCGCGGAGGAGCCCTCCTATCGACTGCTGGAGAACGCACTCGCGGTCGGCCCGCTGTTGCGGGAATTGCCCGCGCGCGAACGGCAAATGCTGGTGTGGCGCTTCTTCGAGAATCAAACCCAGTCGCAGATCGGCGAGCGTCTGGGCGTCTCGCAGATGCAGGTTTCGCGCATGCTGTCGCGGACATTGACCACACTGCGCGAACGAGCCCTCGGGCCGGTGGAATTGGCACGTAGCGCCTGAACCCGCCCGGCCCTGCCCCCCGAATAGCACGCATTCCTGGGAACGATTCACAGTTTCGTTTGTTATCGTCTCGCGGCTGATGCAGGGCAGGGCTAGGTAGGAGGCGCAGTTCTATTGCGGGGCAATACTTCCTGGGAATCGAGTGGTCGCGGTGCGCACCGCCGACCGCCCGCGACCACGGTGCTGAGATCGTCTTCGCGCAGCTGTCGGTGGATACCTCCGATCCGGATTGGATCGCCCAATTGCGCACGGTGGCATGCGATTTCCGCAAGCTCGCGCTGGATCCCCGGGTGGTGCCATTGCTGGTGACCCGGCCGCTGACCACACCGCTGGGGCTGCGGCCGCCCGCCGTGGTGCGCCCGCTGGAGGCCGTTCTCGAATTGCTCACGCGCGCGGGTTTTTCCGGTGCGGACGCGCTGCACGTGTATCGCGCGCTGTTCGGCTTTCTCTACGGGCACATTCTCAATGAGCTGCAGGAGGTCGTGGAGCGGCCCGAGGAGACCGACGATGTGCTCCGGCTCGGACTGTATCGCCTTCCGCTGGAGGAGTTTCCGCTGGTGCGCGAGTTGGCGCCGGTGCTGGCCGCCTATGACGGCGCGGCCGAACTCGAGCGCGGTCTGGACATTCTGCTGACCGGACTCGTCGCGCATCTGGCCGGTCCGGCGCACTGATCGTCCCCGGTTGGCCGGGCAGCGTCCACCTACGCGATATGTCTACGTTGTAGACAGACGCCATGGGCGGAGCTAGCCTGGAACTATCGCCAGTTCATGGGTGCATGTGGCAGGCGCTCATGACATCGAGGACGTGACGTATGGCAATCACACAGGTCGCTGTTTACGCGCATTTGAGCGCGGCGGATATCGAGGCGCTCGGACGGGAGCTCGACGCCCTGCGCCTCGAGATCGAGGAACGGCGCGGCACCCGGGACGCGAACTACATCCGCCGGACGATCGCGTTCCAACGGGCCCTGGACGCCTCGGCGCGCGTGCTCATCGCCTTCGGCAGAGGCAGGCTCGGCTGGCTGCTGGGCACCGCCGCACTGGCCACGGCCAAGAGCATCGAGAACATGGAGATCGGCCACAATGTCTGCCACGGCCAATGGGATTGGATGAACGATCCCGAAATCCATTCCAGCACTTGGGAATGGGATATGGCAGGGGTCTCGGCGCAGTGGCGGTACTCGCACAACTTCCGGCATCACGTGTACACCAATGTGATCGGCGTCGACGACGATATCGGCTTCGGTGTGATCCGGATGTCCCGCGATCAGCAGTGGCGACCGCGGCTGCTGTTGCAGCCGGTGCAAAACCTTTTGCTCGCAGCGACTTTCGAATGGGGAATCGCCCTGCACGGGCTGTATTCCGAACAGGATCGCGCCGCCACCCCGGCCGAGCGCAAGGCGCAGACGCGGCTGCTGGTCGGCAAGATCATCCGTCAGGCGGGTAAGGACTATGTGCTGTTCCCGGCGCTGAGCGGCAGGCGCTGGCGGCGCACCCTGGCGGCCGACGCCGCGGCCAATGCGCTGCGCAATCTCTGGGCCTACGTGGTGATCTTCTGCGGTCACTTCCCCGACGGCGCGGAGAAGTTCACGCCCGCGGCGGTCGAGGACGAGACCAAGGCCGAATGGTATCTGCGACAGATGCTGGGTAGCGCCAATTTCGACGCGGGACCGGTGCTGGGCTTCCTGAGCGGGCATCTGTCCCACCAGATCGAACATCACCTGTTCCCGGACCTGCCCAGCAATCGCTATCCCGAAATCGCCAGGCGGGTAAGGGAACTCTGCGACAAATACGATCTGCCGTACACCACCGGTCCGCTGCCCAGGCAGTACCTGTTGACGCTGCGCACCATCAACAAGCTGGCGCTGCCGGACAGCTTCCTGACCGCGACCGCGGACGATGCCCCGGAGACCGCCTCCGAACGCAAGTTCGCGGGGGACCCCGAGGCCGCTCCGTCCACGGTCCGGCGCGGCCTGCGGACGGCGCTACGCGACCGCGCTCGGCGTGACGCGCCGGTCCGCCCAGCGTAGGGCCGGTTCGATCAGGCGGGCCGCCACCGGTCCGAGTACGGCCATGATCAGCACGTAGGTGGTCGCCAGGGCCGCGAATTCCGCGGGCACGGCACCCGCGGTGACCGCGAGACCCGCTATGACAATGGAGAATTCGCCGCGCGCGACCAATGCCGATCCGGCGCGGGCGCGGCCGTAGCGCGAAGCCCCGGCGCGTCCGGCGGCCCACCATCCGGTCGCGATCTTGGTTCCGGCGGTGAGCAGGGCCAGAATCACCGCCCAGCCGAGGACCGGCGGAATGCTGGACGGATCGGTGCTGAGTCCGAACAGCACGAAGAACAGCGCGGCGAACAGATCGCGCAGGGGTTCCAGGAGTTTGGCGGCATTGTGCGCGGTGGAATCGGAGATGGCGATACCGAGCAGGAACGCGCCGACCGCGGCCGAAACCTGAAGGGCCGAAGCCACTCCGGCCACGAGCAGGGCCGAGCCCAGGAGTTTGAGCAGGAAGATTTCGCGGTCGTCGCTGTCGACGATCTTGGAGACGTACTTGCCGAAGCGCAGTGCCACCACGAGCACCACGGTGACCGCGGCCAGGGCGATGCCGACGGTCATGAGTCCGGCGGCGAATCCGGCTCCGGCCAGGATGGCGGTCAGCACCGGCAGGTATCCGGCCATCACCAGATCCTCGAACACCAGAATCGACAGGATGGTCGGGGTTTCCCGATTGCCCAGTCGCCCAAGGTCATTGAGCACCTTGGCGATGATTCCGGAGGAGGAGATATAGGTGACCCCGGCCATGGCGACCGCTCCGGTCGCGCCCCAGCCGAGGATCAATGCGACGGCGATCCCGGGGAGCGTATTGAGCACCAGATCCACCACGCCCGCGGCCCAGGAGCTGCGCAGGCCGGTCACCAATTCGCTTGCGGTGTACTCCAATCCGAGGAGCAGCAGGAGTAGCACCACGCCGATCTCGCTGGCCAGTTCGATGAACTGATCCACATGTTGCAACTCGATCAGCCCGCCGGTGCCGAACACCAGGCCGCCGATCAGATACAGCGGTATGGGCGACATTCCGATGCGTGCGGCCAGTCGCCCGAGCAATCCCAATCCGAATAGCACCGCGCCCAATTGGATCAGGGACAGTGCGGTTTCATGCGCGACCATTCAGCTCAGCCGTCCGTGAGGATTCGTCTGCCGCCCGGACCGTCGGTCCTGCCGATGGCGATCGGATCGAGCTGAGTTGCTTCGAGACTTGATAACTGCGCTACGACACTCTTCACACCCTTACCCTAATCGGGCAAAACGGGCAGTACATGATCGTGGTGGTCGCGGGCTATGCGGTCGTGCGGACCCCGGCGCGGGCTCCGCCGTCTGTCACCTGCTCTCGGATGAAGCGGCCCGCATGTTCGAGCGCGTCGGCCGCCTCGGGCAGGAACGACCGGAAGAGGTGGAAATTGTGCGTGGCCACCGGATACAGCTCGAGGCGCACATCGACGCCGTGCGCGCGGGCGTGATCGACGAGTTGGTGCGCGTCGGTGAGATGGGTGTCACCGGTGCCGACCTGGACCAGTAGCGGTGGGAGACCGGAGAGATCAGCGCGCAACGGGGCGACCACGGGGTCGTCGTCGGGATGTCCGGCCAGGTAGTCGCCGATGATGCGGCGCTGGATCTGTTCGGCCGTCACCTTGCCGGGCTCGACTATGCGTTCACCGTGGGCCTTCTGCTCGTGGCCGGTATGCGATGAGCAGTGCAGATCGATTCCGGGACACAGGGATACGACCGCCGCGGGCAGCGGAAGTTCCTGCTCTTTCAGGCGAATCAGTGTCGACATGGTCAGATGCGCGCCGACCGAATCGCCGACCAGGATGATGCGCCCGGGATCGGTGCCGGTGTCCAGCAGCCACCGGTAGGCGCTGAGCGCGTCCTCGACCGCCGCCGGGAAGGGATGTTCGGGGGCGAGGCGGTAGTCCGGGAGGAGGGCGGTGGTGTGCGCGGCCGTGGCCAGCGCGCCGACGAGGGCGCGATAGCCGAAGGCGGAGCCCGAGATATAGCCGCCGCCATGCAGAAACAGTACGGTCGCGTCGATCGGCTGCTCCGGGGTCAGCAGCAGGCTGGACACACCGCCCGCATTGATCGGGCGGATCCGCACCTCGGGCGGTGGGGGGAATCGCGCGTGCAGATCCTCGTAGGCGTCGCGCAGTACCTGCAATTCGGGGTCCGGATCATCCAGCGGCTTCCAGTACTTGGCGATTCGCGCGAGCAGTTCCCCGCCGACCGCGCGGGTCGCCGAGACCGCCTCGTCGACGTCGCCGAGAATTCGCCGGGCGCGATCCAGGAGTGCCTCACCGGCGAGGGTGAGTTCGACGCGATGGGTGGTGCGGCGCAACAGATCGCAGCCGACGAGTCGTTCCAATCCGCTAATCTGTCTGCTGAGCGCGGGTTGTGAGACGTACAGTCGGGTGGCCGCCCGCCCGAAATTGAGCTCCTCCGCCACGGTCACGAAGGCGCGCAGATGGCGCAGTTCGATCGCATCGGGCGCCTTGGGCAGGGCAGTCGGGCTTCCGGCCGTGTTCTCGCCGGTATCGACAGTCATGATCACGAGTATTGCCCACCGGGGGCTCGAATGGTCATGCGGTCGACGCAAGACAGTCATGCGTATTCGGACCTTCCGTGTGGTGCGTGACCGATGCGAATCTTCGGTGGTGACTTCCACTCCAGCTCGCGGCCGGGTAGCCGAACTGCGATTGCGGGCCGCGGTGGTCGGTCGCCGGGCCCGTATCTACTGGCCCGGTCCGACCGGGCCACCGCGACCACTGCTCATGCTCTTCGATATCGGAAATATCAGTGGGACCGCCGATTTCGAGGAGCTCTGCCGGAACCTCTCCGCGACAGGCGATTTCATCGTCTTCGCGGTGCGCTATGACCTGCGGCCCGAGCAGCGGTGGGCGATCGAAGCCGATGCCGTTCGCACCCTGGAATGGGCGGCCGATCATGCCGCCGAATTGCATGCCGATTCGGATCGGCTGCTCATCGGCGGCAGGGGAGCGGGCAGCGCTCTCGCCACGGCGGTGCGCCGTCTGGCTTATCAGCAGGGTTGGCCACCGATTCTGCGGCAGTTGATGATTCCCGCTTTCTAATCAGTACTCGAAACCTCTTTCAGGAGAACCCGTGAACACCACCCGCACCGTTCTGATCTCCGGCGGCAGTATTGCCGGACTCACCCTCGCGTATTGGTTGCGCCGCTATGGATTCGAGGTCACCGTTGTCGAGCGGGCTCCCGCGCCGCGACCCGGCGGGCAGGCCGTGGACCTGCGCGGGGTGGCCAAGGAAGTGGCCGAGCGGATGGGGATTCTGCCGCAGATCGAGCAGGCTCGCGTGCACGAGAAGGGCCTGGCGTATGTCGATGCCGACGGGAAATGGTCGGCGAGTATGGCCGCCGAACTCTTCGACGGTGAGGGCGCGGTCGCCGAGATCGAGATCCTGCGCGGCGATCTGACCGATATCCTCTATGCCGCAGCGCGTTCCGGTGTCGAGTATCTGTTCGACGATACGATCACCGCGCTGCGCGAGAGGCCGGACGGGGTGGTGGTCGAGTTCTCCCGCAACGCATCTCGTGTCTTCGATGTGGTGGTCGGCGCGGATGGGCTGCATTCCACGGTGCGGCGGCTGGCCTTCGGTCCCGAGACCGAGTTCGTGCACAATCTCGGGGGTTACCTGTCCTACTTCACGATTCCGGTGCGGGGACTCGAGCTGGACGACTGGTTCCTGATGTACAACGCCCCCGGCGGGCTGCTCGCGGCCATTCGTCCCGAGGGGCCGAGCAGCGCCAAGGCCATGTTCGGTTTCAAGGCAACGGATCTGATGTACGACCGGCACGATCGGGCCGGGCAGCAGCGCATTCTGCTCGAGAAGTTCGGCGAACTCGGTTGGCATGTACCGCGATTGCTCGAGGTGATGGATCAGGCTCCGGACTTCTTCTTCGACACCATCAGTCAGACGCGGATGGAGTCGTGGTCACAGGGGCGGGTCGCGCTCATCGGTGACGCCGGATACTGCGGGTCGCCGCTCTCGGGCAATGGGACCGCCATGGCCATGGTGGGCGCATATGTCCTCGCGGGCGAGCTGGCGCGCTTCCGCGACGACCATCGGGCCGCGTTCGCCCGCTACCAGGACGAATTGCGGCCGTACGTCACCGAATGCCAGAAGTTGCCCCCGGGCGGTGTCAACGGCTTCCTGCCCGGCAGTCGCGCGGCCATCCGGATGCGCAACTTCTCGGTCCGCATGATGACCTCCAAACCCATGCGCGGCCTGATGTCCAAATCGCTCCAGAAGGCCGACACCATCACCCTGCGCGACTACGCGCCGTCCGCCACCTTCTACGTCCCGTAGGCGTCCCGCGCCAAAGCGCTGTACACCCAATCATGGGCTCGCCCCACGGTGATTCGTGTTCCGAGGAATCGCTGGGTGAGGGCCCAATACCGGTGGATCCGGTGATCGGTATCGGTCGCATCGACCAGCATCCGCTCCCGGAATCCCGGTGAATCGGTTTCCCCGCGCGCTCGCGCATGAGCATCGACGAACCGATCGAGCTCACCACCCCCGCGCGGCCGCACGCCCGCCGAAACGAGCGGCACCACCTCGGTCATGACATCACCCACCTCGACATAGAGTGCGCCCACATCACGGATCGACTCCGGCCGACTCCGCAGGAGTTGTTGTCGCACAACACCGTTCATCTCGGGATCCTCAACCAAGGCGGCCAACTCGGCGTAGGCCACCACCTCGTCCGCCGATGGATCACCGGGCGGCTCGGGAACATTCCACCCGACCCACCCATCGACCTCCCGTCGCCCGACGGGTGCGAGCACCTGCCGCCAAAACCGCACCAGCCCCTCATACACGGCACCACCATCCTGCGCCGCGGCAAGCAACGCGAGCCGCGCCCCCCGCTCGCCGGGCGCGGCCACCTGAACGGCCCGCACCGAAGCCCGCCGCCAGGCCAACTCCCTGAATTCCCCATCCAGCCGCGCACGTTCGATCGCAATGGCCTCCTCGAGCGACCTCTCACCCCGCAGCACTTCACCGATGGCCCCCAACCCCAGCCCCAATGCCCGCAGCCGCCGCACCAACATCAACCGCTCGACAGCCGCATCCCCCTCGAACATCCGATGCCCACCCGCACTCCGCGCCGCCTCCACAATCCCTTCATCGCAGTAAAACCGAATCGTCCGCACCGAAACCCCGCTCCGCCGCCCCAACTCCCCAATCCCCACCAACTCGCTCACCCGTGTGTCATCCCTCACAACGCCTTGAACCTCCACCCAACTGGAACCCCTAGCGTACTGACACAGCCGCCCCACCCGGGGGCGGATCCCACACCAGGAGAGCGCATCCCATGACCACCCAGCAGCAAATCATCGCGGGCATAGCCGACATCATCGAAGAGGTAACCGGTATAGAAGCCACCGCCGTGACCCCCGAGAAATCCTTCACCGAAGACCTCGAAATCGACTCCCTCTCCCTGGTCGAAATAGCAGTCCAACTGGAAGACAAGTACTCGGTGAAGATTCCCGACGAAGACCTCGCCAGCCTCCGAACCGTCTCCGACGCAGTCACCTACGTCCAAAGGATGGAATCCGCCCACCCCCACCTGGCTGCCGAAATCGAAGCCGCTGTAGAGCACTGACTCCCGGCCGTGGGGGCGGGTCGGGGAAACGGCTGCGGGGCGTAGCGGTCCGAGCGCAAGATGGGGTGAACGGAAAGTGGACCGGGGATCACATTTTCTGTTCACCTTCCGTATGTTTCGGATATCTTGGCTATACAACTTTCGGGCCGAAGGTAAGTACCTGTTGCCGGGATCGTGATCGATTCCCGGATTGATCGAACGCTGGACCGGGAGTCGCTCGTGCGCATCGCAACTGTTCGCAATGTTGGAATCTGTCTCGTGGCGGGGGCGTTGGTCCTGAGCGTGGGGGCCTGCACCAAGAAGTCGGAGACGGCGGCAAGCAGTGCCGCGACCGCTACCTCGGCCGCCGATCTGGGTGGGATGGACGCGTTGATCGCGGCCGCCAAGAAGGAGGGGACGCTCAATCTCATGGCGCTGCCGCGGGATTGGGCGGGGTATGGCGAATTGATGGACAACTTCGCCGCCAAGTACGGGATCAAGGTCAATGACGATAATCCGGGAGCGAGCAGTGCCGATGAGATCAATGCGATCAAATCGCTGAAGGGGCAGGATCGGGCGCCGGATGCCGTCGACGTCGGGACCTCATTCGCCATCTCCGGCGCGAAGGAGGGGTTGTACGCGCCCTATAAGGTGACCGGCTGGGGTGATATCCCGGACTCCCAGAAGGCTTCGGACGGAACGTGGTTCGCCGATTACGGCGGGTACATGTCCATCGGCTGCGATGCCGCCAAGGTGCAGGTCTGCCCGACCACCATCGCCGATCTGCTCGAGCCGCGGTACAAGGGTCAGGTCGCGCTCAGCGGTGACCCGCTCAAGAGCAATTCCGCGCTCATGGCGGTCTGGACCGCCTCGCTCGCCACCGGCGGCTCGGCCGACAATATCCAGCCGGGTATCGACTTCTTCGGAAAGCTCAAGGCCGCAGGCAATTTCGTGCCGGTGAAGGCTACCGCCGCCACCGTGCAGTCCGGTGAGACCCCGATCATCATCGACTGGGACTACCTCAACGCCGGTATCGCCCAGACCACCGCCAACTCCGGTGCGAAGTGGACCGTCGCGGTCTCCACCGACGCCAGCATCGGCGGCTACTACGCCCAGGCGGTCAGCAAGACTGCCCCGCATCCGGCCGCCGCCCGCCTGTGGCAGGAATACCTGTACAGCGATGAGGGCCAGAACGGCCTGCTCAAGGGCTTCGCGCGTCCGGTCCGCCTGCCCGCCATGCAGAAGAGCGGCACCGTCGATCCCGCGCTGGCCAAGGTGCTGCCCGCGGCCAGCGACAAGGCGGTCTACCCGACCGACGATCAGGCCGCCAAGGCCAAGGACATCATGACCCAGACCTGGGCGAACACTGTCAAATGAGTTCATCGGTTCGTTCGGCCCGAGTCTTGACATGGCTCGGGCTCGTCCCGTTTCTGGCGTACGTGGGCGTGTTCTTCCTGCTGCCGACCGGCGTCATCGCGTATTCGGCATTCCAGGTCGGTGACAGCGGGAACACCTGGTTCGGCACCGCGAATGTGGCCTCGGCGCTCAAAGGCGCGTACCTCACCGGCCTGAAGAACAGCGTCGTGCTCTCCCTGGTGGTCGCGATCATCGCCGCCGTCCTGGGAATCGTTCTGGCACAGGCGATTACGAGCGGACGCGGACAGCTCCTACAGCGCGCGGTCTCCACAAGCGCGGCGGTGCTGGCGAACTTCGGCGGCCTGCCGCTGGCCTTCCTGTTCGTCGCCGCGATCGGCAATGCCGGTGTGCTGACCAAAATGCTCCAGGATCATCTGAACATCTCCCTGCGCGACGACCTGCACCTGGACCTGTACTCGCAGGCGGGCGTGCAGTTCGTCTACCTGTATTTCCTTGTCCCGCTGATGGTTCTGGTCATCACCCCGGCCCTGGAGGGCCTGCGCCCGGAATGGCGCGAAGCCGCCGAGAGCCTCGGCGCACACGGCTGGCAGTACTGGCGCTATGTCGCCGGTCCCGCCCTACTCCCGCATTTCCTGGGCAGTGTGGCGCTGCTGTTCTGCACCTCGTTCTCCTCCTTCGCCACCGCCGACGCACTCACCAACGGCACCCTCGCCATTACCCCGCTCCAGATCGAGAGCGCGGTCTCGGGCAATGTCCTTGTCGGACAGGAGAACCTGGGCGCGGCCCTGGCCCTGAACATGATCGTGGTCGTCGTGCCGCTCACCCTGCTCTACCAGTACATGCAGAACAGGACCTCTCGATGGCTACGGTGACCGATCCCGCGGTGCTGCTGGGTGACGCCGCGGGACAACAGCATCCGCGCTCCGGTCGCACGTACACCCGCCCGCGGGCGTACTGGCGCTGGATCGTGCTCGGCCTGGCCGCGCTCTACTTCATCGGCCCGTTCGCGGTGGCCTTCTGGTTCACCATCCACGACAAGAACGGCGTGAGCTTGCGCGCCTACACCCGAATCCTCTCCACCGCGGGGCTTTCCGACGCACTGGGCACCTCACTGGCCCTCGGACTCGTCGCGGTGGCGATCACCCTGGTCCTCATGGTGCCGACCATGCTGCTGGTGCACCTGCGATTACAGTCCGCGCGCCCGGTGGTCGAACTGCTTTCCCTGCTGCCGCTGGTGATTCCGCCCGTCGCCCTGGTCGTCGGCGTCCGTAGCGTGCTCTCCTGGGGCAACAACAGTGATTACGTCGAGATCACCCAGGTCTTCACCGCGCTGCAGAAACAACCCCTCTCGCTGATCCTGGCCCTGGTCTACGTGGTGATCGCACTGCCGTTCACCTTCCGCGCCCTGGACGCCGGAATCCGCGGCTCCCGTATCGACGTGCTCGTCGAGGCCGCCCAGAACCTCGGCGCGGGCTGGTTCACGGTGCTGTGGCGCGTGGTCCTGCCAGCCCTGCGCACCTCCATCCTGAACGCGGCTTTCCTGACCTTCGCACTCGTCATGGGGGAGTACACGATCGCGAAGATCCTCATCTTCCGCACCTTCCCCGTCTGGCTGGCCCAGTCCGCCAATACCGACGGCCAACTCCAGGTCGCACTGTCGATCCTGAGCCTGGTGCTGACCTGGCTCATCCTGCTCATTGTTGTCTCGATCGCCGGTCGATCCCGAAAGGCCTCCCGATGACCGCCCAGGTAGTCCCCGAAATCAGCAGTACCGCAGTCGGTTTCGTCGACGTGCACCGGCACTACGGCAATGTCAAAGCCCTGGACGGTCTCACCCTCGATATCGATCCGGGTGAATTCATCGCCCTGCTCGGCCCCTCGGGCTGCGGAAAGACCACGGCCCTGCGCATTCTCGCCGGATTCGACCACCCCACCTCGGGGGAGGTTCTGGTCGGCGGCCGCGATGCCTCCTCGATCCCCGCGAACAAGCGCGATATGGGCATGGTCTTTCAGTCCTACAGCCTTTTCCCGACCATGTCCGCCCAGGACAATGTGGCCTTCGGCCTCGGCCTGCGCGGTCGCCCCGCCAAGCGCCGGCGCGAGCGCGCCCGCGAACTGCTGGATATGGTCGGCCTCGCCGAGCACGTCGCCAAATACCCGCATCAACTCTCCGGCGGTCAGCAGCAACGCGTGGCCCTGGCCCGCGCCCTCGCCATCGCACCCCGGGTCCTGCTGCTGGACGAGCCGCTCTCGGCCCTGGATGCCAAGGTGCGCCAGCAATTGCGCGAGGAGATCCGCCGCATCCAGCGCGAACTCGGCGTCACCACCGTATTCGTCACCCACGACCAGGAGGAGGCCCTGGCCATCGCCGATCGCGTCGCGGTCATGCGCAACGGCCGAATGGAACAGTGCGCCAGCCCCGATCAGGTATATCAGCGCCCGGCCACCCCCTTCGTAGCCGAATTCGTCGGCACCATGAACCGCATTCCGGCCACCGCCGTCGACGCCACCCATGTGCGCGTGGGGGAGCAGATCCTGCCCTGCGACGGCGAGGCCACCGCCGAGGGCGAGGTCACCGTCCTGGCCCGCCCCGAAGCGGTCCTGGTGCACGAATCCCCGGACGGCACAGCCACTGTCGTGGCCGTGACCTTCTTCGGCGCGACCACCCGCCTGCGCCTGACCCGCCCCGAGGGACTCGAGCTGCTCGCCGATGTGGCCAGCCACCGCGCCGCCGACCTGACACCCGGAACCCGCGTCGAGGTCTCCCTGCTGGACCGTCCGGTGCTGCTGGCCGCGGATCCCCGTTGAATACAGTTGCCGTGTGACGACTGATAATCCGAAGGTTCCCCGCTATCGGGAGATCGCCGAGCAGTTGCGCTCGGCGATCGAGAACGGTGAGTTCGCCGACGGCGCGTCACTACCCTCGGAACACCGCCTGAGCGAGCGCTACGGCGTCTCGCGCGGCACCATCCGGCAGGCGTTCGCGTTCCTGCGCGCCTCGGGCGTGGTCTCCTCGCGCCAGGGCGCGCGCCGTCAGGTGCTGCGCGGCCCCCGCGCACAGCCGATGACCGAACTGGTCAGCTTCGCCCGCTGGGCGCGCAGTATCGGCGAGACCCCGAGCAGCCGCACCGTCGGCACCGCGAGTGTCACCCCGTCCCCGGAGGTGCGGGAGAAGCTCGGTCTGGCCAAGGGCGAGAACGCTTTTCACGTGGAGCGGGTCCGCCTGCTGAGCGGCACCCCGACCATGCTGGAGAACACCTACTATCCCGAACGCCTGGCCGAGCCGATCCTGGCGATGGATCTGGACGCCGAATCGATCACCGATCACCTGGAGAACTACGGCATCGTCTTCGCCGACGCCGAACACTCCATCGATGCCATCGCCGCACCCACCCGCACCGCCGGATTACTCGGAATCCGCACCGGCACACCGCTGTTGCGCACCATCCGGCGCACCACCGATCCGGCCGGTGAGGTGCTGGAATGCTCTTTCGACACCTACGTCGGCTCGGCGGTGGCGTTCGTGGTGCGCAATTCGGTGGCGGCCGGGGCGGTGAGCCGGGTCAGATCGCTGCTGACGACCTGAGGGTGCGATCCAGGGCCTCGATCTCGGCGCGGAAATCGGCCAGGGCGGGCACCGGTGCTTCCGGATCCTTTCCGGCATCGTCGAATCTGCGCAGGGCCGTGGCGGATTCGCAGTGCGGCTCGGCCGCGAACGTCGCGACCTCCGCGGCGCTCATCTCCCCGCCCTGCACCGACATGGTGTACTTCGAGGCGTCCGAGAGCCGGTCGTAATAGGCCGCATCGGTGGCGCACAGATACCGCTTGGCCGCCACATGCAGGCGCACCGGCTCGGTGACCGCGGCATCGAACCATTGCGAAAGCCATTCCGCGGCAATGGCATCGTGCCGATTGTCATGCCCGCGCATGAGTTCGAGTCCACTCATCGCGCCCGAGAAATGCCCGACGTCATGAACGACCGCCGCCACGATCAGCTCGGCGGACGCCCCGGCGGCGCGCGCCACCTGCGCGGTCTGCAACATATGGGTGGCGATCGAAACATCCTCGCCGAGATACTCTTTCGCGCCCTCGCTCTCGAACAGCTCGGTCAGCGCCTCGTAGGCGTGTGTCATCGTCCCTGTTCCTCCAGTCGCCGCAGCGTGCTGTTCAATCCGTCCAAGTCCGCGTAGGTGCCCTGTAGATGCCGCCCGCCCGCCGCCGCGAAGGCCGTGCGGGCGTGCAGTGCCCTGGTGTTGTCGAAAATCAGGCAGTCTCCGGTGTCGAGCCGGAAATTCAGCTGCGCCTCCGGTTGGTACAGCAGCTCCGCGAAACGGCGATAGGCGCCATAGAAGGCCCGCACGCGCTCCGGATCGGCCAGGGGCACCTCCATGGACCGGTTGTTGAACCGGATCTCCCGAATTCGCTGTTCGGCATCGAGTCCGATCAACGGCACCACCGCGCCGAGCCGGGCGCCATCACCGTGATACCGGTAGGTGACCGGGGTCGTGGTGAGCACATCGAAGGCCGCGCGATCGGTCTCGCGCAGTTCGGCCGCGGCCGCGAACCCGTCCACCATGCCGGAATCCCCGCCCTCGGCCGCATTGTGCAGGCAGAGCAGCAATTGCAGGGTGGGTACCGGTTCCCGATAGGGATTATCGGTATGGGGTGTGATCGCCAATCCCGTGAAGGCCAGGTTCACCGGATTCGGTTCCACCCGCACATCGAAGATCCGCCCGTAATTCGTCTCGCGCACATACCCGAAGGTCTCGGCGACCTTCGTCACCTGTCCGGCCTCGGCCGGAACCCCTTGCAGCAGGACGAATCCCCACTCCACGACCTGTCGCAGCGCGGGCGCGGGCCGCTCCAGATAGAGCTGCCACCTCACCGGTTCCAAGGCCGCGGCCGCGGTCGAATCACGCCACAGCCGCTTGGCCCGTTCACTGCGCAGGTCCAGATCCGCGACCCGATTCGCCTCGCCCAGCAGCGCATCCAGCGCGAAGGAGGTCCGATGCCCGCCCGGGGTGAACCGCACCCGCAGTCGATCCTCGACCACGGTCGCCTCCCGCACCCGGATATCGGCGGGCAGATCGACGATATTGAACAGTCGCTGCCCGCTCAGCACATCGCGACTGTCCGCGTCGGGTGCGTTGTCCCGCAACCAGATCGCGGGAATCTCCACCGTCCGGCCCGCCGCGCTGAGCCGAACATCGCCATCGACCACGGCCGCCTCGACCGAGAGCCCGCTCGAAACTTGGCCATACATGTTTGCGAGTATGGCACAGGCCGGGCGCGGGGGATTGTCTCGTTCTGAACTTCGAGTGAACAGCTCTTCCGGGGCCAAACCTCCCAAGAAGTGAAGCCATGCCATTCGGCGGCTTGCGCGTGAGCAGCCCGGGGACGACGATGTGAATCGAGTAGCCTCCCGATCGGCCGCCGGCGCACCCGTCCGAGGCATAGCACTTTCCACCGGAACCGGAGTCCAATGGCGCTCTCTGCACTGCTCGCCCGGATCGTGGCCTGGATGCGGGCGGGATACCCGCAGGGCGTCCCCGAGAACGATTACATCCCGCTGCTGTCGCTGCTCGCGCAGCGGCTCCCGGAAGAAGATGTGCGCCAGGTCGCGGCCGCGCTCGTCCGGCAGGGGACGATTCCGGCGGACAAGATCGACGCCGGGGTCGGGATCACCAAGGTGACCGACGATATGCCGTCCGAATCCGATATCGCCCGGGTGCGCGAGCATCTGCTGGCCTCGGGCTGGACGATCGACGACACCTGGGTCGAACCCGGAAGTGCGTGAACTACAGCCATTTATTGCGGCGGAACACCACCAGCAGCAGCGCGCAGAGAACGGTCATGAGGGTCAGCACCGCGGGATAGCCCCACTCCTGGTGCAGTTCCCGCATATGGTCGAAGTTCATACCGTAGATTCCGGCGATCATGGTCGGCACCGCGGCAATGGCGACCGCCGCCGAGATCTTGCGCATATCGGTGTTCTGCTGCACCGCGGTCTTGGCGACCGCGGCATTGACCAGGGCGGTGAGCGTCTCGTCGAAATCCCTGATGCGTTCGGTGACGGCGGTGTGGTGGTCGGCGACATCGCGCAGATAACGCCGAACCTCCTTGGGCAGCAGGTTGTTCGGCCGTCCGAGCAATCGCAGCGGGGTGGCCAGCGGGCTGACCGCGCGCCGCAACTCCACGATCTCGCGTTTGAGTTGATAGATCGGCTCGACCGCGAGGTGATTTCTCGGGGAGAAGATCTCCTCCTCGACCAGATCGACCTCGATCTCGAGTTTCCGCGTCACCTCGACATAGGAATCCACCACGTAATCGGCGATGGCGTGCAGCACCGCGCCGGGGCCCAGCAGCAATCGCTCGGGATCATTCTCGAGGGTGTGGCGCACGCCCGCCAGGCCCGAATGTTCGCCGTGGCGTACCGCCACAACGAAATCCGGACCGGCGAAGATCACCATCTCGCCGGTCTGCACTATTTCGCTGACGGTATGCAATTCATGCTCGACATAGGCCACGGTACGCATGACCATCATGAGCGTATCGTCGTAGCGTTCCACCTTGGGCCGGTGCGAGCCCTCCAGCACATCCTCCACCGCGAGGGCGTGCAGGCCGAAAGTCTGTGCGATATCGGTCATTTGAATGTCGTCGGGTTCATGCAACCCCACCCACACGAATCCGGTTCCGCGCTCGCGCACCTCGGCCAGTGCCGCGGTGTGGGTGAAGTGTCCCGGCAATCGCCTGCCCTCGACATAGACCGCGCAATCCACGATCGCCCGCGCGGTCGGAATCCGGATTCGCGGCAGCGGTCTCACCGACCGTCTTCGCGCTCCGCCGAACGAGGGCAGCGGAGGTATCGAGGGCACGGGCTGATGGTATGCCGATTCCGGCCGAATCTCCCGGGGAGTTCGAGCCGGTCACCTCGCGTGCGGGCCGTGTCCGAGAATGGAGATCGGCTTCGACGTTCCCCATGAGTCGCACAACGGTGTGACCCGGACAAGGAGTGGTCATGAAGTACATGATTCTGAGCTATGCCTCGCAGCGGGACTACGACGGTATGGCGGGCGGAACCGAGCGGACACCGGCCTGGTCGGCGGAGGATTTCGCGGCCATGGTCGAGTTCATGGAGGCGTTCAACAAGGAGCTGGCCGCCTCGGGGGAGCTGGTCGAGACGCGCGGGCTGGCCGCGCCCGTGCACACCCGCCGGGTCGGCAACAGGGCCGGGCAGGCATTCGTGACCGATGGGCCGTACGCCGAAACCCAGGAGGTGCTCGCGGGATACTGGGTGGTCGAATGCGAGAGCTTCGACCGCGCCACCGAAATCGCCGGGCGGCTGGGGAATTGCCCGGTCCCCGGGGACGCGTCCGCCAACGCGTACGCCGATATCCGGCCCATCAGCGATGGTGCGCAGGAACTTGGCTTCTGAGCCGTCCGAGCGGGTCGAGGTCCTGCTGCGTCGGTTGACGCCGCAGGTCCTGGCCGCGGTGGTGCGGCGCTACGGGCATTTCGACACCGCCGAGGATGCGGTGCAGGAGGCGCTGTTGGCGGCGGCGACACAGTGGCCCGACGCGGGTGTGCCCGACAATCCGCAGGCGTGGTTGATCACCGTCGCGTCGCGGCGGCTCACCGATCTGCTGCGGGCCGAACAGGCTCGGCGCAAACGTGAGGATACGGTCGCCGGGTGGGTGCTGCCGCAGGACTGGATGACGCCACCGGCGGACCGTGCGCCCGCCGACGGCGATGACACCCTGGTGCTGTTGTTTCTGTGCTGCCATCCGTCGCTGCCGCCGCAGTCCCAGATCGCCTTGACGCTGCGCGCGGTGGGCGGACTCACCACGGCGGAGGTGGCGCGCGCATTCCTGGTCTCGGAATCGGCTATGGCACGGCGGATTTCGCGCGCCAAGACCACCATCAAGGAGAGCGGGCTGCCGTTCGCACCGCCCGCGCCCGGGGAACGCGCGGATCGGGTGGCGGCGGTGCTGCACGTGCTGTACCTGATCTTCACCGAGGGCTATGCGGCCACCGGTGGGCCGAGGCTGCATCGGGTGGAGCTCTCGTCCGAGGCGATTCGGTTGACGCGCATGGTGTTTCGATTGCGGCCGGGGGAGTCGGAGGTAGCGGGGCTGCTCGCGTTGATGCTGCTCACCGATGCTCGCCGACTCGCTCGGACCGCGCCCGATCAGAGCCTGATTCCGATGGCCGAACAGGATCGCGCGCTGTGGAATGCCGACCTGATCGCCGAAGGGGTCGAGTTGATCACCGCCGCGCTGCCGCGCGGACCGGTGGGGCCGTATCAGTTGCAGGCGGCGATCGCCGCGCTGCACGACGAGGCGCCCGATAACGAGTCCACCGATTGGGCGCAGATCGTCCTGCTGTACGAGCGATTGCTGGCGCTGGCGGACAATCCGGTGGTGGCGCTCAATCATGCGGTGGCGGTGGCCATGTCGCGGGGACCGCGCGAAGGGCTGGAGCTGCTCGGCAAGCTGGAGGCCGATGGCCGGCTGGCGCGGGACCATCGGCTGTACGCGGTGCGGGCGCATCTGCTGGAGATGATCGGGGATCACGAATCCGCCCGCGCCGCCTTCGAATTCGCGGCCGCACTCACCACCAGCGTGCCGCAGCAGCGTTATCTGCGCGGGCGGGCCAGGTAGGTCGGCTTGAGGCGACCGCGCAGGATCACCGATTCGCCCGTGTCCCAATACTTCTGCTCGGCGCGGTCGGCGGCTTCGACGGTGCTCGCGGAGGTCAGGACGCGATTCTCCTCGGCTTTGGCGAGTTCGCAGAGGCGGGCGGCCTCATTGACCGCATCGCCGATCACCGTGAATTCGTAGCGGCGGTGCGCGCCGACGTTTCCGGCGACCACGCGACCCGCGGCGACGCCGATACCGGCGTCGAATTCGGTGGTGGCGCTGGACAATCGGGCGCGGATGGCGCGCGTCGCGGCCAAGGCCGAGCCCGCCGGATCGACCAGCGGAGCGGGGGTGCCGAAGACCGCCAGCGCGGCATCGCCCTCGAATTTGTTGACCAGGCCGCCGTAGCGCTCGACCTCGTCCACGACAATGGCGAAGAAATCGTTCAGGATGGTGACGATCTCGTGAGCCGGGCGGCTCGCGGCCATGGTGGTGGAGCCGATGATGTCGACGAAGATCGCCGCGGCGAAGCATTCCTCGCCGCCGAGTTCCTGATTGCGTTCCAGAGCGGCGGCCGCGACATCGTGGCCGACATGGCGGCCGAACAGGTCGCGGATCTGTTCGCGTTCGCGCAGACCCTGCACCATGCGGTTGAAACCGCTTTGCAATTCACCCAATTCGGTGCCGTCGTAGACGGTGACGGCGACGTCCAGATCGCCGCCCTCGACCCGCCGGAGCGCATTGCGCACCCCTCGAATCGGCGCGACGGTGGCGGCGAGGGTCTGGGTCATGAGCACGCCGCCGAAGACCAGCGTGGCCCCGCCCAGGGAGAGTACGCAGACCGCGAGGCGCTCGGTGCTGATATCCATCCCGCTCAGGGCGAGTACGCCCACCACCATGAGCAGGGCGACCGGGGTGCCCGAACCGAGCATCCACACCAGCGCCGAACGCCCGAACACGCCGAGCCCGCGCGCCTTTCGCGAAGGGGCGGCGTCCAGCACCCGCGCGGTCACCACGCGCAGCGCGAACTGGGCGGCCAGATAGCTGTTGGCGCACACCACGATCGCGCTGAAGGCGATGCCGAGGACGAACTTGGGCACGAATACCGGGTCCGCCAACCCGTAGAGCGGGGTCAGGATCGCGATCCCGCCCGTCCACAGCAGGGCCTGTTGAACGACCAGTCGCCGCGGCACCGAGGCCGTGGCCCGGCGCTCCTTCGCATCGGGCACATGATCGGGATCATTGGCCCAGCGCAGCGTCCGCACCCCCCAGACCGTCCCCCAGGTCATTCCGACGATCATGGCGAAGATCGCGTACAGCGGCGTCACCACGAAATTGAGCAGCACCAGCCGCCGCGTGAAAACCGAAGGTCCGGGCAGCACCACCCCGATCAGCACCATCGCCACCGCGATCCCGACCAGATTCGCCGCGATCAGCGGCACGGTGAGCAGCACCTGCACCCGAACCCGGCGCGATATCGCGCCCTCGTCGGCGGGTCCGAGCAGCCGCGACCCCCAGGGCGCCGTCCCCAACGCCCCCGCAGCCCGCTCGCCCTCCGCCATTCGTGCAGCTTAAGCCACGCCGGTGTCAGTCCTGCGGCTCATGCCGCGTCCACGATTCACCGGCCCCGGAACGCGTGCTCTGCCATCCGGATTCGAGATTCAGCACATCCATCAGGGTCGGATCGTCCTCGATGGCGTGCGCCAGATGCCCGATCCGGCCCTCGGATCCCGCGGCGGTGGACCCGATCAACTGCCACCATTCGTCCTCGTCATGGGTGACCAGCAGTACCGGTTCCCGCTGCTCGAAAACCTCAACCGTCGCAATGCATTTGGTCCCCACCAGCCAATGCCGCATCCACCACGCCCGCGGATCCCGCTGCATGAGCTGATCCACCACCCACCATACGAACGGCAGATCCTCATGCGCCCGCGCCTGCTCCGCCGTCAAATGCGGCCCACCCTGCGGCACCTCCGCGAAACGCTCATCCACCAGCGAATACGCATAGGAATCCGCCCGATCGAACACCACCGCGTGAAAGGTCCCACCCTCGGGATGCCCCGCGCCGATCCCCACGGTCACCCGTCCGACATGCGGATCGGCCCCGGTAGTCCATCCGATCGCGTAGGAAGCCATCTCCGCCCGCTCACCGAAGAATTCCCCGAACGCCCGCCGCGCCACTCCACCCCCTTCCACCGGCTCCTCGACCAACCGTCCAACCTCGACCCGCGCATTCATCCCGCGACCCTAACCCCACCCCCCGACACCGGCTTCCCGCCAACGCGCATGCCCCTCTCGACATTCGCCGGCGCCATGACATGCACATCGCCGAGAGCGGATCGGGTGCGCTCAGGTGGCGGTGCGGTAGCGGCCGGGGGTGGTGCCGAGGATGGTGGTGAAGGCGGCGATGAAGCCGCTGGGGTTGGACCAGCCGCAGGCGTGGGCGATGTGGGTGGTGTCGTGGCCTTCGGCGAGCAGGATCAGGGCCCGGTGGATGCGGAGTTGAGTGCGCCATTCGTAGAAGGTCATACCGAGTTCGTTGTGGAAGAGGCGGCTCAGGGTGCGAGGGCTGGCGCCGATGCGGCGTCCCAGGACGGCGAGAGGGGTGGTGTCGCCGGGGTTTTCGTGAAGGATGCGGGCGATGGCCTGTAGGCGGTCGTCGCGGGGTTCGGGTATTTGCAGGGGTTGTTCGGGGGCGCGGTGGAGTTCGTCGACCAGGACGCGACGCAGGCGGGTGCGGGCGGCGCGCCCGGGGGCGGCCGGGGTGTTGTTGTCCGGTCCGGTGAGGGTCAGCAGGATTTCGCGTGCCAGCGGCGAGACCAGGAACACGGCGGGATGCCCGGGGACCAGTCGCGCCAGGGTCGCCGGGAGGAACTCGATGCGCATATCGGTGTTGCTGTGTGCGCGGTGATAGTGCGTGAATCCCGCGGGCGTCCAAGCGATTCGATTGGTGGGGACGATCGAGGTGCCCGTTTCGGTGTGCACCGAGAGTACGCCGCTGGCCGCGTAGACCAGATGCCCGCGCGGATGCGAGTGCACCGAGCTCGTGCCGCCGGAGGGCCACAGATGGGCTCCGCCGGAGGGCCACAGGCGCGATACGGGTCCGGGTGCGGCGGGTTGGCGGCCGATGGGCATGGGATGGCATTGTATCGGTGGCCCGCCATCGCGTCCTCCGGCGAGAGTGAACGCATGACCGAGAACATCACGACCATGCGAGCGGCAGTCTGCGTCGGAGCGGGCGGCCCCGAGATGCTGGAGATCCGCGAAGTGCCCGTGCCCGCCGTCCGGGAGGGCTGGAGTCTGGTGAAAGTCCGTGGCGCGGGCTTGAATCGGTCCGAGTTGCGCACGCGGCGGGGACATTCGCCCAGCGTCCGGTTCCCGCGGGTGCTCGGAATCGAATGTGTGGGAACCCTGGCCATCTCGACACATTCGACGCTGCGGGACGGCGCGAGGGTCGCCGCGGTGATGGGCGAGATGGGCCGGGATTTCGACGGCGGTTACGCCGAGTACGCCCTGCTGCCGAACGACCTGCTGATGCCGATCGAGACGACCCTGCCCTGGGAGGTCCTCGCCGCCCTCCCGGAAACCTACCTGACCGCCCAGGGTGCCTTGGACATGCTGGGCATCACCCCGGATCACCAGGGCCGCTTACTGATTCGAGGCGGCACGGCATCGGTGGGCCTGGCCGCCGCCTCGATCGCGGCGGGCTACGGATTCGACACCGCCGCCACCACCCGCCGGCCCGCCAAGGCCGACACCTTGACCAAGGCGGGCGTGGACCACGTCCTCCTCGATCACGGCGAGCCACTGGCCGACAGCCTGCACGACCTCTGGCCCGAAGGCCCGGACTACATCCTGGATCTGATCGGCACCGCCACCCTGGTCGACTCGCTCCGCCTGGTCCGCCGCGGCGGGACCGTGTGCATGTCGGGCTCACTCAGCGGCTGGCTGATCCCGGATTTCGAACCCATCGCGCAGATTCCCTCCGGGACCAAGCTCACCGCCTTCCACAGCGACAACTACAAGGGCAGCGCCGGCGCACCGCTGTTGCAACGGGTCGTCCACCAGATCGAGGCGGGCCGCTACCGCCCCAATATCGACCGCGTCTTCACCCTGGACGATATCGCCGCCGCGCACACCTATATGGAGAACAATGAAGCGACAGGCAAACTCGTTGTCCTGCCTTAATTCTCGCCGTCCAACCGATGCAGTCGAAGGATATTGCCGACACCGAATACTCTCAGCCCCAACCGCTCCGACCATGATTGATATGAGGCGACCGCCGCGGGCGCGACCAATTCCGGAGCGGTGACCCGATACCCCCTGCATTCCGGGCCGGCGGTGGGGGAGCGGGTCGCTCTCGGGATATCCGGTGTGGTGGCCTCGGTATTGGCGTTGTGCTCGATGCTGTTGGTAATGGCCAACATTCAAGGCGCCACCGCGCCCTTCGCATCGCTGTTGCCGATGCTGATGGGCGATTCGGACGACGCGCGATTGGACGAGACGCTCGATCAGGTCAGGCAGGGAATGGCCGATAACCACAGCGGTGGGGGCGTTCCCGCGCTCGATGTGATGGTCCGTGATTTCCAGGTGTACCACGAGGTGATGATGGTGCTGGCCCCCGTAATGGCCGTCGCCTTCCTCGCCCTCGCCGTCTACGCGTGGCGGCGATTCGCCCGGACCGCGCGCGAAGATCGGCGAACGCGGCGTGTATTCGCCGCATTCGGTATCGCCGCGCTCTTGGTGACGGTGGCGGCACTCGTTGTCGCGGTGGCGAATACGACCACCGTCGTCGACCCCGCGCCCTCGCTGGCCGCTCTTTTCGATGGCGGCTGGTCATTCAGGAGTGTCAATGGTCGATTGCCGGGTACCGCACAAAGGTGACCTTCGACCTGACTCCGACAGCGGCGCAGCACGATCTGGCCAAACGGACCCACGACTTCGCGCGGGACTGTGTGCGGCCCGTCGCCGCGCACTACGACCGGGCCCAGGAATTCCCATGGCCGGTCTTGGAAGAGGCCGCCGAACGGGGCTTCTACAGTCCGCTCTTCTACCGCGACCTCATCGGCGACCCGACCGGCCTGTCGCTGCCGATGTTCATGGAGGAGTTGTTCTGGGGCTGCGCGGGCATCGGATTGGCGATTGTGATGCCCGCGCTGGCCCTGTCCGCCATCGGCCAGGCCGCCACACCCGAGCAGATGTTGCGGTGGGCGCCCGAATGCTTCGGCACCCCGGGGGATTTGAAGCTCGCCGCGCTCGCGATATCGGAACCGGAGGGCGGTAGCGATGTGCGCAATCTGCGGACGCGCGCGGTCCGCGACGGCACCGACTGGATTATCGACGGCCACAAGATGTGGATCGGCAATGGCGGAATCGCCAATGTGCACATTGTGAACGCGGTCGTCGACGAGGAACTCGGGCACCGCGGCCAGGCCCTGTTCGTAGTCCCCGGCGGCACCCCCGGCCTGGAATTGGTGCGCAAACTCGACAAACTCGGTTGCCGTGCTTCGCATACCGCGGAATTGACGTTCGACGGCGTCCGCATCCCCGCCGAGAATCTCCTGGGCGGCACGGAGAAACTCGAGCACGCCCTGGCCGAACGCCGCGCCGCCGCCCGGACCAATGGCCGCTCGGGTTCGGTCACCCTCGGCACGTTCGAACAAACCCGGCCCATGGTCGCCGCCCAAGCCCTCGGAATAGCCAGAGCCGCACTGGAATACATGACCTCCTACGCGAATCACCGAGAGGCCTTCGGCGCTCCCATCATCGACAATCAGGGCATAGCCTTCCCGATCGCCGATCTCGCCACCCGAATAGACGCCGCCCGCCTGCTCACCTGGCGCGCGTCCTGGATGGCGGCCCAGGGCGTGCGCTTCGAGCGCGGCGAAGGCTCCATGGCCAAACTCGCCGCGACCGAAACCGCCGTGCACACCACCGAACGCGCCATTCAAACCCTGGGCGGCTGGGGCTACATCACCGACCATCCGGTCGAAAAGTGGTACCGAGATGCCAAGCTGTACACCATCTTCGAAGGCACCAGTGAAATCCAGCGCATAGTGATCGCGCACGCCTCGGCGCGGCCGAGGGGCGCCCACCCCTGCACGTGGACCTCACCCCCACCGGCGGGCCCCTCAACAAATGGTTCGGCCGCGGCACCCCGCCCCGCACCAAGGCCGCCGCCGCCGCCCTGGACCTCCGCGACCGAGTCCCCGCCCCGATCACCAAGGCCGCCTTGAAGTTCCTGCGCCCGCCCCGCCGCTGAGACCGGACCCGCCGTACATCCTCGGTGGGGTGTCGGAATCTCAGGGGCGGGCACGTTCGGCGGGAGGGATGACGCCAGCGCGCACGGACACCCGCCGGAGAGTTTTCTCCAGCGGGTGTGTACGGCGAACCGGGGTTGATCAGTCGCAGACCTTGACCGCGTCGGCCATATTGTCGACATTGGCGGGCAGGGTGCCGCGCTGGTTGTCGGCGACCGAGGCCAGCAGCTGCCAGCGCTGACCGGTCCAGTTGTAGATGCCCACGGTGCGGCCGGTGCGGTTCCAGTAGGAGGTCAGGCGGTCGCCGACGCCGCCGTTGCCGATATCGTGCAGTACGCAACTCGAGTCGACCTGCACGATCATGCTGCCCGAGCCCTTGGCTCCGTCGTATCCGCAGAAGGTGCCGCCGGGGCAGTCGTACCCCGGTGCGGCGGAGGCGGGGGCGGCCAGGACTGCACCGGCGCCCGCGCCGAGGGTCAGGAAGGTGGCGGCCAGCGGAATCATGCGACGGGTGACGGCCCGGTTGATGTTCTTCATGATGAGTCCCTTTGATCGGTGTCCAACCTCGTGGACGGCTTGGCGCCAAGACTGGGCGGACTCACCAATGGCGCACCAACGACGGACTAATCGCCCAGCTCAGCGCCGCCCGATGAGGTCCACATCGTCGACAAATGTGGTGATGTGGCCGTTTTCGACCAGATACACCCCGCGGGTGATGAGGGCGTTGCCGTAGGAGTCGTCGTCGTAGGTGAGGCGCACCAGGTGCTGGAACACCAGCGCCTGGCGATCATCGAGGTCGTACGGGACGGCGGTCAGACAGGTTCGCCGCGGTGTCGCCACCCACAGGCGAGGACTGCCGAGTGCGTTGTGCGCGTCCAGCATCGCGTGCGGATCGAGTACCTTCTCGGCCGAGAAGTCATGACCGGAGCAGGTCGCCACGGCCAAGCCGTAGAGTTCTTCGACCTCCCAGTCGTAGCGGTGCAGCCCGGTCAGCCGCGCGATCGCCGCGGGCAGCATGAACTCGCTCTCGGGCGCGGTCTCGTCATAACTCCGGATCGTGTAACCCGCGCCGTTGTCACCGGTCAGCACGATAATCGGGGCGTTGCCGGATGCGCTGGGCCAGTGCGGAATTCGATTGCGATACGGCCAATCCGCGGGTTGCAGCAGCGGAAACGGATCGAAGGGCAGCCGCACCTCGATGGGATCGGTCGCCGGACCGTTCGCATCCTCGGCCACGGTCGCGGCGTAGTCGATTTCGATCAGCATCGGCGGCGTGCCGTCGAAGCGATGGTGCAGAAGCCGCTGCTGCGAATCGATCTCCAGTATCGAATAGTCGAGGGTGACCCGATTTTCGGTCAGCTCCCGCGCCAGTGCGGGCCGCTGCGCCTGCACCCGCCGGAAGTCCGGATCGGCATCGATCATGGCCCGCGCGTAGGCCGTACTGCCGCGATCCACCATCCGCCCGTCGACCTCGGTGCTCGCGGCCGGAATCCGTTCCAGCCCAGCGAGATTCACGAACACATCCAGTACGACCAGCAGGTCGTCTCCGCTCACCCCGAGGAAATGCACCGTATGATCGCGCACCGGCCACTGCTCGTCGCCGCCGATGAGGATCTCCACCCCCTGTTGTTCGAGCACCCGCGAGCCGTAGAACATGGCGAGCGCATGATCGCGCGTGCGGCTCTCCCGATCCGCTGCCTCGACCGCCCGCGCGCGTTCGATGATCTCGCACGCGGTGTCCGCATCGAGGTCGCCCGATTCCGCGGCGAATTCCCCGAATCCGAGGCCGCGCGGATCGAGTTGCTCCCCGGTGTCCTCCACCCACGCCTGCGCGGTCAACTCGAATGGCAGTGCGACCCCGAAGATCTCACGAAACCCGCGTACCGCCATGTTCGCGAAGGACTCGTAGTCGGTGAACAGCGCGGGCCACGGCAGGCGGCGACTGGGCAGCATGTCCCGGCCGGGTGCGAACAGCGCCCACTCCAGCCCGCCGCCGTCCCGCGTGAAGCGCACGGTGCGACCCTGGCCGGGCGACAACATGATTCGGCCCCCGAGCGGCAGGGTGAACAAACGCCAGGTCAGCAGCTCGGCATAGGACTCCCACAGGTCCGCCGCCGTCTCGGGTGTCATCTCGTTCCGCGGCTCCTGTTCGCGCCGCCAAAAATTTCCCAGCCCCACCCGAAACTCCATCCGATACACGACAACCGACGCAACCTAGCACTTGTTCGGCGTTTCGGGACGGATTGGCACGGGCCGGACCCTCAGGAGCGGGTGAAGCGCAGTGTGACGAGCTGAAATGGCCGCAACCGCAAGCGGATTCCGTCACCCCGCGGGGCCTCTGCGGATTCTCCGGCCAGCGGGCGTTCCAGCAGATCGCAGCGTACGCAGCCGCTGAAATCGAATCCGGGGGAGATCGCGGCCTCCGCGCGGCCGCCATGCGCCTCGTACACCCGCAGCACGATATCGCCGCTCTCGTCATCGGCGAGTTTGATCGCGCTGGTCACCACGGCGTCATTGTCGATGCTGAACAGCGGCCGCACACGCTCGGAGCGGCCCCGCGCGGGGGTCGTGAGATTGATGCGGTACCCGTCGCGCACCGCATCGGCCAGGGAAGCGCCCGGAAGCAGTGAATGCCGGAAATGATGGAATCCGTGATCGGTCTGCGGGTCCGGGAAGCGCGGTGCCCGCAGCAGGGATGCGCGCAGTGTGGTCGTGGTCCCGCCGTCGTCGCGGACGGTGCGGGTGACATCGTGTCCGTAGGTCGAATCATTGACCAGCGCCACACCCCAGCCCGGTTCGCCGAGGTGGACGAAGCGGTGGTTGCACGCCTCGAATTTGGCGTACTCCCAGCTGGTATTGGTGTGCGTCGGGCGATACATATGCCCGAACTGGGTTTCCGAGGCGTAGCGATCGGCGTGTATGTCCAGGGGGAAGGCGAGTTTCAGGAATTTCTCGGTCTCGAACCAGTCCACGGCGGTGTCGATATCCAGTGCGCGTGCGCCCGCGCGCAGGGTGATGGTCTGCTCGACCTTCGACGATCCGAACGAGCGGCCGATGCGCACCGTTCCGGCTGATGTCGAATCCTCTTCCGCCATAAGCGAATCGACTTCGATAAGATCGGTGACGCGATTGCGATAGAACAGGTCGACATCCCAGGCGTCCCAGGAGTTCGGCAGATCCGGATGCAGCTGTAGCAGATTCGCGGCCGCATTCGGGGGCAGCGTTTCGCGCTGCCGCTCGATATCGAGGATCGAGACCACCAGGCCGCGCGCATCGATTTCCACGCGCAGCGAACCGTTTTCGAGAATGAATCCGCCCGCCGCCCGCTCGGTCACCGAGCATGGGGGAGCGCTCGGCATCGGCCCGGCCGCCCCGGCGGGAATCGAATGCCAGGCGTGCGGTGCGGGGTTGAAGAAGTTCGGTCCGGGTTCGTCGCCGCCGAGCGCGCGCTGTGCCGCATCGATGATCGAGGTGAGTTCCTCGGCCACCGCCGCATAGGTCTGGGCGGCCTCCCGGTACACCCAGGCGATGGCCGAGCCGGGCAGAATATCGTGAAACTGGTGCAGCAGCACCGTCTTCCAGATGCGATCCAGCGCCCGGTACGGGTACTCGAAGCCGGTGCGCACCGCCGCGGTGGCGGCCCAGAGCTCCGCCTCCCGCAGCAGATGTTCGCTCCGCCGATTGCCGTGCTTGGTCCGGGCCTGACTGGTCAGCGTGCCGCGATGCAGCTCCAAATAGAGTTCGCCCACCCACACCGCGGGATTCGCGTATTCGGCCTCGGCCTCGGTGAAGAAGTCGGCGGGCGTTTCCCACACCACCCGGGGTGAGCCCTCGAGATCTTTCATCCGCGCGGCTTTGGCGACCATTTCCCGGGTGGTCCCACCGCCACCGTCGCCCCAGCCGGTCGGGGCCAGTGACCGGGTTGCCCGCCCCTTCTCCTTGAAATTCCTTGCCGCATGCGCGATCTCGCTCCCCTGCATGGAACAGTTGTAGGTGTCGACCGGGGGGAAATGGGTGAAGATGCGCGTCCCGTCGATCCCCTCCCACAGAAAGGTGTGATGCGGGAACTGATTGATCTGGCTCCACGAGATCTTCTGCGTCAGCAGCCATTTCGACCCGGCGGCCTTGATGATTTGCGGCAGTCCCGCCGCGAATCCGAAGGTGTCGGGCAGCCACGCCTCCTGATTCTCGATACCGAACTCCTCGAGGAAGAACCGCTTGCCGTGCACGAACTGCCGCGCCATCGCCTCCGATCCGGGCATATTCGTATCGGACTCCACCCACATGCCACCGGCGGGCACGAAGCGCCCCTGCGCCACAGCCTCTTTGATGCGCGCGTACACCTCGGGCCGATGCCGTTTCACGAAGTCGTACTGCGCCGCCTGTGACATGGTGAAGATGAATTCCGGTGAATCCGCCAGCAGCGCGGTCATGTTCGCGGTCGTGCGCGCCACCTTGCGCACCGTCTCGCGCAGCGGCCACAACCACGCGGTATCGATATGCGCGTGCCCGACCGCCGAGATCCGATGTGCGGACGGGATTGCCGGGGCGGCCAGCGCATCCGCCAGACAGGAGCGCGCCGCGGTCGCGGTGGCGTTCACATTCAGCAGATCGAGCGCATCGAGCGCGCGCTCGATGGCCCGCACGATGTCGTATCGCCGCGCCGGATCCTCGGGCATCTCGTGCATGAGCTCCCCGAGCACCTCGAGATCCTGCACCAGCTGCCAGACCTCTTCGTCGAACACCGCCAGATCCAGCCGCCCGAGCCGATACTGCGGTTCTCCACCGGCGGTCACCGTGTCCCCGAGCGCGGTCGGCCCGAAGAACGCGATGATCGGATTCGACGCCGCCTCCACATGCAACAGCACCCGCTCACCACCGGTGACGGGCGAGCCGATCCGCACCCACTGATTGCGCGGATGCAACCCTTTCACCGGCGACCCGTCCGGCCGATACACCAGCCCCTCGCACTGAAACCCGGTCATATTCCGGTCGAATCCCAGATCGATCAACGCCTCGACGGTCTTGCCCGCCCACTCCTGCGGCACCGTCCCCTCGACGGTCAACCAACTCGTCCCCCACGGCGCACCCCACCGCGCCCCCGATTCCACCGGTGTCCCGGGCGCGGCGATCCCCTCGGCCACCTCCACAGGTTCCCCCGGCGCCACCCACATCGACGCCCGCAGTGGCACCGACTCCGGATAGATCGCCGGAACGATCCGTTCACCCAGAACCCGCCCGAGGCGGCCCTCGATCAACCGACGGTCATCGTGCATAGCGGCAGCTCCGATCGCACCGGGAAAGTGATCATCGAATCGCCTTCATTCTCCGGCACCCCGGTGAATTTCCGGCCACGCTCGCATACGTGTTGAGAACGCTTCAGCCGCGCACCCGGTCGGGCAGCTCCTCCCGCGCCGCCAACCACTCCGCCGGCACCCCGCGCACCCCCGCACCACTCCCAATCCCCGTGTGAGCGGCCAGGATTCCACCGACGATCGCCGCGGTGGTGTCCACATCCCCACCCGCCGGCACACACGCGGTGACGGCTGCGGGGTAATCGTTCACATAGGTCGCCGCCGCCCACAGCGTGAACGGCACCGTGTCCTATGCGGGCACCCGCGCGCCATTGCCGAGCTCATAGGCGGCCTCCTCCACCGACTTCCCGAGCAACTCACGCGCCCGGCGAATACCCTCCGCCGTTCGCCCGGCCACCGGATACGGCTCGACAACTGCCAGTATTCACCTGGTGCACAACCTGTTTCACGAGTCGATACGGTATGGCGTTGTCGCAGGTCGGCGCGTTGATATCCGGGCACGAAACCCGTTTGTGGGTCGACTGATACCCGCGCGAAGCGCGCGGGGTGCAATCGTCATACAGATGTGTTGCCGTTCGGCACGTATGTTCATCTGATGGTGGTCGCGGCGCGGCATGCTGTTGGCTAGGCAGGCGAGCGGCCATGTGCTGACTTCGGAATCCGGTGCGGCGGCGGGCGCTAATGGGGCGTCCGCCGATCAACAGCGACAGCAGGATGTGCAGAGCCCGTGGTGATAGAGATGACGCAGCGTAGGTCTGCGTTGATAGTGCAGAGCCGGGTGCCGGTGGTGCGTGACTCCGCACCGATACGCGGCAGTGAGTACGCGGTGTTGATGCGGCGGGTGCGCCAGGCGGGTTTGCTGGACAGACGCCTGCGCTCCTATGCCTGGCGCAGCGCGTTGACCGGAGCCGCGTTCGTGGGCGGCTGGGCCGCGTTCGTGGCGATCGGTGATTCGTGGTGGGTATTGGCCGTCGCGGTTTTGCTGGCGGCGGTCTTCTCCCAGCTCGCGTTCCTGGGCCACGATGCCGGGCACCGGCAGATCTTCGGTAAGCGCAAGGCGAACTACGTCTACGGTGTGATCGCGGGCAATCTCGCCACCGGATTGAGCATCGGCTGGTGGACGAGCAACCACAACCGCCACCACGCCCACCCCAATACCGAGGGCGCGGACCCCGATGTCTCGGGTGTGCTGGCGCATTCGGGCGAGCGCGCGGCCACCGGTAAAGGCTTGCGCCGCTTCATCTTCCGCTACCAGGCGTGGCTGTTCTTCCCCATGCTGTTCCTGGAGGCGGGCAGCCTGCACTTCTCCAGTGTCCGCGCGGTGCTGAAATGGCCGCTGCAACACCGCCTCTGGGAAGGCGCGCTGCTGGCCGCGCACGCCGCCGGTTACCTGGCCACGGTCTTGTTGGTGCTCTCACCGGGCAAGGCCCTGGTCTTCATCGCCCTGCAACAGGGCCTGTTCGGCTTCTACATGGGCTGCACCTTCGCCCCCAATCACAAAGGCATGGAAGTCTTCCCGGAGGGCGACAACACCGACTTCCTGCGCCGCCAAGTGCTGTCCTCCCGCAACGTGCGGGGCAGTTTCGTCACCGATACCGCCCTCGGCGGCCTCAACTACCAGATCGAGCACCATCTCTTCCCCTCCATGCCCCGCCCCAACCTGCGGCTCGCACAACCCATCGTCATCGAATTCTGTGCCGCTAGAGGAATTCCCTACGCCGAGACCGGACTGCTCACCTCCTACGCCCAGGCGCTCACCCACCTGAACGCCGTAGGCCGCCGGGCCCGCTGACCTGATCCCGCGCCGCCAACGGTTTTCGCGGCCATGATGGCCGGGTGTCCACCTTCGGCCTGGCCGAACCACCGCTGCTCCATCGCCTGCGCACCGCGACCACTGTTCGGCCGTTGCCCTGCCCGCACCGACCGCGCTACGCGCTCAGGCGGACCGGTAGCCGGAGGTGTCCGTGGGAGAGGAAGCTGCCCGTGGTGGGCAGTGTCGCGGCATCGGCGGCCAGGGGGAACAGGTTGCGCGCACACCGCCGGGCAGCTCCACCTGGGTGACCGGGCCGCGTTCGCGCAGCCTGGCGGATTCACCCTGGACATCGGATCCCATGGGGTCCAGGACAATGGGTTGTGCGTCCACGGTGTTCTCCAATCGACCTCGGCGCTGTGCGGTGTCTCGCGTCCGGTGCCTTCGTGTCGATGGCGTTCGCCGCGTGAAATCCGCTGGGCGGCAATATATTCAGCGCGTCAGGCGGGCGATTCGGAGTGCTGCGGGGTTGCCCGGTGGGGAGCGTTGAGCGCGTCCAGGGCCGCCGCCTGGGTGGCGAAGTTGGGGTGGTCGTCCGGTTGCGGTACGCCCTGCCAACGGAATCCGTACTCACCCTCGGTATCGCGCAGCGAATTCGCCTGGCGGGTCAGGAAATCGACCGACGCGACCCGCGATCGACCGGTCTCGAGCAGGTCCCGGTAGCCGCGCACGAAAACGCCCCGATAGATCTCGGCATCGTGACAGGACGGACCCGGGCAGCCGGGCGCACTCGGCTCGTCCAGGATTCCGTCCCGAAGGAACGGCGACCCGTTCCGGGTGGTGGTCGCGGCAATCCGATCGGCGATGCCGAGTAACTGGGCATTGCCCGTAAGCCGGTACAGTGCAACGATTCCGGTGAGCATCTCACCCTGCCCGTAGGTCCATCGCGTGTTCTCGTCGACCAGCACGCAGGTGTTCTCGTACCGGTCGAGATGATCGTTCATCATTCCGGCGGGATCCACCAGCGCGCCGCCCGCGCCCCGGGCGAACCAGTCCCAGGTGGCGGTGGCTCGCGCGGCATACCCCGCTCGATTCGCGGGCTCGACCCGGGCGCCGAGTTGTGCCGTCGCACTGAGGTACAGCGCATTGGTGATCGAGTTCACCTGCCGCCACGGGCGCAACTCGGGATCGACGCCCACCCGCGCCCAGGGCATGCCACCACCGCAGAACGACGCCCGTTGATCGTCGAGCCCGTCCACGATCGTGCGCGCCGCGGTGAGATAGCGCTGCTCTCCGGTCAGGTCGAAGGCATTGATCCAGGCCAGCGCCCACCATAATTCGTCATCGTTGTACCCGGTCGTGCGGGGCAATCCGGTGCGCGCCACATCACCGTGCGCATAGGTCTGCTCGACATACCCGAGATATCGGCGATCCCCGGTCCCGCGCATGTAGTCGATCACCGAGTTCAGCGCATTGGCGCTCTGCCAGGTACTCGCATCGTTCTCCCAGAGCCCCGTGCCGTGGTCGTATCGCTCCAGCAGCCGCTCCACCGCCCGCATGCGCCGTGGTGCGTCGATAGCGGTCTCCCCGGCAGCCCTGGGCTCAGCGGCGCAACCCGCGAGCGCCACCGCGACCGCACCGACCACCGCCGCCCACCGGACCCTGTTGTTCGCGATCACGGCTGCCACGTTATCGGCGCGAACTTAAGAGATCTCGTAGGCGACGCTCAGGCTACGGCCAGAATCGCGCGGCACTGTGGAGGATGGAAGTTCGCCGGTGCGAGTGGAGGTGCGGGATGGTCGAGTTGGAGATCACGGGGACGACCGTGACGGTGCACGTGACCGGAGCGCATCGGGTACTGGCGCTGCGCGAACGGTTGACATTCGATCTGTCGCAGGTCACCGCCGTGCAGGCGGCCGAGGTGGATCTGCGGCCGCCGTGGGTTCGCGCCCCCGGCACCTTCTTCCCGGGTGTGATCGCGGCCGGAACCTTCCGAGGTAAGGGGCGCAAGGAATTCTGGGATACGCAGTTCGGCGGGCAGGGTGTGCGGATCGATTTGGCCGGCGCCGATTTCACCCGGCTGGTGGTCGACGTCGTGGATCCGGACGTCGTGGTGCGTCAGCTGCGCCGGGCCGCGGCCGCCTGATCCGGGGCCGCGTCACTCCGCGGCTCGCTCGTCGTCCGGGCGAGTGCGTCGAACAACCAGCGTTGCCCCGCTCCGGCGGTGGTCGAGGCATTCATGAGTTCGCCCGCGCGCTGCCAATAGCGCTGGGTGCGCGGGTCGGTGTCATGGCATCCGAGGGCGAGCCGGGCCCGGAAGCCCGGCGTATCGCGGGCGGCGCGGGCGGTGGCGTGCGCGTCCACATAGCGATCCAGCGCCCGGCCGGGGCAGGGCCGCACGCCCGCGGCAAGGGCACTCTCGGCCATCCCGCACGCCTCACCCACCCCGGCGATCAATCCCGCGCGATCCGGGATGCGGTACGGGTCCGAACGCCAGAGCTGTTGTGACACAACCAGGCTGAACTCCCGATCGCTGACCAGCGTCACCAGTTCGGCATAGGCGACGACCTGCTCCGGCGTCGGATCGCTCAGCCGCCCCGGCACATTCATATCCACGAACCCGTCGAACAGCGCCGACGGCACCGGCGTGAGCACCCGCCGCCAGAAACCCACCAGCGTCTCGTAGGCGGACGCACCGCTCTGCACATTCGCGAGCAATTCCAGGCGGGCCGCGCGTTCGGCGGGATCGGCATTCTCGATGGCCCGCAAAGAGGCTCGCCGCCAGGCCAATCCGTCGAGTTCGACATCCACCGCCGCGCGCTCGGCCGCCACCGCGTCGGCCAGCGATCGCTCACCGGTCAGCACCGCGCAGATCGCCGGGAGCCCCACCCCGAGGGTGCGCAGCCGCCGCACCAGCAGCAGCCGCTCGGTGGCCCGACCGCTGTCGAACAGGCGATGTCCGCCCGAACTGCGCACCGATTCCAAAACCCCGTTATCGCAGTAGAACCGGATGGTGCGCACCGGAACGCCGGTGCGCTCGGCCAACTCCCCGATGCTCACCAATCCGCGAAGTGTGTCGTGAGTCACTGTTCCTTGAACCTCCACCCGGGTGGAGTTCCTACGGTACTAGGGCCGAAGCGAAAGGAATTCACCCGATGACCACCACCCCCGACGATATCTGGCGGGCCGTCTCCGCCGAGCGCAGCACCCTGGTGGAACTGCTCGAATCGCTCTCCGTTCCGGATTGGGACCGCGCGTCGCTCTGCTCCGAGTGGCGAATCCGCGATGTGGTCGCGCACGTCGTGCTCTCCAGCAACCCGACCCTCGGCGCGCTGCTGATCAATCTGATCCGGGCGCGCGGCAGTATCACCCGCTTCGCCCGGGACACCGGAATCCGGCACGCCGAGACTCGAAGCCCCGCGCAACTCCTGGACGAACTGCGCGCCACCATCCCGCTGCGCACCACCGCACCGGGGACCACACCGACGGATCGCCTGATGGATGTGCTGGTGCATATTCAGGACATCGCCATCCCGCTGGGTGTGCGCATCGAAATGCCCACGGCGGCAGCACGTCTGGCCATCGAGCGGGTGTGGCGCACCAATTGGCTGTTCCACTCCGCGCAACGGCTCGCCGGTTTCCACCTCACCGCGACCGATATCGACTGGTCCGCGGGCTCCGGCGCGATCGTCGAGGCCCCGATCGCCGACCTGCTGTTGCTGGCCGCCGGTCGCACCGCCCGCCTCGACGCCCTGACCGGGCCGGGTGCGGCCGCGCTCGTTCAACGGGTGGGGGTGAGCTAGTCGCGATCGGGCGGCCGGGACGATCTTTCTGTATCGGTCGCCCAATTCGTGCCGAGACCGCACAATCAGTGGATCGGCATATCCAGATCGGAATCGCCATCATGACTCTCATATGGCTCGGCCCCCAAGGTGGTGGCAGGCACCGCAATCCGACCGCGAACGGCTGAATCGGTGTGCGCGGTAACAATATGGCGGCTTCGTGGTGAGCGGATGGATACGTCGGGAGTGAGGGGCGGTGCGCGGGGGAACTCCCGAATCGCAGGCCTTTCGAAAGACCTAGGAGGACGCCATGGACGAACCGGTATGCGTGGATTGCTGGCGGCGTGACAACCTCACCTTCGTGCAGCGATTGGATCCTGCCTTCTGTAAGCCGGGACCGGCGCATCGGTGTGCGTTGCACCGGGCGATGTTCGACGATCCGGGCGCCGCGGGCGGCCAGGATCGCCGGGCGGCCTAGCTCCTCACGCGCGGGATAGATGGTCGCGCAGGGTGATCGGTGGTCGGCCGGTGAACTGCTCGATCGATTCGGTCACCCGGAAGAGCTCATGACCGGAGCCGATGGCGGCGAACATGGTCCACAGATGGGTCAGGTGTTCGACCGCTACCGGATCCCGGTAGCGGGTGATGGCGGTCTCGGCCCAGTCCTCGGCGTCCACGGGCACATAGCGGACGCCGAAGTGTTCGGCCGCCTCGCCCACGGTCAGGATCTCCCCGGCCAGCCAGAGCACCGAATCCACCGGACCGTCGGCGCGCAGGACACCCGCGCCCACACCCGCCACATCGTCGGCGGCGATCAAGGGCAGCACGGTATCCGGTGAGCCGAGCGGTAGTGCGAGTACATCGCTGTCACCGATCGCCACCCGCAGATTCTCGAAGAAGACCGCGGCGCGCAGGTGGACCGCGCCGATCTCGGCGCGATCGAGCACCTGTTCGGCGACCCAGTGCCTGCGCATATGCGGGGTGCCCGCGTCGGGGGCGGACCCGAGCTGGGAGACCGCGACGACGCGATGCAGGTCGGCCTCTCGTGCCGCGGCCGCGAAAACGGCGGTGGCGTCGAGCATTCCGGCCGAGACCGGATAGGTGAAGTACGCGCGCCGCACACCCCGCACCGCGGGCCGCACCGAGGTGATCTCGCGCAGATCCCCGCGCACCACCTCCGCGCCGAGATCCTCGAGTTCGGCGGTGCGGGCGTCATCGCTGCGCACGAAGGCGCGCACGGGCAGACCCGCGCGCAGCAGCGTCTCGGCGACCGTGCGACCGGTGCCGCCCTGGCTGCCGCCGGCCGCGCCGGTGACGAGAATGGGTTCCATCGCGGTGCTCCTCACGCCCGGTTCGGCAGTTCGAGGGTGAACGTGCCGCGTTCGGCGAGCGCGGTCAGGAATTCGGTGGCGTCGAAAGCCTCCGCGGGACTGTGCACCCCGGTCTTCGCCGCGCCGTCGGCCAATCGGACCGCCGCCTCCACCGAGGCCAGCGCCGCGGTGCGCCAGAGATCGCGGCCGCGCAGATGTCCGGCCGCCGAGCCCGAGGCGGCGAGAACCTGTGCGGTGAGGGTGAATTCGCTCTGCGCGCGGGTCTCGGCATCGACCTGCTCGCTGGTGAACGCCTGATCCTCGGCGAACGTGGCGGCGGTGAGCTGTGCCTCGACCGCCCGGGTGCGGGTATGCCGGGGGACCGTCACCGCCTCCGGGAACGGCACCGGCGCGATCATTGGGCGCGGGCCGACCGGGGGCGGGAAGGCGAATATCGCCTGGCGCGGCTCGACGAATCCGTATTGCTGTTGCCCATCGGAATATCCGATCCGGTCGGTATCGGCGAATAGCAACCGCGCGGTCTCCACCGCGCCGTGCGTCATCATCCAATTGTGGACGGCATAGGCCACGGTGATTCGCTCGATATCGGACATATCCCGCGCCACCGCCCCGGCGAGCAAATCGCCCAGGCCGCCATAGAAACTCACACTCGGCAGCATGGTGATGCCCGCCCGCAGTGCGCGCTCGGGAAACGTATCGAACAGCCGCTTCACGAAATGCACTTCGACCGCGTGATCGACATAGTGACAACCCCCCTCGACCGCGGCCGTGGCAACGGGCAGTCCGGTGGTGGTGAAGGGGCCCGCGCAGTGAATGAGCACATCGGCGGCCTCGGCCACCGCGCGCAAGGCGACGGGATCGTCGAGTGCCGCGGGCATGACGCGTCCCTGCCCGAGTGTGGCCAGCGCACCCGAATCTCGCCCGGAGACAATGACATCCTGACCCCGGGCGAGCAGGTCGGCGGTGACCAGGCGACCGGTATGACCGGTGGCCCCGTAAATGGCGAATATAGTCATGAAGATCAACTCTTTACGCTGATGGG
Source organism: Nocardia acidivorans NBRC 108247 (assembly GCF_001625085.1). Lineage (GTDB taxonomy): Bacteria > Actinomycetota > Actinomycetes > Mycobacteriales > Mycobacteriaceae > Nocardia > Nocardia acidivorans. Next base: position 65,565 of record NZ_BDAW01000035.1, read on the forward strand.
CAAATCGGAATCCGCCTATCGAGCGTATTCCCGACCACCGACAAGTTCGCTTGCGCGGCAATCGGATCGAGTCGGTCTTCAGGCTATATCGCGCGTGATGTGGTGAGGTTCGGCGTCATCGAACATGACCCCCTCCCACCAATCGGCGAGTGGACTCGGTTCGGGCCAGCAGGCATCGGCGCCGCTGACCGCCTTGACGGAATTCGGATCGAGCTCGGATTCGAGATTGGTGGTTGTTTCTTTCCTGCTCACGCTGGGTTGCTCCTGCGTTCTGCGCCAGACGGCTGCAACTGGACAGTTGCGCACTGCAGCCATTCCCGTTTTGGTCGAGTTGAAACAAACCCCAGGTTAGGCGCTCGTCGCGCGCTTCACCGGGTTTCGGTGCGGCCAGCCGAAAATACTTGGCCCGATACGGCTTCGGCACGGAATACTGCCGCCATGCCGACCTTCGCCGATTTCGACCGCCGCAACTACCGAACCGTCGATGTGGCCACCGGATACGACGGTTGGGCCCCGACCTACGAGCAGACCGTCATGGACGAGATGGATTACGCGCTGCTCGAGCGCGTTCGGGTGCGCTGGCATGGCCGCGCCGCCGATCTGGGCTGCGGCACCGGGCGCACCGGCGGCTGGTTGCGCGCGCACGGCGTCACCGATATCGACGGGGTCGACCTCAGTGCGGGAATGCTCGAACGCGCCCGGGCTCGCGGCGCGCACACCACCCTGACCTCGGCCGATGTCCGCGATACCGGATTGCCAAGCGGCGCATACGATGTGGTGATCTCCTCGCTGGTCGACGAGCACCTGCCGGAACTGGCCCCGTTCTATGCCGAGGCGCGCCGATTGGCCGCTCCCGGTGCGACATTCGTCCTGGTGGCCTATCACCCACAGTTCATGATGGTGACGGGGATGCCCACGCACTACACGCCCGAATCCGGTGAGCCACTCGCGATCAGTACGCACCTGCACCTGTTCGGTGAACATATCACGGCGGGCGTTTCGGCCGGATGGCGGCTGACCGAGGTCAGCGAGGCGCTGGTGGACGACGCCTGGGTGGCGCGCAAGCCGAAATGGGCCGCGCTGCGCGGTCATCCGTTCACCATGGTGCTGGTGTGGCAGCGGGATTGACGCCGACCGCTGCGGCGATGAATCGCCAAAGCCCCTCGGTCGCTTGATCGATGGAGGGGCGGGGGTGGCGGCGCAGCTGTTCGGCCATACCGTGCCGGAGTGCGCCCATGACGCACGCGCCCGCCAGCTCCGGATCGATGCTCGCGTCGAGTTCGCCCGACTCCTGGCCGGAGCGGATATTGCGGCCCGCGGATTCGATAATGCGCTCCAGGGTGGCCGCTTCCACCTCGGCGACCTCGGGCTCGGTGCTGATCCGGCCGAGCAGCAGCTCCGCGAGGGGATCGGCGAGGTGATAGGCCACGAAATTGCGGGTGCGGGCGCGCTCGCGGGCCGCCCAGCCGCGCTCGTCCGCAATGGTCTCATCGGCGATGGCGGCGACGAGCCCGGCGTGGAATTCCTCGTAAATCGCCACCAGCAGACCGGCTTTGGAGCCGAAGTGGTGGTAGAGCGCGCCCGTGCTGAGCCCGGACCGTCGTTTGAGCGCGTTCAGATCGACCACGCCATTGGCCGCCACCAGCTCCGCGCGGGCGGCATCGAGGAGTTGTTGACGTCCCAGGGGAGCCCGTGCCATGCTCCGAAGCATAACAGAATTGAGTTATGTTAAATCGGAGGTGCGCCGTGGGCGCTGACGTCTCATCCGTGACCGATCTCGCCGGTGACCTGGCCGGAACCTATCGCCGGACCGAAAGCAGCGGGAGCACGGTCGATCCCGCACTGGTCGAGGCCGACCTGGCCGCACTGCTGCGCGACGGGTACGTGATCCTGCCGGACCTGATTACGGCCGATGAGCTGCGAGCGATCCGCGATGACACCGACCCGCTACTGAATCTCAAGGGCCGCAACAATTTCGAGGGCCATGCCACCCAGCGTGTCTACAGCGTGCTGAACAAGACCCGCAGCGGCGATCGCCTCGCCGCCCATCCGCGCGTGCTGGCCCTGCTCGATCGCCTGCTCATGCCCAACTACCTGCTGTCCATGCTGCAGGTCATCAATATCCTGCCCGGTGAATCGGCCCAGATGCTGCACACCGACGACGGCTTCTACCCCCTGCCGCGCCCGCGCAAAGCGCTCAGCGCCGCGACCATCTGGGCTATCGACGATTTCACCGAGACCAATGGCGCGACCGAGATCGTCCCCGGCAGCCAGAACTGGGGTGATGAACTCCCACAGGGGGATTCGGAGCGCCGCCCGGTGCTCATGTCCGCGGGCTCCTGCGTCTTCTTCCTCGGCACCCTGTGGCACGGCGGCGGCCCGAATCGCTCGACCGCCGCCCGCCTGGCCGTCACCGCCCAGTACTGCGAGCCGTGGCTGCGCCCCCAGGAAGCCTTCACCCTCTCCACGCCGCACCACATAGCCCGCACCGTCGGCGAGGACATCCGCCGCATGCTCGGCTACAGCATCCACCCGCCCTTCATCGGCCAGGTGGACGGCATGCACCCCAAACGCCTCCTCGCGGAGTGAGCCGACGTGCATGCGCTCACGCCCGGGCGTGGTGTGCGGGCGGCTGAGTTGGATCAGGCACCGGGAGACCAGGACGATATTGGCGCTGAGGGCCGAGGGTTCGGCGTCGGTGAGGTCGCGGGTATCCGGGCGCTCGGCACGAAACTGCGAATGAAATCAATCGGGACGAAGTCGAATCCGATCTTGTCGCATGGATTATTCGAGGCGACACTCGGCGACACTCGGCGACACGCTGAGGACGCGCTGATCGGCGCGAAGTGTGTCGTTTGGGGCTGGTGTGGTCGGGCACTCCGGATGGGTTGGGGAGAACGACCAGCCGAAGGAGAATCCTCGATGAGTCACCATGCAGGCTTTCCCGAGACCACCGGGACGCCCACCGGAGAGTCCATCCTCGATACCGTCAATGGACCCGGCCTCGCGTTGCTGCTTTTCGGAATTCTGGTACTCGGATCGACCCTCACCGCAACGGACACCGGTTTCGACGGCTGGTCGGTAATCGGCGTGCTGGCGAGTGCGTTATGCCTGGTCACAGGCGCGGCGGTGGTGCGTGTCGAGCACCACCGCGCGCGCCAGGACCATTCGATCAGCGCCGGGCGAAACGCCCGACGAGGAACAGCAGGATAACCGCGCCGCCTAGGCAGGTGAAGAAGCTGAACCACAAACCACCGCCATTGACGTCCACACCGAGAACCTTGAGCAAGAATCCACCCAGCAAACCGCCGACGACGCCGACCACGATATTCAGCATAATGCCCTGCTGAGCATCGGTCTTCATGAGTTTGCTGGCAATCCACCCGGCGAGACCACCGATAATGATCCAGCCGAGAATTCCTAGACCGAGCATGAGGTGTTCTCCTGTCTGCTGCCGGACATCCGGACAATGGGCGATTTACGCCACTGGAACGGATGATCTTGCTCAATAGTAACCGTCCAGCAACCAATACGGCCGAATATCGCGATGGAATGGCGCGGTCCCGACCGTCGGATTACTTCCACCCGGGTGCTTTGGCGTCGACGGTCCGCACCGTGGCGTGTTCGGTGCCCGGTTCGCGCCCCGCGGCCTCGTTGAATCGACCGTAAGCACGACGCGATCGGAAGTTTCACCCGGAAAGGCTGTTGTCATGATCAAGACCGTCGAGGACGCCCCGCTGCTGGACGAGGTGCGCAAGCGTATGGGCCGGGTGCCGAATATGACCAAGGTGATGGCGATCGCGCCCGCCGTGCTGGAGGGCTACCTCGGATTGTCGGGGGCGCTGAAGCGGGGCGCACTGCCCGGCCCGACCTCCGAGCGCATCGCACTGGCGGTCGGCGCGGCCAACGACTGCGGGTACTGCGTTGCGGCGCACACCTTCACGGGCAAGCGTGTGGCCAAACTCTCCGACGCCGAAATCGACGCCGCCAAGGCGGGCACCTCGGATGATACGAAAGAAGCTGCGGCGGTGGGGTTCGCGCGCGAGCTGACCGAGAGCCGCGGCAAGGCCGACCCGAGCGCCGTACTCGCGGCGGGCTGGACCCAGGAACAGGTGCTCGAGATCGTCGCGCTGGTAGCCCTGCAGACCCTGACCAACTATGTCAACAAGATCGCCGAGACCGAGAACGACTGGCCCGCAGTCTGATCGGCATGCCCCGTGCGGTGGCGATCCGGGCGGGACCCGGGTTGCCACCGGGGACGGCCCCCTAAGGCATCTCCGACGGGGCCGCCCCGCCGATGGGAGGTGCCGATGGAGATCGAACGCTCTCTGTCGTTTCGCAAGAGCGCGATCGCGCTGTGCGCGGCGGAGTTGCCCGAGCCCGGAAAGTGGAGCGTGGTCGCGCTCCCGGAGGCGTCCCAGCGCCTGGACCGGCACCGGGACAACCTCTTTCGATGAGCTCTCAGGAACCGGAACCGGTCGCCGCCGGATGCGGATCGTTATCCACCACCGCGCGCTGATAGTCCACGCTCACCACCGGATTCGGCCGTGTCGGCCCCGGCTCGAAGGTGGGCGGCCGCGTTTTCCAGCCGTCGCTGTCCATCACCGGCGGCGGCTGCACCCAGCGCCCCGGTTCGGTGATCATCGGACATAGCGCCGATACCGGAATCTGACGGTCACGCGGTGCGAGATACCGGGTGATCGGCATCCGCATCCCGTCCGAACACACCACCGTGGCCTCCACCCTGTAGGTGTCATCGGTGTCGTTGTGGCAGGTGAACCCGGCGCACCCGACCCCCTCGGCCAAATCCTGCGCACCGGCCGCGGGCGCGAGCACCGCGCCCGCGGCCAGACCGATCATCCCGAACCCCATCGTCAACGTACGACGCATCTGTGAATCACTCCATTCGAAAGACCCAACCCGTCTTCGAATGTACTTGCGCCACAATTCGAATCAAGCGTGCCGAACCCCATACCGCCTACCTGTAACGCCGGGCTCCGCACCCGCGTGCGTAGACTTCGCGTGTGAGCGAACTCGCGGATTTCGAACGGCTGATCGCCGGGGATCATGGGCTCTGTGTCGCCTCCACGCTGCGGCCGGACGGCACGATTCAGTCATCGCTGGTCAATGCGGGTGTGCTGAAGCATCCCGTGAGCGGCGAGAACGTGGTCGGCATGGTGGTTCGGGGCGGTACTCGCAAACTGGTGAACTTGCGCGCCGATCCACGCATGACGGTGGTCGTTCGCGTCGGATGGCAATGGGTGACCGTCGAGGGGTCCGTATGGATTGTCGGCCCCGATGACCCGGTCTCCGGGATCGACGGCGAACATCTGCGCGTACTGCTGCGCGCGGTATTCACCGCGGCCGGCGGCACCCACGATGATTGGGACGAGTACGACCGGGTGATGGCGCAGGATCGACGTGCGGTCGTACTCGTCAGTCCGGATCGGGTCTACGGCAACGGCTGAGCGGGCATCACATAATCAGCAGCGGTTGGGTTTCGGTTGTGGGGGAGGGGGATTCGACCGCCGCGGTCAATCGGATGCGGGTGTCGGCGAGCGTGCCCGCGAAGGCGCGACGCCCCTCGGCGGCCTCGCGAGCGGTGGTGGTTTCCCACAGGTTGAGCGCCAGCGCCCAGTGCTCGAGTTGGGCGTTCGCCTCGATGGCGGGCATATCGGGATGGAAGGTGCCGCAGAATTCGGACTCCGCACCGGAGAAGCGGGCGCAGCAATCCCACATCCAGGTCACCGGGGGCAGAGGTCGCCCGGCCGCCGCGGCGGCATAGGAGTTCACCGTCTGAGAGACGGTCTCGATCGCGGCCATCATCAGCGAGTCGGTCACAGCGGCAAGGGTCTCACCTGCGGGAACGGTTACGCCGGAAGCGGTGCGGGTGCGCGTGTCGGGTGCCGCGGGCATAACTTCGCGCCCCGATGCCTTGCAAGAGGGAGTGGGTGCGCTCCGGCCGCGCCCGGTATGTCCCCGAATCAGAAAGGCGGCTTCCGATGCCTGTCGCACTGTCCCTCCTGGACCTGGCGGTCATCGCGCCCGGTCAGACCGCGCGTGACAGTTTCGGCAATAGCGTGCGACTGGCGCAGGCCGCCGAACGCAGCGGACATCGGCGGGTCTGGTACGCGGAGCACCACAATATGAAGTCGATCGCCTCGAGTGCGACCAGCGTGCTCATCGGGCATGTGGCCACGCAGACCGAGAGCATTCGGCTCGGTGCGGGCGGGATCATGCTGCCGAATCATTCGCCGCTGGTGATCGCCGAACAGTTCGGCACCCTCGAATCGCTGTTCCCGGGGCGGATCGATCTGGGTTTGGGCCGCGCGCCCGGCAGTGATCAGGCGACCATGCGGGCACTGCGGCGCAATCCCGCGTCGGCGGACAGCTTTCCGCAGGATGTGCTCGAGTTGCAGGGCTACCTGTCCGGGCATTCGCGGATTCCGGGAATCAATGCGGTGCCGCGCGCGGAAGGCATTGTGCCGCTGTACATTCTGGGTTCTTCGCTATTCGGCGCGCAATTGGCCGCACATCTCGGCCTGCCGTATGCCTTCGCTTCGCATTTCGCGCCCGATGCCCTGCATCAGGCCGTGGCCGCCTACCGCGAGGGTTTCCGCCCCTCCGAACAACTCGCCGAACCCTATGTGATGGCGGGCGCGAATGTCTTCGCCGCCGACGATCACGACCGGGCGCAGGAGCAGAAGCAGATCGCCTATCGCGCCCGTGCTCGCGCCATGATCCAGCGCGGCGCGGCCGGAGCCGATTTCAGCGATGAGGAGATCGACCTGTTCCTCAGCACGCCCAATGGCGCGCACCTGGCGAAGATGACCACCTACACCGCCGCGGGGACGCCCGCGGAAGTTGTCGCGTACCTGGAGGATTTCGCCGCCGAGATCGGCGCGGACGAGCTCATCCTGGCGCATCACGCCACCGATATCGAGGATCGGGTCCGCTCGGTCGAGCTCACCGGCCGCACCATGGCGGCCCGCGAACCCGTCGCGAAATAGCCTCCGATCACACGACCACGCCGAGTCGCTGCCGGAAGAAGGCGAGGATCTCGTCGCGGGCGGTGACGGTCGGCTGACCGGCCTCATCGATCAGGTGCGCGGTGACCACGCTGTGCGGGCTATCCACATGCACCGAGAAGAACGGCGCGGTATCGGGATTGGCGGCCGAATCGGGCAGCACCCGGCCGACGAAACGATCGCCCAGGGCCTGTTCGTAGGCGGCGAAACGCTGTGCGCGGCAGAACTTGTCGCCCGCGAAGCGATAGGCGAGCACGGTCAGATCCTCACGTTCGAGCCGGTCGCGTACGGCCGTGAGCTCCTCGGGTGCGATATGCATTCCGGCGGGATCGTTCATCGGCAGCGTCGGCTGTGACAGCACCGGTGCGAGCATGGCGGGTTCGAGCATCATGGTGAGCGCGAAATTCCCGGTGAAGCACATGCCGATCGCCCCGACGCCCGGTCCGCCGCAGTCCTGATGCGCCAGCCGGGCCAGGGCGCGCAGCCAGATCGTGACCGGACTCGACTCGTCGGCCGCGAAGGCGCGGAATTCGGCACTGACGCAGGCCTTTCGGAAGACCTGCGCACCTTCCTCGGCGGTGGCCACCACACCGTCGCGACCGAAGAGTGAGGGCATATAGACGGTGAATCCGGCATCGCGCACCCAGCGGGCGAAGCGCGCCACATGCGGGCTGATGCCCGGCATCTCCGTCATGACGATGACGCCCGGTCCGGAACCGGCGACGTACACGCGCTTGGTGACGTCGTCGAGGGTGATCTCCCGAATGGTGAAGTCCGACAGCGCATCATCGGCGGACATATCCTGTTTGGTCATGATCGGAATTCCCGAGTGTCGTGCGCGAACGCGGTGAGCATCGGTAAAAGTAAGTGCGACAGCGTCTCTCGCTGTCGATTGGCGGGCCAGGAGTCCGGCTCGAGCACGGTGCGGCAGCCGACGCCGTCGACGGCGGCGAGCACCGCGTCCGCACAGGCGAGCAATCGCGCACGCGGCACCGCCGGACTCGTGACGGTCGCGATCCGATCGGCGATGCGCTCGACGATCTCGGCGTAGTAGCGCCGATGCACCGCGCGCAGGCGCTCATCGTTCATGGCGCGCGCCCAGAAGGCCAGCCACACCCGCCATTCGGCCAGGCCCTCGGCATCCAGCGGCAGGTAGCTCGCGGAGATGTCGATGCAGGCGCGGATATCGGCGGGAGCGGGGGCCGGGCGCTCCAGCACACGGCGCACGACCTCTTCGAGGGCGGCCTCGAGCAGTGCGTCCTTACCGTCGAAATAGTGCGTGACCGCGCCCGTGGTGACATTGGCGGCCGCCGCCACATCGCGCAGTCGGGTCCGGTCGATTCCGGCGGCGCCGATGACCGTGATGGCCGCGGACGCGATGGTCCGGCGTTGGGCCGCCACATCGACCTGTTTTGGCATAACGGTGATTATGTATCTATTCCGCCCGCCTGCCAAGCCTCCGGTCGTGCGGGATCCGATAGGCTCGCCGCAGCATGATCCGGTCTCCCGCGTCCGGCCGGTTCCGCCACGGTGACAAGGAGATTCGCGTGACCCTTCGATTCCCCGCCGTCGCGGCGCTGCTCGGCGGCACCGTTCTCGCGCTGATCGCCGCGTTCGCGGTGGCCGCTCCGGCCGCGGCGGAAACCTCCACCGTCTGGCTGTGCCGTCCCGGTCAGGCGGGTGATCCCTGCGGCGGGCGCACCGATGCGCCGATCGACTGCTTCTACGTGTATCCCACCGCCTCGCTGGAGCAGGCCACCAATGCCGACTTCGACACCTCGGCGGAATTGCGGGCGGTCGCCAGGGCGCAGGCGGGGCCGTTCGGTGCGCAATGCACTGTGTGGGCGCCGGTGTATCGGCAGGTGACGCTGCGGGCGCTGTTCAACCCGCCCGCCGAAGGTGTCGGCGCGGCACGGGATCTCGCGTATCAGGACATCGAGAACGCCTGGGACGACTATCTGGCGAATCACAATGACGCTCGCGGGGTGGTGCTCATCGGTCATTCGCAGGGCACCCGCATGCTGCGCTCGCTGATCCGCAATCGGATCGACGGGAAACCGGTACAGGCGCAGTTGGTTTCGGCCCTGCTCATCGGCGGTGACGTCCTGGTGCCCAAGGGCGCGACGGTCGGCGGCGACTTCGCCTCGGTCCCCGCCTGCACCGATGCCGAACAGCTCGGATGCGTCATCGCCTATTCGTCGTTCACGCGGACGCCCCCGGCGAATACCCATTTCGGCCGTGCACCCCAGTCGCCCGATATTAGCGAGGTGCGCGGCACGCTGCCGTACGGGCCCGGCTACGAGGTGCTGTGCACCAATCCGGCATCGTTGCGGGACAATGCCGATGCCCCGATTCACGCGATCGTCGAGGGCCGTGAGATCGACGGTCTGGACGCGCACTGCACCGGTGGCGACGCGCCGCATGTGCTCCAGGTAGGCGGCGTGGCCGCGGCGCTGTTGCCCGCGCTGCCGGACCAGACCTGGGGCACCCACCTGCTCGATATCAATCTCGCCCAACAGGATCTGGTGCATCTGGTCGCAGGTCAGAGCGTGGCGTACCGGCGCCGCTGACTGGCGCGGGAAGTCCGGCACCTGTCGCGATCTGCCCCCCGGGCGGCCCTCGAAGCTCTCGTAGATTCGAAGGCCAACCCCAAGGAACAGGAGTCGAGCCGAATGCCGTTCGTGCGCATCACCATTGCGGACCCCGAACTCTCACCGGACACCCAGGCCGCACTCGCCGCCGATATCACCGGGCTGCTGGAGAAGGACCTGTTCAAGGAACCCGAGGTCACCGTCGTGCACCTCAATCTCGTACCCGCCGACCGCTGGTTCGTCGGCGCGACGCGCCCCGCGCAGGCCACCGGAGTGCATCTCGAGGTCAGTATCACCCTGGGTACCAACACCTCTCAGGAGAAGGCGGCGTTCATCGAGCACGCCTACGACGCCCTGAACACCCGTCTGGGCACTCTGCCCGGTGCGGCGTACGTCGCCCTCTACGAACTCGACGGCGAAAGCTACGGGTACAACGGCGTGACGCAGTTGGCCCGCCGTCCCATGGATCCGACCGAAAAGGACTGAGCGGCAGGCGGTTCCCCGCGCTGGAGCACCGAGCGCCCGTACGTGGGGTCGGGCGTTCAGGCTCCGTACGCGGTCACGATCCGCACGATCAGATCGAGGGTGTACTCGAATTCGCGATCACGGTCTTTGCCGTCGATGTGGTGGTAGAGGCTTTTGGCGTCGCCGCCGAGCACCCGGCTGACCGATCGCATACTCACCGCCGCGATGCCCCCCGGCATCGATCACCGTGAGCGCCGCGCGCTGGATCGCCGTGCGCGAGAGCTGGGCCTCGGACTTGGGTGGTCGCCGTCGACGCCGAATCACAGTGGATCCTGCACGGCGGGGATGCCTTCTACCACCACGGCCAACTCGCCGGCGGCAAGACCGCTCCGCTCGCCATGACGGTGATGGGCGTGTCATCGCCGCCGACCGGAGCCGGGTCCGCGCCAATCATGAACGCCTGACCGAGCTTTGGTCAGCCGCCGACCCGACCGCGTTGCTGATCAACTTCCACGACCCGTACCTGTTCGAGCGGGCCGTTCAACCGGCGTGACTCGGCGGCGGTAGTTGGGGGAGTGGGAGGCTGTAGAGCCAGGCGTCCCACAGGGTTCGCAGGGAGGTGGAGCTGTAATGCCCTGCCAGGTCGGTGAATTCGTCGGTGGTGACCGAGGCGTGCCTATGGCGGGTGGTCCACTCGCGCAGCAGGTTGAAGAATTTCGGGTCGCCGAGATGTAGGCGTAGGGCGTGCAGGGTGAGGGCTCCGCGTTTGTAGACGCGGTCGTCGAACATGCGGGCGGGGCCGGGGTCGCCGATGAGGATGTCCTGCGGATGGCGCGAGAGCATGTGGTGGGCGGCGCGGGCGAGGTGGTCGGCGGTCTGCTCGCCCGCGGCCTCGGACCAGATCCATTCGGCGTAGCAGGCGAAGCCCTCGTGCAGCCAGATATCGCGCCACTGTCGCAGGGTGAGGCTGTTGCCGAACCATTGATGCGCGAGTTCGTGTGCGACCAGGCGTTCCGAGCCGCGCCGGCCGTCGCAGTGGTTCGCGCCGAAGATCGAGATGCCCTGCGCCTCGATGGGGATCTCCAGCTCGTCATCGGTGATGACGACGGTGTACCCCTCGAAGGGATAGGGCCCGAACTTCTCGGCGAAGAGCTCCATCATGCGCGGTTGCCGCGCGAAGTCGTGATCGAAGGCGGCGCGCAGCCGGATGGGCAGTACGGCCTGCATGGGCACCGCACCGCGCGGGGCCTCGAGGCGATGTTTGCGATACGGCCCGATCTGGATGGTGGCCAGATAGGTGGCCATCGGCTCGGGCTGTTCGTAGACCCAGGTGGTCTGGCTGGCCCTGGTCTGCTTGCGCATGAGGGTGCCATTGGCCAGGGCGTAGTACGGGGTGTCCGTGGTGATCGAAATGCGGTAGGACGCTTTGGAACTCGGATGGTCGTCACAGGGATACCAGGAGGCCGCGCCATTGGGCTGACTGGCCACCAGCGCGCCCTCGGTGAGCTCCTCCCAGCCGACCTCGCCCCACCGGCCGCGCACCGGCGCGGGCACCCCGTTGTACTGCACGACCACGGCCAGCACACCGCCCGCCGGAATCCGCTGTGCGGGAGTGATAATCAGCTTTCCGCGCTGATGGGTGTACTTCGAGGCCCGCGCGCCATTGACGAAGACCTTCGAAACCGTCAGCGACTGAGCCAGATCCAGCGCGTACCGATCCCGCACCGCCGTGGTCACCGCGGTGATCTCCGCGCGCCCGCCGAGCCGGTTGCCCGCTACCCTGTAGACCAGCTCCAGCTCGTACCGCGACACCCGGTAGCCGCGATTCCCGTTCTGCGGCAGGTAATCATCGATCGGCTCCTCATCGAACTTGGCCGGCATCACTGGCCCGCTCCGGTCTGCGGCCACGGCGCGATGGGATTGCCCCACCAACGCGTGGACGGCGGCACGGTATCCCCGCGCATGACCAGTGACGCGGGTCCGATGGTCGCGCCCGCGCCGATGCTCGCGGCGGGCAGGGCGACGCAATGCGGTCCCAATGTGGCTCCGGCACCGAGGGTTACGGTGTCCATGGCCATGATTCGATCATGGAACAGATGGGTCTGCACCACGCAGCCGCGTTCCACTGTCGCGCCGTCACCGAGTGTCACCAGGTCAGCCTCCGGTAGCCAATAGGACTCGCACCATACCCCGCGCCCGATCGTGGCACCGAGTCCGCGCAGCCACAGATTGAGTACGGGTGTACCGGTCGCCGCACGCGCGAACCACGGCGCGGCAACATGTTCCACGAAGGTGTCGGCGACTTCATTACGCCAGACGAACGAGGACCACAGCGGATGCTCGACCCGCCCGATCCGACCCACCAGCAACCATTTGGCGATGACCGAGCAGGCCCCGGCGACGGCCCCGGCGGCCAGCAGCACCAGCCCGCTCAGCAGTGCGGTGGCCAGATGTCCGAGCCGCTGGGCCAGCCACGCCAGGGTGAACAGCACGCCCAGGCCGATGGCGAAGGTCACCAGCACCGGGATCAAACGGCAGGTCTCGACAATCCCGCGGGCGACCCGCAGCTGCCAGGACGGATCGAAAGTGCGTGCGGTATCGGAGCTTGCGGCGGTGCGGCGCAGGCGCACCGGCGGACTGCCGAGCCAGGACGAGCCCGCCTTGGCCTTGGACGGCGCGGCCGAGAGCACCGCGACCAGACCGTTCTTGGGCACCCGGCGACCGGGCGCCGTCATACCCGAATTACCCAGGAAGGCCCGCTTGCCGACCTTGGCCTCGCCGATATGCAGCCAGCCGCCGCCGAGTTCGTAACTGGCGATCATGGTGTCGTCGGCCAGGAACGCGCCGTCGGAGACTGTGGTGAACTTCGGCAGCAGCAGCACGGTGGAGGCTTCGACGTGTTTGCCGATCTTCGCACCGAGCAGGCGCAGCCAGACCGGGGTCAAGAGGCTTGCGTAGAGCGGGAACAGGAAGGTGCGCGCGGAGTCCAGCAGACGTTCGGTGGCCCAGGTCTGCCAGCCCACGCGGCTGCGCACCGGGTGGTATCCGGCGGTGAGTCCGATACTGAACAGCCGCACCGCGATAATCGTCACCGCGGCGTACACGCCGAGGCTGAGCAGCGCGGCCACCGGCAGTATCGCGAACGCGCGGCCGAGTCCCGCTGTGAGCGTGGTGGTATCGCGTATCCGCCAGGCGATCAGCGCACCACCGGCGCCGAGTCCGAGAATCGGCACGGCGGCCAGGGCCATCGAGGTCATGCCGAAGATGGCGATCCACTGGGGTGCGCGCGCCGGGGTGTGATCGGGCCAGCCGTGCTGTGCCTTACCGACTTTCACCGCCGGTGAACCGGCCCACGCCTGATCGGCCTTGACCCGGCCCGAGACCGCCGAACCCGGTGCGATCTCGGCGTTCTTGCCGATCCTGGTGCCGGGCAGCAGAATCGAGCGCGCGCCGATCACCGCGCCCGGCCCGATGCTGATCGGGCCGATGTGCACCAGGTCGCCGTCGATCCAATACCCCGAGAGGTCGACCTCTGGTTCGACGCTGCATCCGTCGCCGAGTTCGAGGAAGCCGGTCACCGGCGGCAGGGTGTGCAGATCCACGCCCTTGCCGATGCGCGCGCCGAGCGCCCGCGCGAACGGCACCATCCACGGTGCGCCGGACAGGTTCTCGGCCCCGCTGGCCTCGGACAGCCGCACGGCCGTCCACAGCCGCAGATGCACCAGGCCGCCGCGCGGATGCGTTCCGGCCTCCACGGTGGCCAGCAGCAGCCGGGAACCGGCCACGCACAATGCCATTCGGCCGGGTGGGGAGATGAACAACAGGAAGGCGATGAGCGCCCACCACCAGGACAGGTGCGGCAGCCAGGGCAGCGAATCGGTCCAGGACGCGATATTGCCGACGATCGCGAGCCAGGTCAGCCACTGTAATCCGGTCAGCGTGGTGAGCGGAATCGTGGCCAGCACCTGGAACAGTTGGGCGGGCAGCGGAACCGGCCGCACCTCGCGCACCTGTGCAGCCTCGACGGGTGCGGTGGCGTCCAGCAGTGCGGCCAGTGCGCCGAGTCGCGGTTGATCGTAGAGATCGGCGACGGTGATCCGCGGATGCCGTTCCCGCAATCCGGTCACCAGCTGTGCGGCCGCGAGCGAGCCGCCGCCCAGATCGAAGAAGTCGGCGTTCGGATCGGTGACCTCCGCGCCGAGAATCGAATCCCACAGTCCGGCAACCCATTGCTCGGTCGGGGTGAGTCCGGGATCGACCTCGGCGACCTTGGGCAGCGGCCACGGCAGCGCATCGCGGTCGACCTTGCCCGAGGTGCGGGTGGGCATATCGTCGACCACGGCCAGGCGCGGCACCAGCGGAGCCGGAAGTTGTTCGGCGAGAATGGCTCGCGCGGCCTTGAGGTCGTAATCGCTGCCCGGTCCGGTGAGGTAGCCGACCAGAATCTTATTGCCCGCCTTGGTGGTTCGAATGGCGGCCGCGCCGCCGGTGACACCGGGCAGATGCTGGAGCGCGTTGTCGATCTCGCCGAGTTCGATCCGGCGGCCGCCCAATTTGATCTGATCATCGGCGCGGCCCAGGAAGACCAGGCCCTCGCTGTCATTGCGCACCAGATCGCCACTGCGGTAGGCGCGTTCCCAGCCGACCGATTCCAGCGGTGCGTACTTCTCCGCGTCCTTGGCCGGATCCAGGTAGCGGGCCAGGCCCACACCGCCGATGACCAGCTCACCGGATTCGCCCTCGGCGACCGGATTTCCGGCGGCGTCGATGACGGTCAGATCCCACCCGTCCAGGGGCAGCCCGATGCGCACCGGCCAGGAGCCGTTCAACAGGGCCGCGCATGCGACCACGGTGGCCTCGGTGGGGCCGTAGGTGTTCCACACCTCGCGATCGGTGGTTCCGGCGAGCTTCTCCGCCAGTTCCGGCGGCACCGCCTCACCGCCGAAGATGAGCAGGCGGACCGAGTCCAGGGCCTCGGCGGGCCAGGTCGCGGCCAGCGTCGGCACGGTGGAGACGATGCTGATCTCCCGGCGCACCAGCCACGGCCCGAGGTCCGCGCCGGTGCGCACCAGGGCGCGCGGGGCGGGCACCAGGCAGGCCCCGTGCCGCCAGGCCAGCCACATCTCCTCGCAGGAGGCGTCGAAGGCGACCGAGAGTCCGGCCAGCACCCGATCACCCGGGGCGATGGGTTCGTGTTGCAGGAACAGCCGGGCCTCGGCATCGACGAAGGCCGCGGCATTGCGATGGGTCACCGCAACACCTTTGGGCGTTCCGGTGGAACCGGAGGTGAAGATGATCCAGGCGTCATCGGCGGGCGTGGGGTGCGCGGTCGACTCGGCGGTGGATTCGGTTGTCACACCGGTGCTTTGAATGCCCTCGCCGGTGACGATGGCGCTCACCTTCGCCTCGCCGAACACCAGGCGCGCCCGCTCGTCGGGATCATCGGCGTCCACGGGCACGTAGGCGGCGCCGGCGTGCAGCACCGCGAGAATGGTGATGTACAGCGCGCTGGTCCCGGACGGCATGCGCACGCCGACCCGATCACCCGCGCGCACACCCGCCGCGGCCAGGCGGCCCACCTCGATATCGATTTCGCTCAGCAACTCCGAGTAGCTGAGCACCACCGCACCGTCGTCGATGGCGGGTGCCTCGGGATGCTCCGCCGCGGTGGCGGCGAGAATATCGACCAGGGTTCGGGCCGCTGGCGCCAGGGAGGCCCGTAGCAACGGGCTGGCGCCCACCGCCGTATCGACCTGGGACTGCTGCATCGCGTCGTGCCCACCTCTCATTGAACCGTTCGGCGCTCCGGCGTCTGTTGTTTCACACGAGGGTTACCAGCGGGCGAACTCCACGGTGACCAATTGTCCACCGTACTCGGCGAGCGGATTGTCTGGTGTGTGCGGTTCACCGGCGCGCGGTGGGTAAGTTCCCGGATATGGCTTTCCCATCCGAATTTCTCGACCTGGCCAAGCGCGTGAACAATTGGGGCCGTTGGGGTTCCGACGACGAGATCGGCACGCTCAACCTCATCACCGACAATGTGGTCCGCGCGGCCGCCGCGGTGGTACGCAGCGGGCGGCGGGTGCCGCTGGCGGTGCCGCTGAGTCAGCGGGGCATTCAGACCGGCATGATCCGCGGCCGAGTCAATCCGCTGCACAGCATGATCGCGGTGAACTGGGAGATGTTCGGCCCCGATACGGTCGCCACCAGCGATGACATGGTCACCATGGGCCTGCAGGCCGGAACCCATTGGGACGCTTTGCCGCATGTCTCGCGCGCGGGGCGCATTTACAACAATCGCCCGGCGAGCGGTATCACCGCGCACGGCGGGGCCTCCCGCAGCGGTATCGACAAGGCCCGGCATATCGTCTCGCGCGGGGTGCTGCTCGATGTCGCCGCCGCGCTGGGTGTCGAACGGCTGGCCCCGGATTACGCGGTGGGTCCCGAGGAGTTGGAGGCGGCCGAGGAATTCGGCCGGGTTCGGGTCCGGCCCGGTGATCTGGTGTTGATTCGCACCGGTCAGATACGCCTTTTCCTCGCCGGTGACCGCGAAGGCTATGCGGTGCCGTCGCCGGGCCTGTCGGTGCGCTGTCCGGAATGGTTTCATGCGCGCGATGTCGCGGCCGTGGCCAATGACACGCTGACCTTCGAGATCTTCCCGCCGGAGATCGAGAATGTCTGGCTCGCCGTGCATGCTTTGCATCTGGTGGAGATGGGCATGCTGCAGGGGCAGAACTGGAACCTCGAGGAGCTCTCCGAGGCATGCGCGCAGGAACGGCGGTACGAATTCCTGCTCTCGGCCACTCCGGAACCGTTCGTCGGCGCGACCGGCGCTCCGGTCGCACCCATCGCGATTCTCTGATAGGAATATCGCCCCTCCGTCTTATAAGGCGGAGGGGCGATGCGGTTATCCGCATTCGGAAAACGGTGGATTCGAAGCGCATTCGAAGGTAATTCCCGGCCCGGGGATCACGATCCCCGCCGAATCGTCACGGCGTCATGATCGGTGTACTATCGTTCCACCCTGAAAGGAGTTGTAGTACAACTCTTTTGAGCCTCGAGCAATCGGCAAGGGGGGATGGCGCACCAACCGAAGTTGATTTCATCGAAGACGTGGTAGTGCAGGGGTGCCCGTCGGGCACGGTGTGGGTGCCGGACGGGACGTATTCGATCGGTTGCGCTGCCGCGTGTCCTACAGGCGATGCCGCTCGCACAAAGGAATCTCGAGTGTCTCTCAGTTTTCCCGATCATCCCGCCGCGCTCTCCTCCACCCCTACGGATCTGTCCGTGCTGCTCCGCCCGGCCCCGCCCGGCGCGCCCACCGATGTCGTGCGCCTGCGCAGCACCAATGGTTTCCTGCTCTGGGCCGATCTACCGCCCGTACTCGTACTCGGGAGCTCCGGCGGCGCGGGCACCACGACGACGGCGCTCGGCGTGGCCACCGCGGCCTCCTACAACTACCGCGAACACTCCCCGATCGTGGTGGACGCCACCGCCACCGGCGGGGATCTGGCCCGAAGGGGTTGCGATGCAATCGATCCCGCCGGAACCGTGCAATCCTGGCTGAATATGAGTCACCGCGGACTGGCCTCGGCGGTGCTGGACAGCTGCGGTGAGAACACCTCCAGCGTCGGCATCCTGCCCCGCGGGCCCGAGGCGCTACCGCGGCGCGAGAGCTACGCCTCGGTGCATCGCAGCCTCTGCGATGCCGGATGTCTGCCGGTTTACGACGGCGGATCGCCGGTGACCAACCGCATGGTCGCGCCGTTGCTGGCGGATTCGCGTATCTCCCTGGTCATCACCCTGGCCGCCCGCGCCGACGCGGTGAATCGACTACGCCCGGCCCTGATCTGGCTGGACGACAACTACAGCCAATACCACCTGGCCGAAGCGGTCATCGTGGTGACCAGACAGAACCCGAGCGATGGCCCCGGCTACGCCAAACACATCCGCACCTACCTCGGAAAGTTCGTCCGCGCCGTCACCGAAATCCCCTACGACGCCCACCTGGCCACCGGCGGCGCGGTCAGCTGGTCCAAACTCGCACCCCCCACCCGCACCGCCTACCGGCAGATCGTGAACCTGCTGCGCTGAGCGCTACTTGCTGTTGTAGACGCGCACCAGGGTGCCGTCCACATCGGCGGCGACGTATCCGCCGCCGTTGTATTCGTCGGAGTAGTAGACCAGCAGCGTCGGCTTGTTGTCGTTGAAGGTCCAGGCCGGGTCGATGATGATGTAGTGGCTCTTGGGATTCGGGACGGCCAGCTTGTCCTGGGCCGTGGCCAGCAGCGCGGGCAGGATATCCCAGTCGATGCCCCCGAGAGCGACCGTCGAATGGCCGGAGATTTGACCGCCCGGTCCGGTGCGGGTGGCCGCGCCGTCGCGGAAGGTGTACTCGTCGTAGACGGTCGGGCGGTCCTTGACCGGTGCGCCGGTGGTGATGAACTCCGGGTAGATGGTGGATTCGGTGAAATTCTGTCCGCCCGTTGCCTTCTCCAGCGCCGCGATGGCCTGCCGAACGCCGGTGGGCGTCAGCAGATCGACTCCCGCGGAGGTGGTACGCGGCTGCGTGGTCGGAAAGGTGAAGCTGGGCTGCACGATATTCGTGCCCACCGGCAGACTCGGAATCGCCTGGGTACTCGGTGTATTGGTCGACGACCCCGGCCGCAGTGCCACCGCGGCGAGGACACCGGCCGCGACCACGACCACCACACCGATGATCGCGGCGACGATCACACCCCGATTCGAGTGCGCCGCGGCATCAATCGCGACGCCCCGGGAGGTTGCCGTGGGCTGGGCGTAGAGCGGTGTCGCCGAATGTCCCGAAGGGTTGGAATGCCCGCCGTAGGACAGCGGGTGCGAGGGGACCGACGGTGACAAGGGCAGTGAATGCTCCGGGGGCTTTCCCGTCAACCGATGTGGCGCGGAGATCGCGGTCGGTGCCTGATGCAGTGGCGGAAGGCCTCCGGGGTATGGGGTCGGCGTTGTCATCGCCTGGGACAGCAGCCAATCCACCTGTTCGAAGGTGGGGCGTTGATCGGGGTGTGGCACCAGGATCGCGAGTAGAGCGGGGGTGAGCGATCCCGCGCGGCGCGGCGGTGGGACCTCGCCGCGCATGACCGCGGCGAGCGTGCCGACCGAGGTATCACGGCGCAGCGGGTGGTAGCCCTGACCTCTTTGAGCGCCACCTCCCGATGCAGCGCCACATCGTAGGCCCGCCACACCGTCCCCATACCGCCACTGCCGAGCGGCTCGAGCAATTCGAAGCGCCCGTCGACCACTGTCCGCCCGGAAATCACCGCGCCAGCCTATTGCGCGCGCCCATTCGATGCCATGTGCATGTTATGGCGCAGGGGTCCTCTCGGCGTTTGCCCGCGCGATTACATGCACGTCGCCGGGCTAGCGAGTGGCGAAGGCGTCGGCGCTCAGCTCGGCCAGTACGGCACCGGTGGGCGTAACCGCCACCAGGTCGCCGAACCGTAGACTCACATACCCGGCGGCGCAGATGAGGAGCCCCTCCTCGGCCAACCGGCGCGAAGCCCATGCGACACGGGCGCATTCGGCTGGCGCGGTTCTGCTCGTGGCCGCTACCCTACCCAAACCTGAATCTGATTCACATTGCCTCCGGAGTCGAGAATGCCCACCCCGCTCCAGCTGCCCGATGCGCTGCTGCGCCGTGTGCCCCGCCAGACGCGCAGCCGCGAGCGTCTCGCGCGGGTGCTCGAGGTGGCGGATCGGCTGATGGGCACCGAGGGCGTCGAGGCGCTGACCATGATCAGGGTGGCGGCCGAGGCGCATATCTCGGTCGGGTCGCTGTACCAGTATCTGCCCGATCGCGACGCGATCATCGAGGCGTTGGCCGGGTCCTATCTGGCCATGATCGAATCCCGTACGGCCGCACTGCTCGAGCTGGCCCGCGCCGAACGCTGGCCGGATCCGACCGATGTGCTCATCGACGCCTTCGCGCACCTGTACCGCGGCGAGCCCGGCTTCCGCGCGCTGTGGTTCGGTCGCCATCTCACCGAGGCGGCGCGCGCGGCCGACCGCGAGCACAAACGGCGGATGGCGGTTACGCTCCGCGAGATCATGATCGCCCAGGGTGTCGCCGCACCCGGCGAGGAACTGGATATCGCCTGCCGGACCGCGCACCTGATGGGCGATGCGGTCATGCAGGAGGCGTTCCGGGCCGATCCGGACGGTGATCCGGGCCTGCTGCGCGAAGTCAAGATCGCACTGCGGGCGTACGCGGCCCGGTGGACCGCACCGTGACGAACAGATGCAGGAGTATTCGATGAGAGTGTCCCGCCGATCCGCGCTGGCAGGCGCGGCCGTCTCCGCCGCCGCCCTCGGCGCGACCGGACTGCTCGGCGCGAAAACCGCTGTCGCACAGCCGGGCAGCGGTGCGGGCTACCTCGTCGGCTGCGGTATGGCCGATATGACCGGCGCACCCGCCGGACAGGGCATGATGGGCTACTCCGAACTGGATCAGGTCACCACCGGCCTGCTCATGCGCTGCTGGGCACGCGCGTACATCATCGTCGATCAGGTCAGCGGTGATCGCGTGGTCTTCGTGAACACCGACAACGCCTGTCTGTTCCAGTCGGTGCACCTGGCGGTGATGGTGGAGCTGGCCAAGCGATTCGGTGATCTGTACACCGAGCGCAATGTGAATCTCAATGCCACGCACAATCACAATTCGTGCGGTGGCACCGCGCGCGAATACGCGTACTCGCTTGCGGCGCAGGGGTTTCAGCAGAACTCCTATGACGCCGAAGTGGGCGGTATCGTCGCGGCGATCGCGCACGCGCACGAGCGGCTCGCGCCCGGCGACATCATGATCGGGCATGGCGAACTGCACGATGCCAGTGCCAATCGCTCGCGGGTGGCCTTCGATCTCAATCCCGCCGAGGACAAGGCGGAGTTCCCGGACGCCATCGATCCGGCGGTCACCGTGCTGCGACTTCGCCAGGGCGGCAAGGATGTCGGAGCCATCACCTGGTTCGCCACGCACGGCACCTCGCTGACCGATCGCAACACGCTGATCTCGGTCGACAACAAGGGCTACGCCAGCTACCGCTGGGAGCACGACGAGATGGGCGCGCGCTATCTGGACGGGCAGCCCGGATTCATCGCGGCGTTCCCGCAGACCAATCCCGGCGATATGACCCCGAATCTGTGGACGCGGCCGTGGCATCCGGCCGGGCCGACCGAGGACAATCGAACCAACTGCGCCATGATCGGCGAGCGCCAATATCAAGCCGGGCGAAAGGCTTTCGCGTCCGCACGGGGCATGTCGCGGGGCGGCGTGGATTCGGTCATCCGCTATGTGAACATGTCCGACACCCTCATCGACGGGTCGTACACCCCCGACGGCAAGCCCGCGCGCACCTCGCCCGCCATGATGGGCGCGGCGGCGGTGGCCACCAGTTCCGAGGACAACTTCAATACCCAGATCCCGTTCCTGCACGAGGGTGATACCAATCCGATGGTCGCGGCCCTCGGTGGTATCGACGCGCCGATCGAACAGTGGATGCGCGATGTGCAGGCCCCCAAGCTCGATATCGTCCCGCTGGGGATACTGCCGCCGCGACCGTGGGTGCCGCAGGTGGTGGCGATTCAGATCATGCGCATCGGGGACCTCGTATTGGCCTCGGGCCCAGCGGAATTCACCATCGTATCGGGGCTGCGGGTGCGCCGGGTGGTGGCCCGCGCGCTGGGTGCGCCGATGGAGAACGTGCTCGTGCAGGGCTATGCCAACGGCTACTGCGGGTACGTCACCACGCCCGAGGAGTACCTCTCGCAGCAGTACGAGGGCGGTGAAACCCTGTACGGCCGTTGGACTCTCTCGGCGTACATGCAGGAATTCGACCGCCTGGCGCGTGCCGTGGCGGCCCGGACCGATCTCGGCCGGGGACCCGCGCCGCTGGACTGGAGTTCGGGCTTGCAGCCGAATCTGCTGGCCGCCGTGCCCGCCGATGTCCCGGTCGCGGGCCGTTCGTTCGGTGATGTGCTGACCCAGCCCGCCGCGAATTACGCTGCGGGAGATACGGTCTCGGTCGAATTCGTGGGCGCGCACCCGAACAACGATTTCCGGCTGGGCGGCACCTACTTCGAGGTGCAGCGGTCCACCGGGGACGGGTGGGCGCGGGTCCACGACGACAATGACTGGTGCACCGAATTGCACTGGCGGCGACCGGAGGACAATCCGGCCGCCTCGCTCATCCAGATCCGCTGGAGCGTGCCGTCCGATGTGAAGGCCGGAAAGTATCGCATCCAATACTTCGGCGACAGCAGGGATGCGACCGGGCAGAGGACCGGATTCACCGGTACATCGACCGAATTCTCGGTGGGATAGCGCGAAATTCGCCGACCTCGCCTCTTTCCCCGAGCGGATGCACGTGCAACAGTGGTGCGCAACAGCGGGATCGATATGACGAGGAAGTCGACCATGATGTACGTGTTGTGGGTCTTCCTGCCGGTCGTCGCTGTTGTCACCTGCGTTGCCGGACACGTCTGGCGTTTTCGGCGCGATCGGTTCCTGAGCTGTCTGTACGGGCCGCATATCGATCGCGCGCAGTGGTTCGGGAGTCTGGCATTCCGTACCGGGGTGCCGCTGCTGTTCGCGGTGCGGGTCACCGAAGTCAGTGTTTCCGGGCCGCATTCACGCACCGGCGGTGGTCTCAGCGTGCTGCTCACGCTCGCGCAGGCGGTCGCCATTCCGCTGGCCGCGATCGGGGCGGGGCTCATTCTCATTCCGCCGCTGATCACCGCCGAAGCGCGGCCGCGCATTACGCCGATCGATCGGATGACCTTGCCGGTGCTGGTCGCGGCGCTGCTCTCCTCGGTGCTGGTGACCTTCGATCCGTATTCGACCGATGATCGGTACCGGACCGCGGAGACGCTGTTCACCTGGACCCGATCGCTGGTGTCGCTGCATCCCAATGTCGAGGTCATGCAGCACGCGCCGGTCATCTATCAGGCGCGCGGATTGATCGTGCTGCTGCTGATCGCGATATGGCCTTATACGCGGCTGGCGGGCATCTTCACCGTGCCGCTGCTGCGGGTCGTGCGGCATGCGTTCGCGGCGGCGCGCTGCCTGCCGATTCCGGTGCTCCGCAAACGCCATCCCGCCTAGTGCGAGATGCGGCCGGTCATCCGGATCTCGGCAATGGCGGAATCCCCGGGCCGTAGTCGGTCCCAGCGTCGTCATCGGCGCGCCGGCCAGCTCTCTCAGCGCGGTATGAGCCACATGAGCGCGTTGCATTCGGCTGGTCGTCGATGGAACTCTGGACTCACGCCGACCTGACCCGCTGCCGCGAGGAACCACACCGCGCGTCGGCGGGACCGTCACCCTCGATCGCCGTGGTCTGTCGCTCCGCGGGCGTTCACCGGAAGGCGCGGCGGTAGGCGTTCGGGGGGACGCCGACGGTGCGTTTGAAATTGTCTCGGAACGCGGTCGGTGAGCCGAAACCGACTTGGGCGCCGACGCGTTCGATCGTGTGGTCGGTCGTCTCCAGCAAATGCTGGGCGCGGCGGATCCGAGCGCGGTGTAGCCACCGTAGCGGCGTGGCGCCGGTCTGAGTGCGGAACTGCCGCAACAGGGTTCGGGTGCTGGTGCCGGCTTCGGCGGCGATGTCGGCGATGGTGAGGTCGCGGGACATATTGTCCTGCAACCACAGCAGCAGCGGCTCCAGCCCGCCGCCCTGCGGTGCGGGCGGGAGTTGCTGGACGATGAACTGGGCCTGCCCGCCCTCGCGTTCCAGCGGCATCACCGACAGCCGGGCGGCGTCGGCCGCCACGGCCGAGCCGTAGTCGCGGCGGATCAGGTGCAGGCACAGATCCAGTCCGGCCGAAGCGCCTGCGGAGGTGAGGATTTGGCCGTTATCGACGTACAGCACGTCCGGATCGACCTCGACGCGCGGATAGGTGGCCGCCAGCAGGTCCGCCACGATCCAATGGGTGGTCGCCCGCAGCCCGTCCAGGAGGCCGGTGGCCGCGAGGGGGAACGTCCCGGTGCAGATGGAGGCGATCCTGGTGCCCGCCGCGGCGGCGGTGCGGATCGTGTCGCGCACGGCCGGCGACAGCGGGGCGGTCGGATCGGCGACTCCGGGGACGATCACGGTGTCGGCTTCGGCCACCGCGGCCAGGTCCCATGGCGCTCGTAGCGCGAACGCACCAGCGTCCACCTCCGGCCGCTCGGCGCAGATGCGGACCCGATACGCGCGGCGGCCGTCCGGTAGGCGGGTGCGGTCGAAAACCTCGACGGGGGTGGACAAATCGAAGGGTATGACCCCGTCCAAGGCCAGAACCGCGACCGTGTGCATGGCGTGAAACTACCCCATCGCCGAATTCGCGTCATCACCGTGAACAGGCCGGCAAGGGCGACGAGACGGTGACGGGACCGTGAGACCGGCCATGTCGTTTTTCCGTGGATACCTGACGAAAAAGCCACTGGGACGACTCTCGGCCGGGCGATACCTTCGTGTCCGATTCATCCCCCGAGCCCGCTCCTAGGAGTCACCCGGTCATGATTTCCACTGTCGCCAATGTCGTTGCGCCGCTGCTGATCGGCGGCGTCTACGCCCTGCTCATGTCACCCATCCGCGAACCACATCGCCGCACTTTCAACGCGATCATGGTCGCCGGAGCCGGAGCCGCCTATCTCAGTGGCGGCGGACTCGGCCCCTGGGAATACGTCTTCGCCGCCGCCATCACCTACTGCGCGTACCGCGGCCTGAATTCGTGGACATTCATCGGCCTCGCATGGCTGCTGCACACCGCCAGCGACATATTGCATCACCTCAAAGGCCACCCGATCGTCCCCTTCGCGCACAACTCCTCCCTCGGCTGCGCGATCTGCGACCCCGTGATCGCCCTCTGGTGCCTACGCGGCGGCCCCGACCTGCGCGCTTTCCTCCGCATCCGCTCGCCCGAGCCGACACCCGTCGAAAAGTAGCCCTTGCCATCACAAAACACCCCGGGTCACCTCCTACCGGGGCATGCTCGACCTGGCCACCCTGCTCATGTGGCTTTGAGTACACCCCTTAGGGGCCCTCGTCAGAGGGTGTCGGCCTTGCTGATCCAGCCGACCACCAAGCGATTGAGCCAGGCGGGGGAGAGTTGGGTGGCCGCGGCGGTGATCTTGGTCTGCACGCCGACGAGCACGTGCGAACTCCGAATGCTCCGGCGGTGGGTCGCGGTGTGCCACACGGCGTTCGCGACATCGTCCGGGCTCAGTCGCACGCCCAGGGTGGTCGCGGATTTCGAGCCCTTGGCGACCTCGGTCATCATATCGGTGGCGACGAACAGGGGCAGCAGATCGCGCACCGGGATGCCGTAGT
The DNA here is from genome assembly GCF_001625085.1 of Nocardia acidivorans NBRC 108247. Classification (GTDB taxonomy): domain Bacteria; phylum Actinomycetota; class Actinomycetes; order Mycobacteriales; family Mycobacteriaceae; genus Nocardia; species Nocardia acidivorans. Next base: position 90,990 of record NZ_BDAW01000035.1, read on the forward strand.
GCCGCCACTCCAGATCCAGGGCTTCGGTGAGGCTGCGCACCGCCGCCTTGGTGGCCCCGTAGGTCGCCAGTCCCGGCTGGCCGTACAGCGCTGAGGCCGAGGCCAAGTTGATGACCTGACTGCCCGGGGTGCGGCGCAGATAGGGGAGCGCGGTGTGGCAGCCGTTCAGCACGCCTTTGATATTCACGTCCACCAGCCGGTGCTGACGGTCGAGGGCGATATCGCCGAATGCGCCCGAGTAGAGGATGCCCGCATTGTTGACCAACAGGTCGAGGCGACCGGTGACGGCGAAGAACTCCGCCAGCGCACGTTCCCAGCCCGCCGCATCGGTGACATCGAACGCGCCGGCGACGGTGTGTCCGCCGATCTCCCGTGCGGTGTGTTCGGCGGCATCGGCATCGATGTCGTACAGCCCGACCGTCCACCCCCGGGCCGCGAACGTCGCGGCAATCGCGCGGCCGATACCGGCGGCCGCGCCGGTGATCAGGACGGCGGGGCGGGATGCGTTGGCGGGCTGTGACATTCGAACCTCTCCGGTGCTGACGGTCGAAACAGTACTGCGCCTGCGGTGTGGATCCCGGCCACAAGCACGCCGGGATGACGGAGCCGGGGGGTACCCACGGTCGAGACGGCGGAGCCGCCTTCGCCTGTGGGAGTTCCGATCACTCGGCGCTACCGGTGCGGGTCAGGCGGCGGTGCGGCCGGTGGCGGCCTGTTCGATCATCGCACGGTGGAATCCGGCCGCGTCCCTGGCGGCGTCGCGACCGTCGGCGAGCAGGCCCGCGCCCAAGTGGATGAGGGTGTGCGGTGCGTCGGCGCGGATCTGGAGGGTCATCGGGACCCGTGCCTCTTCGCAGCGGCGTGCCACTTCCAGGGCGTCCGAGAGCAGCATTTCGCGCGAGCCGACCTGGAGCAGGATCGGCGGCATTCCGGTGAAATCGTGGTTGACCACCGACCAGCTCGGATCCAGGACGCCATTGATCGCGATTCCGCGCCGCACCACCATGGCCGGGCCCGCGGCGGGCAGCACCGCATCGGTATTGGCATTGGGGTGCGCATCGCGCGCGGTGGAGTCGAAGTCGGCCCAGGGGGAGGTCACCGAAATGCCCGCGGGCAGCGGCAGACCCAGATCACGGGCGGTCAATACCAGGCGCAGCGCCAGGCCGCCGCCGGCGGAATCGCCCGCCACGATGATCTTCTCGGCTGCGAAGCCCTGGTCCAGCAGGTACCGGTAGGCGGTCAGCGCATCGTCGAGGCTCTCATTCGGGTGCGCGTCGGGTAGCTGGCGGTAGTCGACGGTGAACACCGGCAGTGCGCTCGCACTGCCCAGCCGCGCGGTATGCCGCCGATAGCTGTTGAGCCCGCCCGCGATGAACGCTCCGCCGTGGAAATACAGAATCACCGCACCACGCTCGATACGCGGATCGGCGACCGGTGCGCTCCACAGCCATTCGCCGTGAAAGTCCTCGAAGAACACCGGATGCCGGTGTGTGCCACGCGGTGTGCCGAGCAGGGCCGCGGGTCCCTCCGAGAAACGGGTGGCCCGGAAGATCAGCTCGGCCGGTCCGGGCCCGAAATCGGCGACCCACGCCCCCGCCCGCAGAAACTGCTGCAGGGTGGTGCGCAGCACCGGATGGGCGATGCGGGTACCGATCCGGGCCGGGCGGGTGGATTCAACGATCACGGACGTGACGGATTCCGAGGTCTGCGGCGACGTTGCCACGGGGCGCTCCTGTCCGCGCCGCGATCCCCCGAAGCGCTGAACTGTACGACAACACTGTCATTTATGGCCTGGGCCATCGACCATCTTGACTGCTCGGACGCGGATTGTCATGCCCGGGAAGGAAATTCCCGTCATATCGAGACCTTCCTACCCACGGTGCAACCCGCGATGGTGGGGTGCCCGGTGCCCCCGGCGGGGCACGATAAGGATGGGAACGGTACCGCCCAGCGTCTTATTGCTGGGCGGCTGGTTATAGAAGCCGATTTTGCCCTGAGCAGCAGCAAGCGCTAGGG
>NZ_BDAW01000036.1 GCF_001625085.1 Nocardia acidivorans NBRC 108247
GAAATTTGATCGGGGTCGACACCCCCGCGCGGGCAGCCAGGCAACGGGTCCCGGACTCGGTGGTGAAGCGATGTTTGACCGCTTCCAATGTGCGGGCGGCCGTTTCGACCATGCGCAGCACTTCGATGAATTCCTCATCGGTGTACGAGATCAGGGATGCGTCCAGGAGACCATCCACCGCCGTGAGCAGCGCTGTCGCGCTGCTCACGAGCGTGGTGGTTTCCCCTGAATTCATAGCTTTATTCTACCGTGATAGAACAGTCCACGGAAGACGAATTCTATTGTGATATAAAGCTATTCAGAAGGAATAGCCTTTCATTAAAGCGCGGAAAGTCTATCCAGTCGTTGCGAATCTCGAACGGCTCCGCGGTCTGCCGAAGTGGCGAGCAGGGCGTAGCTTCGCAGGGCTACGGAGACTGCCCGCTCCCGCGCGATCGGTCGATAGCCGCCCGCGGCCTCCAGCTGACGGCGGCGTTCAGCCAATTCATCATCCTCAACGTGCAATGTCATTGTCCGGGAGGGGATGTCGATCGTGATCCGGTCGCCGTCCTGGACGAGGGCGATTGCGCCGCCTGCTGCGGCCTCGGGGGAGACGTGGCCGATGGAGAGGCCGGATGAACCGCCGGAGAAGCGGCCGTCGGTGACCACGGCGCATTTCCCGGCTAGGCCCCGGCCCTTGAGATATGAAGTCGGGTAGAGCATTTCCTGCATTCCCGGGCCGCCTCGCGGGCCTTCGTAGCGGATGACGAGCACATCGCCGGGTTGCAGGCGGCCGGAGAGGATGGCGTCGACCGCGTCTTCCTGGGACTCCGCCACGACGGCGGGGCCGGTGAAGGTGTGCATGTGCTCCGCAACCCCGGCCGACTTCACCACCGCGCCATCGGGTGTGAGGTTTCCGCGCAGCACCGCCAGTCCGCCGTCGCGCGAATACGCGTGGGCGCGGTCGCGGATGCAGCCCTCGGCGGCATCAACGTCCAGGGAGTTCCAGCGCTCGGATTGGGAGAATGCGGTGGCGGAACGCTTTCCGCCGGGGGCGGCGTGGAACATCTCCATCGCTTCGGCGGAGGCGCGACCGCCGCGCACATCCCATGCGCCCAGCCACTCGTCCAGCGAATCCGAATGCACGGCAAGCACATCGCGATGCAGTAGTCCGGCGCGGTCGAGCTCGCCGAGGATGGCGGGGATGCCGCCCGCGCGATGCACGTCCTCCATGAGGTAGTCGCCGTTCGGGGCGACCTTGCACAGACAGGGCACCTGCAGGGACATCTTCTCGATATCGGTGAGGCCGTAGTCCAGCCCGGCCTCCTGGGCGGCGGCCAGCAGGTGCAGCACGGTGTTGGTGGAGCCGCCCATGGCCAGATCCAGTGCCACCGCATTGTCGAATGCCTTGTGCGAGGCCAGGTTACGCGGAAGCACCCGGTCGTCGTCCTGGTCGTAGTAGCGCCGGGTCACCTCCATGACCGTGCGTCCGGCGGCTTCGTACAGTGCGCGCCGCGCGGTATGCGTCGCCAGCACGGTCCCATTGCCGGGCAATGCCAGCCCGAGCGCCTCGGTGAGGCAGTTCATCGAATTGGCGGTGAACATGCCCGCGCACGAACCGCAAGTGGGGCAGGCGTTTTCCTCGATGAGTGCCATATCCTCATCGGACACCAGCGGTGACACCGCCTCGGACATGGTGACGATCAGGTCCAGTCGTGAGCGCACGGTGCCGTCGACCAGCACCGCCTTGCCGCTCTCCATCGGTCCGCCGGAGACGAAGACCGTCGGAATGTTCAGCCGCATCGCCGCCATGAGCATGCCGGGAGTTATCTTGTCGCAGTTCGAGATACACACCAGCGCGTCCGCGCAGTGCGCGTTCACCATGTATTCGATCGAGTCCGCGATCAGGTCACGAGAGGGCAGTGAATAGAGCATTCCGCCGTGGCCCATGGCGATTCCGTCGTCGACGGCGATGGTGTTGAACTCGCGGGCGATGCCACCGGCGGCCCGCACCGCCTCGGAGACGATGCGGCCTACCGGCTGGAGGTGGGTGTGCCCGGGCACGAACTCGGTGAAGCTGTTGGCGATCGCGATGACCGGCTTGCGGCCGATATCCGCGGACGGGACGCCGCTGGCTCGCATGAGCGCGCGGGCTCCCGCCATATTCCGGCCGTGCGTGACCGTACGTGAACGCAAGTGCGGCACGTTGCCACCTCCTTCAGAAACTGCAACCGTGTGGTTGGAGTCTGGCACACGACGCGGGGCAACTGCAACCGTGCGGTTGGAAATGGTTGGATGGAACACATGGCGTGGGATACCGAGGGAACCAAGCAGCGGCTGCTCGACGCCGCGGTGCACGAATTCGCCGAGCGCGGGCCGGACGGCGCTCGCGTCGCGGCCATCGCCGCCCGCGCCTGCGTCAACAAGGAACGCATCTACCAGTACTTCGGCGATAAGCAGGGCCTGTTCGAAGCCGTCCTCACCGATCAGCTGGCCCAGCTCGCGGCCTCCAGCCCGCTCGATGCCGACAAGGCGGGGGACCTGGCCGAATACGCGGGCCGCGTCTTCGACTACCACCGCACCCACCCGCAATTCCTGCGCCTGCTGCACTGGGAGGGCTTGCAGACCAGCGGCGGTGAACTACCCGCCGAATCCGCCCGCGCGTCGCACTACGCCGACAAGGTCGCGGCCCTCGCCGAGGCCCAGCGCGCGGGCAAACTCACCGATGACGTCGGCCCCGGATACCTCATGTACGCCGTGGCCTCCCTCGCCGCCTGGTGGTTCGCCGTCCCCCAGGTCGTGCGCATGCTGCTGGTCGACGACATCGACAACCCGGAAGCCATGCGGGCGGGGCTCATCGGCCTGGTGCGCCGACTGGAGATTCGCGAGTAGGGCCCGGTGCGGCGCGGAACTTTCGTCGCAACCTCACGTGGGGATCCGCGCCCTGGCTGGCATTCATCGAAACCCGTTGAGCCGTAACCTGTGTGGATCCCGGCCGAATGCGCGCCGGGAGGACGGGGGCGGCATCACGGATCGGAGCTCGGTAGCCGGTTCGCCAATTCGGTGAGCACTGTGGAACAGCTCGCATTGATCGTGAGTGTGGCCAGGTCGTCGCCGCGCGTCTCGCCGCGGTTCACGATCACCACGTCGCGGCCGGTTTTGGCGGCTCGGCGCGCGAAGCGCAGGCCGGACATGACCCTCAGTGAGGATCCGGCCACCAGCAGTACTTCCGCGGCCTCGACCATCGAAAACGCTTCGGCCACACGCTGTTCGGGAACGCTCTCGCCGAAGTAGACGATATCGGGTTTGAGCATGCCGCCGCATCGAGCACAGTCGACCATGTGAAAACTGCTGGAGTCGGCGACGACGGCGTCCGCGTCGGGGGCGACCTCCAGGCCGGTGATGCGCATGGTCTCGGCGAAGCCGGGATTGGCGGCCTCGAGCTGTTCGGCCAGCGTCATGCGGGACAGGAGTGCCTGGCAGCCCAGGCAGCGCACCCGGGCGTACACCCCGTGCAGGTCGATGACCGCGCGGTGGCGGGCTTTGGTGTGCAGCAGGTCCACGTTCTGGGTGATCACTCCGGTCACCACCCCGGCCCGCTCCAGCCGAGCCAGCGCGCGATGGCCGGCATTGGGGCGCGCCGCGTCCATGTATCGCCAGCCGATGTGGTTGCGCGCCCAATACCGTTGCCGGAAAACGGGATCGCCGACGAACTGCTGATAGGTCATGGGATTGCGCGGGGGTGAATCCGGGCCGCGGTAATCGGGGATGCCGCTGTCGGTGGAGATGCCCGCGCCGGTCAGCACCGCAACGCGGCGGCCGGTGAGCAGGTCGATCAGCTGCTCCAGCGAGGAATCGGACATGCTCGACAGCTTACGAGCCGCGTCCTGCTGTGTGCCCGGTCACAGGCTGTCACACCTGTGCTCGCGGCTCCGTCGTATTGGCAGGAGCGTCACCGACGGGGACGCCGAGCACACTACGGAGGAGTTGTCATGGCGAAGACGGTTCTGGTCACCGGCGGCACCGGCACCCTGGGCAAGCTGGTCACGCCGCTGCTGGTGCGGGCGGGTGTGCGGGTGCGGGTGTTGAGCCGCACGGCCCGCGAAGGCGCGGACGGTTTCGAGTACGTGACGGGGGATCTCCAGACCGGGGAAGGGGTCGACGCGGCGGTGGCCGGGGTGGACACCATCCTGCACCTGGCGGGCACCCAGAAGGGTGACGGCGACAAGGCCCGGAATTTGGTCGCGGCCGCGCAGGCGGCGGCGGTGACTCCGCATCTGGTGTACATCTCGGTGGTCGGAGCCGATCGTGTGGTCGTCGAAAGTGGTTTGGACAAAGCCATGTTCAGCTATATGGCCGCCAAGCGCGAGGCCGAGATCGTGGTGGAGGAGTCGGGTCTGCCGTGGACCACCCTGCGCGCCACCCAGTTCCACGAATTGCTGTTCACCATGGTGCGGGCATTGGGCAAACTGCCCATCGCGCCGGCCTTCGACTTCAAGTTCCAGCCCATCGCCGCCGCCGAGGTGGCCGCGGAGCTGGTGCGCCTGACCCTGGGCGAGCCCGCCGGACTGGTGCCGGAGCTGGCCGGGCCCAAGATCCACACGATGAAGGAGGTGGTGCGCGCCTACCAGGACGCGATCGGCAAGCACCGCCCCATCCTGAGCCTGAAGGCTCCGGGAAAGGCCGCCAAGATCTACAAGGCGGGCGGCAATCTGAATCCGGAGCGCGCGGTGGGCAAGCAGACCTGGGAAGAGTTCCTGGCCGTCAACCTCGCCGCGCCGGTCTCGGCCTGAACCGCCAAAGCGCTTGTCAGCGTGGACCGTTGGTATTGAGGAAGATAACGGGGCCGCGGCCGAAGCGGCCCTGTCCATTCATATCCAGCAGTGCGGCCATGGCCTTGGCGGTGTAGACCGGCTCCAGGGTCAAATGCTCCAGCGCCGCCGAAAGGGTCTGTGCGGTGCCGGCTTCCGGGGTGGGATAGCCGTAGCCGGAGCCGAGATAATCGGTGACGATATCGAGATTGCCGGCGGGCGTGATGTTTTCCGGCAGCCGCGCCCCGCGATCCCGCAGTAGCTGGGCCGAGCGCGCCGCCAACTTGGCCAGGGTGGGTTCGTCCAATCGCAGCGTGTCATTGACCACGACGCCGACCACCCGGGTGGACAGTCCGGCCAGCCGCATGCCGAGCGACAGTCCGGCCACCGTGCCACCGGAGCCGACCGGGGTGACGATATGCGTCGGCTCGGGCAGCTCACCCGCTCGGACCTGGGCCGCGATCTCCAGCGCGGCTTCCACATAACCCAGTGCGCCCACCGCCGAGGAACCGCCCGCGGGCAGGAAGTACGGCGGCCGCCGACCGGAGAAACTCCGGGCCAGAATGTACGGGGCGGAGAGAACCGTCCGCCCCTTGGTCTTGGTGAAGTACAGCTTCGCACCCGAGGCGCGTAGTCGTTCCAGCTGTGCGCGCACATGGTCGTCGACCGGCTGATCGATAAGCGCCAGAACGGTTTTCAACCCGTTCTCGCGTCCGTACAACGCGGTCGCCAGCCCCCAATTGGTGCCCAGCCCGCCCACGGTGACGATGGTGTGCCTGCGTTGCCGCAGCGCATCGGGCAGTAGCCACTCCAGTTTGCGGACCTTGTTACCGCCCCAGCCGCCGTCGCCGAATTCGCTGTCGTCCTTGACCCACAGATCGGCCGCGACCGAATCGAGGGAGGTCAGTCGTCGCACCGATGTCGGACTTTTGCCCAGTGACAGGTGCGGCAGGGTGTGCTCGAGCTCGGGGTACAGCTGATGCAGATGCGGCGTCACCTGACCAACGTATCGACTGCCTAATCCTTATACGAGCGTGGCGAGGCGCACATGAGGCATGCTGGAGCATGACCACCAATTCAGAGCCGCCCCGGGGCCGCTCCCGCTTGCCGCTCGCGCTGGTGGTGGTCGGGTTGGCCCTCGTGCTCGCCATTGCCGCCACCGTGTATTTCGCCATGAATAGCAGCGACGACGGCGGAGGTTCGCCGACCCACAAATCCGCGACACTGCTACCCAGCACCGGTATGACCACGGTCGCGAACACGACCTCGACCTCGGCCACCGCGCCGCCGGTCACCGGTCCGACCGCGGCCACGCGGATGGCGCTGTGGCCGTTCGCCGATGAGGCGGCCGCGGCGACCTGGCAGCAGTCCTATCGGGACGGCGGTCATCAGCCCTGGCACCTCGATCCCGGCATGGTCGCGATGAATTTCACCCGCGGGTATCTGGGCTACACCGATCTCGACAAGGTCGTGCTGACCACCACCGTCGGTGAAGAGTCCTGGGTGACAGTACGTTACGACAATCCGAACGGTGTCGCGGTGCCCGCCGCGGTGTTGCACCTGGTGCGGTTGGGCACGGGTACCGATGCGCCCTGGGAGGTGGCGGGCACCGATGATCGCACCCTCACCCTCAGCGCGCCGGAGTACGGTGCGAAGGTGAATTCGCCGGTGCCGGTGGGTGGTCACGTCACCGGTGTCGACGAGAGCCTCCAGGTCCAGATCCGGCAATTGGATAAAGAGCAACCGGTCGGTCAGATTCCCGGGATTCCCGCGGGCGGGCAGAACGCGCCGTGGTCCGGCAGCGTCCCGTTCACGGCCACCTGCCCGGGCACCCTCACCATCGCGGTCGCCACCGGCGGACACACCGAGGCGGTGGAGCGTTTCGCAATTACCGGAGTGCACTGCTGATCCGGGTAGACTGATAACGGCGGGCAGCGGGGACCGCGAAGGGGGCGAACACGATTCGGGTGGGTCGCCTATCGCTCACCTAGGGAGCATCATGCCTGGTGTCATCGACCGAGTTCTCATTGTCACCGGCGCGGGCGGTGGTCTGGGGCGTGAATACGCGCGATTGCTCGCGCGCGAGGGCGCACTGGTGGTGGTCAACGATCTGGGCGCCAGCCGCGACGGCACAGGCTCGGGTACCGAGATGGCCGATGCCGTGGTCGCCGAGATTCGCGCGAATGGCGGTACGGCCGTTGCCAATTACGACAGCGTGAGCACCCAGGACGGCGCGCGCTCGCTGATCGACACCGCTGTGCGCGAGTTCGGCGCGGTGCACGGCATCGTCAACAACGCGGGCATCCTGCGCGATACCAGCTTCGCGAATATGGGCCCGGACGACTGGGAAGCGGTACTGCGCGTACACCTGTTCGGCGCTTACCACGTCACCCATGCCGCCTGGGGGCACTTCCGCGAGCAGGGTTTCGGGCGCGTCGTCATGGCCACCTCCACCTCCGGGCTCTTCGGCAATTTCGGCCAAGCCAATTACGGCGCAGCCAAACTCGGAATCGTCGGTCTGCTCAATACCCTGGCCATCGAGGGCAGCAAGTACGACATCACCGTGAACGCGGTCGCACCCATGGCCGCCACCCGCATGACCACCGATATCGCTCCCGCCGATCTGCTGCAACGACTTCCGCCCGCGCACGTCGCCCCGGTGGTCGGCCATCTGCTCAGTGACGAGTGCGAGGACACCGGCATGGTGCTCATCGTCGGCGGCGGTTCGGTGCAGCGCGTACAGCTTTTCAGCAATAAGCCCGTGTTGTTCCCGGACGTCCCGAGCATTGACGAGGTGCGCGACAATTGGGGTCGTATCACCGATATGGCCGACGCTCAACCCGGGACCAATCCCGTGGGCTGAGCCCTCCCAGAAGGAGCCTCGCCATGAGCGGGAACCATTGGGACGCATTGGTTGTCGGAGCCGGGGCGGGTGGGCTCTGTGCCGCCGCCCGGCTGTCGCACCGAGGCTACCGAACGCTGGTGGTGGAGTGTCTGGACCGGGTCGGCGGGCGTGCCTCGACCACCGATATCGATGGCTTCAAGGTGAATACCGGGGCCATCGGCGTCGAACTGGGCGGTATCACCGAACAGACCTTCACCGAGGTGGGCGCGAAATTCGAAGTGCGCCCGGCCAATCCGCCGATCCTGTACCGAATCGGCGGGCGCACGGTGGATATCACCGTCGGCGGCTGGGAACTGTTGATCTCCCAGCTGATCCGGCAGGGCGCGCCGCTGCTGAAGGATGCCGCCGTGCGGGTCAACGGGGCCATGCCCGAACGTGAGCTCTGCACCGCGGATTGGGTGCGGCAGCACACCTCGAACGCGGCGGTGCACGGCATCTTCCGCGCCATGTGCGGCACCGCCTTCGAGGTCGGCCCGGAGGAGCTGCCCGCGCGCGTCTTCCTGACGCACTTCTCCAATGCCGCGGCCTTCGAGAATTTCGGCTTCTGCCCGGAGGGCACCATCGGGCTGTGGAAGGCGCTCGCGGAAGTGGTCGAGCGCAATGGGGGACAGGTGCTGCTCAATACCGAGGCGCAGCGGCTGCACGTCCAGGACGGCCGCATCACCGGCGCACGGTTGCGACAGGACGGCGAAATCCTGGACATCACTTGTGATTTCGCGGTCAGTGATATCGGACCTTCGGCGACCCTGGACCTGGTGGGCCCCGAGCATTTTCCGGCGGAGTACATCGGCACCGTGTTGCAGGGCGATCTGCCCAGCGGCATGATCTCTGTGCACTTCGCCAGTCGCGAGCGCCTGCTGGACGCACCCGGACTGCTCAGCTTCGTCAATACCCGAAGGCTCTGCTACGCAGCGGAATTCACCGCCACGTGCCCGGAGGTCGCGCCCGAGGGCTGGCATCTGTACGTCGGCATCGGCGTGCCGAAACCGTCCGTGGGGGACTTCGACGCCGATGCCGAGGTCGCGCTGGTCCTGCACGATCTGCGCTGTGAGATAGCCGGTTTCGAGCATGCCCGGTTGCTGTCGATCGATGTCACCCGTGACGACTGGCCGCCGCAGCGCACCGTCGCGGGCTACGATCTGCCGCACGATACGCCGATCCCCAATCTCTGGAATGTCGGTGACGCGGTGAAGGAGTACGCGCACGGCGGCACCACCGCCTGCGCCGAGACCGCCAAGATCGTGGTGGACAAGATCGTGCTCAGCGGAGTTTCTCGGCGGTCCCCGGTAGTCGATCCACCATAGCCACCACATAGTCGGCCACGATCTCGATCAGCATGGGCCGCTCCACCCGCAGGCCGCCGTTCAGCCAGACCAGAATGAGTTCGGCGGCCCCGCCGGTGATGAATTGCGCCAGCGCGGTCAGCGCGGTGTCGTCGCCCTCCGGAATGTCGAGCAGTATGCGGGCCTGCTCGATGATCGTCTCGGCGACCCGGCGCATGCCCTCGAAGCGCATGCGCATGAGCGCCTCGCTGCCGTACGCCTGCGCGAAGGCGATCTGCGCGCGCCGCGGATCATCGGTGACGGCGATGATGAGTGCCGCGACACCGGCGCGAATCTTGACCTCGGGTGCGCCCGGCGTCTCGATCATGGTGGCACGGGCCGTGTCCAGTGCCGCGGTCTGCACCTCGTCCAGCAGCGCCGCTGCCAAAGCGTCCAGATCACTGAAGGATTCGTAGAAGAAGCGCGGCCCCACCCGCGCCTGTTCGCAGACCCCGCGCACGGTCAGCGCGGCCAGGCCCTGGGTGCCGACGATATCCAGCGCGGCGTCCAGCAGGCGCCGCCGCCGCTGATCCCTGCGCTCATCGGTGGAGGTTCCGCGATAGGTCCCGCTGAAAGTTCGCGTCACCTTCACAGCTTGGCACAGATATCGGGAAACGACCGTTTACGGAAACAGGCGTTTCCGCTACCGTGGATACATGGTGCCTCGTAGAGCCGTTCTGAACCATCGAATTCAGTGCCGGGCGGCCGGGGTGCTGGAGCGCTACCCCTCCGCGCCGCGCGCCCTGGCCACCCCGCCGCCGGGCAGCGGGCTCAAACCGGTGATGGGTGATTTCGGCCCGCCCGGCATCGGCCATATCGTGGGTCAGCTCGCCGATCCGATCGGGTTCTCGCGCAAGCGCATGCGACAGTTCGGCCCGGTGCAGTGGAGCGGCGGTTTCGGCCGGCGGATCGTGGGGCTGCTGAGTCCGGAGGCGGTCGAGGAACTGGTGCTGGATCGGCAGCACGTGTGGTCGGCCGAACAGGGCTACGACTTCCTCATCGGACCGTTCTTCCGGGGCGGAATCCTGTTGCGGGACTTCGACGAACACGCCTTCCATCGCCGTATTCTGCAGCAGGCGTTCACGCGCTCGCGGCTGATCGGATATCTCGATCTGACCACCCCGCGCATTGCCCGGGGCGTTGACGGCTGGCGGCCCGGCCCGCGCTTCCCGCTCTATGATCACGTCAAGGCCATGCTGCTCGAGCAGGCCACCGTGGTCTTCGCCGGGGCTGAACTCGGGCCGGAGGCAACGCGTTTGGGGCACGCCTTCGAAGACGCGGTGCGCGGCGGACAGGCCATGATGCGCTTCAATGTGCCCGGCGGGACCTGGAGCCGGGGGCTGCGCGGGCGGCAACTGCTGCTGGAGTACTTCCGCCGGGAACTGCCCGCCAGGCGCACGGGCGACGGTGACGATCTGTTCAGCGTGCTCTGCCATGCCGAGACCGAGGACGGGGAATCCTTCTCCGATACCGACATCGTCGATCATATGATCTTCGTGATGATGGCCGCGCACGACACCAGCACCAACGCCATCTCCATGATGAGCTATGAGCTGGCCCGGAATCCGTGGTGGCAGGAGCGATTACGCGCCGAGTCGCAGGCGCTGGGCAAGCCGACCCTGGACTACGCCGATCTCGACCGGCTCACCGGGCTGGAGCTGGCGTTCAAGGAGACGCTGCGCATGTACGCGCCGGTCGGGCAGCTGGTGCGCGAATCCATTGCCGATACCGAGATCTCGGGCTACTACATCCCCAAGGGCACGCTGACCATCAGCGGTCCGTACGCCATGATGCGCGCAGCGGAGTACTGGAAGAATCCGGACGTCTTCGATCCCGAACGCTTCGGACCCGAACGCGCGGAAGACAAATCCCATCGCTTCGCCTGGCCGCCGTTCGGCGGCGGCGCGCACAAATGCATCGGCCGGTACTTCGGCGGAATGACGGTCAAGGCGACCATGCATCGCATGCTGTTGAACTACCGCTGGAGTGTGCCGCGGGACTATCGGGTGCCGCTGGTGGCGGGCACCGGCCCGCAACCGGCGGACGGGCTGCCCATCACCCTCGAGAAGCTCTAGCGCACATCCCGCGGCACGCCGAGTTCCATATCGAGATAACGCAATTCGGGATCGCGGCGCTTTCCGTTGCGGAACGCCCGGAACACCAGATCCTGCGGATGCCGCACCGCGAACACCTCGCGGAAGGTGGTCACCGTGCGCCGGGGCGTATCGAACAGTCGCGGGTTGTATCCGGTCTGGGCGACCGGCCCCTCCCAGATGAGCGCCGCCCCGCCGGGCACGCTGTGCGGGGCGAAGCTCCAGCCCAATTCCCGCATGCGCCGGTCGAATTCGCTCGCGCCGAGCCCGGCCACATCCCAGCCGCTGGCCTCGTTGAACAGTTGCCGCCCGTGCAGGAATTGCACGAAGCAGGGATCCGGGCCGGGATGCGGGGTGCTGAGATTGATCACGCCGTCCCAGGGCAGTGTGGTGAGCGCCCAGGCCAGCCGGGTCTCGAAATCCTCCCAGTCGGCGCACAGGACGGGCGCGTCACGCTCACTGGGTCGCTCGGGGGCCAGGCCGTAGTCGCCGACGGTATCGGGCGCGTCCAGGCTCCAGGCGGTGAAGCGCAGCCTTTCCGGGCGCATGCCCAGGCCGCGGCGCAATACCGTCACAATCGATTCCGCGATGCGCTTGCGCTGTTCGATACTCGCCCCGTGTCGCCAGCCGGTGCTCCACTCGCGGGCGGTGCGCGGTTGTTCACGGACCCGCTGTACCGCGCGCCACTGCGCATCCGGTGTGGCGGAGTCGGTTTCGAGCGGCAGCGGGCACGGATCCCAGATGCCCTCGGGCTGGATGCGCAGCACCGAGACGAGCCGGTCGGCGTCTGCGGGCTCGGGCGGCACCGCGACGACGGCCTCGATATCGCTGCCCTGTTTGGCGAAATGTATGTGCCGCCCGGTGCTTTCATCGCGTACTTGGATGAATCGCGGATTCCACTCCAGTCCGAACTGATCGGCCTCCTCGTCCTCCTCCTCCAGGAAGAACGGCAGCCACTTCAGTAGTACATCCCAACCCTCTGTACCCATATTCGCCTCCCTCCAGGCCGTCCGCCAACCTACCGGGCGGTACAGCGCGACGCCCGGCCATGGGTACCGGACAGTATGCCCGGCGTGGTAGAACCTGTTCTAGTTTTTCGACGAAGGACCCTGAATGAACTGGTACACCGGTAACACCGTTTATGACACCGTCTTGACGATTGCGTTCGGATTCTCCGCGTTCGTGCTGGTGGGAGGTTTGTTCGGGCAGAGCCCGTACGGCCGCTTCGCCACCGCCAAACTCGGGCTCAACCTCAATCCGAAGCTGGGCTGGTGGCTGATGGAGATTCCGGCCACCGTGGTCTTCGCGGTCGCCTACCTCAGCGGTCCGAACCGATTCGAGCCGACTTCCCTGGTGCTGGCGGCCATCTGGATTCTGCACTACGCCAATCGCGGCTGGTTCTTCCCCCTCTCGATTCGCCAGGTGCCCGGTAAGACGAGCAGTTTCAATGTCTCGGTGCTCGGTATGGGCATGTTCGTCACCGCCCTGCACGGCTACCTCAATGGTGCGCTTTTCAGCCACGACTATCTGGGGCGGTACGGCACCGACTGGCTGACCGATCCGCGTTTCCTGATCGGGCTCGTCATCTATCTGAGCGGATTCGCGCTGCTGACCAGCTCGGAGTGGATCGTTCGCAATCTTCGCGACAAAAATGATCCGGGCGCGACGGAGTACAAGATCCCATTCGGCCTGGGCTTCCGATTCGTCACCAGCCCGACCTATCTGGGCGAGCTGCTGGCCTGGGCGGGCTTCGCGATCCTGACGTGGGCGCTGCCCGGCGTGGTCATCTTCCTGATCACCTTCGGCAATCTGGTGCCGCGCGCCTTCGCCACGCATACCTGGTACCGGGAGAAGTTCGCCGACTATCCGGCGGAGCGAAAAGCGCTGGTGCCCTTCGTGATCTGAGCGCGACACGCTAGCGCCCCTGGCGCGCCGCCTTATCGCGATACATGGCGGAGTCCACGGCGTGCATGAGCTCATCGATGGCGGTGGAATGCGTATCCACCAGTGCGGTACCGATACTCGCGCCCACCGTCACCGAAAGCCCTGCCACGTCGAAGGGTTCGCGCAGCGCCGCCAGGATCTTGTTCGATACCGCGGTCAATTCCGCTCTGCCCGTGCACTCCTCGACCAGCACGATGAACTCGTCCCCGCCCAGGCGGGCCGCCACCGCGTTCTCCGGCAGGGCCGCGCGCAGGCGCTGCGCCACATCGCAGAGCACCCGGTCACCGGCGGTGTGGCCGCGCCGGTCGTTGATCTCCTTGAACCCGTCCAGATCCAGATAGATCACGCCCACCTGGCCGTCGGCCGCGGCGAGCCGATCGAAGAAGAGCAGTCGATTCGGCAGACCGGTCAGCGAATCGTGGTGCGCGTCGTACCAGAGTTGATCGGCGAGCTGTTTGCGCTCGGTGACATCGACGGTCACGCCGATCAGGAAGCGCGGCTTGCCCGCACTGTCGCGGATCACCGACATGGACAGGTCGACAATGGTCACCGAACCATCGGGCCGGGTGTGCACGGTCTCGGTGCGGAAACTCTCCACCTGCCCGGTGAGCAACTGCTGGAAACGCTCGAAGGCGCTGCCGATATTGATCGGGCCGAGGATATCGGCGACCGACCGGCCCGGCATCAAATGTGCTGGGACGCCCAGGGTTTCGGCCATGGCGCTGTTCACGTCCACCACCAGGCCGGTAGTGATGTCGATGGTGCCGATACCGACGGACGCGCCGTCGAAGATGGCCTGGAAGCGGGCCTCGGACAACTGCCGTTTGGCCTCGGCCTCGCGGGCCGCGTCCAGGACCGCCGCCATGGTGCTTTCCTGTTCGGTCAGTGCGGCATTGCGCAATCCGGCCGTGAACGCGGCGGCGAATTCGGCGGCCACATCGACGGCGCGATCGCGCACCACATCACCGTCGGGCGCGTCCGGACCGGCGCAGACCGCCCGCACCAGATCCTTGCAGAGCACCAGCACCGAACGGTGCACGGCGAGCGGGTCCCGGTAATTCGCCGCGACCAGCGCCTCGGCGGCCTCGCGGGCCACCTTGGTATCGACCGTACCGCGCACCGCGTCGATCAGACCGGCGGCATAGGGGTCCAGGAGCCGCTCGACCTGGGCGCGGGTGAGCGTCGGCGCGACCGCGCCGTCGAGCATGGCCGCCCACCGTACCGCCAGATCGTGTGCTGCTCCCACCTGAGACCCCCTGCCTCGAAACCCCTACTCCCGCTCAGGATTTGCGGCCGACACCAGCCAAACCCAGAGAGCGCCCGGGTGTTTCGTGTTGATCGAGATCGGACTCCGGTCGCCACAGCGGTAATTCGACCACGCCGGGCTCCACCAGTTCCCAGCCCTCGAAGAAGGCGGTGATCTCCTCGCGGGACCGGAAGTGGATACCGACCTTGCTCTGGTCGGCGGCGTTCGCACCCAGCTTGGCCGCGTCCTCGGGGCGGGTCGCGGTGGTGAGGTGCGAGATGGCCACATAGCTGCCCGCGGGCACCGCGGCATGCAGAGCGGCGACCGTTTCACCCGGACGATCGTCGGCGCCGAGCAGGTGCAGGACCGCGAAGAGCAGGACGCCGACCGGACGCTCGAAATCGATAATGCCGGTCTCCTGGGCGGCGGCCAGCAGTTCGGCCGGTTTACGCAGGTCCGCCTCGATGGCGGTGGCACCCGGATTTCCCCGCAGGATCGCGCGCGCGTGCGCGACGGCCACCGGATCGATGTCGACGTACAACACGCGGGAGTTCGGATCGATCTCCTGCGCCACCTCGTGCACATTGCCCGCGGTCGGAATGCCGGAGCCGATATCGAAGAATTGGGTCACGCCCTGATCCATCAGGAAGCGGACCGCGCGGCGCAGGAACGCGCGATTGCTCAGTGCCACCCGAGGCAGGTCCGGAACGAGAGCTTTGCCCATTTCCGCGGCGCGCCGGTCGATCTCGAAGTTGTGCGAGCCACCCAGCAGTGCGTCATACATGCGAGCAGGGCTCGCCTGCGCCATGTCCACACCCTCCGGGGCCCATGCCGGTCTTTCCATCCTGCACCCTCCCGCAATCGATCGAACCCGGCCGGAAGAACCCGTTTTCGGATCACCCGGACAGTCACCGCGATGTTAGCCCGGGTTCTCCAGAAATCCTGTAGCGGCATCGATCTCAGGGCAGGGGCACTCCGGCCAACAGCAACCGCGCGCCCAGCACCAGCGAGCCCAATGCCACCAATGCGAACACCACCACCCACACTAGTCCGGGGATGTGCGTGAGGTGTGCCAGCTGATCGGCGTCGGAGTTCGGCTCATGGCGGCGATTGCGCTGCAACTCGATCACCGGGCGCACCGCGGCCAGCAGCAGGAACCAGGCGGCGAAGTAGGCGAGTCCGGCCTGGGTCTGATCGGTGCCGAACCAGGACACCGCGAAGAGGATGCCGCCGACCACGAAGATGGAGAGCAGACCATACCAATTGCGCACCTTCACCAGCAGGACCAGCAGTAATGCGATGGTCAGCCAGAGCATCAGCGTGATGCGGTGCGCGCCCAGGAGTCCGGCATAGGCCAGGCCCAGCAGGGCGGGGGCGGGATATCCGGCGGCGCTGGTCAGGATCATGCCCAGGCCGTACGGTTTTCCGCTGGAGACGGTGAGTCCGGAAGTGTCCGAGTGCAAACGGATGCTGTTGAGTCGCCGGCCGGTCAGCAGCGCGGTGAAGGCGTGCCCGCCCTCGTGCGCGATGGTCACCACATTGCGCACCAGCCGCCAGGTCGGCCGGAACGCCACCAGTAGCAGGGCGATCACTCCGGTCACGATCACCAATTGCCACGGCGGTGCGGACTGGGTGGTGGTCAGTCGATCCACGATCGAGCTGCCGTGTTCGACGAACTCTGCGCTGTGCATCGCCGAACCATAGCGAGTGCGGCTGATCGGGGCCACAGAGCCGGACAGGCGGTCATTCGCGGGGGTTTACGAGCCGCTGCGAATGCGCGAGCGCGGCAACGGTATTCGGCATGTTGCCGGGGCCGATGGCGGTATTCGCCGGACGCGGGCGGGCGTCGACGCGATAATCGGTGCGGGCCCGGTGCCGGGTTCGGCCGCCGAGAGGAGACCAACGTGTCGGACTCGCAGCATCGCAAGACATTCGCGGTGGGCACGCTCACCGGGGTCAATCCGCTCCTGGCCGCGGCGCGGTCGGTGGTGCGGATGGCGCGGCTCGGGCGATTGGATTCGATCCTCGCGCCGGATCATCTGATCAGCGTGTTCCCCCGGTCGATCTGGGATCCTGATTTCACGGTGCAGGCCAAGACGGTCGAGAGTCCGGACGCGCAGGTCGACTTCGCGCCGCTGCTCGCGCACCTGGCGGCGGGGGCCGGGCGGGTGCAATTGGGGGTCGGGGTCACCGATCCGCATCGGCGGCATCCGGTGCTGTTGGCGCAGACCTTCCTCACGCTCGCGCATATGACCAAGGTGCCGCCCATTCTGGGGATCGGTTCGGGGGAGCGGGAGAATCTCGATCCGTACGGATTCACCTGGAATCGTCCGGTCGATCGGTTGGAGGAGGCGCTACAGGTGCTGCGCGCCGCGCTGTCCTCGACCGAGCCGATCGAATTCTCCGGGCGTTACTATCAAATCGACAAAGCGCCAATGGATTTGACCTGTCCGCCGCATCGCATGCCGCAGGTGTGGATCGGCGCGCACGGCCCGCGCATGCTCGAACTCACCGGGCGGTACGCCGACGGCTGGTATCCCTGGGAATCGCTGTCGCCGGACGAATACGAGCGGCGGCTGAGAGTGGTTCGCAAATCCGCGGTCACCGCGGGCCGCGATCCGGACGCCATCGTGCCCGCCGCCATGCTCCAGTTCCTCACCGCGCGCACCGAATCCGGCATCAGCCGACTGCTGCGCACCCCGTCGATGCGCTACGTGGGCCTGTTCGCCTCGGCTGAGGTGTGGGCGCGCTCGGGCGCGAAACATCCTCTGGGCGAAGACTTCCGCGGCCTCATCGACCTGATGCCGCACCGCCTGAGCAAAACCGAGGTCCGCGAAGCCATTGCCGAAGTCCCCGAAGAGGTCCTGCGCAACTGGCTCATCGTCGGCACCCCGAACCAGGTCCTGTCCCGCATCCGCGCCCTCGCCGACGCGGGCCTGCGCCACGCCGTAATCCTGCCCTCCGCGGCCCTGGTCTCCCACGCCGACGCGGCCTTCGGCTACGCCGTCCTGCTCTGGCTGGCAGCCAAACTCCGCCGCCCCGCACCTCAGCCGGAATCCGATCCGAAGTAAAGACCTTTTGAATTCTTCATGACCCGAGTTCAATGGGACTTCATGGACGACAAGGGGATTCAGCGCATCGCGATACGCCTGTATCGGGGGTGGCTGTGGGACGACGGGCATCCACTGCTGGAGCATGTTCGTCGGGTCGCCGACCATGCCGGTGCCCTGAGCGGAGTCGGTGGAAGCACGATCAGGTGGGCGGCTCTGCTGTCGGCCGCGCCCACGACCGGAATTCGGGACACCGAGTTGCTGCGCCTGGGCGTCCCACCCCGCGTCGTCTCGATTGTGGATTGGCTGCGACCGCGGTCCGATGAGACTCCGATGGCGCATGTCGAGCGGGTTTCCACGCGCCGCCAGGCGGCGGTAATCCTTTACGTGCAGTTATCGGAGATCGCCGATGCCGAACTCCATCGATACCACCTCTGGCGGGACGCTCATCGGCGACTCGGCGACAGTCTGGGGCTGCCGACCCCTGCGGATCCGGGATGCGCGCCGGACCGGTCCGCGCGCGAACCGGCGTTCGCGCCCATCGAATCGACCGAGCACTGGGATGATTTCGCCAACGCGGTAGTGACCGACGGAGATCCGAAAGGATTGGACCGGTTGCTCCTCGGCTACGCGAACGAATCCCGAGAGTGCTGCCGTCGCGCGATTCAGCGTGCCATCTACGCGGTCAGCGGCACCTCGGATGCCGCGAGACTGGTAGAGAAATGGTGGGATTCGACCGACTCATGGGAGGCGATGATCGCCACGCGGGCGACTCGCGATACCGACCGCCTCCGCAGCCGTCTCGATGACGAGCGACCCCAGGTAACGGGAGCGGCTGTCGCCGCATTGCCCGAAGGCACGGCGGATCCCGCCGTTGTCGCCGCTCTAGGCCGGATACTACGGCGTGCGGACCCGTACTGGCGCTGGTGCCGGACCGCGGCGGCGCGCAGGCTGCTGAGAATAGGTGGGCCCGCCGCCGAGGAGGCATTGCGGCACCGAGTCCTCGCACCGCTCGACCCGCCGTGGCGTGATGATCCGCGGTGGTTGGCTGCCCACGGCGCGGAGCATATTCCCGAACTCATCGCCAATCTCGAGGACGACGCCTGGTGGTACGAAGCGCCTTACGCGCTGGGGAGACTCGGCGCTGCCGAGGCTGTGCCGGCGATCTGCCGACGACTCCGTGCGCACCCGAATTGGTCCGAGGGCGTCGACGCGCTGGGCAGGATCGGTTCGGCTGATGCGGTCGAGACATTGCTGGAGACGGCCGTTACCGGTTCGGCCAAGGTCCGTGAGCACAGTCTGTGCGCGTTGACTCGAATCAGTACCGATGCGGCTGTGTCGGCCGCGATACGCGCCATGGATGATTTCGACCCGACGGTACGTGAACGGGCTGCCCGCATTATCGCGCGGTACGGTGACCGGCGGGCCTTGATCACGCTGATCAAGTTGTGCGACAGCGCTTTTGCGGGAGACGCCGCGCGCACCCTCGGCCGTATCGCGGACCCGCGCGCCGAGCCGACGCTATGGAAGCTCTTCGTCACCGGTACGCCGCGGGTACGGAGCGCGGCCGGGCGCGCCCTCGCCGAAATGCCCGGCCCGCAAAGGTATCTGGAGTATTCGGTCAGGGTCGATCCCGGCCTGCGCCGCGCCTTCGTCCGACTCCTGGGCCATCGGCGCGACTGGCCCAACTCCCTCGAATATTGGACGGCGGACCCCGACCCGAGAGTGCGGTCGGTCACGGCATATGCGATAGCCACGCGCGGGCTTCACGAGCAACGCGAAGTACTGGACCGGATGCTCGCGGATCCGGATGAGCGGGTGCGCAAGGCGGCCGGTAATGCCCTTGGGCGACTCGACAATTCGGTGCCGGGTGACTGAGGTCGGTTCTTCCATGAGCCGGACTCAGCTCGTGGGCGGAACAGGCTCCGAACCCGTGAATGTCCGCACATTGCGCGAGACCACCAGCGGGAGCAATTCACCTGCGCCAACCTTTCGGAAATGTTCCGAATCCCGATGCGCCGCGAACGCGCCCGCATCGACGTAGGTTTCGATGCTCACGAATCGTTCCGCCTGCTCAACCGATCGGAAGACGTCGTAGCTCAGGCAGCCCGGCTCGGTCCGGCAGATTTCCGCGAACTTCCGCAATATCGAACCCAGTTGGTCGGCATTCTCCGGATCGGCGGTCACGTCGGCGATCACGCAAATATTCGAATCCATCAACCGAGCCTATCGACGGCGTCACGGAAGTGCGGGGCCAGATCGAGGGCGGCGGCTTCGGCCGGTGTCGCCCAGGTGTGGTCGTCGTGTTCTGCGGGTTGAGGGTCGGGGGTGCCCGGGCGGGTTCGACCGTGTTGTAGATGTGCGCGTGAATTCGCAGGGGCCGGCCCGTGATATCCATCCAGGAGTGGCTGGAGTGCGGGTCTGGCCTGGCTCGACGCCTCGACGACCCCCGAGGTGCGGCGCATCGCCCTGCTGGACGCGCCCGCGGTGCTCGGTTGGCGTCGGTGGCGGGAGATCGGACTGCGGCACACCATCGGGTTGGTGGAGAACGCCCTGGCCGGAGCCATTGCCGCCGGGCGCATTCGGGCACAGCCGGTGCGACCGCTGGCATTGATCATCGTGGGCGCGCTGGACGAGGCGGCTCAGCTGCTGGCCGAGGCCGACGACCAGAATGCCGCCGCGATTCGCTCGGCCATCGAGTAGCTCATTGCCGGTTTGACGATCGAATAGCGTAATCAGCCGGGGGACAGGCGGGTTCGGGCCTTCTCCGCACGCCGCTCCAATGCTTGCAGGTGCTGATCCGCGCGGCGCAATGCCTCCCGGGCCGATCGCTCGGTGGCGGCGGTGAAGCGCCGTTGTTCCTCTGCGTGGGTCAATTCGGCCCGCAGGTCGGTGATGCGGGATTCGAGTCGAGACAGGTCGGCGGCGGCGCGATCATGGTCGGCCTGTGCGGAAGCCGTTGCGGCGCGCGCTGATTCGAGTTCGGCGAGGATCTCGTCGAGCTCGCGGCGTGCCTCGGCGTGTGGATCGGGGTGGGTGGTGCGGGCGGGTTTGCGCGGGGCGGCCGCCTGTTCGGCGGGTTTCTCGGCCGGAGCCGCCGGAACCGAAACCAGGGCGGCGGGACCGAATCCCGCATAGGTCGCGGCCGCCGCCAGGGTGCCGGATCGCACCTGATCGCCTACCTCGGGATCGGCCAGTGCCGCCTGCAACGTATTTCCCACATCCCGCAGCACCGATTCACTCAATCGCTGCCCATGCTCGGCCGCCAACCCCGCCGCCTTGCGGGTCAGCCCGTTGACCACCTGCTGCCGTTGCGTCGACAACGTCCGCAACTGCTCACCCGAGAGCCGCCGCTGCGCCTCCCGCAACGCATCCCCGACCTCCAGCAGCGCCAGCACATCCGCCCGCGCCTCCCGGGCCAGCAGATTCACCGCCCACGCCGCCACGGTAGGTCGCCGCAGCTTGCCGATCGCCGTGGCCAGCGCCTTGTCCCCGCCATCCCGCGCCACCCGCGCCCGCTCGTCCCGTGCGGTCACGAACTCCCCGGGCGGCAACCCATACAGCTCACCCGCGACCTCGTCGAGTGTCATGGCGCAAGCCTACGAGTCGCCGGGACGTATGCGGTGTTCACACTCTCGTGGCGGCGTTCGCGATCACGCGGTGGGGTCGAGCACGATCTTCACCGCGCCATCGGATTTGTGCTGGAACATGCGGTACGCGTCCGGGGCGGAATCCAGCGGAAGGTGATGGGTGGCAAAGCTTTCCACTCCGAGCGGATCGTCGTCACCGAGCAGCGGCAGCAGATCGCCCACCCAGCGTTTGACATTGGCCTGTCCCATGCGCAGCTGAATCTGCTTGTCGAACAGCACCCGCATCGGAATGGGGTCGACCATGCCGCCGTACACCCCGGCCAGGGAGATGGTGCCGCCGCGCCGGACGATATCGATCGCACTGTGCAGGGCGGCGAGCCGATCGATTCCGGCGGTGTCGATCACCTTCTGCGCCACCATATCCGGGAGGAAGGCCGCCGATCGCTGGGCGACCGCGGCTACCGGCACATGTTCGACGGCCACCTTGCGATGGCCCTGCCACGTTACGGCTTTCATCGCTCCTCCTCCCGGCCGATCGGATACCGGCCGCATCTCGCGCTTACCCGGCGGTCGCGCTCCGAATCCCGAAGAGCGCCAGACTGCCGATACCCGCCACCAGGCAGTAGACCGCGAAGGGGGTCAGCGTTTTGGTCTCGAAATAGGCGACCAGGAATTTGATGGAGAGGTAGGAGAGCACGCCCGCGACAATCGAACCCGCCAGCGCCGGGCCGAGAATGTCGTGGTGCTCGGGCTTGAACAGCTCCGGCACCTTGAGCACGCCCGCGGCGAAGATGACCGGCGTGGCCAGCAGGAAGGCGAATCGCGCCGCGTCCTCGTGGTTCAAGCCCTTGAACAAGCCCGCCACAATGGTGCTGCCCGAGCGGCTGATACCCGGGAAAAGCGCGGCGATCTGGGCGGATCCGATGAGCAGCGCATCCTTGATGCCGAGCTGGGACAGGCGCAGATCCGAATGCAGTTCGGGGTTCACGACCGGCAGTACGACCGTGTCGTCGAACCGCAGGTCGGTGCGGTGCCCGGTCGGCGTCGCAATCCGTTCGGGCACAGCGCGTTTGCGCATCAACTCGGCCGAGAGCAGCACGAATCCATTGAGGATCAGGAAGATCGACGTCGGGACGGGGGTGCCGAGGTAGTTCCGCACCGCCTTCTCCAGCAGCAGCCCGGCCAACCCGACCGGAATGGTCGCGACAATCAGCAGGACACCCAATCTGGCTTCGGCCGTGCGGATCTCGCGTATCCGCACCGCCTCCCACAGCCCGCCGACAATGCGAATCCAGTCCCGCCGGAAGAAGATCACCAGTGCCAGCGCGGTCGCCACGTGCATGGCCACCAGCAGTGCCAGGTACGGCGAATTCGGTGCGGACATATCCAGATCCCGCGACCACTGCCCGCCGATCCAGGCGGGCAGCAGAATGCTGTGGCCGAGGCTGGAGACCGGGAAGAGCTCACTCACCCCCTGCAACGCGCCGACGACTATCGATTCCGGATAAGAGATGGCCATGGGCGGTGAAGATACGCGTCACTGCCTGTGACGGTGCTGAGAAGCGTTCCCGGGCGGGGTTTCGAGGCGCGGGTCGCGGGCATCGCCGGGGCGACGGAACCGCACACCACGAAGGGAGTTCGATCATGGGTTTTCCGGAACAACGACAGGACATTCCCGGTACTCAGGCACAGATGATCCCGCCGCCGGACTGCGGGGAGCACAGCTATCGGGGCAGCGGAAAGCTCGCGGGCAAGGCCGCGGTGATCACCGGCGGGGACAGCGGCATCGGGCGGGCGGTGGCGATCGCCTTCGCGCGGGAGGGAGCCGACGTGCTCATCTCGTATCTGGATGAGCACAAGGACGCCGAGGAGGTCGCGGATCTGGTGCGCGAGGCGGGGCGCAAGGCCGTCCTGGTGCCGGGGGATCTCTCCGATCCGGCGCACTGCCGCAAGGTGATCGATGCCGCGGTGGCCGCCTTCGAGCGGATCGATGTGCTGGTCAGCAATGCGGCGTATCAGATGACCCATGAGACGCTGGAGGAGATCAGCGATGAGGAGTTCGACTACACCTTCCGATTGAATGTCGGGGCGTACTTCCATCTGGTGCGGGCCGCGCTGCCGTATATGCCCGCCGGATCCTCGATCATCGGCAGCTCCTCGGTGAACTCGGATATGCCCTCGCCCACCCTGGCCCCCTATGCCGCGACCAAGGCGGCCATCGCCAATCTCTCCGCGAGCCTGGCACAGCTGCTGGGCCCCAAGGGTATTCGCGTCAACAGCGTCGCACCCGGCCCGATCTGGACCCCGCTCATCCCCTCGACCATGCCCATGGAGAAGGTGGCGGGCTTCGGCGACGACGTACCGCTGGGCCGCGCCGGTCAACCCGCCGAACTCGCCGCCGCCTACGTTCTGCTCGCCGCCGAGGACGGCAGCTACATCTCGGGCGCGCGGCTCGCCGTCACCGGCGCCCGGCCCATCCTCTAGGAGTTCGCATGTCCGATTCCGCAGCGGCGGAAGTCGATTCGCCCGAGACGCCCGCGGACCTGCGCGGGCGGTCGTGGTGGTGGGTGGTCCGCCGGACCGTGCGGCGCGTGGTCGACGGCGAACTCACCGACTCGGCCGCGGCACTCACCTACTACAGCGTGCTGTCGCTGTTCCCGGGCCTGCTGGTGCTGACCGCACTGCTCGGACTGCTCGGCCACCGGGCCACCCGATCGCTGATCGAGACGATCCAGGGCATCGGCCCGGGCAGCGGAACCGCACTGCTGGTGGACGCGATCGAACAGCTCGACGCCGCGCGCTCGCTGGCCGGAGCGGCCGCGATCATCGGCCTGATCACCGCATTGTGGACGGCCTCGGGGTATATCGGTGCGTTCATCCGTGCGGTCAACACCATCTACGGCACCGAGGAGGGCCGCCCCATCTGGCAGACCGTACCGCTGCGCCTCGGCCTGACCGCCGCGGTCATGCTGCTGGTCGGCCTGTGCGGTATCGGTGTGGTGGCCAGCGGCGATATCGCCGCGCGCCTGGGCGATTGGCTGGGTGTGGGCACGGCGGGCGTCACCGCCTGGAATATCGCGAAATGGCCGGTGCTCGCGATCCTGGTCAGTCTGGTGCTGGCGCTGCTGTATTGGCTCGCACCCAATGCCCGGCAGCTCGGCTTCCGCTGGCTGACCCCCGGCAGCATTCTCGCGGTACTGCTCTGGATCGCGGCG
This sequence comes from Nocardia acidivorans NBRC 108247, assembly GCF_001625085.1. Lineage (GTDB taxonomy): Bacteria > Actinomycetota > Actinomycetes > Mycobacteriales > Mycobacteriaceae > Nocardia > Nocardia acidivorans. The sequence continues at coordinate 24,156 of NZ_BDAW01000036.1, forward strand.
TCCACCGGATTCGCCGTCTACGTGGCGGATTTCGGCTCGTACAACAAGGTGTACGGCTCGCTCGCCGGGGCCGTCATCTTCCTGATCTGGTTGTGGCTCACCAATGTCGCGGTGCTGCTCGGCGCGCAATTCGACGCCGATCTCGCACGTGGTCGGCGGATGGAACGGGGCGGGTCCCCGGAACACGATCCGGTGCTCCCGCCCCGTGAGCCGCCCGATTAGCGCGCCCGGAACACGGTCACGCCGGACTGGTTTCGCCGCGCCCGGCCAGCACCTCGGTGGCGGCGTCCACGAAGTCGGGCAGATCCGCCGGGGAGCGGGAAGTGATCAGCAGCCAGCCGCGATGGTCGCAGCGCACCACCGGCTCGTCCACCCACGCGCCGCCCGCATTGCTGATATCGGTGTGCACCGAGTGGTAGGAGGTGAGGGTTTTGCCCGCCACCAGGCCCGCGTCGATCAGCAGCCAGGGGCCGTGGCAGATGGCGGCGATGGGGCGGCCGGCCGATGCCATGGCGCGCGCCAGTTGTTGTGCGGCGGTATCGGTTCGGAGCTTGTCGGCATTGACCGTGCCGCCGGGCACGACCAGCAGATCGAATTCGCTCGGATCGATATCGTCGAGGGCGGCATCGGGCTGGACCGCCTCGGCGGGTTCCAGATCATGCCGATAGGTATGCACGGCCTCGTTCTTCGGCGCGGCGTGCGTGACGTCGGCGCCACGAGCGCGCAGTTCATCGCGCGGAACAATGAGCTCGTCATGCTCCACCCCCGAGTTCGAGGTGAGGATCAGAACGCGAGCCCCGGAGACTGATTCGGGCATGTGCTCTCCTTTCATCGTCGCTGTGGGCGCACTACCCGCCGAGGGCGCGCGGAAACCGGCGGGCGAATCGGCGAAGATTTCACAATCTCCGCTGGACAATCCACTTTTCGAGGAGTAGTTGAGTGGGTATGGCTACCGTTGTAGCAGGTAGTCGCGGCGCTGTGCAGGAGGTGGTCCTGGTGTCGGAGGGTGCTTCCGCGTCATTGCGGCTGTGGCGGGTGCGGCCGTGGAATCCCAGTCCGCTCATGCGTGTTTCGGATCGGGTCGAGATCGTGGTGCGGGCGCTGGCCGTGGTGGCTGTGGCGGTGGCCGTACCGGTCTCCGGTGCGATCGGCACGGTGAGTTACACCGGGGCGGTGGCGCGCATCGCCGCGCAGGACGCCGGCAAGGAGCATGTCGATGCCACGCTCACCGGGGATGTGCAGCGACTACCCGCGGCGGATCGGTATGGGGTGCATCAGGATCGGTACCAGGCGCCCGCGGCCTGGAGTCATGACGGGCACACCGTGACCGCCACCATCGACGTGCCCGGACCGCAGGCGGCGGGCGCGACCGTGCCGCTGTGGATCGGCGGGGACGGCAATCCGAGCGCCGCACCGGCGCGACCGGGCGCGGCCGCAGCCGAGGGGATCGGCACCGGACTGGCGGTACTGGTCGAAAGCTGGTGTGCGGCAGCGGCATCGGTGTGGATCACCGGAACCGCGCTGGAGGCGCGGCGCAACTCCAAACTCGAACGCGAATGGCTGCTGCTGAACCGGCCGATCGGCAAGGACACCCTCTAGTCGCGGTGAAATGCGCTGCGGAGGATCAGTATTCGCCGCGCACCAGATTCTCCGGAGTCGCGCCCGAGACGTACCGGCGAATCTGTTCGGTGGCAATGGCCCAGCCGCGCTGCTGACTGCCCCGGCTGCTGCCACCCACGTGCGGGGTGATCAGCACGCCCGGCGCATCCCAGAGCGGATGCCCGGCGGGCAGCGGCTCGGGGTCGGTGACATCGAGAATCGCACGCAGACGGCCCTTTCGGAGTTCTGCGAGCAGCGCATCGGTGCGCACCACCGGCCCGCGCGCGGCATTCACCAGAATCGCGCCATCGGCCATGCGGGACAGGAATTCGGCATCGACCATGCCGGTGGTCGCCGCGGTCACCGGCACCATCATCACCACGGCATCGAAATCGCCCAGCAGCGAGGGCAATTCGTCCACACCGCGAATACCTTCGCGCGCGTGCGTGCCGACCAGCACGGACTCGGCGTCGAACGCGGTCAGCTTGCGCTCCAATTCCCGCGCCAGATCACCCGCGCCGACGATCAGCACCCGCTTACCGGACAATGTATCGGTCTGATGCTGGGTCCAGCGATGCTCGCGCTGGGCCCGCGTGAATTCGACGAATTCCCGGTATACCGTGAGCAATCCGGTCATCGTCCACTCGGCGGTACTGGCTCCGTGCGCACCCCGGGCAATGGACAGCGACACCCCCTGCGGCACCTTCCCCGCCCATGCCTCCGCCCCCGCGGTCAACAGCTGCACCAGCCGCAATTTCGGCAGCTCCCAGGTCATATGCACCGCCTCGGGACCCACCAGGAACCCGGGCACCAGCACCTCGGTCTCCTGGGCCCCGGCGGGCAGCGGCTCCCCGAGCCGGAACCGCAGTCCCCGCACCCCCTCCAGACGCGAGACCGCCGCGAGGCCGTAATCATCGGGAACCAGCACAGTCACCGTCATGCAGGTGACGCTAGCCGATGGGCCGCGCGGCGGTCTCGGGCTGTCTAGTCGAGGGCGTCAGTAATACCAGCGCCTACCGCCGACCGGGCGGCCCACCGAGCCGAGTGCCCAGAGCACGAGCCCGGCGACCAGCACGATGATGCCGAGGGTGGTCAGCAGCGGGATACCCACCAGCCAACCGATGACGAGCAGAACGAGTCCGAGAATGATCATGATGATTCCTATTTCGAGGTGACTGCGGGATTGGCCGGCTCATCGGCCGACGGTCGGCGCAGGAAGCGGTTCAGTGACCACTGCGGCTGCTGTTGTGCGGCCGGAGCGGGTTTCGCCGCCTGCTTCGCCATGACCGGTGTGGTCGCGGCCGGTGCGGGCGCGGGTTGAGCCGCGGGCGGTGCGAGCCGCCCGGCGGGTGCCGCGGGAGTAACTGGCTTGCCGAGTTCCTTTCGCGCGGCCGCCATTTCGCGCCGCGACTGTCTCAGGTCACGGCGGGCGGCAAGGCCGCGCCGCGACGTGGTCCAGGTGCCCGCCAGCAGCATGATGAGCCCGCTGACGCCGATGGCCCCGATCAGAATTCCGTAGGCGAACAGCAGCCCGGCGGAGCCGACGTAGGTGTGACCGAAGACGGTGAATCCGCCCTGGAGCATATGGCTTTCGCCGCTGTTGGCCACGATGCCCGCGACTCCCACGGCCACGGCCGCGACCAGCGCGATGAGCCCGATGATGGTGAACATGTCTTCGCTATTCCCGCACTTCGGCACAAATAACCCGCAGGACGCCGGGTTGTCCGGATTTGGCGGGTTCGGCGCGGGGTTTCACCCGCGGCACGCCGGTCATTGCGGGGGTATCCGCGAAATCCGAACGAGAGGCAGGCACCATGAGCGCCTACACATTTGCGCTCCCCCACTTCGCCAGCGATGCCGATCAGGCCGAACGAACGTTGCGGGGGATGGATTCGACCACCGCGGTCAACACCGACCGGGCCTCGGAGACGTTGACGGTGGACTCCTCGCTCAGCTACGGCGAGGTGCTGGACGTGCTGCGCCAGCAGGGGATATCCGCACAGTAGGGCGGTAACGAAGCGATCGCTCACGGCGAGCCGCCGACTCAGATCGGCAATCTTTCGGCAAACTCCGGGACATGTCCCTATTGCCCGACTGTCGGCACGGGTAGCGGCGCGCCGGTGGCGTGGCCCCTGCGCGGTGTCCCGGCCCCCATGCTCGCCATCGGCGGTGCGCCGCCGGACGAGCCGGGCTGGGCCCTGGAGATGAAGTGGGACGGGGTGCGGGTCATCGCGGTGTGCGGGGCGGGGGAGTGCGTGCTCTACAGCCGCAACGGCAATCAGGTGGGCGGCTCCTATCCGGAGCTGGTGTCGGCGCTGAAGGGCTTGGCGGGTAGGCGATCTCTGATTCTCGACGGTGAGGTCGTGGCGCAGGAGGCCGACGGCGCACCGTCGTTCGGCCGATTGCAGCGGCGCATGCATGTGGTCCGGCCCGGTGAGCAGCTGATGGCCGAGGTTCCGGTGCGGCTGTTCGCCTTCGACATCCTCGCGCTGGACGATCGCGACACCATGCCCGAGACCTATCTGATTCGCCGTGAGATCCTCGCCGAACTCGCCTTCACCGCACCGCTTTCCGCGCCCCCGCATTGGGCGGAAATGGATGCCATGAAGTTGCTGAATGTGGCTCGGGAACACCGCCTCGAGGGCATCGTCTCCAAGCGCGTCGATTCGGTCTACCTTCCGGGCCGTCGTTCGCCCGCCTGGATCAAAACTCCGCTGCGGCAGAACACCGAGGTGGTGGTTGCCGGATGGACGCCGGGCACCGGTGCGATGGCTCCCACCTTCGGTTCGCTGGTGCTCGGCGCACACGATGAAACCGGTCAATTGACCTACATCGGCAATGTGGGCACCGGCTTCACCCAGACCGCCCGGCGCGTAATTCGCCGCACCCTCGACGAAATCGCGCTCTCGGCAAGCCCTTTCGATCCGGCGCCGCCGGAAGGCGCCGCGGGCGGCTGGCACTGGGTGGAGCCGATCCTGGTCGCCGACGTCGAGTATCGCGAATTCGCCGGCGCCCGACTGCGCATGCCGAGTTGGAAGGGATTGCGCACCGACAAGGCTCCGGCGCAGGTCGAAGTGCCTCCGGTGCGGTAAGGCTTTGCTACGAACCTCGCGTTGCGACAACGTAATTGGCGAAATTCCCGAGAGTGGACCACAATCGGAGGAATGGGCGGCGAAGGGCATCGAAAGCTGCGCGAGCTCTCGGTTGGCGATTCCCTGAAACGGTTGGCGAGTGCGCAATACGGCCGAATCGTTTTCTCGCGCCGCGGAGTTCCGATCATCAGGCCCGTGAACCATATTGTCGAGGCGGACGCCGTGGTGGTGCGGGCGCATCTCGGCGCAAGTCTGCTGCGAGGTGACGGGCAGATCGTGGCCTACGAGGCCGACGACTTCGACGAACACACCCGGCGCGGCTGGAGCGTCATCGTCACCGGGGTGGCGCGGGTGGTGATGGATCCCGAACAGGTGCAGCGCTATGAGACGCTGCTGGACTCGTGGATCAATATGCCGATGGACCATGTGATTCGAATTGAGACCGAGATCGTCACCGGCCTGGAACTGGTCGACGAGAATCCGCGGTGACATTACCCACGGGTAGTTTCCCGGCACCGGGGACTGTGACGGTCGATACCTCTCCGGTAGCCTGACACGCCGTTGGACCGAGCGCGGCAACCCGCACGCAAGCTCGGCGCGGCCCAGGGGAATCGGTGTTCACAATGCCGAAGCGTTGCGGCCGCACGCACGTGGAAGGAACATCATGACAGCATCGGACAGGCAGGCGGTCAACGAGACCGGGGCGACCACCGCCGACGAGGGCTATGCGCGCGGACTGTCCCCGCGCACCATTCAGATGATCGCCATCGGCGGAGCCATCGGCACCGGCCTGTTCTACGGCGCGGGCGGCGCCATAGAACAGGCGGGCCCCGCGCTCATCCTGGCCTACCTGGCGGCGGGCCTGGCCATCTTCGTCATCATGCGGGCGCTGGGTGAACTGCTCACCTATCGCCCCGTCACCGGCAGCTTCGCCGAATACGCGAATGAATTCCTGGGCCGCTTCGCGGGCTTCGCCACCGGCTGGACCTACTGGGCGGTCTGGGTCAGCACGTGTATGGCCGAGATCACCGTGGCCGGCAAGTATGTGCGGTACTGGTTCGACATCCCGCAGTGGGTGACCGCGCTGGTGGTGCTCGGCATCATGTTCGGGCTGAACCTGGTGTCGGTCAAGCTCTTCGGTGAGGGCGAATTCTGGTTCTCCATCATCAAGGTCACCGCCATTATCGCCATGATCGGCATCGGTATCGGCGTGCTCGTCTTCGGCTTCGGCCATGCCGCGGACCCGACCGTCACCAACCTGTGGAATGACGGCGGCGTCTTCCCGAACGGTTTCAACCAGGCGCTGCTGGCCTTGCAGATCGTGGTCTTCGCCTATGTCGGTGTGGAGCTGGTCGGCGTCACCGCCGGGGAGGCCCGCGATCCGAAGAAGACCCTGCGCAAGGCGATCAACACGCTGCCGTTCCGGATCGGCCTGTTCTACGTCGGCGCGCTCGTGGTGATCATGTCGGTCTCCAGCTGGCGCACCTTCCACGCCGGGCGCAGTCCCTTCGTGGAGGTCTTCGAGCAGATCGGCATTCCGGGCGCGGCCGCGATCATCAATTTCGTACTGCTGACCGCCGCGCTGTCCTCCTGTAATTCGGGCATCTACTCCACCGGACGCATGCTGCGCAGTCTGGCCCAGCGCGATGAGGCCCCGGCCGGGCTCGGCGCGCTGAGCCCGCGATCGGTGCCCGCCACCGGTATCGCGGTCTCGGCGGCGGTCATGGTGATCGGCGTCGGGGTGAATTACTTCTCGCCGGAGAAGGCGTTCGGCTACGTCACCTCGGTCTCGACCATGGGCATCATCTTCGTCTGGGGCGTCATCCTGGTCTGCCACCTGATCTACCGCATGCGGGTGAAGGCCGGACTGCTGCCCGCCAGTGACTACCGGCTGCCGGGCGCGCCCGTCACCTCGGTGCTGGCGCTGGCCTTCCTGGCGCTGGTGGTGGTGCTGTTGTTCTTCACCGAATCGGGTCGTACCGCGCTGGTGGTCGGCGTGGTCTGGGGCATTCTGGTGTGCGCGGCCTACCCGCTGCTCTCGGGTCGCGGCGCACGGCGCGAAAGCCTCTGAACAGCAACACGTTTCAACCGAACGCGGCACATGCGCGCTCCCGGAGGACTACCTTGCCAGCAGAAGGCAATGGCTCTGGGAGCGCGTATGAACGATCCGCGACAGTATGTGGTGATCGGGGGCGGCCTCGCGGGTCTGGCCTCCGCGGTCTGGCTGGCCGAGGCAGGTAAACAGGTGACGCTGCTGGAGCGGCGCGGGCGGCTCGGCGGCCGCACCCACGCCCTGGAAGTGCCCGCGCTGCACGATATTCCGGACAACGGCCAGCATGTCATCGCCAGCGGCTACGACCATCTGTTCCGCTATCTGACCAGCGTCGGCACCCGCGACTTGGTGACATTCCCGCATCAGGGCGTGCTGCGCTGGCCCGGCGGGCGCACCACCGTCATGGGCACCAAGGGGATTCGGGCGCTGCGCTCACTGCTGGGCGCGCATCCCGACGCGAGCCCGGCCGATCGGGCACGCGCCGCGTTGGCCACCGTGCGGATGGGCTGGCAGTGCCTGCGCCAACCCGCCGATCTGGCGGATCTGACCACCGATCAATGGTTTCGGCGACTCGGAATGCCCGAGACCGCGCGGGAGGCGCTGTGGGATTGGCTGGCGCTCGGCATCGCTGCGGAACCGGTGCGGCAGGAGTCGGCCAAGGTCTTCGCCGACGTACTGGCGACCGGAATCCGCCTGGGCGTCAAGCATCGTCAGCCCGTCAGCATCGGCTATCCGACCACCGATCTGGACACCCTCTTGGTGACCGGGGCGCAGCGGGTATTCGACCGGCACGGGGTGCGGGTGCGCCATCGCGCGGTGGCGCGGCGCATTCGGATCCAGGACGGCATCGTGACCGGGGTGATGCTGGCCGACGGTGAGGTGGTGCCGGCCGACGCGGTGGTCTGCGCGGTGCCCAACTCCTATCTCGGCGGCCTCCTGGACGACCTCCCCGAACATGACGAAATCTACTCGGCCGCCGATAAATTGGGCTTCACGCCGATTGTGAGCACCAACCTGTACCTGGATCGCCCGCTCGGCACCGAGGGCGCTATGGAGGCGCTGATCGGCGGGGCCGATGTCATCGATCAGGTCTTCGACCGCCAGCGCATGCACGGGCGCGGCACCGAACACGGCTGGCTGTACTGCTTGACCACCAGCGGGGCCTACGCGCAGATCCACAAGCCCCACGACGAAGTGGTCGAGGAGCAGGTGGCACTGCTGCGGCGCTACTACCCGGCCGCCGAACAAGCCGAAGTCCTGCACGCGCAAGTGGTTCCGATGCCCCGCGCCACCTTCTCGCAGGTGGTCGGTACCGACGGTCTGCGCCCCGGCCAGCGCACCTCGGTTCCCACCCTGGTGCTCGCGGGCGATTGGACCCGGACCGATTGGTCGGCGACCATGGAAAGCGCGGCGCAGAGCGCCGCACGCGCGGTGGAACTGCTCCTCGCGCTGCCCTACTCGCATTCGGCTCGTGGCTTGGGATCGCGGAAGTAATTGAGCACCAGGCGGGTGATGTCGGTCAGGAAGCGCTCGCGCGGGATGGGCGGATCGTCCAGCAGGTAGCGGATGGTCAGATGTTCTACCGCGCGGACCAGCATCCAGGCCGCCGCGTCGAAGTCCACATCGGCCGGGACGTCCCGGGCGCGCATGGACAATCCGAGCCGCGCGAGTTCGCCGATCTGCTGTTCGAAGGCGAGCACCGTGGCACCCGAGGACAGGCGCGGGGTCTGCTCCACCACCGCGCGCAGCAGCTCCCGATGGGTGCCGAGCGCCTCCAGCAGCTCGGAAATGGTCTCCGGCACCGCCACTTCCGGCGCGCGGGTCATATTCGCCAGCACCCGGGCACGCACCCGTTCGGCGACCGCGCCGGTATAGCGCTCGATGACCGCCGCCACCACGGCGTCCTTGTTCGGGAAGTACTGGTACAGCGATCCCGGGCTGATACCCGCCGCCTCGGCGATGCGATTGGTGGACGCGCCGTCGTACCCGTGCGCGATGAGCACCCGCTCACCCGCGTCGACAATTCGCCCGACCATGGCGCGGGAGCGCTCCTGTCGCGGTGATTTACGCGGCGTGGCAGGGGTTTTCGGGGCCTGGCGTTTCGGTGGCATGTCATTTCCACTGCGGTTCGGAATGCGAATTGAATGCGAGTATTTATTCGTGTCAGCCTGTGGTCATGGTGTCACAAGCCGAGGTCACAGGCGACCCGCGTCCCGAACCGATGCCCCTGGGCCCGGAGTCGCTGACCTGGAAGATCTTCGGATCACTGTTCTACGGGCCGACCGGATTCTTCATGGGCATGGTGCAGAACATGCACCCGGGACTCGGGGCGGGGGTGGAATTCCACTCCGAGATCGCAGGGGAGCCGTATCAGCGCGTATTGCGTTCGGCCTACCCGATTCTCGGCGTCGTCTTCGACGGGCCGCACGCCCGGCGCACGGCGCGGGAGATCGTCGGATATCACCGCGAGATCAAAGGCGTCGACGCACAGGGCCGCCGGTATCACGCACTCGACCCCGGCACCTTCTACTGGGCGCACGCGGTGTTCTTCGTGCAGACCCTGCGCACGGCCGAACTCTTCATGGGCGGGTTGAGCGCCGCTGAGCGCGAACAACTCTGGCGTGAGCACTACCGGTGGTACGAGCTGTACGGCATGAGCATGCGGGTGGTGCCGGAGTCCTGGCCCGCGTTCCAGCGCTACTGGCGCGATATGTGCCGGGACACCCTCGAGCCCACCCGGGCGGCTTGGGATGTCTACAATCTCATCGACACCGCCCCGGTACCGCCGTTCCCGGTGCTGCGGCGCCTGCCGGAACCGGTGTGGGAGAAGTTGATTCGTCCCGGCGGCGGTCGACTGGTCAAATTCGTCACCGTCGGGCTGTGCGATCCGGCGATCCGCCGCACCATGGGCTTCACCTGGACCGCGCGCGACCAGTGGCTCTTCGATCGACTGTGCCGCGGGCTCTCGGCCGCGAACCGGGTGACACCGGCCGAGCTGAAGTACTCGTTCCCGCGAGTGCGCGCCGCGCGCCGCCGCGCGGCGGGAAAGCGGCCGCACACCATGCCGCCTCCGGAAGCCCCCGAATTGCTCTGGCCCGCACCGGAACACCGCGGCGACCCCAAGCACTACTGTCCCGTCCACGCCGATCCCGGCGCGGATTCGATTACCAAATTCCGTCAGCTGACAGGGTTTTAGCGATGCGACCACAGACCGACGCGCAGCCCGAGACCACCGGCGGGCATCCGTACGACTACTACTATCGGCCCGGAATGCCCTTGCGCCCGCCGCCGCCCCGCGCGGTGGCCTCCGAACTCTGGTACGAACCGCGCAAGGCCATGCTGTCCCCGTGGATGGCGGTGCGCCGGGAACCCCGGGACACCCCCCGCACCCGATTGATGGCCGATCACCTGTGGCAGGGCGATGAGCCCATGGACGAAGTGATCGCGGCCTTTCGCGGGCTCGGCACCGCCGGTGGTCGCCGGATGCTGAACCGGGCGCTGGAACACGGTATCGACAGTGTCGAGGATCCGCCGATCGAACTGGTGAATCTCTTTGCGCGCATTGATAATCCGCCGGACTGGTACGACCCCGACCTGTGGGAGTACGGACGCCGGCTCTGGATCAATGTCTCCACCGCCGGGAAGATGGCCATGGGCGTGCAGGATTTCATGGGCACCTTCGTCGGCGCGGAAGTCGCCTCCGCGGTGGGGGAGACCGGGCGCTTCGTCAAAGACCCGTACCGCCGCAATCTCGAATCCGCCGTCTGGTTCGGCAGTGTCACCGCACCCGCAGCGCTGGAGCGGCGCTCACCGATCCTGCACGACACCGTCCGGGTGCGGCTCATGCACGCCCAGGTGCGCGCCATGCTGCGCCGGCGCTGGGGTGACGAGCATTTCGCCCGGCACGGGAATCCGATCTCCAATGCCACCACCATGGGGGCCGCCGTCACCTTCGGGCTGACTCCGATCTGTTTCGATCACGTGCACGGAAGACGCTGTACCGCAGCGCAACTCGATGCGGTGATGCACTACTGGGCCTATATCGCCCACTGTTTCGGAGTCGCCGACGAGCTGATTCCGCGCTCGGCCGCCGAGGGGATGGAGATGGTCGACTATATGGTCGCCACCGCGGGAGTCGCACCGGAGCGGACCGCGGGTATGGCCGGTGCGGCCACCCGCGCCTTCGCCGACCGATCCCCGCTGGGGCGGGCGCGGATCGCCGCCACCGCACCGGTAGTGGGCGCGGTCGCGTTTTACAGCAGCGCACCGCTCGTTCGAACCCTGTTGGCGGACACCCCACTTCGCGATGTTCCCGTCGAACCGTGGTCCACCGCGACGGCGCTGGTCAGCACGGCGTCGGTACGCCTGCGGGCGCTCGACGACCGCCTGCCGGGTGCGCGCGGTCGCATGGTGCGGCGCACCGCGCGGTCGGATCCGTTCTGGAATCGCAATATCAAATTGGCGCGATTCCTGGCCGCCCGCGTGGGAATCCGCGGCACGCCATTCGATCATCACGATGGGTCGGCTTGCCCGATGTGAATCAGGTGGATCCGCCCGCGATGGTCAGATAAACGATCATCAATGTGAAGAGAAACCACCCGGCACCTTGCCAAATAGGCCAGTTGCGCCCCGCCCGCCACTCCCGAAAGGTAATAACGAACGCGCCGATACCGCCGAACAGCAAAACCAGCGCGGGCCCCAGCCCCACCATCAGTTTCGAGGCGGTATCGCAGAGCACCACATCGGAGTTCGAACACTGCTGCCGCGATGCCGCCCACACCAGGGCCAACGCCGCGACAATGGCGGTGAGTATCAGCACCACAACCACATAGCGGGCCGCCCGCCGAAAAGTCGGCGGGTTCCGCCATCGCTTCTCCACATCGTCAACCATCGCGCACCTCCTCGCCGACGCAATTGCCCACCGCGGGCCGAGACAAACAATTCAGCGCGCGTCGGCGGCCAGACCCAGACCGAGTCCTATAAGGATCGCCGCGAGCGCCCGCTCGACCCGCTGCCGGATCTCGGTTCGCCGCAACCAGGCCCCGGCCCGATCGGCGGCGAGCACGACGCCCACACACCAGAGCGTATCGATGACGAGTTGGATGGCGGCCAGAATGATCACCGTCGGCAATACCGGGCCGTGGCTCGGCAGGAATTGCGGCAGGATGGTCAATCCGAATACCGCCGCCTTGGGATTGGCGGCAATGGAGATGAGCGAGGCGCGAAACGCGGCTGCGGGCGTCTTGCCACCCGGCAGGACCGAGGTCAGGGCCGCACCGAAGGCATCCTCGCCGGTGGAGCGCACCCCCCCGGGTACTGCGCCAGGCTTGGATCCCGAGCCAGATCAGCACGACCGCCCCGAGCAGGTGGATCCCCACACTCAATATCCGGTTGGCGACCAGCAGGGCGGACAGCCCGGCGCCGCCCGCCAGCGTCCAGCCGAACACCCCGATCTCGTTTCCGGCCACCGCCGCCAATCCGGCCCGGCGGCCGTCGCGGACCGAGCGCTGGAGAAACAATGCCGTCGCCGGGCCCGGCAGCGCGGCCAGAATCAGACAGGCGAGAGTGAAGGCGGGGAGGACGTGAACCCAATGCGGCATCACGCGATGCTGGCATGCGATTCGGTCCGCCGCCAGCGGTTTTCCACCTGGTGTGCGGCGGCGAAGTCCGCCCCGCCCACGTGGATCGTATGGCCGGGCTCGGCGGTGACCGTGGTCGCGTCGGCCACGGCGGTGGCGAACTCCTCGACGGTCGGCAGCTGCCCGTGTGCGCGGCGGCCGGTCACCGCCTCGGGATCGCGGCGTTCGAGCAGTCGGACGATAATGGTGCCGTCGATCATGTCTCCGGACACGACGGTGAAATCGATTCCGGATGAGGTGAATTCGGGGATCATGGCGCGCAGTGCGTCCTCGCCCGCGCGCTTGCTCGCGGCGATGGGCTCATAGCCCGCGGGGACCGGGCGGGTACGGGAGAAGTGCGCCTGATGGCTGGTGACGAAGACGATCCGGCCACCGGGTGGCAGGTGGGGTACGGCCAATCGGGCCAGGCGAGTTTGGGCATCGCGGTTGAGTCGCATGGCGTAATCGGGCGCGGCATCGCGCTCCAGGCCGCCGGAGGCGTTGAGGATCAGCACGTCCAAGCGGCCGAAATCGGCGATGACGGCGGCCATCAAACCCGCCGCGCTGTCCGGATCGGCGATATCCGCACCCGCGACCGATGCGCTGCCCCCGGCCGCCACGATCTGCGCGGCAATGGTCTCGGCGCGTTTGCGCTTCTCGCGGTAGTTGACGATCACATGATCGCCGCGCTGTCCGAGCACCCGGGCGGTTTCCGCGCCGATGCCGCGAGACGCGCCGGTGATCAACACAATTCGTTTCATATCCACTCCTCCGGCCCCGACCGACGCTTCTAATTCAGAACCAATATGGTAGTTCTGAATGAGAAGCGCAAGCCGACCCCCCGACCCGCACCTGGCCGCCATGGAACTGCTCGGTCAGCGCTGGATGCTGCGCGTGATCTGGGAGCTCGAACCCGGTCCGCTCGGATTCCTCGCGCTGCGCCGCCGCATGGGCAACTGCTCGTCGAGCATGCTCTCGGTGCGCATGCAGCGCCTACAGGAGACCGGTGTGGTGCTGAAGAAGTCGGATAAGTCGTATGAATTGACCACCGCCGGACGGGAACTGGCGGTGGCTCTGAAACCGTTGTGGCAGTGGTCGGATCGCTGGGGCCAGAACCTCGAGCGCGCCGTCGACGACAACGGATAGGGATTTCCCGCTATCCCGTCGTCACGATCTCGGATCTTGTGCAGTTGTCCGACTGAACACATACACTGTCTGGGACGTGAATCAGATGTGGAGAGGTGACACGATGGGAGACCGGACGGTCGTCGCTGACGTCGCCGACGAATTGGCGCGCCGCGTGGCATCGGGACAGTACGCACCCGGTGGGCTCATGCCGTCCGTTCGACAGGTGGCAGACGAGTTCGATCTGAATCGTGCGACGGCGCAGCTGATTCTGGGACGGCTCGAGTCGTATGGATTCGTGGATGCGCACCGCGGCAAGGGATTTGTGATCCGCGATGTGCGCGCCGCGGGCGGGGTGGATGTGTACCGGCGACTGTTTCGGCTCTCCATGCCCGAGCCCGAGGTGGCCGCGGAGATGTTCGGCAATATCGTCGAGGAGGAGCGCGGTATCGCCCTGGAGGCGTTGCTGGCCTACACCGCCAGCGACCGCACGGTCGATCCGATCGATCTCAAGGCCGATATCGACGAGCTGGAAACCCTTGCGCGCGGGACGGATCCGGATCCGCACCGCATGCTGCGCATCGAGTTGAACCTGCTGCGCCGGCTGCTCACCGCGCTCGGGCACGGTATGCAGCGCGCGGTGCTCAACTCCATCGGCGAGATGATTCTCGAAGTGCCCGAGGCGGTCGACGCCTACTTCGCGGTCTCCCCGGATCTGCATGTGCTGGTCTGGCGCGCACTGGTCGCGGTGTGGGATTCCGAGGGCGGGCCGAGCGCGGCGCAGCTCGCGCTGTTCGAGGATCTCTTCGGGCTCTACCACCAGAAGGTGGTGGCGCGCTTCGAGGAATTGGTCGGCACCGCCGACGAGGCGCGGGAGCCGGTGCACGCGGCCACCGCGTAATTCGCCCGTTTTCACGCCGCCGGGCCGGTCTTGTCTGAGACGACAGGACCGGCCCGGCGGCGTTCTCGCTTTTACCCGGCCTGCGTCAGGTGCCGATGACGGCATTCATGATTGTGCCTGCGCTGGTGGCGATTACACCGCCGACCAGGGCTCCGGCGATCTGCTTCGGTGCGGTGAGCGCGCCACCGCTCCATTTCTCCCAGGCGAAGCGGCCGCCGGCGTAGATGATGGCGAGCAGTCCGGATAGCAGCACGAACCAGGTGAAGTACCGGACCAGCTTCAACAGCTTGTCCGCCACCGGCGGCGTTTCCGGTGTGGGATTGAATATTTGGGCGAGAACGTCTTGGCCCAGCAGATCGTGGGCGGCAGTCAGAATCATCTCGGCGCTCTTCCACGTGACGGCGGTTTCCTCTACGGAGTACCCGCCGGACGGTGTTTTGCGCAAGGACCCGATTGCCGCGCAAGCGGTTTCAGTCGACGTCGTTGTCCGCGGAGAGATACGCGATGGCCGCTAGATACTGTCGGCACGCGAAGTGCTGATCGTGCGCACGCAGAATGGTGCGGGCCCGGCGGTAATTCAAACCGCGCGGTTCTATTTCGCAGTCGTCACCGGAGAGATCGGTGCTGTGGGCGAGCATCTGTGTCATGGGATGCCTCTGGCCGAGGGGAATTGGTGCACCGAGTGTATGAGGCTGCAAGTCGCAGATGCAAGTACATCTGTACGTTCGACGACACGTGTCGAATGTAGTTGGTCCGGTTCGGTGTCATTGGGGCGTATGGGATTTCGCGCCTTGCGCCACAGTGACGAAATGTCCGGAATGCTGAAGCTCCCTCCGAATCACCCTGCCACATTCGGGGCGGTCGGTCGAATCGGCTCGGCAACCGTTTGCCATTCGGCCCGTCAGGGCCTCGGTCGGCATTTCGCGATGGCCCGCTTTGCGTGACTCGAGGGCCGGCCGGGTTGTTCGCCAGATATTGCCCTGCTCGACTCTGAAGTAGTCACGTCCCCGAACTGGCCAGACCGTCTGGTGTGAAATGTCTTAATTTCTTCACAACTTCGCATCGCCACGCCGGGCTTCAAGATCAAAGCTGTTGTGTTGCAAAGGATGTGCCCGAATCGAGGGATCGATAGCGGGCTACTCGCGTGCTATCGTTCATGTTGCGGTTGCAACTGTAAGAACATTTGACCGAACATCTGCAAGTACTGGGACACCACCCGAGGGTGGTACTGGCAAGGAGTCTGAAATGATGGACAACCCGGCAACCCGTATCGACATCGACGGCACCCAACTCGCTTGGCGCAAGAGCACTTTCAGCAACCCGAGCGGTAACTGCGTGGAACTCGCGAAACTGGCGAACGGCGAGGTGGCCATGCGGAACTCTCGTGACCCGGAAGGATCGGTACTGGTCTACACCCGCCCGGAGATCGAATGCTTCCTGTTGGGCGCCAAGAGTGGAGAGTTCGACGATCTCGCTCTCTGAGCGGTAGCATTGGCAACTGGCGCGGTGGTACGCGACGTTGCGGTTGCGGTTGCGGCCCACTGCCGGCAAATCCGAGCATCGGAGTGGACCCCATGATCGCAGAACCCGTTCCTCACGGTCGGGCGAATTCCGCTGTCGTAGACCGTGGTCCGACCGCATTGCGTATTGCAGTGGGCGGGCAGCTACGAAAGTTGAGGGAAGAGAACGGCATTACCCGGGAAGCCGCCGGTGAACACATCCGCGGCTCCCATGCCAAGATCAGTCGCCTGGAACTCGGGCGAACCGGATTCAAGGAGCGCGATATCCGGGATCTGTTGACCCTTTACAAGGTTGACGATCCCGGAGAGCGTGAGCAGTTCCTGGATCTGGTCCGGAAGGCCAATGAGCCCGGTTGGTGGCATCGCTACAGCGATCTGCTCCCGCAGTGGTTCGAGACCTATCTCGGCCTGGAGTACGCGGCCAAGTCCATCAGGACCTATGAGGGCCAACTGGTTCCGGGCCTGCTGCAGACCCCCGATTACGCCCGCTCGATCGTCGCACTCGGCCATGACGAGGACGGCGAGCGGCGCGTATCGCTGCGTCGAACCCGTCAGGAGCTACTCACGCGTCCGAGTGCGCCGAGCTTCTGGGCGGTGCTGGACGAGGCGGTGCTGCATCGCCCGGTGGGCGGCGCGGCCGTGCTGCGCGATCAGATCCTGCAGTTGATCGAATTGTCGAAGCTGCCCAATGTCACCATTCAGGTGCTGCCCTACACGGCGGGTGGGCATGCGGCCGCGGGGAGTTCGTTCACCATGCTGCGCTTCGCGGAGAATGAGCTGCCCGATATCGTCTATCTGGAGCAGCTGACGAGCGCGCTGTACCTGGATCGTCGCCAGGATTTGGAGCTGTACCGCCAGGTCATGGATCAGTTGAGTGTGCAGGCGGAGCCGCCGGAACGGTCCCGCAAACTCCTGGCGGAGGTTGCCGAGTCACTCGTCTGACAGTTCGAACTACCGTGTGACAGAAGAGCGATCACCGGTTCGACTTCGTGACACACAGGCTGTGGGGCCCCATACGGGGCCCCTATCAGCGTGGGTCGGGCAGAAAACTATTGCGCTGATCTATTGCCTGATAAAGCTGGAAGCGATTCGCCAGAACGCTTCGGGCTGCATCATGTGCAGATCCCAGTCGTTCACCATCGCGTGCGCGGTGGTGACTATTCGCTCGATATCAAAATCATACCGAGTGGCCGCTCCAGTCGATTCGACCTGATGAATGACGAAAGCGGTTGCCGTCTCATGCGAGCATGATTGCTCGGGCTGGGTTCTTTCGGCAAACCCGAGTCGGCTGAGGTTGATTGGCTGATTCATTAGAACGCCCCTGATGCCAAGCCGAGGGTTAAACCTATGGCGCGGAATCGCCGGTGATCCACCGCTCGGCTCCCTGGTTGTCCCCTACGGTGCCTTGCATGTTGAGTCTATGACCGTGCTCCGCACAGATGCAAGTACATCTGTAACCTCGAATATGTAGGGCGAGCAGGCATTTGGGGATGCTGCGAGTTTGCGAGCCAACTTTTATGGCAGGCTCCGCCGACGTCCACTCGTATCGTTCGGACCGCCCCCACGCCGTTGTTCAGCGAGTTCGATGGATATACCGAACCACAGCAGTAGCGCGCTGGCCAGACCGCTCAGAATCGCCCAGCCCGAAAAACCGTATCCGGCGATCGTGATGGTGATCGCCACCGCGATGAGTCCGAGAGTGGCCAGGGGCAAACCGATGTCATTCCGGGCACTTTCGGCGGAATTCTCCGGCTCCGCGGCCATCGCCACACACCCTCCCGGATCGCAGATACACAACCGATATCGGCGGGGTACCCGCGCGGACCCGCCCCAATCACCTCCGGCGGCGTGATGCTCCGCACGAGACATGTTGGCGCACGCGGCGTTTCGGCCCGGAAGGCACGGGTATCGCCGCTTTGTCAGGCAATACCGAGACTGTGGAGGTGAATCTCTTGTCCGAGCACGAAAAGGGCGGGTTCCGCGAAGGCTTCGAAGGCACCGTGGAAGGTGCCAAGGGCAAAATCAAGGAGGCCGCCGGCACCGTCGTCGGCAATGATGAGCTCCGTGAAGAGGGCCGGGCCCAGCAGAGCAAGGCGGAGTCCCAGCGCGAGGCGGCCGCTCGTGAGGCCGAGGCCGAGAAGGCCCGCGCCGAAGCCGAGATCGACAAGCAGCGTCAGCGCGCGTATCAGCAGAACGACTAACGGCTGATCGTGCTCTGAACTGATCGAGCACAACCGGATCGCCCGGCGGGAACACCCGCCGGGCGATTCCCGTGCGCGGGTGCTGTGGGAAATGCCACCGACCGGCACCGGGGCGGCATATTGAAACCTGTTCCAACCGTATGTTAGGTCTGGGAGCAGTGGTTTGATCAACTGAACTGGACAGGTGGACCCGTGGTGGATGTGCCCGCGTATTTCGATGAGGTGGACGGTGGCTTCGTGCCCACCGGGTACGCCGCCAGTCAGTGGTCCGCGGCGCAGGTGGTCGGACCCGCGCTCTGCGGGCTGATGGCGCGGGAGCTGGAGCGCGCGCACGCCACCGACGGTTTCGTCCCCGTACGCCTCACCGTCGACATGTTCAGCGCGGCCCGCTTCGAGCACACCACCACGCCGATGGTCCGGGTGCGCGACGGTAAACGCATTCGCGTCGCGGATGTGACGGTGGTGCAGGGCGGCAAGGTGGCCGCACGGGCCTCGGCGGTACTGCTGCAACCCTCGGAACAGCCGCCAGGGGCGCTGTGGCGGCGCGAATTCGAGCCGTCCCCGCCCGCACTCGATATCGCGTCCCCGTCACCGCTGCCGCAGATTCCGCTCTTCAACAGCGACGGCAATCCGAACCAGTGGTCCTCGGTGCCCACCGAACATGAGAACGCCACCCGCAAGCGCACCTGGCAGAACCCGATCCGGGTGATCGCGGGGGAGGAGCTGTCCCCGTTCACCCGCGCCGCGGTGGTCGGCGAGGCCACCAGCATGATGACCAACTGGGGTGACGCGGGCATCGGATTCATCAATACCGATATGACACTTGCCCTTTCGCGCATGCCGGAGGGCTATGAGATCGGTGTGCAGGCGGACAGCCACTTCAGCGAACGCGGTATGGCGGTCGGGGTGGCGACGCTGTTCGATCGGCGCGGATCCTTCGGCAGCGCCATGGTCACCTCGGTCTCCAACGCCGCGCGCCAGATCAGCAGCGCCCAGCTCGACGCGGTGATGATCGCGCGCAGCTGAGCGGGGCGAACCCTATGACAGACGTCCCGGGCCGTGTCAGAATATGACGAGGTTGAGACTACAGCCGCTCCGGTTCGTGCACGGAGCCGTCCCCCGGGGGTAAACCGAGGGGGACAGTAGTATTCGCCTGCGCCACAGGCGACAACTCGTCATGTGCTCCGTGCGCGTAACTGGAATTCCCTGTTTCGGGAGGTCTAGTCATGTCAGCAATCGCTGTGTTGCAGCGCGATGTCCGCCCCGACGCCGGATCGAGCCATCCACCCCCGCCGCCGGACCGGCGTTGCGTCATCGTGCGCGTCGATGGTGAAATCGACGCCGCCGTGCTCGCGGAGTTCACCGCGGCGCTCGATGAGGCCGTGGCCGCGAGCACGCGCGCCGTGGTCGTCGATCTACGCCGGGCGCGGTTCCTGAGCATCGGTGGCGCGCTCGCGCTGGCCACAGCGAAGGTGTCCGCGTCGGCGCGCGGAGTCGATCTGCGCGTGATCGCCGTCCGCCGGGAGATCGAGCGCGTGCTCGAGGTGACCGGGGTGCGGCCGCTGTTCTACTGGTATCAGTCGGTTCAGGCGGCTTTGGAAGCTTAGTTGCCGACGCAGATAGGATGGGGCCGAGCGGATTTCGGCCCCACCGATCCGCTCCCGGAAGCTCATTCCGCAGCGGATAATCATGAGGTGATACCCAGCGGGGAACTCTCCAACGATGCGCAGGCGCTCGATCAGGTGATCGGGGTTGGCCGTCCCCACAGTGTCGGCAGCTTCCGATTCTGGTCCGCCGACCAGCGGTGGGAATGGTCCGACGAGGTGGCCGTCATGCACGGCTACGCCCCCGGAACCGTGGAACCGACCACCGATTTGCTGCTCATGCACAAGCATCCGGAGGACCGCGCCCAGGTCGCCACCTCCCTTGCCCGGGCTGTCGAGAACGGGGAGCCGTTCTGCAGCCGCCACCGCATCGCCGATACCGGCGGTGTGGTGCACCATGTGATCGTGGTGGGTGACCATATGGTCGACGACGCCAACAGGGTGGTCGGCACCACCGGCTACTACATCGACGTAACCGACACACTGGCCGAACATCGGCAGGAGACCTTGGACGGCACGCTGCCCGAGCTCTACCGGGCCCGCGCCGTCATCGAACAGGCCAAGGGGGCGTTGATGCTGGTCTACGGCATCAGCGCCGAACAGGCTTTTCGGGTGCTGACCTGGCGATCTCAGGAAACCAACACCAAACTTCGGACCCTCTCCCAGCATCTGGTCGCCGAGGCGGTCGATATGGGCGGCGCGGCGGTCGAGCTGCGCACCCGCTTCGATCACCTGCTGTTGACGGTGCACGAACGGCTCGAACCGGATTAATCTGCCTCGCAGACGTTTCGACACATAACGCCCGGGTATCGCATCGAGTAACGAGCCGGATGCCGCTATCTGGCGTAAAAACCTCATGCGATCGACATCCGAGAAACCAGTGAATGCTCGAAGATGATGCATCGGACGAATGGATCGGACAACGGCCGGGCGCGGCGTATTCCGTCTCTGTGGCTCGGCGACCCGGGGACGGAGTTACGCATGAGTGAGTGGACATCACAGCCGATGACGGACACCAGTGTGGTCGGTATCCGCATACCAGCGGAGCTGGGGCAGTTGACGATGCTGCGCGCACTGGCCGAAACCGTGGCCCTGATAGGCGATTTCGCCCTGGACGAGGTGACCGATATCCGGGTGGCCGTCGATGAGGTGGCGACGGCGCTGATCGTGGCCTCGGTGCCCGGCAGTGGCATCGACTGCGAGTTCGACTACGACGGGCTGCGCATGCGGGTCCGGGTCTCGGGGGTGGCGGCCCAGAGCGGCAGTCTGGACGAGGGCGGATTCGGCTGGCATGTGCTCCGGACGCTGACCGAAAGCATTTCCGCGCAGTCGGGTCCGTACGACGCGATGACGGGGGGATTTCCGACAACAGTGGAATTCTGCCGATCACGAGGTGAAAGCGATGGCGGATGAGCGCAGCCCCCGCCGTGCCCGCTCCGGGGCCGATTCACACAGCCGCGGCGACAGTTACGACAATATCGAGCCCATGTTCCAGGATCTGGCCGCGCTCGATCGGTCCGATCCGCAATGGGAGGTCATGCGCGAGAAGGTGATCGGCCGCTGTATGCCGCTGGCCGACCATATCGCGCGCCGCTTCGCCGGGCGCGGGGAGACCTTCGACGATCTGCTCCAGGTCGCGCGCGTGGGCCTGGTGCAGGCCGTGGACCGTTTCGACGTCACGCGCGGCACCTCATTCCTGGCCTTCGCGGTGCCCACGGTGATGGGGGAGGTGCGCAGGCATTTCCGCGACAACACCTGGGCGGTGCGAGTTCCGCGGCGCACCAAGGAGATTCAGCTCGAAATGACCGGTGTCATCGAGCGATTGGCGCAGCGCACCGGCCGGATGCCCAAGGCCCGCGAGATCGCCGCGGAAATGGATGTGGATCTCATCGAGGTCACCCAGGCGCTGATCGCGGGCAATGCCTATCAGCTCTCCTCGATCGACGCGGTCACCAGCGATGACGGGGAGAACGCGCCGCTGTCGCTGCGGGAGGTGCTCGGTGAACCCGAACCCCGCTATGACCGGGTGGACGAATATCTCGCGGTTCGCCCGCTCATCGCCGAGCTGCCCGAACGGGAGAAGCGCATCCTGGTGATGCGCTTCTTCGACGCCAGAACCCAGCAGGACATCGCCGCCGAACTGGGCATCTCGCAGATGCACGTCTCGCGCATCCTCACCAGGACCCTGACCTGGCTCCGCGAGCAGGCCCTGGCCGATTGAGGCCCGGGCGGGCCCGGTCGCGGAGTCGACTCGCGGCCGGCGCTCAGATGACATCCGGCGGACCGGGCGGCGGCTGCGGAATCGGCGGCACCGGCTCGGGCCGCGGATACGGGGGAATCGGTTCCGGCGCGGGATCCGGGACCGGAGTGGGCGTCGGGGTGGGTATCGGGTCGGGGGTGGGTGTCGGGGGGACGGGTTCGGGGGCGGGTGGCACGGGCTGGGTCATCGTTCCTCCTGATTGTTTCGCGGTCATTCGGGTGGGCGCAGCAGCGCTCCCACGCCTTCGGGCAGCGCGAGTTCGCCTGTGACGGGCACTATTTCGCTGCCGGCGGCGAGCGCGGCCGCGGGGATGGCCTCATCGGCGCGGCGGATGACGGCGTGGCCGGAGAGTTCGGCCGCCGCGATGCCGACCTCGGTGTGGTGCGCGCCGCGCAGGATTCGGGTGTGCGCGAGCGCCGCGCCGTCGATGAGCAGATGTGCGACGTTGTGTGCGCGCAGGGCGGCGGTGGTGTCGACCAGACCGCCGGTGGTCAGTCCCGGCCGCCCGCGCGTGGCGCGGAATCGATCGCAGACGGTGCGCTGACGGGCCTCGCCGCACTCGGTCACGATCTTGTCGATCTGCGCGGCGGCACAGCGGCGATCGCCGTCCACCTCCACAATCCGCCGGGGCGTGGCGAGTTCGGGCGGCCACGGATTCGCCGTTGCCGCGCCGCCGCCGCGCGATTCGGCCCGGCCGGATTCGATCGCGGCGCGGACGGCGGCGCGGGCGGCGGGTTCGCCGGTCAGCACGACCAGGGTCGCCTGCACCTGATCGGCCAGCGCGCCGGTCTCGTCGGCAATGCGATGCACCCCGTGCCGCACCAGATCCAGGGCCTGTCGACGCGCAGCCCGCGGCGGGCGGCCGCGACCGCGCCGATTCGGCAGCCGACCCGCCGTGCTGTCGACGGTGCGGGTCACGGTGTCGCCATTGTGGTCGGTGCCGACAATGCGCGCACCCAGGTGTGCCACGGCGGCCACCACGTGCGGGACCCGCGGTAACCGCTGTTCGAGCAGTGGCAGGAGATACGGCAGCGGTGAGACGCGGACCTCCTCGCGGGACGGTGGCGCCCGGAGCTGTTCATCCACCAGCACGGTGCTGTGATCGGTGATGAGGGCGCGGCCCGAGCGACCGGGATGCGTCGGTCCCGCGGCGATGGCGATGCCGAGCGCACCGATCATCTGCTCGGACGCCCCTGCCGCGGTGAGCTTTTCGGCGATCTCGCGATAGCGCGGCTCCGGACCGCGACGGGCGTCCGCGGTCGAGTCGGTGCTGTCGAAGTACACCGAGGCGAACGGTCCCGCCCGGTCGATCAGTTCTCGGAGACTTGTTCTGGTCACTCTCGTCGCATACCCCCGCATCCAGTCGGCAATCATGACGGCCCGGCGACACGCAAGACGCGATCGGCACAGTGTGGTCTCGATGCGGACTCGAACATGGCACGGCGGAGTGTCGCCACCTACCTCGGGTTTACGCTCGCCAGGACCGCCGAGCCACTGAAACGTGTTGGGAGTGTCTTGTTCTTTGTCCGGCGAATTCTTGCCGCCGTCTTGCTGATCGGCGGATTCGCGGGAGTCGCGCACGCTCAACCCGCCGATCCGCAACCTTCCGGCACACCAATCTCTGGAATGCTGCCAGCCTTTCAGCGGTGGATCGACGCGGTGGTGCCGCCTCCCGCGTTCCCCATCGCGCCCGCCACGCCGCTGGTGGACGCCGGCGGGCTGTCCCCGGATCTGGCCGCCCTGCGCGCGGCCACGCTGCCGACCCCGATCGGGGATGCGTTCGTGGACGAATGGCCCGCGCGGCTGGAGGATTTCAGCGCAGGTCAGCTCATTGCCTGGCGTGATGTGACGGCCACGGCCGGACCCGCGCTGATCGCGCCGGTGAAGCAGGTGGTGCAGCTCAAATATCGCACCACCGATTCCCATGGCGCGGCCTCGTACGCCATCGCCTCACTGGCCCTGCCTGCGGGGGAGTGGACCGGCGGGGACGAGCGGCCGGTGGTGGTACACAATCTGCCGATCAATTCGCTCGGCCGCGATTGCAATCCGAGTTACACACTGGCACATGGTTTTTCGACCAGCACCAATCTGGCGGAGTATCTGCCGCCGACCACCCAGCTGGCGCTGCTGCGCGGCTACGCGGTGCTGATCACGGACCACGAGGGTCCGCGCATGGCCTATGCCGAACCGTTCGTGGCCGGGCACGCGGTGCTGGATTCCATTCGCGCCGTGCGCGGTTCGATGCCCCATGAGTTCGGCGACAGTCGCTTCGGGATCATCGGATACTCGGGCGGGGCCATCGCCACCAAGGGTGCGGTCAAGCTCATGGCCGACTACGCCCCGGAACTGGTGGATGTGGTGGTCGGGGCGGCTATGGGCGGGGTGCCCGCCGATTACGAGCTGCTCTCGCGCAGTATGAACGCCAATCTGGCCTCCGGGGTGTTCATGGCCGCCACCTTCGCCATCGGGCGGGAGCGGCCGGAGATCCTGGCGCATATGAACAATCTGGCGCAGTGGGCCGCCCTGGTCATGAAGGACACCTGTATGAATTCATACGGGCTGCCCGGAATCCTGCAGCTGCCCATGGATATCGCCGCCAACTTCCCGGATCCGCTGCACAGCGCGCTGGCACAGGACATCTACCGGGTGACCCGGATGGATGGGATGAAATCGCCTGTGCCGCTGTATATCTACAACGGCGGTCAGGAGTTCTGGATCCCGTCCGAGGGTGCGCGGAACCTCTACAACGAGCAGTGCGCGCTGGGTGTACCGGCGCTGTATCGCAGTGTGCCGGGTGAGCACATCATCGCCGCGTTCACCGGTTTCCCGGAGTCGCTGGAGTGGCTCGGCGAACGGCTCGGCGGCGTCCCCGCACCCGACGAATGTCGAACCGGCCCAACGGTTCACCCGGCGAGCTGAACTGCCCCCGGCCACGCGGCCGGGGGCGGTGACGTCGCTACCTCACATCGGGAAGAGGTTGTGCTTGCGCGGGTTGTGCTTGCGCACCGCACCCTTGTCGCGCAGCAACTGCAGGGCCTTGCGGATCTCCAGGCGGGTCGCCGAGGGCTCGATGACCGCGTCGATATAGCCGCGCTCGGCCGCGGTCCACGGGGTGGCGACGGTGGCGTTGTAGAAGTCGATCATGCCCTGCCGCACCGCCTCCCGCTCCTCCGGCGGGGTGGCCTCGAGCTGGCGCTTGCCCACGATCGGGATCATGGACTCCGCGCCCATGACCGCCAGTCGCGCGGTCGGCCAGGCCAGCGAGATATCCGCGCCGAGTTGCTTGCAGCCCATGACCGCGTAGCCGCCGCCGTACGCCTTGCGGGTCACGACGGTGACGATCGGAACGGTCGCCTCGATGAGCGCGCGGAACATGCGCCCGCCGCGCTTGATGACGTGGTTGCGCTCCTCGTCCACGCCCGGCAACACGCCCGGGGTGTCGACCACGTAGACCAGCGGCATATTGAAGGCGTCGCAGAGCCGGATGAAATGCGCGGCCTTGTCCGAGCAGGCGGCATCGAGCGCGCCGCCGAGCACCAGCGGCTGATTGGCGATCACACCGACCGGCCGGCCGTCGACACGCGCGAACCCGGTAATGAGATTCGCGGAGGTCTTCTCGCTGATCTCGTGGAATTCACCGTCGTCGAAGATGCGCAGCAGGATCTCGTGCATGTCGTAGCCGACCTTGTCGGCATCGGGCATGAACCTGTCCAGTTCGCGATCGGTATCGGTGAGTTCGGGCTCGAGGCCAGGATTGATCACCGGCGGCTGTTCCAGGCAGCTGGTCGGCAGGTAGCTCAGGTAGTCGCGCACCCACTTGTAGGCGTCGGCCTCGGTCTTGGCGACGTGGTGCACGGTGCCGTTCCGCTCCAGCGCCCGCGCGCCGCCCAACTCCTCGGCGGTGACGATCGACCCGGTCACGGCCCGGATGACCTCCGGACCGGTGACGAACATGTACGAATCCTCGGTCGCCACCAGGACATCCATATTGATGGGCCCGTAGACCGAACCGGCCGCGCACTTGCCGAGCATGACCGCGACCATCGGCACGTAACCGGAGAGGTCTTCCTGCAACCGGCACATGATGGCGTACCAGGCCAGCGACGCGACGCCGTCCTGAATGCGCGCGCCGCCGGAGTCGTTGATGCAGACCACCGGGCACGCGTTGTTGTACGCGAAGTCCATGGCCGCCTTGACGCGGCGACCGAACATCTCGCTGACCGATCCGCCGTACACGGTCTGATCGTGCGAGATGACCACGACCGGGCGGCCGTCGATATAGCCGCGCCCGGTGATCACGCCGTCGCCGTAGTAGGCGTTGGGGTTGCCGGGCTGGCGGATGAGGGCGCCCATCTCGACGAAGGTCCCCGGGTCCAGCAGCATTTGCGCGCGTTCTCGCGCACTCGGGATGCCTTTGGCGCGTCGCTTGGCAATGCCCTTCTCGCCGGATGGTTCTTCGGCGATCTCCAGGAGCTTGCGCAGTTCCGCCAGCTTCTCCGCGGTACCCGTCATTACTTCGGTCTTGCCTTTCGCGTTCATCAGGTGGGCCGGATCGCAGCCCGGTCGAGCCGGATCGGCGGCTCAGCCCGCCACGGTACCTGGCACACCCGGGTCCTAACCACCGAACGCCTCGGTAACCTGTGCCGGGCACCACAGCGGACCAACCGGCTGGGACAGGGATACACTGCGCCCCGTGAGCTCACCGATGACAGTGCGGGCGGGGGCGCCCGAGGTGATCCGGCCGGACCTGGATACGTTCGGGTTCTCCGAGATGCGCCGAACGGCGATCGTGGGTGCGGTACTGGGCGGATCGGTCACCCGCAGCGTGCTACGCGGCGGCCTGCGCAAGGCTACGCGCAAGCGCGCGGTGGCCGAGGGCATGGTGAACGGATTCGAATCGCTGGGCCCGATGTTCGTGAAGCTGGGCCAGTTGATCGCCTCCTCACCGGGGGCCTTCCCGCGCGAACTCGCCGATGCCTGCCTGCGCTGCCTGGACGATATGGCCCCGTTCCCGTCCGCGGACGCGCGGGCCATCATCGAGGGTGATCTCGGCAAGCCCATCTCGGAGCTGTTCTGCTCGTTCGACGACGAACCGCTCTCGGCGGCCTCGATCGCCCAGGTGCACGCCTGCGTGCTGCGCGACGGCCGCCCCGCGGTGGTGAAGGTGCAGCGACCCGAGATCGCCAAGCGCATGATCGTTGATCTGCGCGCGGCCATGAAACTGGCTCGGGCGCTGGAGAAGCGCTCGGAGAACGCGCGGGTGGCCAACGCGCAGGCCGTGGTTCGCGATCTGTACGAGGCGACCGTGGCGGAGTTGAACTTCCTCATCGAGGCCGATAACCAGACCCGCGCCCGGCAGAACCTCGCCGCCTTCGGCGACAACACCAATGTGGTTGTCCCCGAGGTCTACTGGGAGCACTGCGGTCCGCGCGTGCTGTGCATGGAACGCATGCGCGGTATGCCACTGGACCGCTTCGACGATATTCGCGCGGTGCACCCGGATTCGGAGCTGTTGATCCGCCGCCTGGTCAAGGCGTGGATGGAATCGGTTGCGGTGCACGGACTTTTCCACGGCGATGTGCACGCGGGCAATCTCTGGCTGCTCGACGACGGGCGAGTCGCCATGCTGGACTTCGGTATTGTCGGGCGGATGGAGACCGAATGGCGCGAGTTCGTGCGCGCGCTGTTCTACGCCAGCGCCATCGACAACGACTTCCGTCCGGTGGCGCGCGCCCTGCGCAAACTCGACCTGGTCGCCGACGACAGCGGTGATGACGCCACCATCGGCCGCCAGCTCGCGGTGGCGCTGGGGCCGGTGCTCTCGGGCAGCCTCGACAAGCTCGATTTGGGCGTGGTCGCGGCCCGCCTGCTCGAATTCGGTAAGCGCCGTGGCGCTTCCGGTCCCGAACAATTGATCATGATGGGGAAACAACTCGGCTATTTCGAACGATATGCCGTGGCGTTGGCCCCCGGCTGGAAACTCGGCCGAGACCTGTTCCTGTTCCGCAATATCTTCCCAACTGAAGTAGCCGCCAAAATTGCCGAGGAAGGCGCCGAACTCCCCGTCGACTGACGGGGGCGACGGTGTCACTGGATTGGATTTGACTGTTCGATGAAGCTCTCCGCACTACTCCGGACCACCGCCGTAGCTCTCACCGCGGCATTGTCCGTGGCCACGCTCGGCACCTCCGCCGCCTCGGCGGACCCGGACAAGCCCTCCGCGATCAGCTCGATCACCAAGGAGGGCCGCACCTGGCATATGAAGGTGTACTCCGCGTCCATGGGCCGCGATATCACCATCGATGTGCAGCGCCCGCTCGACGAGTCCACTCCCGCGCCGAACCTGTACATGCTCAACGGCCTGGACGGCGGTGAGGGCACCGCGAACTGGAAGGCGCAGACCAAGGCCATCGAATGGCTGGCCGACAAGCCGGTCAATGTCATTCAGCCGATCGGCGGCCTGGGCAGCTACTACACCGACTGGGAGAAGACCGATCCCCGGCTGGGCCTGAACAAGTGGCGCACCTTCTTCACCGAGGAGCTGCCCCCGCTGCTGGACGACGCGCTGCACTCCACCGGTGTGAACGCGCTGACCGGCCTGTCCACCTCGGGCACCTCGGTACTGCAGCTCGCCGAGGCGAAGCCGGGTCTGTGGAAGGCCGTGGCCGCGTACAGCGGTTGCGCCCAGATCGCCGATCCCGCCGGTAAGCAGTTCGTGAAGCTGGCCACCGAGACCTGGGCCGGCGGCAATACCGAGAATATGTACGGCCCGAGCGACAGCCCGCTGTGGGCCGCCAACGATCCGGTCATCAATGCCGAGAAGCTGCGCGGCACACTGCTTTACGTCTCCAGCGGCAGCGGCATCCCGCTCGCCTCGGACGTCCAGTACTACCTGGGCAGCGCCCCCGGCGTCATGGGCGGTGTCAACCTGGGCCTCGGCATGATCATCGAGGGCGCGGTCAACGCCTGCACCATGAACCTCAAGAGCCGCCTCGACGGTCTGAACATCCCCGCCACCTACCAGTTCAACCCGGTAGGCACCCACTACTGGCCCTACTGGGACGAGGCCCTGCACAACTCCTGGCCCATCCTGGCCCAGGGCATGGGCATCCCCGCCTGATTTTCCGACGTGCATGTCATGGCGCGGGCAAACGTCGAGAGACCGCCCGCGGCATGACATGCACGTTTTGTTTGTCGGCTGCGAGGATGGCGGGATGTATGTTGTCGTAGCCAATCGGGGCGAGGTCGCGGTTCGGGTGGTGCGGGGGGCGCGGGAGTGGGGGTATTCCACGCTCGTGTTGCATACCGCGGAGGAGGGCGAGAGCCTGGGGGTGCGGTTGGCCGATGAGGCCGTGCGATTGCCGGGGCAGGGGGCCGCGGCCTATCTCGATATCGATGAGGTGGTGCGGGCGGCGCGTACGGCGGGGGACGGGGCGCTCGTGCATCCGGGGTACGGATTCCTCAGTGAGAGTGCCGAATTCGCCACCGCCTGTGCCGCGGCGGGGCTGGTGTTCGTGGGGCCGTCGCCCGAGGTGCTGCGTTTGTTCGGGGACAAGATCGCGGCGCGGGCGGCAGCCGAAGCGGCTGGGCTGCCGGTGATTCCGGCGACGTCGGGGGTTGTCTCGCCCGAGCCGATCGCGGAATTGCTTGCGGCACATCCGAATGGGGTGATGATCAAGGCCGCGGCGGGCGGTGGTGGTCGCGGGATGCGGGTGGTGCGCGATATCGCCGAGGTGGCCGCGGCGTTCGAGCGGTGCCGGGCGGAGGCCCTGGCCGGGTTCGGCGATGACACCGCGTACGCCGAGGCCTTGATCGGCGCTGCCCGGCATATCGAGGTGCAGATCATCGCCGACGGCGAGCGGGCGATCGCGGTGGGGGATCGCGATTGCAGTGTGCAGCGGCGGCAGCAGAAATTGATCGAGGTCGCGCCCGCGCCGAATCTGGTTGCGGGCCTGCGGGAACGGTTGCATGAGCAGGCCGTGCGGCTGGCCGAGTCGGTGCGGTGCCGGGGTGTGATCACCGTCGAATTCCTGGTCGCCGGTGCGGAATCCTGGTTTCTCGAGGTGAATCCGAGATTGCAGGTCGAGCACACCATCACCGAGGAGGTGACGGGACTGGATCTGGTTGCCGTGCAATGGGAGTTGGCGCGCGGGCGCGGTCTAGACGAGCTCGAACTGGAATCTGTCACACCGCGGGGGTATGCGGTGCAGGTGCGGGTGAATGCCGAAATCGTCACCGCCGGTGGGGAAGTGCTGCCGAGTACCGGGACCCTGACCCAGTTCGCCGCGCCGACGGGCAGCGGGGTGCGGGTGGATACGGCCGCGGGGATCGGTCTGCGGCAGGACGCCCGATTCGATTCGCTGCTGGCGAAGGTCATCGCGCGCGGGCCGTCCTATCCGGCCGCGGTGCGCCGCGCGGCGGATGCGCTGACCGAGACGGTGATCGCCGGTGTCGAGACGAATCTCGCGGTGCAGCGGGCGGTGCTGGACGAGTTGGTCGCCGCGAGCCCGGTATCGACCTCGTGGTACGAGGACCGAGTGGATGCATTCGTCGCCAAGGCAGCGGATTACATTCCGGTGTCCGCCGCGGTCGCGGATTCGGTTGTCGCGGTGGACACCCCGGAGCTGGCGAATGATGAGCAAGCCTTGCGTTCGCCCATGGGCGGTACCGTGGTCTCGCTCGTCGAACCCGGCACGGTGGTGCCCGCCGGTGCCGAGGTCATGGTGCTGGAGGCGATGAAGATGCAGCATGTGCTGCGCGCCGACCAGCCGCTGCGGGTGCTGCGCCATCTCGTCGCCCCGGGCGATGTGATCGATCCGCACGCACCCCTGCTGGTGTGGATCGAGGCGGACCACGACGGCACCGCGCACGAGAGCGCCGAGGTGAACCTGGATGCCCTCCGCCCCGATCTCGCCGAGGTGCTCGCGCGTCACCAGGTCGGGCAGGACGCGTCCCGCCCCGAGGCCGTGGCCAAGCGACATCGCCTGGGCCGCCGCACCGCTCGCGAGAACATCGCCGATCTGGTGGATCCGGACAGCTTCCTCGAATACGGCGCATTGGCCGTCGCCGCCCAGCGCTTGCGTCGCAGCCCGGAGGATTTGATCGCCAACACCCCCGCCGACGGTCTCATCGCCGGTGTCGCGACCATCAACGCCGAGCGTTTCGGCCGGGATCGGACCCGGGCCGTGGTCATGTCCTACGACTACACCGTCCTGGCGGGCACCCAGGGCATGCGCAATCACGCCAAGACCGATCGCATGCTGGAACTCGCGCACGCACAGCGGCTTCCGGTCGTCTTCTTCACCGAAGGCGGCGGCGGTCGGCCCGGCGATACCGACTATCCCGGAATCTCCGGCCTGGATGTGACCACCTTCCGGGCCATGGGCGCACTCTCGGGTCATGTCCCGCTCATCGGCATCGTCTCCGGCCGCTGCTTCGCCGGAAACGCCGCGCTGCTCGGCATGTGCGATGTGGTCATCGCCACCCTCGACGCCAATATCGGTATGGGCGGACCCGCCATGATCGAGGGCGGCGGCCTGGGTGTGTACGCGCCCGAGGAGGTCGGCCCGATCCAAGTGCAGCGCCGAAACGGAGTGGTGCACATGGTCGCCGCCGATGAGGCCGACGCCGTGGCCATCGCCCGCGACTACCTCGCCTACTTCCAGGGTGACCGATCCGACTGGACCGCACCGGATCCCCGCTTGGCTCGCCATGTCATTCCCGAGGACCGCCTGCGCGCCTTCGATATTCGCGCCGCAGTCGAATCGGTCGCCGATGTGGACTCGATCCTGGAACTCCGGCGGGACTGGGCCACCGGCATCGTCACCGCGCTGATCCGCGTCGAGGGCCGGCCGTACGGCCTCATCGCCAACAACTGCCACTACCTCGGCGGTGCCATCGACGCTCCCGCCGCCGATAAACTCAGCGCCTTTCTGCGACTCTGCGACGCCCACCGGCTGCCGGTCGTATCACTGTGCGATACACCGGGTTTCATGGTCGGACCGGAGGCCGAAACGCATGCCACGGTGACGAAGTTCAGCCGTCTGTTCATCGACGCGGCTGCCCTGACCGTCCCCTGGGGCACCGTCATCCTGCGCAAGGGTTACGGTCTCGGCGCACAGGCCATGGCGGCGGGCTCATTCCGCGCGCCGACCTTCGTGATCGCCTGGCCCACCGGGGAAATCGGCGGTATGGGCCTGGAAGGCGCGGTCCGCCTGGGCTTCGCCAAGGAACTCGCCGCCATCGAGTACCCCGCCGCCCGGCAGAGCGCCTTCGACAATCTCGTCCAACTCGCCTACGCCAATGGCAAAGCCCTCACCGCCGCCACCGTCCTGGAACTCGACGATGTCATCGATCCCGCCGATACCCGCCGCTGGATCACGACCCTGCGGTGAGGGCGGGCGCGATCACCGCGACAATCTGATCGACCGCGCGGTCGATCGGTCCGGTCGGCTGGAAGAGATGGCTCAGGGCAAGGCGGACAAGGGTTTCGGTCAGTGAGCTCAGTTCGGTCTCCGAGAGCGCGCTCAGCGCGTACTGCGCGCGGATCATGGCCGTGACCGCTTCGATGGCGCGGCCCAGTACCGGTTCCGGTTCGGTCATCAGGACCGGGAGCAGTGCGGTGTCGGGGGCGGTTCGGCCCGCGAGCACCGCCTTCAGCAGCGTGTTGTCCGCGCCGGTGCGCAGGGTGTAGTCGATCGCCTGGCGCAGACCCCCGACCACATCGTCCGGCGCGGCGGCGAGCGCGGCGGCAATGCCGACCAGGAAGGTGTCGACCTCCTGGCGGATGACGACCTCGGCGAGGTCGTGCTTATTGGCGAACTCCTTGTACATGACCGGTCGGCTGACGCCGACGTCCTTGGCGAGCCGGGACATATTCACCGCACCCCAGCCCTCGGCGACGACGATGCCGCGGGCGGTGTCGATGATCCGCTCGCGCAGGAGTTGGCGCATTTCGGTCTGGAAGTTCGGCGCGTCTGCCACGACCCGATGGTACATGGGCTCGCCTTTCGTCTCTCTCGTTGACATTCGGGCCACAAGTGTATCTACTGAATACACTTCTTCGAGAAGTGTAAACGCGGTACATGCAAGGAGATCGACAATGACGACGTCTCGAACCGACGAGTCGACGCCCGTGGCCCCGCCGCCGCAGTGGCGCGACCGCAAGCGCTACCTGTGGCTGTTCGGCCTGGTCGCGCCCACCGCGCTATTCCTGACCACGGGTCTGGTGGCGGCGTTCAACCAGCTCGGCTGGCGGGCGGTCGCACCGGTGTGGTGGTGGATCGGCCCGCTGCTGGTCTACGTGCTGCTGCCGATCCTGGATCGATTCTTCGGTCCGGACGGCCAGAACCCACCCGATGAGGTGATGGAGTGGCTGGAGAACGATCGCTACTACCGCTACTGCGTCTACGCCTACATCCCGTTCCAACTGCTGAGCCTGGTGTACGCCTGCTACCTGTGGACCGCGACGGATCTGTCCTGGCTCGGCATCGACGGCGGCCTGAGCCTGATCTCCAAGATCGGCCTGGCGCTGAGCATCGGCGTGGTCGGCGGCGTCGGCATCAATACCGCGCACGAACTCGGCCATAAGAAGGCCGAATTGGAGCGCTGGCTCTCCAAGATCACACTGGCCCAGACGTTCTACGGGCATTTCTACATCGAGCACAACCGCGGCCATCACGTGCGGGTGGCGACACCGGAGGATCCGGCCAGCTCACGCTTCGGCGAATCCTTCTGGACCTTCCTGCCGCGCAGTGTCTGGGGGAGTCTGCGCTCGTCGTGGGAGCTGGAGGCCGCGCGATTGCGGCGACTCGGCAAGCGCCCGTGGACGATTCACAATGACGTGCTGAACGCCTGGCTCATGTCGGTGGTGCTCTGGGGTGCGCTGGCCGCGGTCTTCGGCCCGATCGTGCTGCCGTTCCTGGTCTTGCAGGCGGTGTACGGCTTCGCCCTGCTGGAGACGGTGAACTATCTCGAGCACTACGGACTGCTGCGCCAGCGCACCGCGAGCGGCCGCTACGAGCGCTGCACGCCCGAGCACAGCTGGAACTCCGATCACATTGTCACCAATATCTTCCTGTACCACCTGCAGCGGCACAGCGACCATCACGCGAATCCGACTCGGCGCTACCAGATCCTGCGCAGTATGGACGGCGCGCCGAATCTACCCAGCGGCTACGCGAGCATGATCACCCTGGCTTACTTCCCGCCACTGTGGCGGTGGGTGATGGATCGCCGGGTGCTCGATCACTACGACGGCGATATCACCCTGGTGAATATCCAGCCCGGTAAGCGCGATCGCGTGCTCGCCCGGTACGGGGTGCGCTGATGGCCGCCTACCGTTGCCCCGTCTGCGATTACGTCTACGACGAGGCCAAAGGTGCTCCCCGCGAAGGCTTTCCGCCCGGCACCGCATGGTCGGCCGTACCCGACGACTGGTGCTGCCCGGATTGCGGTGTGCGCGAGAAGCTCGACTTCGAATCCTGCGAGAGGCACGACCGTGAACACTGATTTCAAACTCTTCCGCTGCCTGGTCTGCGGCTTCGAATACGACGAGGCGCTGGGCTGGCCCGAAGACGGTATCGAACCGGGCACCCGCTGGGCCGATATCCCGCAGGACTGGTCCTGCCCGGATTGCGGTGCGGCCAAGGCGGATTTCGAGATGGTCGAGGTCAGCCGGTCGTGACCGAACGAATCGTGATCGTCGGCGCGGGCGTCGCGGGCGCCACCGCCGCCAAGACCCTGCGGAGTTCGGGATACGACGGCGAGGTCGTGCTGCTGAGCGCGGAGCGAAGTCTGCCGTATCGGCGGCCCATGGTCTCCAAGGAACTGCTGGCCGGGACCGCGGTGGAACGGCGCACGCTGCTCGAGATCGCGGAATTCTGGCCCGAGCGCGGGATCGAATTGCGCACCGGGGTCACCGTCGAGAGCATCGACGCCGATCGCGCGGTGGTGCGCATGCTGTACGGCGGTGAGATCGGTTATGACGCACTGCTTCTCGCCACCGGGGCGCGTCCGCGGGCACTGCCCGGTGTGCGGCACGGCCTGCCCGTGCTGCGTGGTCGCGACGATATCGAGGCGCTGCGCCGGGCCATCGACGGCGGCTCGCTGCTCATCGCCGGAGCCGGGCTGATCGGGTGTGAGGTCGCCGCCACCGCGGCGAAACTCGGTGCGCGCGTGACGGTTCTGCACGCCGGGGTCACCCCGCTGGACCGGATCGCTCCGCCGATCATCGGCGAGTACATTCGGAAACTGCACGCGGACAATGGCGTCGACATCCACGGCGAGGTGCTGCTGGCCGAGGTGGAGCAGATCGGGAATGCCGTCCGCGCGACCAGTACCGACGGCCGGGAGTGGCGTGCCGGCGCCGCCCTGGTCGCCATCGGCGCGGTCGCCGATACCGCGGTCGCGGAAACCGCGGGTGTGAAGGTCGACGACGGCATCCTGGTGGACGAGGCGTATCGCACCTCGGTGCCGGGCATCTTCGCCGCCGGAGACGCCGCCGCCCGCTTCGATTCGGGTCTCAATGCGTATGTGCGCGAAGAGCATTGGAACAGCGCCCAAGCCCAGGGGGCGGCCGCCGCGCAATCGATGCTCGGTCTGCCGCCCACCCCGGCCGGTGTCTGCTGGGGTTGGTCGACCCAGTACGGGATCACTGTCCAATTCGCGGGACGCATCCGGCTCGATGACGATCTGGAGGTGTGGGGTACGCCGGGCACCCCGGATATCACCGTGCGGGCCATGCGGGACGGCTGTCTCAGAGGCGTGGTGTCCGTCGGCCGTCCGGCCGAGTTCCGGGCCGTTCGCGACGAGCTGGCCGCGCAGAGCTAATCACGCGCAAAAAGTGAAATGCCGCCGCATCAATTCGGGTGATGCGGCGGTTTCCCGGTTTGCCGGGGCATTGCTGAAATTACTTCTGACCTGGCCTCTTTCGGCATCGCGCGCGCATTTTTCACCGGTACCGCCCGGTTGGTCAACCCCTGTGGCCAATCCAGTGAAGACTGACACGTCAGTCCGAAGTCTGTATTACTGTCCGTCTGGGTCGGTACGGACCCGTTGGGGCAGTGGGGTGGTAGGCATTGGTCGACAAGGTCATTCGGGGGCCTGAACCGTTCATTCGGCAGGGCGTCGAGTTCGTTCTCTCCGGGTTGCGCACCTTCGGGCGCACCATTCAGCTCGCGGTGGCGGCGTTCCGCTACCTGGTCACCGATATCGTGGCCCTCAAACACCCGTGGCGCGACACCCTCCAACAGGGCTGGTTCATTGTCAGCGTCACCGCCATTCCCGCTGTGCTGGTATCGATTCCGTTCGGTGTCATCGTCGCGGTGCAGGTCGGCAGCCTTACCCAGCAGGTCGGCGCGAGTTCGGTCTCCGGTGCGGCGGGTGGGCTCGGTGTCATTCGGCAGGGCGCGCCCATGGTGACCGCGTTGCTGCTGGGCGGCGCGGCGGGCTCGGCCATCGCCGCCGATCTCGGCGCGCGCACCATTCGCGATGAGGTCGATGCCCTGCGCACCATGGGCATCGATCCGGTGCGCCGCCTGGTCGCCCCGCGGCTGGCCGCCATGATCGCGCTCACGCCGCTGCTGTGCATGCTCATCATCTTCATGGGTGTGTTCACCGGATACGTGATCGCCGTGGGCTTTCAGGGCGTCACGCCCGGCAGTTATCTATCCGCCTTCGCGGCCTTCGCCAAGATGAGCGATCTGGTGGTGGCCATCGTGAAGTCGGTCATCTTCGGAGTCATCGTGCTGATCGTCTCCTGTCAGCGCGGCCTGGAGGCCACGCACGGGCCCAAGGGGGTGGCCAATGCCGTGAACGCGGCCGTGGTGATCGGGGTGATCGCCGCCTTCGGTGTGAATCTGGTTGTGACGCAGCTGGTTTCCATGTTCATTCCGACGCAGGTGGGCTGATGACCCAGGTTCCCGCCCGCTATCAACCGCTCGGCGCGGTCGGCCGGATCGCCGAGCGCGGCGCACAGGCTCCGCTGGGTGTCTTCGAATCCCTGGGGCACCAGGCGACTTTCGTCTACGAGGTACTGGCCGCGATACCGCATACGCTGCGGGTCTATCGCCGCCAGACCATGCTCATCCTCTCCGATATCACCTGGGGTTCCGGGGCGATCATCGTCGGCGGCGGCACCGTGGCGGTGCTGGCCTTCCTCGGAATCGCGGTCGGCGGCTCGATCGGCGTGGAGGGTTTCACCGCGCTGAACATGGTCGGCATGGGTCCGCTCACCGGTTTCGTCTCGGCGTACGCCAATACCCGGGAGATGGCTCCCATGGTGGCGGCCATCGGTTTCGCCGCGCAGGCCGGCTGCCGCATGACCGCCGAGATCGGGGCCATGCGCATCTCCGAGGAGATAGATGCCTTGGAGGCCATCGGAATTCGGCCCATGCCTTTCGTGGTGACAACCCGGGTGATCGCGGGGGTGATCACCATCGTCCCGCTGCATCTGCTCACCCTGATCCTGTCGTACCTGTCCTGCGCGACGGTGGTGAATGTGCTGCACGGGCAGTCCTCGGGCACCTACTACCACTACTTCAACGCGTTCCTGCAACCCGGTGATGTGATCGCATCCCTCATCAAGGCAACGATTTTCGTCATCACCATTATTCTCATCCACGGCTACCAGGGCTTCTACGCCTCGGGCGGTCCGGAGGGCGTGGGGCGGGCCTCGGGCCGGGCCATTCGCGCCAGCCTGGTGCTGGTGGTCATCCTGGACATGATCCTCACCATTGTGATCTGGGGCTTGGACGTCGGCATCAGGATCTCGGGGTGAGGGCATGAGCGTGTTCAAGGATCACTCCGGTCGCAGTGCCGGACCGTGGATGCTGCGCCTGCGCGGTGTGGTCACGGCGATCGTCATCGTCACCGTCGCGGTGCTCGTAAGCTCCTATGCGCGTGGCTCGTTCGCCGATCGGTTCGGTCTGACCATCGACGCCGCCACCCTCGGTGAGGGGCTGGCACCGGGCGCGGAGGTGAAGTTCCGCGGCTATGCCATCGGCACCGTGCGCGAGGTCGAGACGGTCGGTTACGGTCATCAGCGCATTGCGGTGCAGATCGATCGGAATCAGGCGGCCGCGCTCACCGACGCGGTGACCGCGCGCTTCACCTCCTCGAATGTCTTCGGCTCCAGCGCGATCGAATTGGTGCCCGGCAATGGCGGTGCGCCACTGCGGGAGAACGCCACCCTGCAGATCGCCGAGAACGCCACCAATGCCACCGTCGCGGGCGTCTTCCGGCGCGCGGCCCGGCTCACCACGGTGCTCGACTCCGATACCGTGCGCAGGCTTTTCGATCTGTTGCTGGACAATGCGGACAGCCTCGGCCCGGTGTTGCAGTCGTTCTTCGAGACCGCGCGCATGCTGGCCGACGGGCAGCAGGCCCCGCTCGGGCACTACATCGAGATCGGCCGGGATATGACCGGCGCCTTCGCGACGCTGACGCCGTCGGTCGGGCACGCCATCCTCGCGGTGCTCGAACAGTCGGCCTACTTCGGTGACCCCGCCAATCGCGCGCGGACCGACAAGGCCACCGATGGCGTGGATCAGGCGGTCCTGATCGGTATCTCGGAGTTGCTGCGGCGCAACAACCCGGAGCTGGAGAAGGTGCTCAGCGGTGTGCTGGATGTCGCGGTCCCGGTCAGCGTCTCGCTCGGCACGGTGGCCCCGGCCTACAACCGGATTCCGAATCTGTTGCGCGCCATGAACGAAGCCTTCCCGGAGGTGGACGGCAAGGTGCAGCTGCAATTGGAGCTGATCGTGAAAACCATGCCGTATCTGGCCGATTCGCTGGGGGGTGCGCCGCGATGAACGATATCGCCAGATCCTCGATCAAACTCGTGGTGTTCCTGCTCATCGTCTCGGCCTGCTCGGTCTTCATCGTGACCGCGCTGCGCACGCCCATTCCGGGTGACAAGGTCGGCTACGACGCCGTATTCACCGATGTGTCAGGGCTTTTCGCGGGTGACTCGGTGCGCATGTCCGGTGTGGCGGTCGGCAAGGTGGAGACGGTGGCGCTGGACGGCGCGCAGGCGCGGGTGCATTTCACCGTGGCCACCGACCGCCCGATCTACGACAGCACCAAGGCCGCAGTGCGCTATCAGAATCTCATCGGCCAGCGCTATGTGGAGCTGCTCACCGGGGGCACGGCCGGTGTGAAACTGAAAGCGGGAGCGACCATTCCGGTGCAGCGCACCATCGCCAGCTTCGACGTCTCCAAACTCTTCAACGGTTTCAAACCGCTCTTCGACACCCTCGACCCCGGCCAGCTCAACCAGTTCGGCGACAATCTGCTGCGCGTCATCCAGGGTGACGGTTCCGGGATCGGCCCGGTGCTCTCGGATCTGGATACCCTCACCAAGCACGCCCGCAACAGCGAGGCGGTGATCGTGCTGCTCATTCGCAATCTGGGTCTGGTCTCGGACGAGATCGGCGGCAAATCCCAGGCGGTCGGTGATCTGGTGGCACAGCTGGCCGGGATTCTGCGCCAGTTCACCAGTAAGACCCAGACCATTCTGTCGGCCATCGATTCGGCGAAAGCCGCTCTGGGACCGCTGGTTCCGCTGCTGGAGGAGACCCGCGACGCCTATGACGTGGCCTACGGCCCGGTCGACGGGCTGCTGCGGCGACTGGTGCCGCAGACCGATCAGCTCACCCGGATCCTGGCCATCACCCCGCAGCTGGTCACCGGATTGAACGAGTCCGTACCGGGAAACGGGGTGAAGCCGCGGATCACCTGCTCCAACGGTGAGGCCGCCATGCCCGCCCTGGCCGATGTCATCCTGTCCACGCAGAACCTGGTGGTGTGCAAATGAGGGGATTGATCCGGTACCTCGGCGAGCTGATTCGCGACACCCTGACCGGGCGCGGTGATCAGCAGGTCCAATTGCGCTGGGGCATAGCCGGTGTCGCGGTCTGCGCGGTGGCGCTGCTGGTGGCGGGCGCGGTGTACGTCATCCCGTTCGGGCAGCGCACCTATATCGCCGATTTCAAGATCTCCGGGGGTGCGCGCTCGGGTGACGAGGTTCGGGTGGCGGGAATCAAGGTCGGCAAGATACGCTCGGTGGACCTGGTCGGCGATCACGTCGAGGTCGCCTTCACCGTGAAATCCGATGTGCGGGTGGGGGATAGAGCTGCGGTCGAGGTGAAGATGCTGACCCCGATCGGCGGGCACTACCTGGCCCTCACCCCCACCGGAGACAAGGAGCTCGGGTCCCGGCACATTCCGCCCGAGCGCACCGGAACGCCCTTTGAACTCAGCGATATCCTCGACAAGGGCACGCCCATCTTCAGCAAGGTCGACGCGGGCACCATGCGCGATACCGTCGGCGAGCTGAACAAGGCGCTGGCCGGACAACCCGACGCGCTGCGCGGGGTGATCGACAATGCCGATGAGCTGACCGGACTGCTGGCCGATCGGACCCGGCAACTCGATGCCGCGCTACAGGTCTCGGACGAATACATTGCCGCCATCGCCGATGACAAGGCGCTGCTGGCCGATTTCGTCCGTCAGCTCGGCACGGTCGCCGATCAGCTGGGCAATCGCAAGGACGATATCGTCGGCGTCTTCAATCTGGTGAAGCGGGTGCTGGTCATCCTGCACCGGCCGATCATGGCGTACGGCGATTCCATCGAACCCTCGGTGACCCAATTCGAGCAGTTGTTCTCCAAGGTGTTCGCCGACCCGGATCGACTCGACACCGTGGTGAACGGATTACGCGATGTGATCGCCAAACTCAATGGGCTGCTCGGAAATCAGGTGCACGCGGACGCACCCGCCGATGGTGTGCGGATCTGTATTCCCTACGAAGGCAAGGCGTGCTGATGAGGTGGAAGGGAATCGGCAAAAGCCGAACCGCACTCGTCGCGGGTGCGGCCGTGCTGGTGGCGATCGTCGTGGCGGCGGGCATCACCTGGGCGGGGACGGTGCGCGATTCGGCACAGAGCGTATGCGCCGAATTCGCCGATACCGTCGGGCTCTATCGGGGCAACAGCGTGACCATGCTCGGGGTGGAAGTCGGCACGGTATCGAAGATCGAATCCCTCGGTGATCGTATGCGCGTCACCATGAGCGTGGGCGAGAAGGTGAAACTGCCCGCCGATATCGAAGCCGTCACCATGTCGAGTTCGATTGTGACCGACCGGCATGTGGAACTGACCAAGCCCTATACCGCCGGACCGCGTTTCGACGCCTCGAAATGCATTGCGCTGGACCACACCCGGACGCCGATCGGCATCAGCGAGGCACTGGACGCCATGGGCGGGCTGGCCGGTGACCTCACCGGCGGCAAACCGGGCGACACCCTGTTGAACGACACGCTCACCGCCGCGGACAACGCCATCAGCGGCACCGGGCCGCAGTGGAATCAGCTGCTGCAACGGCTTTCCACGGTGGTCGGTGACCCGTCCCAGCGCGATGTGGTCTTTCGGCGGCTGGTCGACAATCTCGATCAACTCACCACCATGTTCGTCACCAATTGGCCGGATATGAAACTGGTGCTGGACAATCTTCGCGCCGGACTCCAACTCATCGGCGACTTCTCCACCGAATTCGCGGGCGCGGTGGATCTGGCGGTGGAGTTCCTGCCGGTCCTGGCGCGCAATATCGGCAAATACGATCAGCAGGCGTACGCCTTCCTGGACCTGTATCTGCCGCAGGCACACGACTTCCTGCAACAGCATCAGGGCGATATCGAGAGTCTGCTCGCCCAATTGCCGCCGCTGGCGGCGCAGCTACCGCGGGCAGGTGGGCGATGAGACGTCTCGCGCCGCGGGTGATTCCGGCCGTCACCGCGCTCACCCTGCTGCTCAGCGGATGCGGGGTGCGGGCCACCGACATCCCCATTCCCGGCACCTATCCCAGCGGTGACACCTATTCCGTGCGAATCGAATTCGGTTCGGTGTTGAACCTGCCCGATCGCGCCAAGGTGATCGCCGACGGCGTGGAGATCGGCATGCTGGATCACATCGATCTGATCGGCAATACCGCCGTCGCCACCGTCAAGGTGCACGCCGATGCCAAACTGCCCAGAACCACCACGGCGGAGTTGCGGCAGAGCACCATTCTCGGCGATATTCATATCGCGCTGGAGGCTCCGAAGAACGCGCCGAACACCTTCCTGCGCGACGGTGATGTCATCCCGATGTCGCAGACCGTGCCCGCCACCAATGTGGAGGATATTCTGCGGGCGCTGTCCAATATCATCACCGGCGGCCGGTGGGCGGATCTGCAACGGCTGGTCACCGATGTGAACGCGGCCTTCCCGAGTGATCCGGCCGAACTGGACCGGATCAATAACGCCGGGCGGGCGGCGTTGCGCGATATGGCCTCGCACAGCGCCGATATCGACCGCATTCTCATTTCGGCGCAGCAGATCACCGGGAAGCTGGAGTCCGGGCGCGATGCGGTGGATCGCATTCTCACCTACGGCCCGGAGCGGGCGGCCGGGTTGTCGGCGGTGCTGTTCAATGTGGTCAAGCTGATCATCAGCGGGGGCACGCTGGCGGGCAATGTGGGTGAGCTGGTGCTGCCGCACGTGGGTGATCTGCAATCGATCGTCTCGATTCTCGCGCCCACGGCGGTGACCGTCGGCTACTCCGACATCACCCTGGGCTCGAATCTGGAGATCTTCCACAATCTGTTGCGGGACAAGCTGATTCCCTTCCTGGAGTCCCCGGATGTGCGGGTGGACCGGGTTTCGGCGGATGTGCGGGCCGACGAGCTGGTTCCGATCATGCGAGCGATGGGGCTGGTGCCGTGAAACTCTCACTCTCCGGGCCGGTTTCGCTGGTCCTGCTGATGGTGCTGACGCTGATCTGCGGCAGCTATATGGCCGTGGGCGTGCTGAATCTGGACCCGCGCCGCGAGAACAACACCGTCACCGTGCTGCTGGACTCCTCCGGTGGGCTCATGAAGACCTCCGAGGTGACGCTGCGCGGTATGCCGATCGGGCGGGTGCGCGATATCGGCGCGACGGTCCGCGGTTTGGCGGTGACGCTGGAATACGATGCCAAATACCGGATTCCGGTGGACAGCGCGGTGCGGATCGCCAATCTCTCGGCGGCGGGCGAGCAATTCATCGACTTCCGGCCCACCGGCACCGCCGGGCCGTTCCTGCACGACGGCAGTGTGGTGCCGCCCCGGCAGGTGAAGATCGCCAGCAGCGTCGGCGACGCCCTGGCCAAGATGGATGCCCTTACCGCGCAATTGGATCCGGTCAAACTGGAGCATCTGGCCACCACCGTGGCGGCCGGATTCGAGGGCCGCGACGCCGATGTCGCGAACCTCACCAGGGCACTGGTCGGCACCGCGAATCTGTTGCGGGACAAGCGCGCCGCCATCGCACGGCTGTACTCGAATGTGCAGACCCTCGGTGATCGGTTCGACGGCCGTGCGCCCTCGCTCGGTGCCGCGGCCGGTGATCTGGATTCGGCGCTGCCCGAACTGCTGCACATCATCGCCGCGTTCCAGAACTACTCGTATGTCGGGGAGAACATCTTCGACGATCCGATCGGGCCGCTGGTCACCCGAATCGATCAGTACCTGTCCCTGATCGGGCCGGATCTGGGGTTCATCGCGACCGCGCTGGCGCCCTCGACCGGTGCGATCAAACCGCTGCGGGTGGATGCCGGATCGATTGTGGATCTACTGGCCACGGTGTTCCCCGGCGATGGCAAGGCCCATGTCGGCGTCGAGTTTCCGCGATAGGAAGGCGAATCATGAGTGAGAACGAGCAGGAACGATCCGAATCCGCCGTGGTGCTGGAGAAGTCGGAGCCCAAGGCCGATCCGGTGCCGGAGCCGGAGCCGGAGGGGGAACCGGTGCGGTTGCGGGTGTTTCGTGATCGCCGCCAGGCGATCCCGCTCGCCGCCGCGGCGGTGCTGGCGGTCGTCGCGCTGGTGCTCGGCGTCTGCTGGCACACTGCCTCCGGGGATCTGAATGCCCTGCGCGCCGATAATTCCGATCGTGATCGCGCGGCCGAGGTGGCGACCGATTACGCCCTGCGCTCGCTCAGCTACGACTACCAGAACCTGCCAGCCTTCTTCGACGGTGTGCAGCGCGATGCCTCGACCGCGTTGCGGGACAAGTTCACTCAGACGCACGATGCCCTCACCAAGATCATGACCGGCGCGCAGGTGGTGGCCACCGGTCAGGTCGTCGGCACCTCGGTGCGGGCCCAGGGCAACGATCAGTACGCGGTCACCGTCTACGCGATTCAGCGCACCCGGAATCTGCAACAGCCCGAGCCCGCCGCCAAGCCGAATCTGCTGGTGGTCACGGTCGCCAAGCGCGACGGTGACTGGCTGGTGGTCGATTACGGGCCCAAGGAGGGGATGAGCACCGACGGTGTGACCAAGGACGGGGCCACCAAGGACGGGGCCGCGAAATAGCCCCGCGCACTCCGCGGCCGCCTCGGTCCGAGCTTCCACTGCGGCGGCGCCGGCAGATTATCGAAGCCGCCTACGAGGTGTTCACCGCCGCCGGGTACGAGGCCGCCGCCATCTCCGCGGTCGCCACCCGGGCCGGGGTCGGCCAGGGCACCATCTACCGGTACTTCGGCAGTAAGCGCGAAATCCTGGACCACGTCATCGATTTCGGTGTGGACAAGGTGATGGACTCGGTGCGACCGGACGAACTCTTCGGCACCGCAGCCAGTCTCGACGAACTGCTGGAAACGGTGCGGGCGGCGGTGGGCCGGGTGTACGACCTGCTCGAGCGCGAGCCACGGGTCCTGCGTTTAATACTGGTGGAAGCCG
Source organism: Nocardia acidivorans NBRC 108247 (assembly GCF_001625085.1). Taxonomy (GTDB): domain Bacteria; phylum Actinomycetota; class Actinomycetes; order Mycobacteriales; family Mycobacteriaceae; genus Nocardia; species Nocardia acidivorans. Next base: position 68,886 of record NZ_BDAW01000036.1, read on the forward strand.
GTGCCATCGATCCCGAACTGGCACAGCGACTGCTGGGCCTGGAGGCGGTGCTGGCCTCGCTGGTGGCCGGTGAACTCGCGCGCGGAGTGGACGCGGGCTGGATTCGCGCCGATATCGATCCCGAGGTGACCGGGCATGCGGTGCTGACGCTGGTGGGTCCGGCGCTCATGCGCGAGTTGCACGGCACACCCGATCCGCGTGCTCGCGAGCGCAGTACGGCCACGGTGTTGCGGTTGCTGGGCAAGGCGTTGCGGGTGCGGAAGGCGGCGTCGTGAGAGACCCCGGACGCGATGCCCGGCGGGCGGCGCGCGCGGAACTGCGGCGCGTCGAATTGGTCCGGGCCGCCTACGATCTGGTGATGGCGCGGGGTTTTCGCACCATCGGCGTCGACGATATCGCCGTCGCCGCGGGGGTCTCGCACGGCACCTTCTACAACTACTTCGAGAACAAGCGAGACATTCTCGACGCCGTCATCGACCACTGTTTCGAACATATTCGTGAGCGCCTGCTCGGTCCGGAGGCCGATGCCGCGCCCGACACCCTGGCCGAGTTCGGCGCGCGGTACGAACGGGTGATCGACCGGTGTTACGACCTGGTCGCCACCGAACCCGGGCTGGTGAATTTCCTGCTGCTGGAGGCGTCTTCGATCGATGATCGGGTGATCGAGCGCTGTCTGCGCAATGCCCGGCGTTACGGGGTCCAAGCGGTCGAACAGGTGCGGCAGGGGATGGCGCACGGCTTTCTCGATGCCCGCCTCGATGCCGATATCGCGGCCGAGGTGCTGCTGTCGGTGCTGGTGTCCGCGCTCTTCTCGGCTCTGCGGGCGGGCGCGGATGGACTCACCCAGGAGCGAGTTCGCGTGCAGCTCACCGCATTTCTCGCTACCGCCCTCGGGGCGGGGGACTAGTGCACCGAGAATCCGCCGTCGACGTGGATGGCCTGACCGGTGATATACGCCGAGGCTTGGCTCGCGAGAAAGACCGCCGCACCGGCGAAGTCGTCGGCCAGTCCATTGCGGCCGATCATGGTGCGCGCGGCCAAGGCTCGCACGCGTTCGGGATCATCCTGTAGCCGCTGGTTGAGCGGGGTCAACACGAATCCGGGCACCAGGGTGTTGCAGGTGACCCCGGACGGCGACCACGTCTCGGCCTGCGAGCGCGCCAGCGACTCCAGCGCCCCCTTGGACACCCCGTACGCTCCACTGTTCACGAACGCCCGATGCGCCTGCTGTGACGTGATGTGAATGATCCGCCCGAAACCGCGCGCGGCCATCCCCGGCCCGAACCGCTGCCCCAGCAGGAACGGCGCGTCCAGATTCACCGCCATGGTCTGATCCCACACCCGCTCATCGAGTTCCTCGAACGGCGGCCGCAGATTGATCCCCGCGCAATTGACCAGAATATCCGGCTCACCGAAGACCTCAACCGCCTTCTCGGCGGCCACTCGCACCCCCGCCCGAGTGCCGAGATCCGCACTCACCCAACCCATTTCACACCCGTCCCCGGCGAACTCCGCAACGGTCTCGGCCAGCTTCTCCTGCCCGCGCGCCACGATCACCACCCGCGCTCCCGCCTGTGCCAGCGCCCCCGCGATGGCCCGTCCGATCCCCGAACTGCCCCCGGTGACGAGCGCAACCTGCCCCCGCAGCGAGAACAATCCGGAGAGGTAGTCCTGTGTAGTCACGGCCGACACCCTAGAGGGTTCGGAAAACGAAGCCGCGCAGTGCCAGGAAACGCATCCCGCCGACCGCGGCCATGATGACGATGACGGCGCCCGACTGGGCGAGGGAGGTCAGGCCGGGGGCCCAGAATTGGAGGGCGGCCAGGGCCGCTGTGCTGATCAGGAGTCCGATCAGGGCGAGGCCGCCGCCTTCGAGTTGGGCGTTGAACCAGCCGACGCGGGCGGCCGCCTGGAAGGTGAGCCGGCGATGCAGTTCGTTGGCGATGATCGTGCTGACGATCGATCCGGCGACATTGGCGATCAGGGTGCCGAATCCGTTCATGGCCATGAACAGCAGGACGTAGGCGATATTGCTGGAGCCGCCGACCAGGGCGAAGCGGATGAGCTGGGCCAGGGCGTGATCACCGCGCAGGAATCGGGCCGCCCGGGCGACCCACTCCGCCGCGATCCCCATATCGAGGTGCTCGAAGAGTGTCGTATCCGCGTAGAGGTTCCGGGGTGCGGAGGCGGCGAGGGCTGTGCTGTTCACGGGACAACCATCGCCAACCCCGCTGACAGCGCGCTTACATCGGACTTACGCTGCCCTGACACGTGCCCGACAGCGCCTCGATCACGCGGCGACGCGCTCATGACGCAGCAGCACGATGTGATCGTCCAGGACCCGCGATTCGGTCAATCGCAGTGCGGCACTTATGTTGACCTCGCTGAACGCGGTTCTGCCGCCGCCGAGCAGGACCGGGTGCACGAAGATGTGGAACTCGTCGATCAATCCGGCGCGGGTCAGCGACGAGGCCAGTTCGGACCCGCCGCACAGTAGAAACGTCCCCGGATCGTGCGCCGCGGCGGACGCCAGGGATTCGATATCGCCGAATACGCGCACATTCGGCGGTGTATCGGTCAGCGTGCGCGAGACCACGGCCTTGGACTTGGCACGCCATATCGGCGCGAACTCCCGATCGCCGGGGTGGAAGGCGAGCTGTTCGGCGCGCGGCCAGTAATCGGACATGAAATCCCAGGTGACTCGGCCGTAGAGCAGCGTGCCCGCCGCCTCGGTCAGCTCCCGCAGATACCCCGAGACGCCCATATCGTCCGCGGGCCAATAGAACTCACCGTTCGGCCCTTCGATATAACCGTCCGTCGACTGATGAACGAGATAGATGATCTTCCCCATGAGGGCCGCTTTCCTGACTACTCTGCGTCACTAGCTACTGCTATACAGTAACACTGAGTACCGGAGCCGCAAGAGTGCTCGCGGGGATGATGCCCGGGTGGTCGACGGCAATTACCACGGCCGTGCGGCTGCGCTCGCATCGCGAAGCCGCCCGGTTTCGGCCGGGGTGAGTTAGACCAGCTCGACCTCGTCGAATCCGACGGTCAAGCCGTGGCGGCGCTCGTGCAGCACATTGCCCTCGCGGTGGACGGTGCCCTCGCCGAACTCGATCCGCAGTGTCGCGCGCGGGAGGTCGACCTCGTGCACGACCCCGCAGATTCCGCTGAACGGGCCCTGCGGGAAGTAGACGACATCGCCCGGACCGTACTCGGTGGCAGCCATGCCGACACAGTAATCGACTGGGATGCTGGGTTATTGGAACCAGTGCAGTGCCGAGACCTCGCGTACGTGGATGAGCACGTCGAACGCGGCGGGCAGGTCCGCGACCGTGAAGTACGCGGCGGTGTCCCGCGCCGGATCGTAGATACCGCTGATCACCCGCATCTTGACCGGACCGAACGGCTTCGCCGAGCGCAGATCCAGCCAATTCGTCTCGGGCTCAGCCGAACCCAGCACCGCGTCGAGGAAATCCGGTGCGGGAGCAGGGATATCGGCGATGCCGACATCGCCGTGATGGAATCCGATGGCGATGGAGGCGTAATCGTCCCCGTAATGCTGGCGCAGCACGCTGCCCACGGTCGGTGGAGTCCGGTCGGTCGGATCGGCTCCGAGCGGGGTCGCCGCACTGTGGGCGATCCCGTCCCAGTACACGATGCGCGCACCCGTGCGGGTCTGGTGTTCGATGATGCGGGCCGCCCAGCGTTCGTCATCGCCGATGAAGCTGCCGCGCCCGGCGACGCTGTTCTCGTGGAAGTCGAGGATCGACCGCATACGGGTCAGCGCCTCGGGCGAGACGGGCAGTGAATTCACCAGTGCTGCCGCATCATTCGCGTGTTCGCGGAAGGGTCGTCCCGGATGGCTGCCCTGTGCGCGCTGCACGTGTTCATCGATGGTGTGCGCGGTGCGGATCGGATCGAGGTGTGCCGCGGCCTCGCCGAGGCGCTCGGGAGCGACCGCCCGCACCGCGTCTAGCACCACGTCGTAGTCCGCCGATTTTGCCTGTGCCGGTTTGACCGCGATGATCCGCACCGGATCGTCGCCCTGCTCACGATTGAAATCGCGAATCCACTCCAGCGCGGTCGCCATCTCCCGATGTCGCCAGGGCCGCCACGCGGTATCCAGCGCCGTGGTGGCCGACCCCGCGCCGGTCACCACATAGTCGTCGAGAACGGCCGCGACATCCGCACTGTCCTGGAGTGCGACCACCCGAAACCCGTACTGCCGCACCAGCAGATGGAACAGTGAATCCCGCAGTGCGAAGGTCTCCGGCGCGAACCGGGTCGATTCCCCTATCCCCACGACCTTGGCCGCGGCCACCGATCGTGCGATCTCGGCGAGCCCCGCCGCATCCAGCGCCTGCGGTGCGGACGGCAGATCGGCGAGACGCGGGCCGGTGGAAGTGCTTGCCGGAGTGGAGGTCGTGTTCATACCGCCCACTCTGGTACCTGAACAACTGTTGAGGTCAAGCGGCCGGCGACCGGACTATCTCAGGTCGGATCCCTTGGCCACCACCACGGCGTACACATCCCCGATGGTCGCCAGCGCACTCCGATGCAGTTGTTCGGCCGACACTTCGGCGACCACGGTGGCCAGCGGCCGGGTGGCGCAGGCATCGGCGACCACGGTGGGCGCGTTGCCGCGCAGGAACGCGCCTTCGGCGGTGAACTGCACGCACATATGGGTCATGAATCCGGCGAGGATGAGGTTCGTACTGCCCGCCGCGTCGACGCGCTCACCGAGATCGGTCCCGACGAAACTGTTCGGCGCGGTCTTCACCACCACGGCCTCGCCCTCGAGAGGTGCGACTTTCGAGTGGATCTGCCCGATTTCGGCGGTGATGTCGTAGGGCGTACCCGCACCGCCGTCATTGATGACGTGGATGACGGTCGTTCCGGCCCGCCGGGCCCGGGCGAGCAATTCGGCCGCAGCATCGAGCGCGGCCTCCCAGCCGGTCAACTCCATCACGCCGCGCGTATAGGTGTTCTGGTAGTCGATGAGCACCAGCGTGGCATCGGCGAGCGAGGCCGGGGTGGGGTCGAGACCGTCGGGTTCGCGCAGGGTAGTGGCAGCCATTTGTCTGTCCTTCCAGGAGTTGAATGTCTTCACGCTACGGCCGATCGGGCATGTCGGAAATGTCATGTAACCTGCAAATCCGGACATCACCGCCCATGCCCCCGGAGTCGCCCATGCGCACCATCGAACGCCTGATGGTCATCGTCCTCTTCGAAGGCGTCGACCTGCTCGACGTCACCGGACCGCCCGAGGTCTTCGCGCTGTTGCAGCGCGAAATGGATTCCCCCACCGGATATCAGGTGGTGCTGGCCGCCGAATCGCTGGACCCGATCATCACCTCGGCGGGGGTGCGGGTACTGCCCGATATCACCTTCGAGGAGCTCGCGGCCCGTGCCATCGATACGCTGATCGTTCCCGGCGCGGTCGAGGTCGATGCCGATCGCCGGGTGCGTGCGGTCAGCGATCCGATGGTCGTGCATTGGGTGCGCGCCTTGTCCGCCAATGCGCGCCGTATCGCCTCGGTCTGTGTGGGCGCGCATATTCTCGCCGATGCCGGACTCCTGGACGGCCGCCGCGCCACCACGCACTGGTCGACCGCGGCGCAGCTCGCCGCGGATCACCCGGCCGTGGAGGTCGACGCCGACCCCATCTACATCCGCTCGGGCGAGGTCTGGACCGGTGCGGGCCTGACCGCCTGCCTGGATCTGGCGCTCGCGCTGGTGGCCGACGATTTCGGTGACGCCCCCGCATTACGGGTCGCCCGGCAATTGGTCATGTATCTCAAAAGGCCGAGCGGGCAAAGTCAATTCAGCGTTTCGCTGGAACCGCTCTCGACCACCCGCCGAATAGAAGAACTACGGCTGTACATCGCCCAGCACATCGCCGAACCGCTCACCGTCACCGATCTCGCGGCGCAGGCGCACGTGAGTGAGCGGCAACTCAGCCGGGTCTTCAAAACCGATCTCGGAATGACGCCCGCCGCATACATCGAATCGGCGCGGGTGGAGGTGGCGCGCAATCATCTGGAAACCACCGATCACACCCTCGAGCGCATCGCCGCCCTGTCCGGTTTCAACACCACCGATACGCTCACCCGCGCCTTCCGCCGCAAACTCGACATCACCCCGACCGAGTACCGGAACCGCTTCCGTATCGAACCCGCTATTTGACCAGGGTGAATTGCATGACGTCGAGGTGCCCGGCGTGGAAGTAGTGCGCGCAGCCGGTGAGATATTTGAGGTATCGGGCGTAGACCTCCTCGGAGGTGAGCCGCACCGCCTCCTCCCGATGTGATCGCAACGCCTGCGCCCAGATCTCCAGCGTGCGCGCGTAATGCGGTCGCAGCGAATGGATTCGCCGGGTGTGGAATCCGGCGGCTTCGGCCAATCCGGTCACCAGCTCCGGTTGCGGCAACTGCCCGCCCGGGAAGATCTCGCGCTTCATGAAGATGTGGAAGAGCGCATCCGCACGCGTGACGGCGATATCGCGCGCCCGCAATTCGGCCAGGGTGAGCCCGATAATGCTGTGCAACAGCATGCTTCCGTCGGCGGGCAGCATCGCGTGGCACCGTGCGAAGAATTCCGGATAGCGTTCCTTGCGGAAATGCTCGAACGCCCCGATGCTGACAATGCGATCGGCCCGGCCGGTGTACTCCTCCCAACCCTGTAGCCGCACTTCGGCATTGGCGAGTCCGAGTCGATCGATATCGGCGCGCGCGTACTCGTACTGATTGCGGCTGAGTGTGAGCCCGACGACTCGCACGCCATACTGCTGGACGGCGCGAATCATGGTTGCGCCCCAACCGCATCCGATATCGAGCAGTGTCATATCGGGTTGCAGTTTCAGCTTGCGGAGCGCGAGGTCGATCTTGGCGGTCTGCGCCTGCTCCAGCGTCATCGCGGGATCGGCGAAGTAGGCGCAGCTGTAGGTCATGGAGGGGTCGAGGAACAGCGCGTAGAAATCGTCGGAGAGGTCGTAGTGGGCCTGCACCTGCTGGTAGAACGGGGCGAGATCGGCGGACATGAGGGGTGCTCCTGACGTCGGTGGACCCTAGGGGATACGGATCCGGGGCGTCTCCCGTTCTAGATTCATGACACACCGGCGACACACCGGCTTCTTCCCTCCGAGTTTCTGATTCGAACCCTGTACGACCGGCCAGGCTGCTTTCCTGAAGGGGATTCAGCATCGTCTCAGCAAACACAATTCGGAGGTTGGGGAACAGCCATGCACCGCACAGGACACGAAGAGGTTCGGTCCGGCAGACCGTGGCTGTGGACCTCGCTCGCGGCAGTGGTGGTGGTCGGGACGGCGACCTGGGTCATGCGCCCGGAACCGGTGGCCTGCCGCACCGCCGCGCCCGTCACCACGGTGGTCACCGTGCCGCCCGGTACGATATCGAGTTCGGTTACCACGCAGCAGCTTCCGGCCCCGCAACCGCCCGCGCCCGAGACCGCCGAAGCCCGCTACTACGCCTTCGGCCCCGGCGTGGCCTGCTCGCTGCCGGACCTGCCCCTGGGCGGGTACTACGTGGGCGTCTCGACCAGTGAGTACGAGGACTCCGCCCCCTGCGGCTCCTATGTCGATATCGACGGCCCGCTCGGCAGTGTCCGCGCCCAGATCGTGGACCGCTGTCCCGGCTGCGCCCCGCACCAATACGACCTCAGCAGACCGGCTTTCGAGGCCATCGCGCACAGCACCGACGGTGTCGCGCCGATTCGCATCAGCCGCGTCCGCGACCCCAATCCGGCCCCCGAACTCTTCTATCGCGTGCAGCAGGGCGCATCGCCGTCCTGGATCGGCCTGCTCTTTTCCGGCGGCGGAAACCCGCTGCGCGAGGTGGCTTTACGCCCGGAGTCCGGTGGTGATTTCAAGGTCCTGCGCCGCGGCTACGACAACTACTGGTCCCTCTCCGGTGCGGGCCCCGGCCCCTTCGTCGCGCGGATCACCGATATCTACGACCATGTGGCCGAGGTGCCCGGTGTGGTGATCGATCCGGGTCGATTGCGCTACACCGGGATTCGCCTCTATGACATCCCCAACCCGATTCCCTTCGTCACCACCACCCCACCGGCCCCGCCTCCGGTGGTCGTCACGACGGTGATTGCCGCGCCCTCGCACTGCGCGACCTGATCCGCGCTGCGCGATCGGTTATGCGGATCGGCAATAGGTCCCCGATCGTGCCCCGACATTGCGGCGGGATTATGGCATCATCAAGTGAAACGTGTTTCATTTTTGCCTGTTGACGCAGCTCGCCGGGAGGCCCTTCGATGTCGAACCCCAGCTCTGACCGAATCGCGGAGACCACGGCACAGGACAAGCCCCGCCGCAGACGGCTGTCGCCGCGTATCGCCAGGTTGACGGCGGTGCCGGAGGGTTCGATGGTGGAGCTGCCCGGTCGCGGCAGCACCTATGTGGTGGATCTGGCCGGGCCCGCACCGGATGCGCCGACCGTGCTGCTGCTGCACGGAATGGCCACCACCGCCATGCTGAACTGGTTCCCGTCGCTGCGGGAACTCAATGAGCGGTATCGCGTGGTGCTCTTCGACCAGCGCTGGCACGGGCACGGAATCCGTTCCGAGCGTTTCGATCTCGATGATCTCGCCGACGACGCCGTCGCGCTCGCCGAGGTGCTCGGTATCGACCGCCCGATTCTGGTGGGCTACTCCATGGGCGGTGTGGTGGCACAGCTTGCCGCGCATCGGCATCCGGACAAGGTCGGCGGAATCGTGCTGGCCGCCACCACCTATCGCTTCCAGGAAACCAGGCGCGAGCGCGCCTTCCACAAGGCCTGGAGCCTGCTGGCCGCCTCGATGGCCGAATACGCCACGCGCAGAACGGAAGTGCATCTGCGCAAACTCCCCGTGCTGCCGCAGTCCTCCTGGCCGGTGGGCCGGATGGACCGCTGGGCCATGTCGGAGATGCGCAGCACCAGTGGCTGGGCGCTGGCGCAGGCACTGGCGGTGCTGGGGCGGTTCGATGCCTCGGAATGGCTCTCGACGCTGAAGGTGCCGACGGCGGTGGTGATCACCACGCGGGATCGGGCGCTGCCGGTGTATCGGCAATTGGAGATGGCCAAGGCTATTCCGGGATCGGAGATCTTCCTGGCCAAGGCGGGGCACGCGGCCTGCGCACTCGAGGCGGACGTCTTTGTCCCGGTATTCCTCGAGGCCGTGCAATCGGTGGCCGATCGGCTGTAGAGCCGTTGCGGCTCAGCTCTTTTCGCGGGCTGCCTTGAGCAGCTCGGTGATCACCTCGGGGACGGCGTCGGCGATCTTCTCGATATCGGGCACGAGTTCCTGGGCCGCGATGAAGCCGAAGTCCAGATTGCCGTTATTGGAGATGACGGTGGCGGTGAGCCCGGCACCGTGGAACACCGGTCCGAACGGGTACATCGAGGCCACCCGCACACCCAGGAAGTACATCGGGAAGTTGGGTCCGGGCACATTCGAGACCACGAGATTGTGCACCACCGGATGACGCTCGGCCAGTTTCAGTGACGAGTAGGCGCGCGCGGCGAGCTGAAAGGTGTTGGGCGGGGCGTACTTCGCCCAGTCCATCAGGAAATCCGCGCCGATCAGGCTGTGTTCCTCCTTGGCCGCCGTATTGTCCACGGCGATGGCCGCCATCCGCGCCACCGGATCCTCGATATCGGTGTGGAGCCGGGAGAAGAGGGTGGACACCTTATTGGTTCCCTCCTCGTGCCGGGAGGTTTCGTGCACCGAGACCGGAACCGAGGCGATGAGCGAGGTTTCGGGCAGTTCGTCATGCAGTTCGAGATAACTGCGCAGCGCACCGGCGACCACCGTGAGCACCACATCATTGACCTTGACCCCGAACGCGCTCTTGATCTCCTTGATATCGGCCAGATCCGACTGCACGAAGGAGACCGAGCGATGCGGGGTGATCGCTCGATTGAACGGGGTGCGCGGTGCGGTGAACGGCAGTGGCATACCGCGGTTTCCGTCGCCGGTGCGCCGGCGCTCCACCAGACCGCCCAGCACTCCGACGGTCTGCCGCACCATACCCACCATGCCGAGTTTGCCGGGGAACTTCGCCAGCGCCTCGGCGGCGAGCAGGAGATCATTGGGTTCGGGCTCGGGGGCCGGTGTTTCGGCGGGCGGGGTATAGGAGACGCCGGGCTCGATATCGCAGAGGTGCATCATCATATTGGTGCCGGTGATGCCGTCCACGATGGCGTGGTGGTACTTGGAGACCACCGCGACCTTCCCGCCGGGGAGCCCCTCCACCACCCACATCTCCCACAGCGGCCGGCTACGGTCCAGGGCTCGACCCGCGATATCGGCGGCGACCACGGCCAATTCGCGTTTTCCGCCCGGCGCGGGCAGGCGCGCTGGGCGCACGTGGTAGTCGAGATCGAAATGGGAATCGTGCACCCACACCGGATGATCGAGATTGAACGGCACCGCGTGCAGGCGGCGCGTCATGGCGGGGATGAGGTGCAGGCGTCTGCCGAGTTCGGCTTTGAATGCGTCGTACTCGAATTCGACGCCGTCGGCGGCCGGATCAAGTATGAGCATTGCGCAGACGTGCAGGAGTTGGGTGTCGGTTTCGAGATAGAGGAAGCTGGCATCGAGCCCGGTAAGTCGTTCCATACCAACACCCTATGAGAACTGGTTTCATTTTGCGCGCCGTTCGCGGTGGTCCCCAGGTCCCGTCCGATACCGCTTCGTTGCTTCAAAGTAGCTTGTAGATAACAGGTTTCGTAGTGATACGGTTGAGAACCGATTGGGTATCTCTCCAGTGCAACGCGTTGCGGCCTCTTGAACCCCTCCCTACCTTGGGTCACATAGCCCGGTGAAATGTCACTTGTCACTGACAAGAGTCACCGGGCTACTCACAATGGCGTGAGAGGGTGAGAACAATGGCCGACCGGAAGGTTCTGCTGGCGCAAAAGTGGCGTATCGCTTGGGTTTTCGCCGCCATGCTGGTGGTGGCGAGCATCTTTTTCCCGATACCGAAGGCTCATGCGGAGTGGTGTTCGGATGTGGATGTGGTGGTGGCGCGGGGGACCGGTGAACCCGGCTGGCTCGGCGATGTGGTCGGTAATCAGCTGTACGGCATGCTGCAGGACCGGTTACCCGTCTCGACCACGGCGTACCCCGTCGCCTATCCCGCGGACTATTCGTTCGATGTCGGTGCGGGCACCGCGGATCTGGTGGGGCACTTGGCAGCTCAGGCCGCCTCCTGCCCGGCACAGCGGTTCGTCCTGGTCGGTTACTCACAGGGCGCGGCGGTCGTGCACGCGGCGCTGGGCACCGGCGCGGTTACCTGGTATCCGGGCCGGGTGCAGCTGCCCGGCGATCTCGGTTCCCGGGTCGTGGCGGTCCTGCTGTTCGGCGATCCGATGCGGGCCATCGGCTGGACCGTGCCGGATTGGTTCAGCGGTCGCACCGGAGATTGGTGCACCGGAGGCGATCCCGTCTGCGGGGCCGGTATGAACGCGCCCTCGCATGTCTCCTACCGCGACAGTCTGGTCGCCGCGGCGAACTTCGCGGCCGTGCGCATCTGAAGCCCGGGGGATGAGGTTCGGCCCGGTGAGAGCTGCTCTCGCCGGGCCGAATCATACTGTCCTACCGTTGATTACCAGTGCAGCCCGGGAATCGTATTGGCGATCCGCGCGGCCGGACCGGGCAGACCCATGAGCGGCTGCACAATCGGCGCGAGGGCCAGCAGCGGACTCCTGGATTCCGGCTTGGCGGCGGCGGTTTCGTCCTCTGCCGCGCGATCGGGCTTGGCCGCCTTGGACTCCCCGAACATCCGGAAGCCCTGCGAGAGGATGGCCCGCTTCACCGACGGCATCACCGTATCCACCAGCTGCGCGAAAGTGCCGATGGGCGTATCGATCCGGTTGGGCCGGTGTTCGAGCGCCCGCACCACGATATCGGCGGCCTGCTCCGGCGAGTGCACCGGAATCGACTTGTACAGATCGGTCGGGGCGATCATCGGGGTGCGCACGAGCGGCATCCGCACCGAGGTGAAAGTGATTCCGGCATCGGCGTTCTCGACCGCGGCGATCTCACTGAAGTTGTCCAGGGCCGACTTGCTCGCCACGTAGGCGGCGAAGCGCGGCAGCTTGGTCTGCACCGCGATGGAGGAGATATTCACGAAGTGCCCGAACCGGCGCTCGCGCATGGAGGGCAGCAGCGCGAGAATCAGCCGCACCGCACCGAAGTAGTTGACCGCCATGGTCCGTTCGAAGTCGTGCATGCGATCGGTGGAGTTGAGCACCGAGCGGCGGATGGAGCGCCCGGCGTTGTTCACCACGAAGTCGACATGCCCGTGATCGGCGAGCATCTGCTTGACCAGCAGCTCCACCGACTTCTCGTCGGTGATATCGCACGTGTATGCCTGTGCCGCACCGCTGTGCGCGCGCACCTGCGCGGCGGCGGCCTCGATATCCTCCGGGGTGCGCGCCACCATCAGCACGGTGGCCCCGCGCTGGGCGACCGCGTGCGCGGTGGCCAGGCCGATGCCCGAGGAGGCTCCGGTGACCAGCACGATGCGCCCGGCCAGCTTCTCCCGGCCGCGCCGCGCGCGATCGGGATCCAGGTTGGCCTCCCAGAATTTCCACAGCTTCTCGGCGTAGGTCTCGAACGCGGGCACCTCGATACCGCTGCCGCGCAACTGCGCCCGGGTGAAGTCCGAGGAGAACGCGGATTCGAACGCGGTATGCGGTGCGACCTCGGCGGGAATCCCCAAGCGCTCCAGTAGGAAATCGCGGACCGCCGGAACGCCGGGCAGTCCGCCCAGCGCCGCGAGCGCGGTATGGCTGCCCGGCAGCGGGCCGAAGCCGGTCGGTGCGCCCGCGGCCCGGGCCAGTGCGGCGTAGACCTGGCCGAACGGCTGCGGTTCGGGATTGGTGAGGTGGAAGGTGCGCCCTATCAAACCGGGCTTGGTGATCAGCTCGACCATGGCGGCGGCCACATAATCCACCGGCACGATATTGGTGCTGCCCAGATCCGGCAGCGGCATCGGCAGTTCCGACGGCAGCGCCGCGAGTCCGGCGATGGCGGGGAAGAAGTAGTACGGACCGTCGATCTTATCCATTTCACCGGTGCGCGAATCGCCGACCACAATGGCCGGGCGGTACACCCGCCAGCGCAGGTCGCGGCTTTCCCGGACCAGTTTCTCGGCCTCGAATTTGGTGCGGTGATACGGCGAATCGAGGCGCTGGCCCAGATCGAAGTCGTCCTCGAAGAACTTGCCCTTGTGATCGCCCGCGACCGCGACCGAGGAGACATGGTGCAGGACCGCGCCGAGGGTGGTGGCGAGTGCGACCACCGCGCGGGTGCCTTGCACATTGGCGGCGTAGGTGCTGTCCTCGTCGGCGGTCATGTCGTAGACCGCGCCGAGGTGGATCACGTGATCGGCGCGCGGGGCATCGAATTCGCCGTCCGCGTCCAGCAGTCCGAGCCCGGCTGCGGTGAGGTCACCGACCAGTGGAAACAGTCGATCCACGGCCTCGAGGTCCTGTGCCATCTCGACCAGTTTGGCGACCGAGGCCTCGCGGACCAGTGCGTGGATCACGGCCTGCGGGTCGCGTTCGAGCAGCCCGGCAATCACACGGCGGCCGAGAAATCCGGTGCCGCCCGTCACGATGTAGGAAACCATCGCCCCTCCTCATTACGAACTTGTTGGCGCTCAACGTTGTTCGTCCGACATGCGTCGGTGGATGTGGACGAGAGAATACGGCCCCTTAGCAGAATGTCGGGCCGAGGTAGGAACACCATCGTGCCTAACTGGTGGGTAACTTTACCGGCCCGCTCATAAAGCCTTCAACCACATTGACGGTTTCCGCCGTGTGGGACTGGTCACCCGGCGTCAATTCGAGTTTTTGCCTGTGTCAACGAGTTTGGTGTAACCGCCGGATGCAGTTGTCGACGTTACTTTCCCGAATTGCCCAGTCGATAGGTGTCGAAGGCGTTTGTCCGGTAGAAGAATTCGGCCTCCTGATCGGTGGCGTCGATGCCGACCAGGTGATCGACGGTGGCGAGCAGATCGGCGTAGCTGCCCGCCATGGTGTCGATGGGCATATTCGAGCCGAACATGAGCCGCCGCCAGCCCCACAGCTGCACGCTGGATTCGAGCCAGTATTCGAGGGTCTCCCAGGACAGGTCCGGGCAGATCATGCCGAGGCCGGAGAGTTTGCACAGCCACTGGGTTTCCTTGGCCGCCAGGGAGAGTGCGTTATGCCAGGCGGTGCGCTCATCGGGGGCGGTGCCCTGCGGCAGACCCAGGTGTTCGAGCACCACTCGCAGGTCGGGGTAGCCGGCCAGGAAGTCGATCCAGTCGAGCATGTCGTGCGGGTGGGCCACCAGGTCGAAGACACCGTCGCGCTCCTGGAGCCAGGCGGCGATGGTCTCGGCGGCGGGAGTGGCGGGGGACAGGCCCGCGAACACCCGCAGTCCGCGGAAGCGCGGGCTGACCGCCTGATGTTCCAGATGGGCTATCAGGTCATCCTTGGGCAGCGACGGATCCACGGTGCCGACGATGGCCACCGGCCGCCGCGCGGTCTCGGCGATCCCGTCGATCCAGCGACCCTCGGCCAGGTACATGTGGGGCGCGGTGGTGGCCGAGATGTGCACCAGCCCTGCCACTTTTGCCCCCGCCGCCCTGTCGTAGTCCGCGAGTAGGAAATCGTCGGCCAGTTCGGGCCGTCCGCCCGCCGCGCCGAATTCGCGCAGCCGCGGATACCAGTCGTGCGCGCTGGTCTGCCACAGGTGCAGGTGCGCGTCGACTATCGGGATGGTGGGCATGGTGGCGTCTCCTTCACTGCATGGTGATGCCGCCGCTGACGCTGATCAGCTGGCCGGTGAGGTAACTGGCTTCCGGGCTCGCCAGCCAGGCGATGAGGCTCGCGACCTCGTCCGGTCGGCCCAGGCGTTTCATGGGGATGGCCTTGCGCAGGGCCTCGAGATTGCCGCTGTGGTGTGCCATGGTGCGGGTGACCATCCGACCCTCGATGGGACCCGGGCAGACGACATTCACGGTGACCTCGTGCCGGGCCACTTCGCGGGCGAGGGATTTGGCGAAGCCGAAGAGCCCGGATTTGGAGGCGGCATAGGCGGATTCACCCGCCGCGCCCGCCCGCGCGCCGTCCGAGGAGACGAATACGATGCGCGCGTGCTCGGCCTCCTGGAGCGCCGGGAGCAGTTGCTGGGTGAGCTGCATCGGTCCGCGCAGGTTCACCTGGTGCATGAGATCCCAGTGCGCGACGGTGCTGTCCAGGAACGGCTCCACAATGGCCGCGCCCGCGCACTGCATCAGCGCGGAGATGCTCCCGCGCACGGACCCCGCCGCGGCCTCGATACTCGCAGGATCGGTCAGATCCAGATGCAGCGCAGTCACTTTCGGCCCGAGTTCGGCCGCGAGTTCGGCGGCGGCATCGAGATCGACATCCGCGATCACCACTTCGCGCCCGGTCGCCGCGAGCCGCCGCACCACCGCGCCGCCGATATCGCCCGCGCCGCCCGTCACGAGAGCGCCTGTCGCTCCGACGTTCTCACCCAATGCCGCCGTCACCCACTCACCCGTCATCCATGAATCCTTCGCAATCCATGAATAGTCGTTCAGCGCGGGATTTGCGATACAAGCTCCGCAATTCGAGCGAAATACGGCGGCTGAGAACCTACCGACGCGTTGGTATGTCAGGAAGTCGGCGCGGTGCGGCATTGCGCCGCAGTGCCGGAGCCACGGGACGGCCGCTCAGGAAACCGTCGACGGAGCCGTGCTCCAACGCCTTTCGATAGATGAGGGCGGCCTCCCGGCAGGCCGCGACGGTGTGGTCGATATCGGCATCGGTATGCGCGGCCGAGGTGACGAACGACTGGCCGAGCACACCGCGCTCGAGCAGCTCCTGAAGGAAGAGCGTGCGATAGGGCTGGGACGGGTTCCCGTCCGGATCCTTGGTGAGGAACACCAGGCAGGACGCTCGCCCGCGCACCTGAAGGTGGTCGGCGATACCCATCTCGGCGGCGACGGCGTTGACGCCCTCGGCGAGGCGGCGGCCGGCGTGCTCCATCCGCCCGATGGGGTCGACACTGCGGTACGCCTCGACGACCGCGCGAAAAGCCGCCAGGGAGGCCGTTTCCGGGCCGTGTGTGGTCGAGAGCAGGAAGACCCGATCGGCGTCGGTGCGCAGCCCACCGAGCTCCATGTACTCGCGCTTGCCCGCGAGCGCGGAGAGTGGGAAGCCATTGCCCATGGCCTTGCCCCAGCAGGACAGGTCGGGCCGAACGCCGTAGAGCTGTTGTGCGCCACCGAGAGACCAGCGGAAGCCGGTGATCATCTCATCGAAGATGAGCAGCGCGCCGTGCCGATCACAGAGTGCGCGAACACCTTCCAGGAATCCCAGCGCCGGTTCGGCCAGCGCCGTGGCCTGCTCCATGACCACGCAGGCGACCTGCTCGGATTCCAGGATCTCCGCCAGTGAGCCGAGATCGTTGTAGCGGAAGGTGAAGGTGGGCGAGGTCGGTATGCCCGCGTTCATCGCGGTGAGCCCGATGAACCAGTCGTCCACGGAGAAGAACGGCTGATCACAGACCACCACCGTCTCGCGTCCGGTGGCCGCGCGCGCCAATCGCACCGCGGCGGTGGTGGCGTCGGAACCGTTCTTGGCGAACTTCACCATGTCGGCATGCGGCACCAGGCTCAGGAAATCCTGCGCCGCAAGCAATTCCAGTTCGGTCGGCCGGGAGAAGTTGACACCGTCGGCAATGGTTCGCGCCACCGCCTCGACCACCGGCGGATACCCGTGCCCCAGGGTCACCGAGCGCAACCCCATGCCGTACTCGACGTACTCGTTCCCGTCGCAGTCCCAGACGTGAGCGCCGTACCCGCGCACCAGAATCGGCGCTCTGGACTCCGGATATTGATCCGATCCCCGAGCGTAGGTATGCGCTCCGCCCGGTACCAGCTGATGTAGGCGGTCCTGTATCTCGTTGCTGCGAGTGAATTCAGGCATACATTCCTCCTGCTGCGCGCCAACGGTTTTCGCTCAGTGTGGGCGGGTACAGGGTGGGTTCGCCGATGGATTGGGTGATCTCGAAGTCGGCGGCGCGAATCCGGGCGGCCGCGGCGAACTTGGTACGCAGCTCCTGATCAGTGATGAGAGTGTCCAGGGCCCGGGTCAATTGGGCGCGATGACCCGGGTCGACAAGCAGCCCGTTGCTCCCCGGTTCGATGATCTCCTCGCCGCCGGTCGGGCGGGTGGCGATCACCGCACAACCGGCCCGCATGCCCTCCCAGACGACGCGGCGGAACGGCGCGGGTCGCAGTGAGCACTGCACGAGGATATCGGCATGGCGCAGATAGGGTTCCAGATCCTCCACCCGGCCGGTGAAGGTGACCGGCAGATCCAGCGCGGTGGTGTGCAGTTCGAGTTCGGCGAGATAATTCTCGTCACCCGGATGGAGGCCGCCGATGAGGAAGACCTCCCGCGGCAGTATTCGTGCGCCCGCGAGCGCGCGCAGGAACACGTCCTGACCCTTCTCCGGTGCGAGCCGCCCCACCACCGCGATCACGCTCTGCGCCGCCGGCCGCTGTTCACTGCTGAAAGACTCATCCATGGTCGTCACCCCCGGGCTGTCCACCGAATTCTCGCGGTCCAGGCCCCGACGCCCGTGCAGCGCAAGTCTAGAGGCTGTTGGCGCGGAGCGCGTCCCACGCGTGGGTTACGGTGGGCGGCAGTACGTAGCCGGTCGGAGGTAGTGGGTCGTGGCGAGGACACTCGCGCAGGGGCAGACATTCGCGGGCTATCGGATCGAGCGGCTGCTCGGGGTCGGCGGAATGGGTGAGGTGTACCTCGCCCGCGACCGCGACCTGCCGCGCCTGGTCGCCCTGAAACTGCTGAGCACCGCCGTCGCCGACGATTCCGAGGTCCGCGCCCGCTTCCTGCGCGAAGCCGATACCGCTGCCCGCCTGGCACATCCGAATATCGTCGCGGTGTACGCGCGCGGCCGCACCGACGACCGGCTGTGGATGGCCATGCAGTACATCGAGGGCACCGATGTGGCGGCGGTCCTGCGCGACGGACCGCTGCGCCCGGATCACGCGGTGCGCATTCTCGGCGAGACCGCCAAGGCGCTGGACCACGCGCACCGGGCCGGAGTCCTGCACCGCGATGTGAAGCCCGCCAATATCCTGCTGGCCTGGGGACCGGACCAGCGGGTCTTCCTGGCGGACTTCGGGATTGCGAAGGCGCTCGACCAGACGAGCGCGCTGACCCGCACCGGGGAGATGTACGCCAGCTTCCAGTACGCGTCCCCCGAACAATTCGAGCTGCGCACCGATATGGACCAGCGGTCGGACGTGTACGCCCTCGGCTGCACGCTGTATCACATGCTCACCGGCGAGCTGCCGTATCCGGGCGGGAGCACCGCGCAGCTGGTCAACGGGCATCTCAATGGGCGGATTCCACAACCGAGCGAACGTAATCCGGCGGTTTCTCCGGCATTCGACGCGGTGATCGCGCGCGCCCTGGCCAAGGATCGGACGCACCGATTCGGCAGCTGCGGTGAATTCGCCTCGGCCGCCGCAGCCGCATTGAACGGTACGAATCACGAGGGAGCGCCATGGACCCCGCCCGTGCGGGGGTCACGGCCGCAGGCGTATCCGACGGCCAGCGCCGGAACGACCCGGACGAGCGCACCCACCCGACTTCGCGACGCGACCGCGCCTCCCCTCGCCGCTCACGCCGGGCCTCCACATCGTCGAGGCCGCAGGCGACTGATCGCCGCCGCGGCCGTAGCCGCGATCATCGTCACGGGAGTCGGGGCCGGATTCGGCAGCGGCGCACTGAAATTCACCTTCGGCGCGGGATCCCCGCCTATGACCTCCACGCCCGGCGACGTACAGACCGACGCCTCGCGCGATGGTGCGACCAAAGCGGCCTGCGACTACGGGATCCTGATGACGACCTACGACTACGGCGACGGCGACGGCTGGCAGGCGAAGGTCGTCAACGGCGCCACCGGGACCTGGAAAACTCAAGCCCAGCAACTGCTCCCCGCGATCCGACTGCTTTTGGAATCGGACTCCGAACACACCCGTGGAACTGATGCCAAGTGCACCATCACGTCCGGGAACACCACGCACTATGAGCTCGATGTCGATGTGACCCAGGTCAATTCGACCAAGGGTAAAGCCGATACCACGGACCATCAGAAGGTCACGATGTCGATGGATTACGTGGATGGGAAATGGCTGTGCGGTAAATGGGTCAGCCCATTGTTTCCGGCTTGAGATCGTATTTGAAACACCCTACATCACAATGGAATAGGGCTTTTGCGGTCTGTTCTATCACGGTAGAATAAAGCTATGATTCCGAGGGGTGAAACCGATATTGTGAACGGCGCGCACGCGCTGGTCGCGTCGGTGCGCACCCTGATCGAGGAGCCCTTCTACCCCCTCACCGATACAGAGTTCGTCGAGGTGATGTCGGAGGTGGAAACCTCACTGCGGCAGCTGGAAACGGTGAAGCATCGTCTGATCGCCGAGACCGAACGCCGCTCGCTGGCCGATCGCAACGGCTTCAAGAAGACCTCGATCTATTTGGAACGCACCCTGCGTTTGAGCCACGCCGACGCATTGGCCCGGGTCCGCGCGGCGGAGAAGCTCAGCCCACAAATCACCGCGCAGGGCCAGGACGTAGGTCCGCAGTTGCCGTATGTGGCGCTGGCACAGGAGGAGGGCGCGATCTCGGCGGATCACGCTCGCCGTATCGCGTGGATCATCAACCGGCTGCCGGAGATCACGACCGACCCGGAGCGGGAAAACGCCGAACGCGTCCTCACCGACTACGCCCGGGAAGGCTCACCCGATGTGCTGCCCGGCCTCGGTGAGGAGATCATGGCGCGCATCGACCCGGACGGCACCCTCACCCGGGATAAAGACCGCCAACGTCGCCGCGGCCTCACCTTGGGTAAACAGCGCGTGGATGGGATGTCCCAGCTGACCGGTGAGATCACTCCCGAGCTGCGCGCTTTACTGGATCCGTTGCTGGCCAAGTTCGCCCGGCCCGGCATGTGCAACCCGGAAGACCCGGATAGCCCATGCTCCGGCGTTGTGGTCGACCCCGACCCCGGCACTCGCGGTGTCGTCGGCACCGACTCTGCTATCGGCTCCACGAACGACGTGGACGCCCTCAGGGCCGCCGCCGCTCGCGATACACGGACCGCCGCGCAACGCAATCACGATGCGCTGCTGACCATCCTGGGGTTCGGGGTCGACCTCAGCGAGCTCGGCACCCATCGTGGAGTGCCTGTGGCGGTGATCATCACCATGACCTTGGCCGAGGTCGAAGAAGCCGCAGGTGTGGCGACCACCGCCAGCGGCGGTACCGTCTCGATCTCCGAGGCGTTGAAGCTGGCCCAGGGTTCGCGGCCGTGGCTGGCGATCTTCGACGGTGCGGAGATGCCCCTGCGCTTGGGCCGAGGCCGCCGCTTGGCCAGCCCCGCACAGCGTTTGGCCTTGATCGCCGCCGAGAAGGGGTGCACCCGCCCGGGGTGCAGTGCCCCGGCGTCGATGGCGGCCGTACATCACGTCACCGAGTACGCCAAGGACGGCCGTGCCGATATCGAGAACCTGACCTTGGCGTGCGATTCCTGCCATGCCCTGATTCACGACGGTCCCGGGGGTTGGAAGACAGTGAAACTGCCCTCGGACCACAAGTTCGCGGGTCGTACCGGGTGGATCGCGCCGCCGACGGTGGACCCGTCGGGGGTGCCGAAGGTGAATCGACGTCATGATCTGCGTGGGCAGCTGCTGAGCGGGTTGGCGAAGATCCATGCGCGTAATGATGTTGCCGCGCAACGGCACCGCTCGCGGTGGGGTCCGTTGGCGGTCTCGGTTTCCTCTGCGGGGGAGTAGGTTGGCGGCCCGGGGCCTTCGTAGCCGACGTCC
>NZ_BDAW01000037.1 GCF_001625085.1 Nocardia acidivorans NBRC 108247
CGTCGGCCGGGGCGGCTCCGGCGGGCGGGATCGCGGCGGCGGTGAGCGCGGCGAGCGCCGCCATGAACATGACCGTGCGGCACGGGCTTCGGCGGGGTGTCGTCATCGTTGTCGTCCCTCGTGAAATCAATGTGGTCCGGTCCGGTCTCAGTTTTGATTCTGACGCACGGTACCGGATTCCGGGCCCGATTCGTCACGATCTGCTGTGAATTCACTGTGCGCGTTGCTCGACAGTTGCCTTTGCCCGCCCGGCTCGAAGAGCGCGGGAAGCGAGTGAAGGGAATAGCTAACCGGCAGTTAGCGAATCGGTTGCTGGTTTGTAGTCTCCGAGCGAAACCTTTTCGCGTAAACGATGTTTGGCGATTTCGCGATGGAAAGTCGTGGCGTCACAAGCGCAGTGCTGGTTGGATGCCGGAGTAGCGCCGACCAAGCGCTGTATCAGTGAAGGCTGCATACTACGACGCGGGCAGCGCAAGCTGTCCGTCACGGATCACGAACCTTCGGGGGTTGTACATGCTCGACTCGATTCCACACGAAATCTCCGTGCACCGGCGACGCCGGGCACTCGTCCCGGCCATGATCGCGGCGGCCGCCCTGTTCGGCGCCCTCGTAACCGGTTGCTCCTCTTCCGATTCCACCGATTCCACCACCACGGCCGCCGCGCCCGCCACCGGTCCGCTGCCCGATGGCGGTCAGCTGGTCGCCGAATGCTCGCGCACCACCCAGACCCTGCAGTCGGTGCACCTGGATCTCAAGGCCACCGGCCTGGAGAACCTGCCGGTCGACTATGTCAAGGCCGACATCACCAATCAGCCCCAGGGCAGCGGTCAGGCCGTCGGCGAGGCCAAGGTCAAGGTCAAGGAGGGCGATCCGAACTGGACCGAGACCAAGTTCCTGGTCGTGGACAAGACCCTGTACGCCGGTGACGGCACCAAGTACGCCCCCGTCGGCCCCGCCGAGAAGATCTACGATCCGGGCGTAATCCTGGACAAGGACAAGGGTTTGGCGCACGTCATCGCCGAGGTGCAGAACCCGAAGGTGGAATCCCGCGAGACCATCAACGGCGTGAACACCGTCAAGGTCACCGGCACCATCGACACCGCGGTCATCGACCCGGTCGTGCCGCGTATCGGCCAGGCCGGCGGCGTCCTGCCCATCACGCTGTGGATCGCCGATGTCGCCCCGCCGACCACCTCGGCCTCGGCACTGCCGTCCTCGGCGGCCTCGCCGGGCACCGGCCCGAACCTGGTGCGCGCCATCGTCACCAAGGATTCCGGCAATGTGAACCTGACCCTCTCGGGTTGGGGCAAGTCCGTGAACGTGGTCAAGCCCGCGGGATAAACCGCGGCACCAGATCGGCTATCGAGCTCTACCCCGGTCCGGGAAAGCGAACGGCGGCAATGACGCCGTCCGCGGTCCCGGACCGGTCGCGTCTGGGCGACTCTCGAGTAACGTCTCGACACGCTCGCAGCGCACGTCTCGCTTAAGAAGTTTTTCAGTGAAATGCAAGCCTCAGCACGGACGATACCTACACAACGCTCAAACGCTGTGTGTGCGTATGGCTTTCCGGGGGCAGCGATGAACCTGATCGGCCGAGCAGCAGCCGATCAGACATGGAGGAATGAGATGACGACCGACGACCGCCCAGAAATCGAGGAGCGGGAACTCCGTCAACCTCCGCCGGACGGCCCACCTCCGATCTCGAACGTGTGGGTTTACAACGGCAAAGCCTACGACCTGAGCGACTGGATTTCCAAGCATCCGGGCGGCGAGTTCTTCATCGGGCGAACGAAAAACCGTGACATCACCTCGATTATCGGTTCGTACCACAAGAATCCGGAGGGCATCGGCAAGCTGATCGAGCGCTACTCACTCGATCGGGTCGCGCTGCCCGAGGATATCCACCCCAAGGCCAACGCGCCGGATTTTCTGTTCACCGAGGGGTTCGACAGCTGGCGCGACACCCCCAAGTACCGCTTCGACAACAAGGACGACCTGCTGCACCAGGTCAAGAAGCGGCTCAAGGAACCCGAATTGGCCGCCCGCATCAAGCGGATGGACCGGCTCTTCAATATCGTCGTTGCGCTGCTTGCGATTTCGTACTTCGCGGTGCAGGGGCTGCGGCTGTTCGAGCGCAGCTGGATGCCGCTGCCGATATTCGTGATCGCCATGGTGCTGCTGCGCAGTTCGCTGGCCGGTTTCGGGCACTACGCCATCCATCGCGCCCAGAAGGGCATGAACAAGATCTACACGAATGCCTTCGACTTCAATTATGTCGCACTGGCTTTCGTGACCGCGGACGGCCATGCACTGCTGCACCATCCGCACACCCAGAGTGAAGTCGACATCAAGAAGAACGTCTTCACCATGATGACGCGCATCCCCCGGCTCTACCGGATGCCGATCCACACCATCCACAAGTTCGGGCACACGGTCACGGGTATGACCATCCGGCTGCTCGATGTCTGCCGCCTCACCCGAAAGGTCGGCATCAAGGATATGTACGGCACCTGGGGCGGGGCGCTGCCGCACTTCATCGGCTCGTTCGGCGTGCGCTTCCTGCTGCTCGGCGAATTGATCGCCTTCATCATCATGGGCGACTTCTGGGCCTGGGCATTGCAATTCGTGATCTCCCTGTGGATCAGCACCTTCCTGGTGGTGGCCAGCCACGACTTCGAGGAGGAGGTCGAGGAGATCGAGGTCGATACCGAGGACTGGGGTATCAACCAGATCGAACAGGCTTATGACCTGAAGGTGATCGGCAACCGCTACGTGGACTGCTTCCTGTCGGCCGGGCTCAGCTCGCACCGCGTGCACCACGTATTGCCTTATCAGCGCAGCGGTTTCGCCAATATCGCCACCGAAGACGTCTTGCGGGAGGAGGCAGCCAAATTCGGGGTCGAATGGCTGCCCGCGAAGAGTTTCTTCACCGATCGTTTCCCGAAGCAGATCCGGACCTATCTGCTCTCGGCCTCGGACGATGCGAAGGAACAGAACTGGGGGTTCTTCCGCGAGCATTTCGCGCCGTCGGCCCTGAAGACCTGTGCGGTCTACACCGTCCAGGGATTCACCGGAATCGGCACGGTCTGAACCGATTTCGTGGACCGGCGCGCACACATTTTCACCGAAAGAAGGGGAGTAATTTCGTGACTATCACATTCAACGAGGGGGGCGCCGCGCCTGTAGAGACCACTCCGTTCACGGGGGGTCAGCGCGGGTACGGCATGGTCGGGACGGCACTGCCGCCGGCCCCGCCGACCACCGTCGGGGTGATCGAGGCCATTGCGACGGGATCGCCGTTGCCGGTCATCGATCAGGCCGAGGCGGCGCTGCGGGTCGCCGAACGCTTCAGCGATCCCGCACAGCAGGTCCGCATTCCGCGGATCTATCAGAAAACCCGGATCGACACCCGCCGCCTGGCCATCGATCCGCTGGACGCGGAGTTCCTGCCGTTCAGCTCCCAGCCCGCGACCATTCGCGAGCGGATGAATCTGTTCTACGAGCACGCCGCACCGCTGGCCATCGATGTGGCCCGGCGCGCGGTCGCCGGACTCGACGATCCGGCCGCGCAGATCGGGCAGCTGATCTTCGTGACCAGCACCGGATTCATCGCGCCCGGTGTGGATGTGGCCGTGGTCAAGGCACTCGGCCTATCCCCCGCGGTGAGCCGCGTGGTGGTCAATTTCATGGGTTGCGCCGCCGCCATGAACGGTATGCGGACCGCCGTGGATTACGTCCGGGCCCATCCGGACAAGAAGGCCATGCTCATCTGCATCGAAATCAGCTCGGTGAACGCGGTTTTCGACGACGATATCAATGATGTCATCACGCACAGCCTCTTCGGCGACGGCTGCGGAGCCGTCGTGATCGGCGCGGGCCAGCCGCATCAGCAGCTCGCCCCCGGCAAGATCGTCATCCGGGACAGCTTCAGCTACCTGTTCGACGGGGCCGAGGACGGCATCGTGCTGGGCGTCAACGATAACGGCATCACCTGCGAGCTGTCCGAGAACCTGCCGCAGTACATTCTGCGCGGGGTCGATCCGGTGGTCTCGGAGGTATTGCGGCGCAACGGACTCGACAAGTCCGATATCGACCTGTGGGCCATCCACCCGGGTGGACCCAAGATCATCGAGCAGTCCGCCGCCTCGCTCGGCATCCCGGTCGAACAGGCCGCGGTGAGCTGGGACGTGCTGGCGCGCTACGGCAATATGCTGAGCGTCTCGCTGATCTTCGTGCTGGAAGAGATGGCGCGCCAGGCGGATTCGCCCAAGCCCCTCTCCACCGGCGTCGCGTTCTCCTTCGCGCCGGGAGTGACGCTCGAAGGCGTCATCTTCGACATCGTCCGCTGAACGTATTCGCGCACAGCATCTTTCAGAGAGCAAGTCATGCAACTCATCAGATTCCTCATCTCCATCTCGTGGATGCGGATCGTGGCCGTCATCGCCGCCGGTCTGATCTGCGGCGCGGCCAACACGTACCTGGTGACCCTGATCCGCGGTGTCGTATCGCCCGAACCGAATCCGCGGGTCACCATCGCGAGCTTCGCGCTCACCGGACTGGTGATCCTGGTGAGCGGCGTGCTCTCGCAGGTGCTGCTGGTGCGACTGGCCCAGGACGCCATCTACCGGCTTCGGGCGGAGCTGAGTTCGGGCATCGTCTCGGCTCCGCTGGAGCACCTCGAACGCCTCGGCATGCACCGGCTGATGGCCACCCTCACCGAGGATGTGCGCTCGCTGTCGCAGGCGGTCACCGCGATTCCGAGCATTGCCGTCGATGTGGCGACCATCATCGGCTGCTTCGTCTTCCTGGTGGTGCTCTCGGGGCCGATCTTCGCGATCACGTTGGTGGGCACCATAATCGGCATCTCCTCGGTGGAGCTGTTCCTCAAGCGAGTGCGGGTGCTCTACCGCGAGGCGCGGGAGAACGACGACGCGCTGCTGCGGTCGTTCCAGGCGGTGACGCTCGGCATCAAGGAACTCAAACTTCATCGCGGGCGGCGGCGCGATTTCATGGAGCGGCATCTGCTCGGATCCGCTCGGGCACTGCGGGATCAGAATGTGGAGGCCGGATCACGGTTCTCCATCGGCCAGGGACTCGGCCAGGCGCTCCAGCTGGCCACCATGGCGCTGATCCTGTTCGCCGTCGCGAAATCCCTTGGCGTGAAACAGGATGTGATGGTCGGCTACGTCCTGGTCACCACGTTCCTGGCCATGCCCATGCAGAACTTCATGCATCGCATTCCGGACCTGCTCCGGGGTGATGTGGCACTGGCCAAGATCCGCGGCATGAACCTGTCCATGGAGACCATGCACAACGAGGATCTGCTGCCCTACACCGATCGGGCCCCGGCCACCGAGGCGCGGCTGGAACTGGTGGGAGTCGGATACCACTACCGGTTCGAAGCGCCGTCACCGCTGGACGAGGGGCCCGGCGCACCGCCGCCGGGGACCGGACAGCATCCGGGTGGGCGGGCGGCGCGGCCGGGCGCACGGCCCGATCGGGCGGGCGCGCCGCCCGCTGGACCGCATCCCGAGGACGCGAAACCCGAAGGGGCGCCGCCACATCCGGGACATCCCGGTGGCGCGCCGGGCAGCCATCCCGGTGGTGTGGGCGCGCATCGGCCCGGCGGTCCGCCGCGGCGCGGTGGGCATCCCACCGGACCGGATGTGAACGGGCACCGCTGGGTCGATCACGGTGGACGCGATGCCCGGCCGGTGCCGATGACCGCGATGCCGGAGGCGGGTGAGGGCGACGGATTCCGTTTGGGGCCCATCGATCTCACCTTCGAACCCGGTCAGATCACCTTCATCGTGGGCGGTAACGGCAGTGGGAAGTCCACGCTCGCCAAGCTCATCACCGGGCTGTACGTGCCGCGCACCGGCACGGTGAAGCTGAACGACGAACTGATCGACCACGAGAACATCGAGTGGTTCCGGCAGAACGCCTCGGCCATCTTCACCGACTTCCATCTCTTCGAGGATTACCTGGGCTTCGATCGCCCCGGCATCGACGAGGAGGTGCGGCACTATCTCCAAGAGCTGCAGATCGCGCACAAGGTGACCGTGCAGGACGGCAAACTGTCGACCATCGATCTGTCGCAGGGGCAGCGCAAGCGGTTGGCGCTGTTGACCGCATTGCTGGAAGATCGCTCGATCTATCTCTTCGACGAGTGGGCCGCCGATCAGGAACCCAAATTCCGCGATGTGTTCTACACCGAGATCCTGGCCGAGTTGAAGGCGCGCAACAAGACGGTCATCGTCATCACGCACGACGATCGCTACTTCCACCTCGCCGACCAACTGGTCAAACTCGACTTCGGCAAGCTCACCGAGGCGAGCGCCACGGCCGCACTGGCCCCCGGCGCGGAGTAACACCGGCCCCGCCGCTGTTGCGCACCGCATGGTCAGCGAATCATCGGCAGTGCGACAGCAGCGGGAACAGCTCCGCGACTTCCCGCGAACCCGCCGGGCGCGCCTGACGCCCGGCGACGTCGGTCTCCCACCGGCGGGCACCCGACGCACCCCCGGGCTGCGCCGGGAGGAGGTCGCACTGCTCGCCGGGGTGACATGTCTGTTAACCGCTACATGACCCCAGACCAGCGGCTTACGGAAACTTGCTCTGACCTGACTGTACGGCCCGGCTCCGCAGTGGCCGGTCGCGTCTCACCCCAGGTCGCGAATCAGAACGTCAAGGCGTGGGGCATCGGGCCATCGTGGGCGCAACGTGCCCACTCGACGCCAGCCCCATTTGAGGCATTTGGCGTATGCGCGCGAATTGTCCGGTTCGACAAGCAGTGTCGCTCGTTCCTCGGGTCGGCGATTGAGTAGATCATCAAGGAGGGCGCGTGCGATTCCGTGGCCTTGGTGCTCGGCGCACACCATGAGTTCGCTGAGTGCGAATGTGCGCCTACCGGTTTCGGCGATGAACTCGTCACGGTCGGCGTCTGGATCGTCGAGTTCGAGATTGCCCCACCATGCAGCGTTGGGGCGAAGCGGCCAGCCCCAAGTCTGGCCGACTGGTTCGCCATCAATTCGCGCGATGACCAACTCGAGTCGCGACATCTGGGCCGGGTTGGTGTACGCATCGGATCGGGCCATGAATGACTCGGGGTCGTCGAACGTGTCGCCGGATGCGATGGCCTCGACGTATTACCGCCGGTAGATGACTTCGACGACGGCGCGCACCTCGCGCGCCTGTGCCTTGTCGTGGTGCTCGAATTCCAGGCCGACGGGCAGAGTAGTCATGCTGTGGTTGCTTTCGTCAGGAGGGCGTCGAACATGTCGGAAAACTCGCCGCCGGCGGGGTTCTCATCGACGGATGCACGGATGGGCTCCAGGTTACGCAGCGTGCGAATCGACGTCAGACCGTTCAGCGTGTCGAGGACTGGCACCGCCTCGGCGACGGCCCCGCGAAGATCACCGGCGCGCGCCCGGATGACCGCTCGCCAGGCGGCAATGTTGTTCGCATTTCGCGGAAAGCGCTCGATGTCTGCGACCGAGTCGAACAGCGCTATCGCACGGTCGTAGTCCTCGAATTCGGCACGGCCTCGCGCCTCGTGCGCGGCGATCTCGGCCGGGGTGACGGCCCACAGCCAGCGCGGACACTCGTCGAGAGGCTCGAGATCGGATGCCTGATCCATCTCTCGCCATGCGGTGGCAATGGCGCGCTCGAATGCTGAACGCTCACACGGGAGTCCGTACGCCTGCGCCTCGCGTACTGCAATGAGAGCATGAATTCGACCCGGCGGCGTGCCACGCATGAGGTCCCGAGCGCGGGTCGCAAGTTTCAGGGCGACCTGTGGGCGGGCCATGCCGCGCCGTGCGAGCCCGAGCAGTTGGCCGCCGCCACCCCCGCAGCCATGCTGTAGCCGCCTCCGCCTGGACGTGCATGTACCGGCGCAGGGGTCCTCTCGACGTTTGCCCGCGTGAGTACATGCACGTTGGTGGGAGAACCCACTTCGTCATCGGCATGGGTTTGGCCGGGATCCAGCCGGTCGGCTGATCCGCCGTGGGTGTGGATCCCGGCCAAAAGCGCGCCGGGATGACGGGGGAAGCACGCCGCGCGACGGGATGACCAGGCAAAGCACGCCACGCGGCGGGTCTGCGAGGGGAGGTGCGTCTCGCCGGGGTGAGGAGTGGCGGCATGCCGCTCGTCGGTTTACGGGTGTGGCGTGCTTTCCGATGCGGTGGTCAGCGGAGGGCGGCGGCCTTGCGGCGGGCTGCGGCGGCCTTCTTCGCCGCGGCGTCGGCGGGCTTCTTCTCGGCCGCGGTGGACTTCTTGGCGGTAGTGCCGTTGCTCGCGGTGGCCTTGGTGGTCGCCTTTTTGGCCGGGGCCTTCTTGGCGGGGGCGGCCTTGGCGGGGGCCGCGGGCCGGGCTTCCAGGACGCCCTTGAGGAATTGGCCGGTGTAACTGTCCGCTACGGCGGCAATGTCTTCCGGGGTGCCTTCGGCAATGACCATGCCGCCACCGGAACCGCCTTCGGGGCCCATATCGATGACCCAGTCGGAGGTTTTGATGACGTCCAGGTTGTGTTCGATGACGATGACCGAATTGCCCTTGTCGACGAGGCCGTTGATGACCTTGAGGAGTTTGCGGATGTCTTCGAAGTGCAGACCGGTGGTGGGCTCGTCGAGAATGTAGATGGTGCGGCCGGTCGAACGCTTCTGGAGTTCGGCGGCCAACTTCACCCGCTGGGCCTCACCGCCGGACAGGGTCGGTGCGGGCTGGCCCAGGCGCACATAGCCGAGGCCGACGTCCACCAGGGTCGCGAGATACCGGTGGATGGAGGTGACCGGTTCGAAGAATTCGGCGGCCTCCTCGATGGGCATATCCAGGACCTCGGCAATGGTCTTGCCCTTGTAGTGCACCTCGAGGGTTTCCCGGTTGTAGCGCGCGCCGTGGCAGACCTCGCACGGGACGTACACGTCCGGCAGGAAGTTCATCTCGATCTTCAAAGTGCCGTCGCCCGAACATGCTTCGCAGCGACCGCCCTTCACATTGAAGGAGAAGCGGCCGGGCTGATAGCCGCGCACCTTGGCCTCGGTGGTGGCGGCGAACAGGGTGCGGATCTTGTCGAACACACCGGTGTAGGTGGCCGCGTTCGAGCGTGGGGTGCGGCCGATGGGCGACTGATCCACCTGCACCAGCTTGTCCAGATGATCGAGCCCGTTCACCCGGGTGTGGCGGCCCGGAACCTGGCGCGCGCCATTGAGTTTGTTCGCCAGCACGGTTGCCAGAATGTCGTTCACCAGCGTCGACTTACCCGAGCCGGAGACGCCGGTGATCGAGGTGAGAATGCCCAGCGGGAAGCTCACATCGATATTGCGCAGATTGTGTTCGACCGCGCCGACCACGGTGAGCTGCTTCTTCTTGTCCATGGGCCGCCGCACCAGCGGAATCTCGATGCTTTCGCGCCCGGAAAGATAAGCGCCGGTGAGGGATCGCTTATCGGTCAGCAGCCCCGGGTACGGCCCTGAGTACACCACCTCACCGCCGTGCTCACCGGCGAGCGGGCCGATATCGACCACCCAGTCCGAGGCGTGGATGGTGTCCTCGTCGTGCTCGACCACGATCAGCGTATTGCCGAGTTTCTTGAGCCGCGTAAGGGTTTCGATGAGCCGCCGATTATCGCGCTGATGCAGTCCGATGGACGGCTCGTCCAGTACGTACAGCACACCGACCAGACCCGAGCCGATCTGCGTGGCGAGCCGAATACGCTGCGCCTCACCGCCGGACAGCGTGGCCGCCGCCCGCGAGAGCGTCAGATATTGCAGGCCGACATCGAGCAGGAAGCCCAGTCGCGCCTGAATCTCCTTGATCACCTGCGCGGCGATCGCGGCCTGCCGCTCGTCCAGGGTGAGCGAGTTCAGGAAGTCCGCGGCGTCGCCGATGGACAGATCGGAGATATCGGCAATCGACTTGTCCGCGTCGCCCGCTCGCAGCGTGACCGCGAGAATCTCCGGCCGCAGCCGCGCGCCATTGCAGACCGGGCACGGGATATCCCGCATATACCCGTCGTAGTACTCCTTGGCCGATTCCGATTCGGTGTTCTCCATGCGCCGCTGTAGGAACGGCATGACGCCTTCGAAATCGGCGTAGTACGAACGCTTGCGGCCGTACCGGTTGGTGTACGAGACGTGCACCTGTTCGGAACTGCCCTCCAGCACGGCCTTTCGCGCCTTGGGCGGCAGATCCTGCCAGGCGGTGTCCATGGAGAACCCCATGGCCTCGGCCAATCCCGACAGCAGTCGGGTGAAGTATTCGGCGGTCTGGCCGCGCGACCAGGGCGCGATGGCGCCCTCACCGAGGCTCAATTCGGTATCGGGCACCACGAGATCCGGATCGACCTCCTTGCGAATGCCGAGACCGGTGCAGTCCGGGCACGCGCCGTAGGGCGAGTTGAACGAGAACGAGCGCGGTTCGAGATCCTCGATATCCAGGGGATGCCCGTTCGGGCAGGCCAGCCGCTCGGAGAAGCGCCGCTCCCGATCGTGCGCGTGCTCATCGCGATCCACGAAGTCCAGCACCACGATGCCGTCGGCCAGCCGCAGCGCGGTCTCGATCGAATCGGTCAGGCGCTGTTTGGAAGTGGGCTTCACGGCGAGACGGTCGACGACCACCTCGACATCGTGCTTCTCCTGCTTCTTCAGCTTGGGCGGTTCGGTCAGCGGATACACCACGCCGTCGACCCGCACACGCGAGTAGCCCTGCCCGTTCAGCGATTCGAAGAGGTCGACGAATTCGCCCTTACGGGTGCGCACCACGGGTGCGAGCACCTGGAATTTGATGCCCTCCTCCATGGCGAGCACCTGATCCACGATCTGCTGCGGCGACTGCTTCTCGATGAGGTGACCGCAGGTCGGGCAGTGCGGTGTGCCCGCGCGCGCGAACAACAAGCGCAGATAGTCGTAGACCTCGGTGATGGTGCCCACGGTCGACCGCGGATTGCGGTTGGTCGACTTCTGATCGATCGACACCGCGGGCGAGAGGCCCTCGATGAAGTCCACATCGGGCTTGTCCATCTGCCCGAGGAATTGCCGGGCGTACGCCGACAGCGATTCCACATATCGCCGCTGACCCTCGGCGAAGATGGTGTCGAACGCCAGCGACGACTTACCGGACCCGGACAGACCGGTGAACACGATGAGACTGTCGCGGGGTAGGTCGAGATCGACCCCTTTGAGATTGTGTTCCCGCGCTCCACGCACCGTCAGGCGATCCGCCACCGGCCATCCTTCCAACGTTTCGGCATCAAGACATAGCCCCCGCGACGCCATGCTAGGCGCGCCCACCGACAATTCCGCCTCTCCGGAACTTCAGCGCACGGCTAAGAGCCAAAACTATCGGGCACGCGTGCCACCGGTTCACGAGCGTCGCCGGTTTCGGGGGTACCCCCGAAGTTACCCCGATCGGAACGAAATCACTCTTCACCTGGGCAAACGAATTACACCAAAGGCTCTGTGGCCTTGATCAGACCGACCGGTCCAATTGTGGTGCGGCGCACACATCCTGTTACCGCGCGCAATGGTGTCGACCGCTCGCGCGAGCGGTCCTCGGACCCCGCGGCCGTCACCAAGGCCAGGTCGCCGTCGAATCGGCGATAGAGGAGACGGCCCCGGCGGGTGTCGGGATCGGTGAAGAACAGGTACGGCACCCCGCCCAGGCACAGCCGCGCGGCGGCTTCGTCCTCGTGCAGCGCCGGGACGCCGTCGCGATGCCGGCGCAGCGGGCGCGCACCGAGCGGCCCGCTCCAGCAGACCACGGCATCCGCACCGGTCTCGGCGTCGATGTAGAGATGCGCGTCATAGTCCATGGCATCGAGGGTCAGCGCGGCCGCCCCGGCCGTGGCCACCTGTAATCGACAGTCCTTGCGCCGCACGATGGGGCGCGGACCGGTGACCACGGCCAGGGTCGGCCGTGCCGGGTCGGGCCAGGGCCGGGAAGCTTCCTCCGGTGGAGTGCCAAGCCGCAGGTCGAGGCGTTCCAAGGCGAAGGTGGTCGCGAAGCGTCCCGGCCCGGCGACCTGTACCCGGAACGCCTTCCCCAGCGTCCGGATCGATATTTGCGCGAGGGTGTGCTCCTCGTCGGAGTCGGGCCAGTGCAGGCGTGCCCGCACCGGCCCTTCCACCCCGTGGCGGCGCAGGATTCTGCCCAGTCCGCGCACCACACGGGTGACCTCGGCGGCCGGGACCGGTCCGCGGGTGGTCACCACGAAATCCTCATCGGTTCCACTCGACCACACATCGAACCCGCCCATAGCCGACCCACTTTCCCGATTCCGACCCGGCAACCCGCTCCTATGACAACACGCCGGTCGCGACGGCGAACAGGGGCGAAGGTCCCAATCCGGGCTATTTTTTGGAAATTCTTCCGTTAAAAAGTTGGCGGATGGTTGCATGGGATGAATTCGGCTGCGCTGCAAGTGCATCCGCAACGACAACCTTTCGGCAACAGCCCGCGAGTACCATTCCGGGTGCCGTGTGCGCATCCGCCGGACAGCCAGGACCACCATGCATGACGCTCATCGCACCGGTCCCTACTCCGTACGTGACACGCTGTCGCAGCTGCGATTACGCGAACTACTGACCGAGGTCAAGGATCGGGTCGAGCAGATCATCGACGCCCGCGACCGCATCGACGGGCTGGTGGAAGCCATGCTCGCGGTCACCTCCGGGCTGGACCTGGATCAGACCCTGCGCACCATCGTGCGGGTGGCCACCAGTCTGGTCGACGCCCGCTACGGCGCGCTCGCGGTGCGCGGTCACGATCAACAGCTGACCCAGTTCATCTCGCACGGCATCGACGATCGGACCCGGGTGCACATCGGCGCGCCACCGGAGGGCAAAGGCGTCCTCGGACTCGTGGTCGGACAGTCCGAACCCGTTCGGCTGGAAGACCTTACGCGACATCCGGACGCCATCGGCTTCCCCATGCACCATCCGCCCATGCACACCTTCCTCGGCGTGCCGGTGCGCATTCGCGGGGAGATGTTCGGCAATCTGTATCTGGCCGAGAAATCCGGCGGGCATCCCTTCACCGAGGACGACGAGGTGCTCATGCAGGCGCTGGCCGCGGCCGCCGGCATCGCCGTCGACAATGCCCGGCTCTACGAATCCGCGCGCACCCGGCAGGCGTGGATCGAGGCCACCCGCGATATCGCCACCGAATTCCTGGCCGACACCGATCCCGGCACCGTGCTCGCCCACGTGGTGGAGCACGCGCGCGAACTCACCGCCTCACATCAGGCGCTGCTGGCGGTGGTGGCCGATCCCGAGACGCCGCCGGAGGAGGTCACCGAAATGGTGATTTCGCAGTGGTCCGGACCCGGGGACAATCCGGTCGGCGCGACCGTGGACACGGTGGGCACCGCCATCGGCGAGGCGCTCACCACCCGCACACCGCTGCGCTTCGAGAATTCCCGGCGGGTGCGTCTGGGCGCGCGCATCGCGGTCATCGGCCCCGCGCTGTTGCTGCCGCTGCACACCCCGGATTCCACACTGGGCGTGCTGATTACGCTGCGCTCGGCCGAATCCGCCCCGTACACCGACGAATTGGTGGAGTTGATCGCGGCCTTCACCGATCAGGCCGCGCTGGCAATGCAATTGGCGGTGGCGCAGCGCCGTATGCGCGAACTCGACATTCTCACCGATCGGGATCGCATCGCCCGGGACCTGCACGATCATGTGATCCAGCGCCTGTTCGCCATCGGACTCTCACTACAGGGCACGGTGCCTCGGACGCGCGTTCCCGAAGTGGCGCAGCGCCTCACCGACACCATCAACGATCTCCAGGACGTGGTGGAGGAGATCCGTACCTCCATCTTCGATCTGCACGGCGGCAACGGGCACAGCACGCGGCTGCGCCAGCGGCTGGAGCGCGCCATCAAACAGCAGACCACCGCCACCGAGATCCGCGCGCTCATGCATGTCACCGGACCGCTGTCGGTGGTGGAGCCCGCACTCGCCGACCACGCGGAAGCCGTTGTGCGCGAGGCGGTCAGCAATGCCGTGCGACATTCCGGCGCGGATACCATCACCGTCGATATCGGGGTGGCGGACGATCTCACCATCGTGGTCGCGGACAACGGCTGCGGGATTCCCGAGGGCATCACCCCCAGCGGGCTCACCAATCTCGCGTTCCGCGCCGAGGAGTCCGGCGGGCGGCTGGCGGTGTATCCGCGGCGGGACACCGACGGCGATCAGACCGGCACCAAACTGCACTGGTCGGTCCCCCTGCATTGACCAGTGGCGGACCGGAACTCAGCCGACGGGACCCAGCACCAGCGCGGAGTTGTTGCCGCCCATACCGAGTGCGATCTTCACGGTGATCCCCGCACCGCCGGGGATCACCCCGTCCACCAGCCGGGCGTGCGCGGGCGCGACGACCGGGGCGGAGACCACCACGCCGCGTTCGTAACCCATTGCCACCGCGGCCACTTCGACCCCCGCCGACGCCGCCTGACAGTGCCCGGTCAACGGCTTGATCGCGCAGACCAGCGGACGATTGCCGAAAAGGTCCGCCAGCAGCGCGGTTTCGGCGTCATCACACTGCTGGGTGCCCGAGCCGTGCGAATTCAGATACGCCACCTCCTCGGGCCGCACATCGGCGCCGGCGAGCGCGCGCCGGACGCATTCGAAGATCTGCTCGTACGAGGGATCCACCGAGATCACGTGATAGCCGTCATTGGTCATGGCCCCGCCCAGCAGCGCCGCGTAGGGCCGATCGGCCTCGCGGGTCACCACGAACGCGGTCGAGGCCTCGCCCCAACTGAAGCCGCGACTGCCCTCCTGGAACGGGCGGCAGGCCACCAGCGGCTCCACATCGGTGACCGCGGCCCCCAGCGCCTCGAAATGCTCCACCATGTCGGGCGTGCCGGACAGATCGGTGGCGACCACCACCACATCGTCGGCGACACCCTGCGCCAGCCACATCCGCGCGGTGATCAACCCGGCATTGGCCGAGGAACAGGCCGCGGTCACATTCATGGCCGGGCCGTGGAAACCGAACTCCCCCATCAGATTCGAAATCGGCGTCGAGGGAAGTAATCGCAGATAGTCCCGGGCACGCCGGCGCCCGTGATCCTCGACGTAGAAGTCCCGCCATTCGTACACATTGCCCAGCACGATGGCGTGCAGCAGACCCACGGTGCGACCGGGCCGCCAGCCACGGGCGGTCGCGTCGGCGACCGCCTCGCGCACCGATTCCTGTACCGCGCGCACATAGCGACTGGGTCCCAACTCGGGATCGCCGCCGTCCGGCACGCGGGCAACCCATCCATGCCGATCGCGTTCGGGGCCGTACCCTGGATGGAGCCGGGCTGCGGGCTTACCGCTCAGCAAACCCTCCCAGAGGGTGTCTCGACCCCAGCCGTACCCGGTGACGGCGCCAATTCCGGCAATGGTCATATGATCTTGGTGCTCTACCGCAGTGTTCGGGACGGGGTTGGTGCCAGGCATTGCATCGCTCCTTCCCAGAGCCTCTGCCTGTAATGATCACCATCAGCAGGCCGATGCTGTGCGGGGCTGTGATTGATCCAATAGGTTCGGCGGGGTTTCCAGCAAACCCTGCCGCTCACACTTTAGTGCCGTGCTCCAGCGACGTGTTTCAACGACGATCAGGGGGTGCTTGAGGTGGTTGGTAACGATCGGGCAAATACCCCGACCGATGCCGAACAGCTGGCCCAGCGGTACCGCACGCTGGTGGAGCACAGCCCCGACGGGGTTGTGGTCCACGAACGCGGCACGATCGTGTACGCCAATCCGGCCATGCTGCGACTGCTCGGCGCCGAGCGGAACGACGAGGTCATCGGCCAGCCGGTCGCCAATTTCGTGATGGCGCGCGATGTGCCCGCCATGCTGGAGCGCATCCGCCGGCTCACCATTGCCGGAACCGCTTCCGAGCCCGCCGAATTGGTGCTCGTGCGCTGCGACGGCAGCACCGTCGAGGCCGAGACCGTGTCGGTGCTCACCGCCTGGCACGATCGGCTCGCCTATCAGGTGGTGGTGCACGACCTCACCCCGCAGCGGCGCGCCGAGGCCGCCCAGGCGCGGGCCGAACAGTTCTTCACCACCGTGGTGTCGCAACTGGAGGAGGGCGTGGTCGTGATCGACCGGGAGGGGCGCATCGAATCGGCGAATCCCGCGGCCCGGCGCATATTCGGGTACGACGCGGACGATCTCGTCGGCACCCATATCAATGACATTCCGCTGTGTCTGCTGGACGCCAACGCCCAGCCCATGTCGCCGTCCTGGTATCCGGTGATCCGCACGCTGGCGACCGGAGAGACGGTGACGCGCTTCGTCTTCGGGGTGGATCGCCCCGATGGGCAGCGGCGCTGGTTGTCGGCGAGCAGTCGATTGCTCAATCCCGAGGATCCGAACTCCGCGGCGGTGTCGTCGTTCAATGACATCACCGAATTCCGGGCCAGCAGAAGGCAATTGGAGTATCAGGCCACCCATGATCCACTGACCGGGCTGGCCAATCGGTCACTGGTGCTGTCGCGGTTGGCGGCGGCGCTGGGCACCAGCGAATCGCTGCCGGTCTCCACCGTGCTGTTCATCGATCTGGACGGATTCAAGAGCATCAATGACACGCTCGGACATGCCATCGGCGATACCGTGCTGCAGATCGTGGCGCAGCGGCTCCAGCGCGGACTGCGCTCGGACGATATCGTCGGGCGCATCGGCGGCGACGAATTCCTGGTACTGCTCTCCGGGCGCACACTCGGCGAGGATCTGGAGGCGCTGATCACCCGGCTGCGCCAAACCATGGCCGAGCCGATCATCGCGCGCGGGCATCGCATCCAGGTCAACGCCTCGGTCGGCATCACACCGCTGCATCCCGGTGACGGCCGCACCCCCGAAGCGGTCCTGCACGATGCGGATCTGGCCATGTACCGGGCCAAACCGCCCGGGCACCGGGACAGCACGCTGAGTCGCAGAAGCGATTCCACGCACGCCTCCTGAACTGGCCCGATACCGCGCGGGCCGACGCGCACGGCACGGTTGACCTGCCGGTACGGCGAGTCGGGCAAACGCGAACTAGACTCGATAACTCTGTTCTCGATGGTTCGCGCGCAGTGCGCGTACGGCACCGCGTGGTGACAAGGAGTTCCGTTTTGCCCGACCTCACCGAGGAGCGTTCTGTGTCCGCGTCCACCTCCGATGCCAAGACCACGGCGGATCTGGAGCGCGAACAGCAGCACCTGACCCTGCTCTACGAGCGGCTCGACGGAATGCGCGAATACGCGCAGCGACGGCTGCGCACCGTGCTGCTGGAGACCGGCGGGACGCCGCAGGCCCGCAGTGAACGCGAATCGTTCACCCAGCTCTATTCCGAAGACCTATCCAAGTACGATGCGGCCGAACATGGATTGTGTTTCGGCCGAATCGATCTCGCGCCCGAGGCCGAGGACGGCGGCGGAGCGAACGCGAACGGCTCCGGCGGCGAGGCCGAGAAGCGGTACATCGGGCGTATCGGCATTCTCGACGAATCCGCCGATTACGAGACGCTGCTGCTGGATTGGCGTGCGCCCCTGGCGCGGCCGTTCTACCTCGCCACCACCGCCGCACCGGACGGCGTCACCCGGCGGCGGCATATCCGCACCCGCAATCGCAAGGTCACCTCGGTCAATGACGAGTACCTGGATCTGGAGACCGCGCGCCGCGACGGCGTCATCAACGGCGACGGCGGGGTGGGTAGTGAGAGCGCGCTGCTGGCGGCGCTGAACGCCGCCCGCACCGGGCATATGAACGACATCGTCGAGACCATTCAGAGCGAACAGGACGCCATCATCCGCTCCGAGCACAAGAGCGTGCTCGTGGTGCAGGGCGGCCCGGGCACCGGCAAGACCGCGGTCGCCCTGCATCGCGCGGCGTATCTGCTGTACACCTATCGACAGCAGCTGGACAAGGCCGGTGTGCTCATCATCGGGCCGAATTCGACCTTCCTGGACTACATCGGACAGGTGCTGCCCTCGCTCGGTGAGACCGGTGTGCTGCTGTCCACCATCGGCGATCTGTATCCGGGAGTGCGGGCCACCCTGGAGGATTCGCTGCGCGCGGGCGAACTCAAGGGCTCCCTGGACATGCTCGAGGTACTCAAGAAGGCCGTGCGGGAATGGCAGGAGATTCCCAAGAATCCGATCCGGCTGCATTTCGACGGGCGCGAACTCACCCTGGACCGGCGCATTGTCACCAAGGCGCGCGGGCGCGCCCGCTCCTCGCGCCGCCCGCACAACCTGGCCAGGCCCATCTTCGCCGCGGGCGTGGTGGACGCGCTCACCGATCAGCTGGCCGAGATCATCGGCTCGGATCCGCTGGGCGGACGGAACCTGTTGAGCCAGACCGATCTCACCGAGATCCGCGATGAGATGCGGGCCGACGCCGATATCCAGCGCGCCATCGCCGGACTGTGGCCGCTGCTCACCCCGCAGGACGTGCTGGGCGGACTGTGGGCCGACCCCAAGCGATTGGCCAGTGCCGCAGGGCATCTCAGCGCCGAGGACCGGGCCGAGTTGCGGCGCGCCGACAGTGGTGAATTCAGTGATGCCGACGCGCCGCTGCTGGACGAACTCGCCGAACTGCTCGGCATCGACGACAGTGAGGAGCGCGAGCGCTCGCGCCGGCGCTGGCGAGCCCAGATCGCCGAGGCGCAGGACGCCCTGGACATCCTGACCGGTTCCGCGCCACAGGATCTCGAGGACGAGCTCGATCCCGAACTGCTCATGGCGTACGACCTCATCGACGCCAGTCAGCTCGCCGAACGCCAGCAGGTGCGCACCAGCCAGACCACCGCCGAACGCGCCGCCGGGGATCGCACCTGGACCTACGGGCATGTGATCGTCGATGAGGCGCAGGAGCTTTCGGAGATGGCGTGGCGAATGGTCATGCGGCGCATCCCGAATCGTTGGATCACCGCGGTCGGGGATGTGGCGCAGACCGGCGATCCGGCCGGGGCCTCCTCCTGGCAGCAGGTGCTGGAACCGTATGTGGCCAAACGGTGGAAGCTCACCGAGTTGACCGTCAACTACCGCACCCCCGCCGAGATCATGGCGGTCGCCGCGGATGTGCTCGCCGAGATCGATCCGGGCGCGGCCATCCCGCGCTCGGTGCGCGATTCGGGCTTCGCGCCCGCCGCACACCGGGTCACCGCCGGACAGCTGGCCGATGAGGTCGCCCGCCTGGTGGAGACCGAGGCCGCGCATCCCGGCACCACCGCGGTCATCGTGCCGCACGACCTGGCGTCGAAACTAGCCCACCTGAGCGTGGATTCGGCGCGTGTACTCACCGTGCACGAGGTGAAGGGCCTGGAATTCGACGCCGTCATCCTGGTCGAGCCCCAGGACATCCTCGCCGAGTCCCCGCGCGGTATGAACGACCTCTACGTCGCCCTGACCCGCGCCACCCAGCGCCTGGCCGTGGTGCACACCGAGGACCTCCCCGCGGTCCTGCGGCGGCTGGAGTGAGATCGGAAATGGGGCTGACACACCCACCCCGGCAAAGCCGCGCAAAAGCGAAGTGGCCGTGCCCAACTGGGCACGGCCACTTCACCGGTCGGTGCTTCTTACCGCACGGTGTGCACGATCAGCACATCGCTGCGGGACTTGCGGGCCACGTCCGAGGGGACGGAGCCGAGCAGGCGGCCCGCGAGGGTGTTCAGACCCCGGTTGCCGACCACCAGGAGATCGGCGTCGACCTCCTTGAGCAGGGCGAGCAGGGATTCGACGGGCTCACCGACAACGGCCTTCTCGACCACGTTGACGGCTCCGGCGGCGACGGCCTTGTCACGGGCGACGCGCAGGATCTCACTGGTGGGTGCGGAACCGCGCACCTGGTAGGCCTCGTCCTTGAGCACATCGGCGGCGGCGGCCACATCGCGGTCGTCGGTCGGGTAGTACGCGCAGGCGATGTACAGGGTCGCCCCCTCGGAACCTGCCAGAGCAGCGGCCCGCTCAACGGCTACATACGACGAGTCCGAGCCATCGGTACCGACGACAATCGTCCGGTAGGCGGTCATTCTCTCCTCCAAGTACAAAGGTCGGGGCCGCAGCGTCCACTTTCATGGTTACCGCCGCGGCAACTTCGCCTGACAATAGCGGCATAACAGGCGGAAATTTTCGATATCGCAACACATCACACTCACGCGCCGTGTCGGCGCAACCACACATTCTGTGACGTGGCCGGATACAACCCTGGCTACCAGCGAATTCCCGGATAGTTGTGATACTTCCCAGAATTCGCCAACGGTATTGCGCGCCTGGGACTTTCGTCACAGATCCGATTTTTCCGGGGATACGGGGCGGCCCATCCGGTACGCGGCGCGCACCGGATGGGCCGTGAAACCGCTACCTCACAGCGAGCGATAGTCGGCCCAGATCCAGCCGAGAATCACGCAGAGGATGGTCATCCTCACTCCTGTCGCCACGGGCCGATCGATGACGCGCAATAGTAGCGCGTCCGGCCCCTGCTCAGAGGCTGAAAAGCGGTCCGGTCAGCGTCAATCCGAGGTCGTGGCCGACATAGGCGAAGAAGGCGAAGAGCATGAGCGCCGCGCCCGCCAGCGACAGGTCCTTATTGAACGAGATCATCTCGGTCTGCCTGGCCTGCGGATCGGTCTCCTTCCAGAACGCGTGCATGAGGAACGCGGTCGGCGCCAGGAAGATGAACAGGAGCAGGGCGCCGAGATCGGCCCAGACGCCGAGCAGCACGCTCAGCCCGCCGAGCGCCAGCAGGACCCCGGAGCCCAGCACCGAGAGTTTGGCCGCCGGAACACCTTTGAATTGCGCGTACTGCGCCATCGCGTCGGTCTGGGTGAGGTGCCCGACGCC
Source organism: Nocardia acidivorans NBRC 108247 (assembly GCF_001625085.1). Lineage (GTDB taxonomy): Bacteria > Actinomycetota > Actinomycetes > Mycobacteriales > Mycobacteriaceae > Nocardia > Nocardia acidivorans. Next base: position 20,828 of record NZ_BDAW01000037.1, read on the forward strand.
GGAGGAGAGAAACAGAAGGACGAACAGAATGCGTCCGATCAAAACCAGCACATCCATGGCCTGCTCCTTGCTCGATTGCGATGATCGCCATGTTGGTGACATGGCAACCAACCGCCTGTGGGAGAAGCTTATTCCCGATCGTTGTGCTGTTCAGGACATTAGCGAGGATCGGGCATATTCCAGCGGAGGCATTCCGATCTCGGCGGCGAACTCGCGGGAGAAATGCGCCTGATCGAAGTAACCCAGGTCCAGCGCGAGCGCCGCCAGATCCGAGGTGCGACCCTCGGCGAGCAGCTGCGCGCCGTCCTGGAGCCGGAACCGGCGCAGCACCCATTTCGGGCCGACCCCGACATAGCGGCGGAACAGGCGCTGCAGGGTACGAATGGGGATGTCGAAACGCTCGGTGACCTGGTCCACGCGGGCCAGCTCGCGGTCGAGCTCCATGGCGTCGATGATGCGCAGCACCAGGTGGTAGGAGGCGTCATCGGCGACGCCGCGGCGGGTGATGGCCTCGATGAGGAAGTCCTCCACCAGGATTCGGCGCTGCTCCAGCTCCGGGGTGGCCAGCACCTTGTCGGCCAGCCCCTCCGCCTCGGGCAGCACCTCGATGAGCGGCAGCGCGGTATCACGCAGCGCGCCCACATCCATCCCGATGCAGGCGCCGAAGCCGCCGGAGCGGAATTTCACCCCGAATGTCTCACCGACGCCGGCCAATTCGCGCACGTACTTGGTGGTCCAGACGCCGGTGACGAAACCGCCGCGGCGGCCCCGCTCCTTCTCGAAAGTCATATTGACCACCGGAAAGCCGAGCACCTCCGCCGAATACGGCGGCAGACCGCGACGATCCCAGCGCACGGACCAGTAGAACTCGACATAGCGGGCGACCTGCTCCCCCGCGGGCAATCGACGGTGATTGCTGGCCGCCTGATGTTCGCGCGGGCGCAGAATGCCCTTCGCGGTCTCCGGCGGCGGCACCGGCCGGCGGTGGATCGGCGCGGGATCAGCGCCGGGCATGACGGTGTCGCTTTCTTACAAGATCCACGGCGGCCGGATGGGCAGAGTGGTGCTCATGAGCGAGAAAGTGAATCCCATTCCGGAGAACTACCACTCCATCACCTGCTTCCTGGCCGTTCCCGACGGCAATAAGGCCATCGACTTCTACTCGACCGTTTTCGGCGCGAAGGTGCTGAGCCGCAATGACCTTCCCGACGGCCAGCCCGCCCATGCCGAACTGCTGATCGGCGATTCCACCCTGCAGATCGGCATGGAAATGCCGGAGAACGGCCTGCTCGCCCCCAATGGCGAATGGCTGAACACCAGCATCGTGCATTACAACCCCGATGTGGACGCCGTCATCGAGCGAGCCCGGGGCTTCGGTGCGCGCATCGCCGACGAACCGGCCACCTTCGTCACCGGGGACCGCTACGCCGTGCTCTACGACCCCTTCGGCTACCGCTGGGTCTGTATGACCCGGGTCGAGGAGGTCTCCCGCGAGGAGGCCGAGCGCCGCGTCAACGAATGGATGGCGCAGCAGGGCTGAGCTCACCGGCCGCTCGATCGTGCGGCCGGAGCGGTATGCGAATACCGCCTCGGCGGCGCGGGCGGGCACTGTCGCACGGGGCGAGTCGAATGCCGTGACGGCGGATCCCATTACCCCGTGCTCATTGCAATCCGGCGGCGTCCATACCGCGCAATTCCTTCTTGAGATCGGCGATCTCGTCGCGAAGGCGACCTGCGAGCTCGAACTGGAGCTCGCGGGCGGCGTTCATCATCTGCGCGGTCATATCCTTGACCAGGTCCGCAAGTTCGGCGCGCGGCATGGACTTGATATCGCGGCCCTCGTAGACACCGGCCGAGACGGCGCGGCCGGGTTCACCCTGGGCGCGACGGCCACGACTGGCATTGCGGCCCGAACCGCCGACCTCGACCTCGGTTTCCTCGGCCTCGCGGTAGACCGTGTCGAGAATGTCATTGATCTTCTTGCGCAACGGTTTCGGATCGATACCGCGCTCTTCGTTGTAGGCGATCTGCTTGGCGCGGCGGCGCTCGGTCTCGCTGATGGCGTGCGCCATGGAGTCGGTGATCTTGTCCGCGTACATGTGCACCTCGCCCGAGACATTGCGGGCCGCGCGGCCGATGGTCTGGATGAGGCTGGTGCCGCTGCGCAGGAAGCCCTCCTTATCGGCATCGAGAATCGCGACCAGTGAGACCTCCGGCAGGTCCAGGCCCTCGCGCAGCAGGTTGATGCCGACCAGGACGTCGTACTCGCCCAGGCGCAGCTGCCGCAGCAGCTCCACCCGGCGCAGCGTATCGATCTCCGAATGCAGGTAGCGCACCCGAATGCCAAGGCCGAGTAGGTAATCGGTGAGGTCCTCGGACATCTTCTTGGTGAGGGTGGTGACCAGCACCCGCTCATCGCGCTCGGTGCGCTTGCGGATCTCCCCCACCAGATCGTCGATCTGGCCCTTGGTCGGCTTCACCACCACGTGCGGATCCACCAGGCCGGTCGGGCGAATCACCTGTTCGACGAATTCACCGCCGGTCTGGCCCAATTCGTACTTGCCCGGGGTCGCCGAGAGGTACACCGTCTGCCCGATGCGGTCGGCGAACTCCTCCCAGGTGAGCGGGCGATTGTCCACCGCGGACGGCAACCGGAAACCGAACTCCACCAGATTCCGCTTGCGGGACATATCGCCCTCGTACATGCTGCCGATCTGCGGCACCGTCACATGCGATTCGTCGATGACCAGCAGGAAATCGTCCGGGAAGTAATCGATGAGGGTGGCGGGCGCGGAACCGGCGTCGCGGCCGTCGATATGGCGCGAGTAATTCTCGATTCCGGAACAGAAACCGACCTGGCGAATCATCTCCAGATCGTATTGGGTGCGCATGCGCAAACGCTGCGCCTCGAGCAGTTTGCCCTGCTTCTCCAATTCGGCCAGTCGCGTTTCGAGTTCGGCCTCGATATCGCGGACCGCGCGTTCCATTCGCTCCGGGCCCGCCACATAATGGGTGGCCGGGAAAATGCGAACCATATCCACCTGCCGCACCACGTCACCGGTGAGCGGATGCAGATAATAGAGCGCCTCGATCTCGTCACCGAAGAATTCGATCCGGATCGCCAATTCCTCATAGGAGGGAATGATTTCGACGGTGTCACCGCGCACCCGGAAACTGCCGCGGGTGAAGGACATGTCATTGCGCGTGTACTGCACATCGACCAGCAGTCGCAGCAGTTTGTCCCGCTCCACCTCGTGCCCGACCTCGAGCATGACCGAGCGATCCAGATAGGACTGCGGGGTGCCGAGACCGTAGATGCACGATACCGATGCCACCACCACGACATCGCGCCGCGACAGCAGGCTGGAAGTGGCCGAATGGCGCAGCCGCTCCACATCGTCGTTGATCGAGCTGTCCTTCTCGATATAGGTGTCGGTCTGCGCGATATACGCCTCGGGCTGGTAGTAGTCGTAGTACGAGACGAAGTACTCGACGGCATTGTGCGGCAGCATCTCGCGCAGCTCATTGGCCAGCTGTGCGGCCAGGGTCTTGTTGGGGGCCATGACCAGGGTCGGCCGCTGCAACTTCTCGATGAGCCAGGCCGTGGTGGCCGATTTACCGGTGCCGGTGGCGCCCAGCAGCACCACATCACGCTCACCGGCGTTGATGCGCTTTTCCAGCTCCGCGATTGCGGCGGGCTGGTCACCTGCGGGAACGTGCTCGCTGACGACCTGGAACCGACCCTCGACCCGCTCGATATCGCCGATGGGCCGGAAGTCCGAATGTGCCAGCGGCCGATCGTCCGGGATCTCGGTTGCGAATGCCATGTTCACAGCCTAGGACGACCCACCGACAGGTTCACGCGGAGCGCGGCCCACTGGTCGAGGGGTCGCCCGGGCGCTCCGGAGCGGCCCGCGGACGGCCGCCCTCCACACCGCGCTCGTCGTGACGCAGGAGCGTTCCTCTTTCTCATGTACTAATTGTCTGAATTATCGTTTGTCCCAAGGAAGTTCAAAGAATTCCCATGTGACGAACACCGAATTTCCGCGTGGCACAGGAAGGTCCGTTTCACGGCGTCCAGGTGTAACCTGGGCTGGCGGTTCGGACGAGTCGGAAAAGAGGCAAGGCCATGACCGGTCTGCATATGCCACAGCGCAATTCCACCAACGGCGCTGATCCCCGCGGGATCAGTCGTACCGCTCCCCCGGCGACCCCGCATCGCCCCAAGCTCGAGTTTTTCAATCTGGCGGACTTGTGCTGGACCGACTATCACGGTTACGTGCACTCGGTGGAACGGCTGCACGCCGAACCGTGGGGGCTGTACATGGAGCGGATAGTGGACAATCCCCGTTTCCACTACATCGAATCCTGGTTGCTGCCGGAACTTCACCTGCGCGTGACGGTCTATCATCTGCGACCCGGTCACGATCGCGGTCAGACCTACTACCTGGATATCGGTGATTACGGCCCGGTCGGACCGAAGAAGTGGCGTGCCGAGGGGCACTACCTGCACGTGGTGGCGCGGCCCGGGCAGGTGCCCGAACTCCTGGGCATCGACGAGCTGCTCACCGCCCACGCCGCCGGGCACTTCGACACCGTCCGCACGCACCTGGCCATCGAGCGGGCCGCGGCGGTGGTGGACGGTATCGCCGGATGCGGTCACGATGTGGATCGCTGGCTCGCCACCCACGGACTCGCGCTGAGCTGGCTGTAAGGGGCGCTTGGGCCCGCTACGCACGAAAAACCACCCGGTTCGTATTGTGTTCGGCCCGGGCGGCTTTCGCGTGCGGCAGGTTCTCGCGCGCGGTTAGCCGGAGAAGCTGGGGAGCAGTCCGCCGAGTCCGCCGCCGCAGCCCAGGCTGCCGGTGCCGCTGCCCGCGGTCACCTGGACGTCGATCGAGTCGCTGATCAGAATCTGCCGGGCCTCCAGCCTGTGGTTGCCCGCGGTGGCGGGGGTCCACTTGATGGTGACCTTATTGCTCAGCAGCGACGGGGCGACCGGGCTGCCCGGGATGTCCGCGCCGTTGTCGGTGAACTTCACCGTCGAGAGCCGGTCGATCTCGACCGATGCGGTAATGGTGTAGCTGCATCCGGTCTTGTGTTCGGACCCCCCGGAGACCTCGAGGTTGCCGACCCACGCGCCGGCCTGGGGTGCGGCCAGGACCATGGTGGCGGCCATCACGCCGAAGGCGGTGACTCCCATCCCGGCCCGGCGAGCGCGAACGCTCTGTACCTTCATCATTACTTCCCTTGATTCGAACTACCCACGGCAGTTATGGGTAGCCGCACCGTAACGGAAGGCAGTGTTTCACATTTGGGTTTCGCCGAAACTCGGCCGAATCCGTCACCGTCCCCTGGACGATGCCGCCGCGACACGCAATGCTTACCGCATGACTCAGTCTTCCGCGGTTGACCTCCACCGACCCAAGGTTGAGTACTTCAATGTCGAGGAACTCACCAATATCGACCCCAAGGGCTTCGTGCGACAGGTCGAGCGCTACCACGTCGAACCGTGGGGGCTGTACATGGCGCGCACCTCGGATCACCCCGAGTTCCACTACATCGAATCCTGGCTGCTGCCAAGCCTGTCCATTCGCGCGACGGTCTTCCACTTCACCCCGGCGCACCTGCGCGATCAGGACTACTACATCGATATCGGTGAATACGCGCAGGTCGCCCCGAAGAAGTGGAGATCGGTCGACCACTACCTGGATCTGGTGGTGCGCAGCAGCCGCGAGGTCGAGCTGCTCGATGTGGACGAACTGCTCGCCGCGCACGCCGCGGGCTATCTCGAACTCACCGAGGCGCAGCGCGCCATCGAGACCGCGACCACCGTCATCGACGGAATCGCCGCGCACGGGCACAGTTTCGAGGACTGGCTGCGCGCACGGGATATCACCCTGACGTGGATGTAGTTCCGGTTAGCCGCGGCCGAGTGCGCCACGGCGACCTCGTATCGGTTGTCGCGTGCGTCAGTTACCCACGGCGACAACCACATTCACCAGCCGCCCCGGGTCGGCGCCGGCGTGCGGCCACTCCCCCGCAGCGGCCGGGCGACCGGTGTCGCGCGGGAACCCGGCATCGGCCAACCGATCTCGCAGCCCCTCGGCCACGGTCGCATCGGCGACGGTGATACGGATATCGAGGATATCCTCGGCGGGCTTGCCCGCGACGGCGGTGGGCCCCACATGTTCGATGCGCAGCGCATCGGCCGCACAGGCCACCGCGAGCCGCGCGATGATGCGCTCGGCCTGGACCGGCCACCCCGGATTGGCCTCGACCACAGCCGATTCCGCCGGACGGGCGGCGGGGGTGCGGGTGCGCAGATTGCGTTCGAAGGGGATGAGCCGCTCGGTCCAGAGCGCGTGCACCGCGGGGGCGACCGCCCCCTCGTCGCCATTGTTGTCCAGCAGCACATCGGCGACGGCCCGGCGCTGCGCATCGGTGGCCTGCGCGGCGATTCGACTCCGCGCATCGGCCTCGTCGACCCCGCGGAACTCCACCAGGCGGCGCAATCGCAGTTCCTGCGCGGCGTCCACCACCACCACCAGATTCATGAAGGGGGCGAGCCCGTTCTCCACCAGCAGCGGAATGTCCTGCACTACAATGCCGTCCGCGGGAGCCGAGGCGACCAGTTCGTTGGTGCGCTGACCGACCAGCGGATGGGTGATGCCGTTGAGGGTCGCACGGGCCTCGTCGCTGGCGAAGGCCTTGGCTGCCAGGGCCGGTCGGTCCAGGCTGCCGTCGGCGGCGAGGATATCGTCCCCGAATGCGGCGACCAAGGCCGCCAATCCCGGGGTGCCGGGCGCCACTACTTCGCGCGCGATAAGGTCGCTGTCCACCAGCAACGCGCCGTGTTCGACGAGAATGCGGGCCACGGTGGATTTGCCCGCTCCCATGCCTCCGGTGAGACCGATTCGCAACATTCGACAAGTCTGACAGCCGCGCCCGTGATCGCGCACACCACCCCTCACCTGCCGAAAGTACCGATTACCCAGTGACTCGGGCGAATTCACCACCGGGCGGAGAGTTTGCCCATTCCGTGATATTCACGAGACCAATTCGCAACTATTTCGGCCAATCCGAACCGTTTGTCGGCAACATTCCGACACGCCGGGGCGAATGTCGTGCAAAATACGGCGTCGCACACTTTTGTTCCGCTAAGGTTCGCCGCAGGCGATCCAGGGCCGGGAAACACGTAGGAGAAGGAACACCATTGGGCACCAGAAACATCCAGACGGGTCGGCACCGTCTGGGACTGCCGGGCATGATGCACTGCATCGAGATCCCCGCGGTCGCAGCGGCGCTCGCCGAGCATCGCCGCGGTTGGCTTTCCGCTTTGCTCAGCCCCGCCCGGCACAGCTTCGCCTCCATGCGAAAACGCGCCGAGCGCCCCGCCGCCGTCCAATGGGTACCCGCCACCGCCGTCTGACGTGCGAAAGCGCTTGTGGCCCAGCCCCTTCCGGGACTGGGCCACTAACGCGTGCGCGGCGCGGGGTCAGACCAGACCGCTGGGCCTGCGACGGGTCCCCGGCTCCTGCGCGGGCATGGCGTTGGGCGGCACCGGATACGGCGTACCGGCATTCGCCGTACCCAGGGCGAGGTTCGGACCACACTGCGCCAGTGCGGCATTCAGCTTTCGGTCCGCCGGGCCGACGGCGGGCTTCGCCGCGTCCGGCGACGACCGGAAGTCGAAGGTCGAGGTCATATCGCCGGTGACACCGCGCCGCCAGGCGGTCAGGTTCGGCACGTCCACCCCGAAGCGGCGCTCCAGCAGCCGCAGCTGCGAGGTGTGGTCGAAGGTCTCCGAGGCGACGAGTCCACCGCGGCTGTACGGCGAGATGACAAAGCACGGCACGCGATAGCCCAGGCCGATCGGTCCGGCGATGCCCTCGGATTTGTGCGCCTGGTCCAGGGGAACGGTCAGGTATTCACCGGCGGTTCCCGGCGGCGGGGTCGGTGGCGTCACGTGATCGAAGAAGCCGCCGTTCTCGTCATAGCTGACGATCAGCGCGGTCTTCTCCCACACCTTCGGATTCGAGGTGAGGATGTCCAGCACCTGCATGATGCCGACCGCGCCCAAAGCCGGTGGCAGCGCGGGATGTTCGCAATTGAGCAGGGACGGAATCACCCAGGAGACATTGGGCAGCTGATCCGCGGCCACATCGGCGGCGAAATCGCTCGGGTACACCGGGGCCTTACCCCGGCGCGCCAGCTCCGAGGCCGGATCGGCGGCCTGTTTGAAGCACCCCATCATGCCGTCCAGGATCACCGAGGACAACGGCCCCACATCGCGATTGTTGTAGATCTTCCAGCTCACCCCGGCATCGGAGAGGTTCTCCGGCATGGTCCGCCAGCTGTACGCGTTCTGCGGAATCATGGTGGGCGTCTCGAGCAGCGGTCCACCGGCCACGCCGTCCGGGTCGATGGTGGCCGAAACCCAGTACAGCCGATTGGGATCGGTGGGTCCGAGCACCGAGCAGTGGTAGTTGTCGGCGATGGTGAAGGCGTCGGCGAGATCGTAGTGCACCGGAATATCGGCGCGGGTGTAGTAGCCCATGGCCGCGGGACCGTTCGCCGCGCCGACCGAGGCGATGGACATCGGCATCCAGCCGTCGTTCTTCCCGTTGTTCCACGCCCTGTGCATGCCCGCCCAGGTGTGGTCGGGATCGTTGATGCACTCACCGTCCAGGGACGGGCCGCGTTCGGTGTCCAGCCGGAACGGGTTGATGAAACCGTCTGGGGTGGGCCCCACCCCGGGCGCGTACCCGTACTGGTTCCACGCCGGTGACGGATCGTCGAATCCGCGTACGCCGGAAAGGGTTCCGAAGTAGTGATCGAAGGATCGGTTCTCCTGCATCAGCAGCACGAAGTGCTCGATATCGCCGAGTCCGCCCATCCCCGCGGGATCGGCGGCGTACGCGCGATCGATAATCGGATTGGCCCAGGAGGCCAGCATTCCCGCCCCGCCCGCGACCATGGCCTTGGCCATGAAGTCACGCCTGTTGATGCCGTCGAACACACCCATGCTTCGGTAGCGCCTTTCCTGAGAAGCCAGAATCAGAGACACGTTAGCGTGCCGAGTCCCTTCGGTCCCGGCACGACACCTGCATCCAACCCGCCGGCGATGTCCGGACAGCGAATCCCCGGTATCCCCGGGGTTTCCCGGGGCGAGAGCTACCTCTCACCGCGGTGCGAACAGCGAAAGTCCCCGAGTCCAAAGGGACTCGGGGACTTGTCGACTATCGCGTTACCGCGTCAGCTGCGAATCAGGCGTTGCCCGACAGCTTCTCACGCAGTGCGGCCAGCTGGGCGTCGCTCGCGAGCGAGCCACCGGCGGATTCGGTCGGCGAGGAGGACGACGACGAAGCGGCGGCCTGCGAACCGGTCTCGGAGGAGTAGTTCTGCGGTCCGCCGTTGGCGGCCTCAGCGGCGGCGTCGGCCGCCATCTTCTCCATCTGAGCGGTGTGCATCTTGTGGCGACGCTCGGCCTCGGCGTACCGGCCTTCCCACTCTTCACGCTGCTTGTCGAAGCCCTCGAGCCATTCGTTGGTCTCGGGATCGAAGCCCTCGGGGAAGATGTAGTTGCCCTGGTCGTCGTAGCTGTCCGCCATGCCGTACTTGGACGGATCGAACTCGGCGTTGTAGTCCTCGTTCGCCTGCTTCAGCGACAGCGAGATACGACGACGCTCGAGGTCGATGTCGATGACCTTGACCATCGCGTCGTCGCCGACTGCGACAACCTGGTCCGGGACCTCGACGTGGCGCTCGGCCAGCTCGGAGATGTGCACCAGGCCCTCGATGCCCTCTTCGACGCGCACGAAAGCGCCGAACGGAACCAGCTTGGTGACCTTGCCCGGGACGATCTGACCGATCGCGTGGGTCCGGGCGAACTGACGCCACGGGTCTTCCTGAGTCGCCTTGAGCGACAGGGAGACACGCTCGCGGTCCAGGTCGACGTCGAGCACCTCGACGGTGACCTCGTTGCCGACCTCGACAACCTCGGACGGGTGATCGATGTGCTTCCAGGACAGCTCGGAGACGTGCACCAGGCCGTCGACGCCACCCAGGTCCACGAAGGCGCCGAAGTTGACGATGGAGGACACGACGCCCTTGCGGACCTGGCCCTTCTGCAGCTGGTGCAGGAACTCGGAGCGGACCTCGGACTGGGTCTGCTCCAGCCAAGCGCGACGCGAGAGCACCACGTTGTTGCGGTTCTTGTCGAGCTCGATGATCTTGGCCTCGATCTCCTTGCCGACGTACGGCTGGAGGTCGCGGACACGACGCATCTCGACGAGCGAAGCGGGGAGGAAGCCGCGGAGACCGATGTCGAGGATCAGGCCGCCCTTGACGACCTCGATGACGGTGCCCTTGACGGCCTCGTCCTTCTCCTTGAGCTCCTCGATCGTGCCCCAAGCCCGCTCGTACTGCGCGCGCTTCTTCGACAGGATCAGGCGGCCTTCCTTGTCCTCCTTGGTGAGAACGAGGGCCTCGACCTCATCACCCACGGAAACGACCTCATTCGGGTCGACATCGTGCTTGATGGAGAGTTCGCGAGAGGGGATGACGCCTTCGGTCTTGTAACCGATGTCGAGAAGGACCTCGTCACGATCGACCTTGACAATGGTGCCTTCGACGATATCGCCGTCGTTGAAGTACTTGATCGTCTTGTCGATAGCGGCGAGGAAGTCCTCGGCAGTGCCGATGTCATTAACGGCTACCTGCGGCGAGGTCACAGTAGTGGGCATGTGTGAGGTTGCTCCGGACGGATTGTGGTCGGTAGTGGGCATGTGGGCTTTCGGTATTGCTGCGAACACACAGCTGATGGAACTAACGTTGGTCATGCGACAGCACATCGCTGTGGCGGAGCACAACGCTGCCCTGAAAAGCATGCGGACTCACAGCACGATTGTCTGCTCTGCTCGCCCCCGTGAGTTACCCCAGAGAATCGAGTACAGAAGACACTCGCGGGAAACAGCGTACGCGAGGTCTGTTGTACCAAGCAAACACGGGTCCCCCGGCGCGAGTCGATAGGGTTACGCAATGGCCGAAGATCTCCCCACGCCCCCCGATGATACCCGTCATGCCGAGGCGAATTCCCTGCTCGGAACGGTGGGAGTGGCGCGCACCAAGATTGACTCCACCGCCAGCGAAAGAGCCAGTCGCCGATGGTGGGACGCGGACGCCGCGGCCTACCACGAGACGCACGCGGATTTCCTGGGCGTGGATTCGGCTGCGGGCGAGTTCATCTGGTGTCCGGAGGGCATGCACGAGGGTGACTGGCGACTGCTCGGCGACATTGTGGACAAGCACATATTGGAGATCGGCTGCGGGTCCGCGCCGTGCTCGCGCTGGCTCGCCGCGCACGGGGCGCATCCGGTCGGACTCGACATCTCGCGGCAGATGCTCGAACGCGGCAGGAGCGCCATGGCGGCGGGCGGTCCGCGGGTGCCGCTGGTGCAGGCGGGCGCGGAGGCGCTGCCGTTCACGGACGCCAGCTTCGATCTGGCGTGCTCGGCCTTCGGCGGAGTGCCGTTCGTGGCCGACTCGGGACAGGTCATGAGCGAGGTGGCGCGGGTGCTGCGGCCGGGTGGGCGGTGGGTGTTCTCCGTCAACCACCCCATGCGCTGGATCTTCCCGGACGATCCCGGACCGGAGGGGCTGCGCGCCACCATCCCGTACTTCGACCGCACGCCGTACGTGGAGTTGGACGGGGACGGGGAGCCCACCTATGTCGAGCATCACCGCACCATCGGCGATCGGGTGCGCGAGATCGTCTCCGCCGGACTGACTTTGGTCGACATCATCGAACCCGAATGGCCGGAGTGGCTGGAGCGCGAATGGGGTCAGTGGAGTCCGCTGCGGGGTGAGATCTTCCCCGGCACAGCCATTTTCGTCACCGAGAAACCCGCTTGAACGATCCCGGCCATCGCGCCGGGACTGCCGTGTCGAGCCCGGGTGTGGTAGGCGTACCAGGTGCAGGAAAGTCCGTTCGGGCGGTATCGGCTTCTCGGGCTGCTCGGCGAAGGGGGTATGGGGCGGGTCTACCGCGCCTTCGACAATGAGACCGAGCGGGTGGTGGCGCTCAAGGTGCTGCCGCCGCAGTTCGCGCATGATCCGGTGTACCGGGAGCGGTTCCGGCGCGAGGCACAGGCGGCGGCGCGGCTGAGCGAACCGCACATCATTCCGATCCACGGGTACGGGGAGATCGACGGGCGACTCTTCCTGGATATGCGGCTGGTCGAGGGGATCGACCTGGCGACGGTGCTCGCCGATTCCGGACGGCTCGCCCCCGTGCGCGCCGTCGAGACCCTCGCGCAGATCGCCGCCGCCCTCGATGCCGCGCATCGAGCCGGTCTGGTGCATCGAGATGTGAAGCCCTCCAACATCCTCACCACCCCGGACGGGTTCGCCTACCTGATCGATTTCGGAATCGCCCGGGGCGAGAACGACTCCGACCTGACCACCATGGGCGCGGCCATCGGCACCTTCGCCTATATGGCTCCCGAGCGGCTCGCCAATGACGCGTACGACGGTCGCGCGGATGTGTACTCGCTCGCCTGCGTGCTGTACGAATGCCTGGCGGGCTCGAAACCGTTTCCGGGCAACAGCGTCGAACGCCAGATCGCCGCCCACCTGTCCGCGCCGCCGCCCAGGCCCTCGGTGAGCGGCCCGGGCATCGCCGTCGACTTCGACGCGGTCATCGCCCGCGGTATGGCCAAGAATCCGGCCGATCGCTATCCGACGGCGGGCGCGCTGGCCGAGGCGGCGCGCATCGCGGCGCGGCGGTCTGCTGCCGGGTTCGCCGCGCCGGAGCCGAATACCGCTGTCACGCAGGTCAATTCGCTTCAGCCACCGCGGGTCGGGCCGCACACCACACCCGTCTCGACCGCCGACACCCAGGTGGTGCGCGCGGCCGCCCCCGACCCGGCCAAGCGCTCGTTCAGCGCGCTGCTGTGGGCCGCCACCGCCATGGCGGTGCTCATCGCGATCGGGGTGGTCGTGGTCCCCATGGTGCGCCAGGGCTCGACCTCATCGAATTCCGCGACCGCGCCCGGTCCTCAGGCCACCACCATGGTTCCCCCGAGTCCGGTGCACACCGGGAGCGCGGCCCCCGGTACGGGTCCGCTGACCGGGGCGAGCCCCGTGATCACCCCGCCCCCGGCCGATACCGCGAGCGCCCTGGCCGATTTCGTCCGGGGGCATTACGCCCTGCTGCCGGGGGATCCGGCGGCGGCATGGGCGCGGCTGACCCCGCGCTACCAAGGCTATATCGGCGGCTACGATGTCTACCGATCCTTCTGGGGCACAGTCGATTCCGTCACGATCTCGGATGTGACCGCCGATCCGAATTCGATGACGGTCACCTATCGCCTGTCGTTCCGCTACAACAATGGCACACCGGCCGCCGCCGAACAGCGCCGCGCCCATCTGGTGCGCACTGGCGACACACTCGTGATCGACAGTGCCGACCCGATTTCCTGACCGCCGGTGCGGCAGGCCCAGTTCGTGCACCGATCGGCCGCGAGCCGGTACGGCCGGAGGTCGGCACCGGCCGCACACCGGGAAGAACCCCGCCGCACGATGGGTGCGACGGGGCGTCGGATTCCGCTATTTCGCTTCTCGCCCAGCGGCTTTGAGAGCTGCGCGGAGGGCGTACTCGATTTGGGCGTTGATGCTGCGGAGGTCGTCGGCGGCCCATTTGGCGATGGCGTCGTGGACGGCGGGGTCCAGCCGCAGCAGGACTCGCTTCGGCTCGCGTTTGGCCGCCGACATCAGCTGTAGAGGGTGCCGGTGTTGACGACGGGCTGGGCGGCGCGATCGCCGCACAGGACCACCAGCAGGTTGGAGACCATTGCCGCCTTGCGCTCCTCGTCGAGTTCGACCATGCCCTGTTCGGCGAGGCGATCCAGGGCCAGGCCGACCATGCCGACCGCGCCCTCGACGATACGGGTGCGGGCCGCGACGATCTGCGAGGCCTGCTGGCGAACGAGCATGGCCTGCGCGATCTCCGGGGCGTACGCGAGGTGGGTGATGCGGGCCTCCAGCACCTCGATACCCGCGAGCTCGGTGCGCTCGCGCAATTCGACGGTCAGCTCCTCGGCCACGGTCGCGCCGTCGCGCAGGCTGATCCGGGTGCTGTCGTCGTGCGCGTCATACGGGTGCGTGGTGGCGAGGTGGCGGACCGCGGCCTCGGACTGGGTCTCCACGTACTGCTCGTAATCATCGACGGCGAAGGCGGCCTTGAAGCTGTCGACGACGCGGTAGACCACGACGCAGGCGATCTCCACCGGATTGCCGTCGGCCTCATTGACCTTCAGCTTCTGGGTCTCGAAGTTCCGGACCCGCAGTGAGATGCCGCGCCGGCTGCTGAACGGCGTCACCCAGTGGAAGCCGGGCTCGCTCACCGAGCCGATGTACCGGCCGAAGAACTGAACCACCTTGGCCTGGTTGGGATTCACCACGATGAACCCGGTCAGGACAACGATGGCCCCGAGTATGCCGATGATCAGCAGGGCGATCCCGGCGGGCGCCGCACCACCCTCACCGTTCGCGTTCTTGCCGATCACCGACAGCGCGACGACGATCAGCACCCCGAAAAGTATGAACAAGCCCAGCATCAGAAACCCGTTCACGCGGAACGCCCGACGCATCTCCATGACACTCTCCTAGTATCGAAGTGATATCACGACGATAGCGCGCGAACGGGTCGCCGCCAAGGGCGTTCCCGGACGGCGGGTTGCCAAAATATGTAGATCGGTCTAGTTTTCCGCTATGGGACAGAAGGGCGCCGAAACGCGGGACCGACTACTGGACGCGACGCAGGAGTTGATGGAGACCTCCGGATATTTCGGTGCCGGACTCAATCAGGTCGTCGCGGCCAGCGGCGCACCGCGCGGTTCGCTGTACTTCCACTTCCCCGGCGGTAAGGACCAGATGGTCGGCGCCTCGATCCGGCGGGCCGGAACGGCGATCGGGGACAGCCTCACCGCCCTGGCCGACACCACCGGCTCGGCTCGGGAATTCCTGGCGGCGATCCTGCGCCAACTCGGCGACCGGCTGGAGGACTCCGGCTGGCGCAAGGGCTGTCCGGTGGCGACCGTCGCCCTCGAGACCGCGGCCACCAATGACCCACTGCAACAGGCGGTTTCGGAGGTCTACACCGACTGGGAGACCACGCTGCGCACCCGACTGGCGGACCGCCCGGATGCCGAGGACCTCGCGGTCACCCTCCTCGCGCTGATCGAGGGCGCGCTACTGCTCGCCCGTGCGCACCGGAGCCGGGAACCACTGAACAGCGTTGCCCGCCAACTGAACACCCTACTGAGCTGAGCCCGCCCGCACCGGCGGGCCGCTTGTTCGTCACAAAATATGTAGACCGATCTATTAAGGACATGCGATGGATGCACTCGTCTTCGGCGCCACCGGCTTTCTCGGGCGTTCCCTGGTCGCCGAACTACTGGCGCGCGGACAGCGGGTGGCGGCCGCGGTGCGCACCGACACCCTCACACCCTGGCTGCTCGACCGGGGCGGCGATATCGGAGGATTGACGCTCGTCACCGCGGATATCCGGCATCCGCTCACCGGATTGCCCGAGGTCCGCGACGTCTACAACACCGCGGGCCGCTATGCCTTCGGACTCGACGCGACCGCGGCCCGGGCGACCAATGTCACCGGTGCACTGCACGTACTGGAATGGGCCGCAACACTTCCCGAGCTGCGACGACTGGTGCATATCAGCGGCTACCGGGTGAGCGCGGCCACGGGTGAGCCCGACTATGCCCGGCTGGGCGCGTACGAGGCGTCCAAGTTCGAGGGCGATCTGGCGCTGCGCGCCCGGGCGCACCAGCTCGGGGTGCCGCTGACCATCGCCAATCCCAGCGCGGTGATCGGCCCGGGCCAGTACATCGGCCCCGCGACCCTCATCGAACAGCTGTGGGGCGGGCGGTTGCCCGCCCTGCCCGGCGGTCCCGACACCTTCGTGCCGATCGTCACGGTCGACTATCTGGCGCAATTCCTCCCCGAAATCCCCGGATCGCCTGCGGGGGAACATTATTGGGTGCTCGACGACACCACCCCCGCACTCCCCGAGCTGATCGTGACGGTCGCCGAACACCTCGGCGTGCCAGCACCACGGGGACATATTCCCGTCGGGCTGCTGCGCCGCCTGCCGCGCGCACTGACCGGTGCGGATCCCGAGACGCTGTCATTCCTGTCGACCGACCGCTATCCGACCGCCTCCGCCCGCGCGCTCGCCGCCGACGCGGGCCTGGAAATGCCCTCCGCCGCAGTCGCTTTGCGCGAATGGGCCGATGAACTGGTGGCCGCTCGCTTCGGGGCCGCCGCACCATGGCTGAGCCCCTACGGATTTCACGAGGTGGCGGGCAGTCGCACCTGGGTGATCGGCGAGCGCGAACGCCCCGAATATGTGCTGCTGCACGGCCTGCCGATGAACGCCGACCTGTGGGAGTCCCTCGCGGCGCAACTGCCGGGCCCGGTCCTGGCCGCCGATCTGCCCGGTCAAGGTCGCTCGTCCGCCGCCCCTTCGGTTGATGCGTGGCTGGTGGATCTGCTCGGTCCGGTACGGACCCGCCCGGTGCTCATCGCGCATTCCGCCGCCTGCGCGCCCGCCCTGCGCTTCGCGGCCGAACATCCGGACCGCCTCGGTGGACTGGTCCTGATCTCCCCCGCCTTTCTCCAGAAACCCGCCGGATGGCTCACCCGCTGGTCCGCGCCGATGCTGCGCCGCCTATCCGCCGAACGGCTGGCGCGCACGCTGGAGATTCCGGGGGGCGAGGAAGTGCGCAGCGCCGCAGCGGATCTGGGCCGTCCGGGCGTAGCCCGCCGGGTACTCGCCGCACTGCGCGCCGATATCGCCGACCGCTCGCGATCGCGCGCACTACTCGATCGGGTGCGCGTGCCGGTCCGGATCATCACCGGCTCGCTCGATCCACTGACCGCCACCGTCGACCACCCGGTGATCGAAATCCCCGGGGCCGGGCACTACCCGCAGCTCACGCACCCCGCCGAGGTCGCGACCCAGGTGATCAGCGCTGTCGCGATCGCATGAATCCGATACCGCCGCATGCTATATCGCGAGGAGGCGGGCCGCGGAACACGAGCCCGTCAAGGCCCACGCCGCTGTCGCCGAGGTTCCGTCCACACCCGAGCCTGCCAGGCGAAACCGGAGAACGGGCGCGCACGGTGCCCCGAAGGCGGCCTCACTGCCGCCGACCATGAGCGCCGGCGCGCCCTTGTGCGCCGCCGGAGCGCCACCGCTGATCGCGGTGACGACGGGTCTCGCCATCGACGAGGCCGTGCCCGCGATCGGATTCGATCGCGGGCACGGGGTTTCACCGACGCGGGCCGGTCAGCGCGGCGGGATATTGCGGTTGAAGCGGAAGAGGTTGTGCGGGTCGTACTCGGACTTCAGGGCGGTCAGCAGGTCATAGGTGGAATCGCGGTAGGCCGCACGGGTTTCGGCCTCGCCGCGATCGCCGCCGCCGTAGAGGAAGTTGAGGTTTGTTCCAATCGTCCAGGGCTCCAAGGTCTTTCGGATGCGGGCCAGACCATCGGCGATGCTCCGGTCGTCCGCGCCGGGCAGGGCGATGGCGCGGGCGACGTAGTGGGCATCGCGATGATCGACCGCGGTCTCGTAGGGCCCGGGACGACCCAGGGCCCCGCCCAGATGCCGGAATCCGGCGACGACCGGCAGGTCCGACCCCGGACCGGTGGCCTCCAGGAAGGCGTCGGTGGCATCGGCGGGCAGCTCCGAGAGCAGTGCGTCGGTGCCGGTGTACGGATGCGGCTGCGGCGGATCGCTGTGGATGGCATGGGTATCCAGATACGGCATGACCTTCAGGTTGTCGGTGAAGCGCGCGCCGATCGCGCGCAGCGGTGCGACCAGGCGCTCACCCTCGGCCTCGGAGCCGGTGCAGGCGATATTGATCGTCCCCAGGTAGCGCCCGCGCAGGTGCGGCGGGAGCTGCGGGATATCGGGCATGGTCATCATGTTGAAGGCGGAGGTGAGCTGTTCGGGCAGGTCCTGGGTCCACACCCGCCAGCCTTCCAGGGCCTGCGGCACCAGTGCCGCGTCGAATTGCAGTTGGCCGCCGTACACCGTTGTCACCGGCACCAATTCGAGTTCGAGTGCGGTGACGATGCCGAAATTGCCACCGGTGCCCAGCACCGCGCCGAAGGGTTCGTCCCCGGGCTCCAGGCGGCGCAGGCGGCCGTCCGCGGTGACCATCTCGATGGCGCGCACATGGTCTGCGGCATAACCGAATTCGCGGGCCAGCAGGCCGAGCCCGCCGCCGAGGGTGTAGCCGACGACGCCGACGGTGTTCGAGGAGCCGTTCAGCGGCGCGAGTCCGTGCGCCACAGCCGCCTCGATGAGCTGACCGGCCTGCACCCCGGCCGCGACGCGGGCGGTGCGGGTAGCGGGGTCGATCTTGATATCGGTCAAGCGACGGGTATTGACGAGTACTCCCCCATCGGCGGGCACAGACAGGCCGTGTCCGGTGGCCTGCACGGCGACCGGGAGGCCATGGCGGGCCGCGTACTCCACGGCGGCGCGGACATCCTCGGCGTGCGCGGCGGTGACGACGAGCGCTGGGCGGTGGGTGTACGCGGTCTGAAAACCGGCGATCTCGGCGTCGTACCCGCTGTCGCCCGGCTGTCGCACCGGGCCGGTGGTGGTGGGCAGTTCGATCTTCGCGTTCTTCGTCATGTCAACGACTCTGCTCCGATCAGATTGAGAACTCCAACAGATAGTTTTTCTAGTAGCTAGAATCAACAGTTATGGAACTTCGGCAGCTGCGCTACTTCGTCACCGTTGTCGAGGAGGCCAATTTCACCCGCGCCGCGGCCCGGCTGCATCTGGCCCAGCCGGGGTTGAGCGCACAGATACGGCAGCTGGAACGCGAACTGGGACAACAACTTCTGGATCGCTCTACGCGCACGGTCAGTCTCACTCCGGTGGGCGCGGCGGTACTGCCGCATGCCAGGGCCGCCCTGGAGGCCGCCGAGCGCATCGGCCATACGGTGGACGAATTCACCGGCCTGCTGCGCGGGCACGTACGCGTCGGGATGATCTCCGGCGCCGCCAATGACGAGGTCGATTTCGCCCGGGTGCTGGCCGATTACCATCGCGACCATCCGCAGATCGCCATCTCACTCACCGAGGACACCTCCGAGAACATGTACGCCGCGCTGCGGCACGGCGAACTCGATATCGCGCTGCTCGGAATCACCCGCGACCTCCCGGATCCGGCGGTCGCGCTGGAGACGGTCTTCGACTCGGTGATCGTCGCGGCGGTGGCGGCCGATGCCACCGGATTCGGTGATCGCATCACCCTCGCCGAACTGTGCGAGCATCAGCTCATCTGCCTGCCGCGCGGCACCGGTATTCGAGGGGTGCTCGAAAACTCCTGTGCGGCGGCCGGTTTGACGCCGGAGGTGGCCTTCGAGGGCGCCGCCCCGCCACTGCTGCTGCGCCTGGCCCGCTATGGACTCGGTGTGGCGGTGGTGCCGCCGCTGCGCGAGGCGGACGCGGTCGCGCTCGGGGTGCGCATGCTCGATATCGATCCCCCGATGCGCGGGCGGCTGGCGCTGGCGTGGAACCGGGATCGGCCACTGAGTCCGGCCGCGAAGGTGCTGTTGGGGCAGGTCCGGATCGCCATGGGCGGCTGGAAGGGCGAGGAGACCATTTTCGTCGAGCGATAGCGATCTCACATTTGGTTACCAATATTTCCCTAAACGACCCTATTGAGAAGTCTGATAGGGTTGTTTAGAGTAGTTCACGTGAACGATCGTCTGTACTCCGTGGAGGAAGTCGCCGAACGCTTGGGCCTACATGTGCGGACCGTGCGCGGCTACGTCCGCGACGGAAAGCTCCCGGCGGTGCGCATCGGCAAGCAGTACCGCATCGCGCAGGCGGATCTGGAGGCATTCACCGGCCGCCCGGTCCCGGATGCGCTGCGCGAGAGCGTCTCTCGTGAGCGTCATGCCGAGGTGTCGAGCATTGTCGAGGTCGACGCGGTGGATCGGGCGACGGTGGATCGAGTGTCGTCCCTGCTCACCGGCGCGACGGGGAACCGGCAGGCCGGTGACGAACCCCTGCGATTCCAGACCTTCTACGACGCCGAACGCGCTCGACTCAAGATCATCATCGTGGGCAGCCTGGGCGAGACCGCCCGGCTGCTCGAATACCTGGAAGGAGTGCTCGCCTCATGAGCACGACAGACGACACCACGAGCACGACGGACAACACCGTGCGACCGGTCGCGCCCATCTACAAATCCGCCGCCGGCGCGGCCGCCATCGCGGAGCGGTATCGAGAGGTCCTGCGCGACTGGCCGATTCCCGCCGAACAGATCCTGGTGCCGACCCGCGAGGGTGACACCTTCGTCCTTGTCAGCGGCCCGCGCGAAGCGCTGCCGCTGGTGCTGCTGCACGGATCGGGGGCCAACTCGGGCATGTGGCGGGGCGATATCGCCTCCTGGGCAAGGGAATTCCGGGTGTATGCCGTCGATATGGTCGGCGAGCCCGGCGGCAGCGCACCGTCCCGCCCCGCCCTGGGCTCCGAAGCGGTCGCACTCTGGCTCGACGATGTCCTTGCGGGCCTAGGTATTTCGAGCACCGCCATGGCGGCGATCTCGCTCGGCGGCTGGACCGCACTGGATTACGCCATTCGCCGCCCCGAACGCATTACCCAATTGGCGCTGCTGTGCCCCGGCGGTGTCGGCAAACAGCGCTACGGATGGATTCTGAAGGCCATCATCCCGCGCCTGCTCGGCCGCCACGATCCGCGCAGCTCGGCGCGCACGGTCACCGGCCTCGAGGGTGCGCACCTCGACGCGGTGGTGGATGAGATCGCCTCGACCTTCACCCACTTCAATCCGCGCCGGGAACGGCTGCCGCTGTTCACCGATGCGCAATTGCGCGGCCTCAGCATGCCGGTGCTGGTCCTCGTCGGCGATCGCGATGTCATGTTCGACTCGGCCGAAACCGCCCGCCGCATACACCGTTTCGTCCCCGACGCCACGGTGCGCATGCTGCCCGGCGTGGGTCACGCCATTCTCGATCAGACCGATACCGTGCTGGACTTCCTGCTCGCACACCCCAGCCCCCGCTCCGAATCTCGGAGCGGGGGCTGAAAGGTGTTGTCCTGCTACAGGATGCGGGACAGGAACGCCTTTGTGCGATCGTGCTGCGGGTTGGCGAGCACCTCGCGCGGGTTGCCCGCTTCGACCACCACGCCCGCGTCCATGAAGACCAGCTGGTCGGCGACCTCGCGGGCGAAGCCCATTTCGTGCGTCACCACGATCATGGTCATACCGTCGGCCGCCAGTTCGCGCATGACACCCAGCACCTCACCGACGAGCTCGGGATCCAGCGCCGAGGTGGGCTCGTCGAACAGCATCAGTTTGGGATCCATGGCCAGTGCGCGCGCGATGGCGACGCGCTGCTGCTGTCCGCCCGACAGCTGCGCCGGATACGAATCGGCCTTGTCCGCCAAGCCGACTCGATCCAGCAGCGTGCGCGCGCGTGTCACGGCGTCGGCCTTCTTGACCTTCTTCACCTGGGTCGGCGCCTCGATGACATTCTGGAGGACGGTCCGGTGCGGGAAGAGGTTGAAGTGCTGGAACACCATGCCGATATCGCGGCGCTGCCGGGCGGCCTCACGGGGATGCAGTTCGTAGAGCTTGCCCGCCTTCTCGCGATAGCCGACGAGTTCACCGTCGACATAGAGCCTTCCGGCGTTCACATCCTCCAGATGGTTGATGCACCGCAGGAAGGTGGACTTGCCCGAGCCGGACGGCCCGATCAGGCACATCACCTCACCGCGCTCCACCTCGAGCGAGATCCCCTTCAGCACATTGAGCGCGCCGAAGTTCTTGCACACCCGATCGGCGCGCACCATGGGCGTCGACGAGTCGCCGGTACTCGGAAAATCGTTGCCGCTCAATGCCCTTCCACCCCCGAACGCTGCTGCACGGCAGCCAATGCCTTCAACTGCTTACCGGTCAGCTTGCGCGAGGAACCGCGCGAGTAGTACCGCTCCAGGTAGAACTGGCCCACCATGAGCACACTGGTGACCGCGAGGTACCAGGTGGCCGCGACCAGCAGCAGCGGAATCGGCTGGAAGTTCACACCGTAGATATCGCGCGCCCGGCCGTACAGATCGGTGGTGAGCGGGATGGCGGTGACCAGCGAGGTGGTCTTGAGCATGGAGATCAGCTCATTGCCGGTGGGCGGGATGATCACCCGCATGGCCTGCGGCAGCACCGTGCGGGTCATGGTCTGCGACCACGACATGCCCAGCGCCGTCGAGGCCTCGCGCTGCCCGTCGTCTACGGAATTGATTCCGGCACGGACGATTTCGGCCATATACGCGGCCTCGTTCAAACCCAGGCCGACCATGGCGAAGAAGAACGGCGCGGACCAGTGCTGCACATCGAAGTGCGTGAACGACGGTCCGAACGGCACGCCGACGGTGATCGTCTTGTACAGCGACGGGAACAGGCCCCAGAAAACCAATTGCACGTAGACGGGCGTCCCGCGGAAGATCCACAGATACACCCACGCCACCGAGCGCAGCACCGGATTGGGCGAGAGCCGCATGACGGCCAGCACCACACCGAGCAGCCCGCCGATGGCCATGGCCAGCACGGTGAGCTCCAGGGTCACCATGGCACCGGAGGCGATCTTGCTGTCCCGCAAGTACTTCCAGTAGGTGTCCCAGTGATACGCGGGATTGGTCCCGGCGCCGTAGAGGAACAGTCCCACCAGGATCAGCAGCACCGCCGCGGCGATCCACCGGCCCGGCCGGCGCAGCGGAATCGCTTTGATCGGCTCGGGCTCGGTGGATTTCGACATCGTCACAGCCGAGGCTGCGGAATTACTCTCGTCCTGCGACATGGTGGGTTATCAGCCCTGCGCTCCGTTGATGACCGACTTGGCGATCACACCGTCCTGCACGCCCCAGTTCTCGGCGATCTTCTTGTACTGACCGTTGTCGATCAGGTACTGCACCGCCTCCTGCAGCACCGGGCCCAGTGCGGAGCCCTTCTTGACCGGCCAGCCGTACGGTGCGGAGTCGAACATGGCGCCCGAGGCCTCGATGGTGTCCTGGTTCTGCTTGATCGCGTACGCGGTCACCGGGGAGTCGGCGGACATGGCGTCGACCTGACCGTTGACCAGTGCGGTGGCCGCGGCGCTCTGCTCGTCGTAGGCGACCTTGGTGATCTCCGGCTTACCGGCGGCGACGCAGGCCGCGCTCTTGGCCGGAATCTCGTCGGTGTCCTGAACGGTGGTGCGCTGCACCGCGACTCGCTTACCGCAGGCGTTGTTCGGGTCGATCGTCTTGCCCTTCTGCTGGGCCCACTGGCTGCCCGCGGTGAAGTAGGTGACGAAGTCGGCGGTCTTCTCGCGTTCCTTGTTATCGGTGAACGAGGACATGCCGAGGTTGTAGGTACCGGCCTCGATACCCGGGATGATCTTCTCGAAGTCGGCTTCCTTGTACTCGGCCGAGAGGCCGAGCACCTTGGCGACCGCGTCCATCAAATCCACGTCGTAGCCGACGATCTTGCCGGTGCCCGGATCCTTGTACTCGTTCGGCGAATACGGGGTGTTCACGCCGACCAGCAGCTTGCCCGCGTTCTTGATGTCCGCGGGGACCTTGGCCGCGATGCTGTCGACCTTGGTCACATCCACCTTGGCCACATCGGGCGCGTTGGAATCCGAGTTGCTGGTACACGCGGTCAGCACCAGGGCGCCGCCCGCGAGCACGCAGACGGCCCGCAGGGCACGCCCGCGGAGAGAGTTACGAACAGACACAGCAGTCCTCCACAGTTCGGTCACGCGACATCCGGACGTCGCCCGCCGTTTTGAAATGTAGGCGAGTCGTACATTCCATGCCGGTCGGTAACCGAACATTAATCGGCGACACGCCGTAGCGTGGCCGATACACGCCCGGTTCCGGAAGTGCGCTTCACCAGCGGTGCAGCCGGGCGCGCACCTGCTCGGTGAATTCGGTGGTAGATGCTAACCCACCCAAATCGGATGTGGCGACTCCGGCCCGCAACGTCTCCGCAACCCCATGTTCGATTCGCTCGGCCACCCGTCGCAGCGCACTGTGCGAATAGCGGGTCGCCAGCCAGCGCAGCAGCAGCGCCGCAGAGAGCATGAGCGCCACCGGATTCGCGCGATTGTGCCCGGTGAGGGTGGGCGCGGCGCCGTGCACGGCCTGCGCCATGGCCTGGTCATCTGAACAGTTCAGCGAGGCGGCCAGACCCAGTGAACCGCTCAGCTCCCCGGCCAGATCCGAGAGGATGTCGCCGAAGAGGTTCTCGGTGACGATCACGTCGTAATCCCCCGGCGCGCGCACCAGATGCGCCGCCGCGGCATCGACGTGCTCATCGTTCACCTCGATATCGGGATACTCCGTGGCGATCTCGTAGCACACGTCCCGGAACAGGCCCATGGTCACCGGCAGCACATTCGCCTTGTGCACGATGGTGACCCGTTTGCGGCGATTGCTCGCGCCGTCGAAGGCCAGCCGCGCGACACGCTCGATGGCCGTGCGGGTGAACACGCCGATGGACATCGCCATATCGGCGGTCGGACGGAACTCGCCGGAGCCGGTGAACATATTGCGATCGGCGTACAGGCCCTCGCTGTTCTCCCGCACGATGACCAGATCCATCTCCGGCGCGACCGACCGCACACCCTCGATGGTGCGCGAGGGGCGCAGGTTTCCATACAGACCGAAACGCTTGCGCACCGCGCCCCCGGGCGGCAGGCCGAGGCGATGCTCGGCCGCGTACGAGGCATTGTCGTGCGGGCCCATGATCCAGCCCTCGAGACCCTCGAGGGTCTTCAGCGTGGACTCGGGCATGGGGTCACCGAATTCCGCGATGGCGGCGTGACCGATCGGCAACGGCACCCATTCCACCGGAGTCAGCCCGACCACCGCGAAGGCGTCGTCCACCACATCGCGGGTCGCCCGCACGATCTCCGGGCCGATGCCGTCACCCTCGATCAGGCCCAGCCGGAGCCGAGTCTCGCTGTCACTCATGGCAGTCATCCTCGCGCAAACGCCACGGCGGCCATACGGCGGCACGCGGTTGGCCGCTACCGTAGTGGGTAAAGGGAAGAGAACGCGACGGCCCGGTGTTGGACCGGGAAAATCGACATGAGAGGACGTCATGGCCACCCAGACACTGACCGAGCAGAACTTCGATGACATCGTCACCAAGAGCGACGTGGTTCTCGTCGACTTCTGGGCTGCGTGGTGCGGTCCGTGCCGTTCGTTCGCCCCGACCTTCGAGTCTTCCTCGGAGAAGCACCCCGATGTGGTGCACGGCAAGGTCGACACCGAGGCCGAGCAGGGCCTGGCCGCCGCCGCGAATATCCGGTCGATTCCGACCATCATGGCTTTCCGCGAGGGCGTGCTGGTGTTCGCACAGCCCGGTGCGCTGCCGCCCGCCGCGCTCGAGGATCTCATCGGGCAGGTGAAGGAGCTCGATATGGACGAGGTCCGCAAGCAGCTCGCCGAGCAGCAGGCCAAGGCTTGAGCTTCGGCTCGGATGCCGAAAAGCACTGACGTCGCCGGTGATTCACGCATCGAATGCGCCGCGACCCTGGAAAGGGTTGCGGCGCATTCGTTTACGCGAAGGTGTTGATTCCGGCGATCATGGCGCGGATGGTGGACTCCGCACTGTCGTCGGCGATGGCCGCACCCCAGCCGCGCCGGCCGTTGAATTCGCACAGCACGAAGGTGGCGGTGCCGGATTCGGTGCGGCGCTGATGGAATTGCAGGATCTCGACCGGAAAGCCCTCGTCGTACAGGGCCGAGGTGAGCGCCGCGACCGGGCTCCCCGACGAGGTGACGGTACGCAGGTGATCGGCGAACTCCAGGGTCGCGGTGAATTCCGCGGCGCAGAGGTGAGTCCATTCGCCGAGTTTGATCGCACCCGTGTCACGGCAGTAGCGATCGTGGAACTCGGCGGGGCTCAGACCGGCGCTCTCGGCCCGCAGGCTCGCGGGGGCAGCGGCAATGAACGCGCGTGTATCGATGGTGAGTGTCATTGAACTAGGTCTTCCCGACTTCTTCTCAGAAATTGGCAGAGGGGACCAGCGCAAAAAAAGTTCTAAACGGCCGCAGCGAGGGGCCGGTCCGAATCAGACCCCGCTACGGCGGAGAACTACGAGTACGCGCTCGACAGCCACCGTCGCGGTGAGCGGAACAATCGCGGCGCGGTCGCGGTCGGCGACTTCGAGCGCAGCGTTGCGGCTGTTGAGGGGATTCGGCACGGCACCGAGCATAAGGGCAGACCCTCGCATTGGCAACCATATTCGCATTCGACCCACGGGTAACTTTGTCGCAGGTCATCAGGTGTGTGGTGCGGGCGATACCGCTCGGTGTCGGCAAGCACAGCAACCAGCCTCGTGTGGCACGGCATCCATGGTTCCGGGCGAGGGCACCGGCGGATGTCACAATGGGCAAACCGTGCCGGACGCTCGCTCCAATCCTCCGTGAACACCCGGGAGCCATACGATGACCGATCCGAAGATCATGAGCACCATCAATCATTTGTTCGGCTGTCACCGCACCTGCGTCCGGCAAACCGGGGAATCCCTGGATTTGAGCGGGGATCACGCGGCGCGTGCGCATATCGCGCAATTGATGGACTGCGCGGCCATCTGCCGGCTCACCGCCGACATCCTGGATCGGCGCTCCCCCTGGGCGCCGGCGCTGTGCGAGCTCACCGCCCAGGTGTGCACGGCCACCGCCGAGAGCTGTGAACAGCTCGACGAGAAGATCTGCGCCCGCACCTGCCGCGAGACCGCCGACGTACTGACAACCCTCGCTGCTCAGCTCGCGGACTGACCCTTCGTCAGCCGACGCGTTTTCGGCCGGGATCCACACGATCAGCGCAGCACCTGCGGGTGTGGTTCCCGGCCGAAAGCATGCCGGGATGACGGGGCCTGGTTGTGACGGCGCGGGACTAGTGGGCGGCGGAGTCCCAGCTGCGGCCTACGCCGACGGAGACTTCCAGCGGGACCGAGAGTTCGATGGCGTTCGACATGTGTTCGCGGGCAAGGGCTTCGAGTTGTTCGCGTTCGCCGGAGGCCACTTCGAAGATGAGTTCGTCGTGGACCTGGAGCAGCATGCGGGATTTGAGGCCTGCGGCGGCGATGGCGCGCTGGGTGTCGATCATGGCGACCTTGATGATGTCGGCGGCCGTGCCCTGGATGGGGGCGTTCAGGGCCATCCGTTCGGCGGCCTCGCGGCGCTGACGGTTCGAGGAGTCCAGGTCCGGCAGGTAGCGGCGGCGGCCGAAGAGGGTTTCGGTGTAGCCGGTCTTGCGGGCCAATTCCACTGCCTCGCGCAGGTATTCGCGAATCGCGCCGAACCGCTCGAAGTAGACGTCCATCTGCGCCTTGGCTTCCTCGGCGCTGATCTTGAGCTGCTGGGACAGGCCGTAGGCCGACAGGCCGTACGCCAGGCCGTAGGACATGGCCTTGATGCGGCGGCGCAGCTCCGGATCGACCTCGGTGATCGGAATGTCGAACGCCTTGGAGGCCACGAAATTGTGCAGATCCTCGCCGGAGTTGAAGGCTTCGATGAGCCCCTCGTCCTTGGACAGGTGCGCCATGATTCGCATTTCGATCTGGCTGTAATCCGCCGTCATGAGCGATTCGAAGCCGGGGCCGACCACGAAGGTATCGCGAATGCGGCGGCCCATATCGGTCCTGATCGGAATGTTCTGCAGATTCGGCTCGGTCGAGGACAGGCGTCCGGTCGCGGCGACGGTCTGATTGAAGGTGGTGTGAATTCGCCCGTCATCCGCGACCGCTTTGAGCAGGCCGTCGACGGTCACCTTCAGCCGCGTCGCATCGCGGTGTTCGAGCAGATGTTGCAGGAACGGGTGCTGGGTCTTCTCGTAAAGCCCTTCCAGCGCATCGGCATCGGTGGTGTAGCCGGTCTTGGTGCGCTTGGTCTTGGGCATATCGAGTTCGTCGAACAGCACCACCTGGAGCTGTTTGGGCGAGCCCAGGTTGATCTGCTTGCCGATGACCCCGTAGGCGGCCTGCGCGGCCTCGGCGACGCGGTCGGCGAACTCGCCCTGGAGTTCCTCGAGCTGTGCGGAGTCGACGGCGATTCCGGCGGCCTCCAGATCGGCCAGCACGCTCAGCAGCGGCAGCTCCATATCGCCGAGCAGGGCGGTGGATTCGATGCGCTCGAGTTCGGCGTCGAAGGCGTCGGCGAGGTCGAAAACCGCGCGGGCGCGCAGCATTTCGGCCTTGGCGATCTCCTCGTCGACCTGATCCTCGTCATCGAGCAGGGACAGCTGGGTTTCGCCGCTGTCCTCCACGCGCAGTTCGCGGCTCAGGTAGCGCAGCGAGAGATCGTCGAGATTGAACGTGCGCTGGCCGGGGCGGACCAGGTACGCCGCGATGGCGGTATCGCTGCTGAGCCCGCCCAGGGTCCAGCCGCGCCCGCGCAGCGCGTGCATGGCGGATTTGGCCTCGTGCAGGGCTTTCGGGGTCTCCGGATCGGCGAGCCAGGCGCCCAGCGCGGCCTCGTCCTCGGGGGTCAGGGTGTGCACGTCGAGGTAGCCGCCCTCACCGTCGGCGGCGGCCAGGGCGATGGCCTTCACGTCACCGTGTACCGGGGTGCCCACGCCGACGACCGAAACGCCGTGCCGGGCACCGGCTTTGGCATGCTCGGCCAGCCAGGCGGCGAGTGCGCCGGGCGCGACGGCCGCACCGCTGATCTCGAAGCCCATCTCGGCTTCGGCCTCGACCGGGGCGAGGGTGTCGAAGAGCCGATCGCGCAGCACCCGGAATTCGAGTTCGTCGAAGAGCCGGTGGATCTTGTCCCGATCCCACGGCTGCATGCTCAACTGGTCCGGGGTGTACGGCAGCGGCACCTCCTTCACCATCTCGGTGAGCTGCCGGTTCAGGATCACGCTGGACAGGTTGGCGCGCAAGGCATCTCCGACCTTGCCCTTGACCGTGTCGACCTTGTCCACCAGTGCGGTGAGATCGCCGTATTCGCGAATCCACTTGGTGGCGGTCTTCTCCCCCACGCCCGGAATACCGGGCAGATTGTCACTCGGGTCACCGCGCAGCGCCGCGAAATCCGGGTACTGCGCCGGGGTGAGCCCGTACTTCTCCTCCACCGCCGCCGGGGTGAACCTGGTCAGCTCCGAGACGCCCTTCTTCGGGTAGAGCACGGTGACGTTATCGCTGACCAACTGGAGCGAATCGCGGTCGCCGGTGACGATGAGCACCCGGAAGCCCTGCGGCTCCGCCTGCGTGACCAGGGTGGCGATCACATCGTCGGCCTCGTACCCGTCGATGGCCATGACCGGAATCCCCAGCGCCCCCAGCACTTCCTGGGTGGTCTCCACCTGCCCCCGGAACTCGTCCGGGGTGGTGGCCCGATTCGCCTTGTACTCCGGATACGCCTCGGTCCGGAACGTCTTACGGCTCACATCGAATGCCGCCGCCACATGCGTGGGCTTCTCATCGCGCAGCAGATTGATGAGCATGGCGGTGAACCCGTACACCGCATTGGTGGTCTGCCCACCCGCCGTCTTGAAGTTCTCCGCCGGCAGCGCGTAGAAGGCGCGATAGGCCAGCGAATGCCCATCCAACAGCAGCAGCGTGGGCTGCGCCTCGGAGGCGCCGGGGACGGAGACGGCGCTCGGCCGCTGATCGGTAGAGGCAGGGGTCACGCAGGAGAGTCTAGGGACGTGCACCGACACATGGGGGAAGCGGGCACTTTCGCCGCGTCCACCGGCCGACACCCGGGCAGGACCCGCCCCCGCAAATCCGATTTCGCGTCGGCGGCCGGTGCTGATAATCTTGCCGCGCACAACACGCCAAGGGGCGTAGCTCAACTGGCAGAGCAGCGGTCTCCAAAACCGCAGGTTGCAGGTTCAAGTCCTGTCGCCCCTGCAATACTTCGGGCCGGTCACCCACTGGGTGACCGGCCCGAATGCTTTCCCGCGCAGGCTGATTCAGCCGACGCCGAGGTAGGCGGATTTGACCGCCGGGTCGTGCAGCAGGTCGCGGCCGAAGCCGGTTTTGGTCACCTCGCCGGTCTCCAGGATGTAGGCGCGGTCGCTGCGGGTCAGGGCCTGCTGGGCGTTCTGTTCGACCAGCAGGACCGTGGTGCCCTGGGCGTTGATATCGGCGATGATCTGGAAGATCTGGCGGATGACCATGGGGGCCAAGCCCATTGACGGCTCATCGAGCAGCAGGAGCTTGGGACGGGCCATCAGGGAGCGGGCGATGGCGACCATCTGCTGTTCGCCGCCGGACAGGGTGCCGCCGACCTGCTTCTGGCGTTCCTTGACCCGGGGGAAGAGGGAGAAGACCCACTCCAAGGTTTCGTTGTACTCGGCCTTGGTCTTGAATGGGCGTGAGTAGCAGCCCATATCGAGATTCTCCTGAACCGTCATACCGGGGAAGACGCCGCGACCTTCCGGAGCCTGGATCAGGCCCAGGCCGACGCGTTCATGCGCCTTCACCCGGGTGATATCGCGGCCCTCGAACAGGATTCGGCCGCCACCCAGCGGAAGCAGACCGGACAGCGCACGCATGGTGGTGGTCTTGCCCGCGCCATTGGCGCCGAGCAGGGTGACCAGTTCACCGGGTGCGACCGTGAGCGAAATACCGTGCAGCGCTTGGATTCTGCCGTAGCTGACGACCATATCGTCGACCTGCAACAGCGGTTCGGAATCCGTACCGGGCTGCTCGCCCTCGGCCTGCGGCGGGGTCGGCGGGGTCGGCGGGGTCACTGTGCTGCCTCCACTTCGTCATCGGGGACGCCCAGGTAGGCGGCGATCACCTTGGGATTGTCGCGGATCTCCGCGGGCAGGCCGTCGGCGATCTTGCGGCCGAACTCGAGCACCACGATGCGATCGGTGACGCCCATGACCAGGCGCATATCGTGCTCGATGAGCAGCACGGTGAACCCGTCGTCGCGGATCCTGCGGATCAGATCCATGAGTGCGGACTTCTCGCTCGGATTGAATCCGGCCGCGGGCTCGTCCAGGCACAGCAGTTTCGGTTCGGTCGCCAGGGCGCGCGCGATCTCCAGGCGGCGCTGATCGCCGTAGGAGAGGTTGCGCGCCTTCTCCACCGCGCGCGGGGCGATGCCGACGAACTCCAACAGCGCCATACCGCGTTCGATGGCGTCCTTCTCCTCACGGCGATGCCGGGCGCTTCGGAAGACCGCGCCGGGAATCGACGTGTGGTGCCGCGCATCGGTTCCCACCACCACGTTCTCCAGCGCCGTCATCTCCTGGAACAGCCGCACATTCTGGAAGGTGCGGGCGATGCCCAGGCGGGTGATCTCATTGCGCTTGGATTTGGTGAGCGGCTGACCGTCGAACGACACCGTGCCCGAGGTGGGCCGGTAGACGCCGGTGATGGCGTTGAAGCAGGTGGTCTTGCCCGCGCCATTGGGTCCGATCATGCCCAGGATCTCACCGCGGCGGATCTCGAAGCTGACATTGTCCAGTGCGGTGAGGCCACCGAATTTCACCGTCAGCCCGTCGGTGCGCAGCAGCGGCGCACCCACTGCGGTCTCGATTTCCCGATGCGGCGCAACGACTTCCGCGACGACCTCGGCATCGGCGAAGATCGGCAGTACCTCGGTGACATCCAGGGTGCCCGCCGCCTCGCGGACCTCGTCGGCGGTATAGCCCGCCCCCATATCCTCATTGTCGAACAGCGCGCCACCCGCGCCCGGCCCGGTCATCGCTGTCCTCCAGGGGTTTCGGGGGTGCGATGCACCGCGCGGTAGACCGTGCGCCCGTAGGCGAGCAGTTTCTGTCGCACCGGGAACAAACCCTGCGGCCGGAAGATCATGACCACCACCAGCGTGACGCCGTAGAACAGATACTTGTAATCGCCGAGCGACTGGCCGCTGATATTCACCGACATGAACCGGTTCGGCAGATACACGATCAGGAACGCACCGACGATGACGCCCAGTTTATTACCCTGACCGCCGATCACCACCGCGCACAGGAACAACATCGAATTGATGATGTTGAATCCGGTCGGATTGATGAACTGCACCTGACCGGCATAGAGCGCACCCGACATACCGCCGATGCCCGCGCCGATCATGAACGCCCATAGTTTGAATTTGAAGGTCGGGACGCCCATCATCTCGGCGACGTCCTCGTCCTCGCGAATCGCCACCCAGGCGCGGCCGACCCGGCTGCGCTCCAGATTGCCGACGAACAGCAGCACGATGATCACCAGGGCCATACCGATCCAGAACCACCAGGCTCCGGAATTGGCGCGGTCCAGCAGATTCCAGCTGTGCCTGTCGCCGAGATTGCCGGAGGAGAAATACCCGTCCGGATGCGAGTCGGAGACACCGACGCGCGGATACGCGATCCGCGAGAGACCGAGACTGCCATTGGTGATATCGCCGAGATTGTCGGCGAGCAGGCGCACGATCTCACCGAAACCGAGGGTGACGATGGCCAGGTAGTCACCGCGCAGGCGCAGCGTCGGCGTGCCCAGGATCAGACCGGAGACGGCCGTGACGCCAATTGCCAAGGGAACACAGACGATCCACGCCCAGCTCGGCTTCAACCAGCCGTCGGTTTGATTCCACGGGCTGTTCGGACTGGTGAGCAGGCCGACGGTGTACGCACCGACGGCATAGAAGCCGACATAGCCGAGATCGAGCAGACCGGCTTGGCCGACAACGACATTCAGGCCGACGGCGATCAGGGCCGTCATGGCGAACTGCGCCATCACACCGGAGAAACTGGTGCCCGGCGTATCGAGCAGCGGTGGCGGGAACAACGGGAGCAGTGCGAGCAGGATGATGACCGGCACGCCGAGGCCCCACTGCGCCGGACGGGACAGCCCGCCCCACCAATCACGCAGTGAATCGCCGATACCGCGGCCCTTGGACTTGGCGGGCGGCGACTTCGGTTGTGGTGCGGCGGATTTCGATAGCGTCATACCCGCGCCCTCCCCAGGCTCTCGCCGAGAATGCCGGTCGGGCGGAACATGAGCACGGCCACCAGCACCACGAACGCGACCACGTCACGCCACTGGGTGCCGAACAGGATCTGCCCGTAGTTCTCCGCCAAGCCGAGCAGCAGACCACCCAGCAGCGCACCGCGCAGATTGCCGATACCGCCGAGCACCGCGGCGCTGAATGCCTTGATGCCCAAGATGAATCCGCCCGAGTAGATGATGCCGTTCGGGATCTTCAGGGTGTACAGCATGGCCGCCGCACCGGCGAGCAGACCGCCGAGCAGGAAGGTGAGCATGATGATCCGCTCGCGCGAGACGCCCATCAGGGTCGCGGTATCGGGATCCTGCGCCACGGCGCGAATACCGCGGCCGAATTTCGTTCTGTTGATGAGGATTTCGGTGGTCGCGGCCAGGATGATCGCGGCCACGATGATCACCAGGGTCACATTGGTGACCGAGGCCCCGAAAATCGTGAACTGTTCGGTCTGGCGCACCAGCATGATCGGCTGCTGCGCATTCGTCCCGCCGAGTTTGGTGGAGATCTTCGGCAGCACATAGTGCACGAATTCCTGCAGCACGAACGACATGCCGATCGCGGTGATCAGGAAGATGAGTGGTTTGGCCCCGCGTCTACGCAGCGGGCGATAGGCGATGCGCTCCAGGCCGACCGCGGTCGCACCCGAGACCAGCATGCCGAAGATCATGGCCACCAACAGATAGACGACGGTGAGGACAATGCCTTCGGAGTACACATTTCCGCTGGGACTGAAACCGACCACCATCAGACCGATGTACTGACCGAACATGCCCACCATGAAAATTTCCGAATGGGCGAAATTGATCAGTCGCAGCACACCGTATACCAGGGTATAGCCGACCGCGACCAGGGCATAGATCGAACCGTAAGCCAAACCGTCCACGGTGAGCCGCCAGAATTGGTCGACCACACCCGAGACGTTGAAATCGATGGACCCGTTGGCAAGCAGAGCCGCATCGGCCAATAGGGATGAAGACATTCAAAACTCTCGCCGTAGGGGAAGCGGCGGGCCGGAACGGGTTTGTGACCCGCCGTGAATCCGGCCGCGCCGCTTCGAGTCGGAGGTGACTACTTGACCTCGTACATCCAGATCAGCGCATTCGCCAATTCACCCTGGGCATCCCACTTGTATTCGCGGGCCAGGCCCTGACCCTGGTAGGTCTTCACGTACTCGACCAGATCTGGGCGCGAAACCTTGCCGGCGGCAATGCCCTTGAGCACGATCGTGGTGAGGTCGTAGCCCTCGGTCGAGTAGGTGCCGGCGTCATAACCGCTGAACGCCTTGTAGTCGGTGGCGAATTTGTCCGGAGCCGGACCACACGGGCAGGACAGCAGCGCGCCCTTGGACGAATCGCCCGCCTGCTTCACGAACTCGACGTCCTTGGTGCCGTCATCGGAGATGAAGGTCGCGGTCACGCCGCCCGAGCGCAGCTGCTGCACGAACGGGGATGCCTCGGCGTAGTACCCGGCGTAGAAGATGGCGTCCGGCTTGGCCGAAGCCAGCTTGGAGACCGCGGCGGAGAAGTCCTTGTCACCGGCCTTGAGCTGCACCGAGCAGCTCGGATCGGCGATCGCGCCCAGGCCCTCGGTCAGCGTCTTGGCCAGACCGGTGCCGTAATCGGAGTTGTCCTGCGCGACACAGATCTTCTTGTACTTACCGGTGCCCGCGAGGTACTTCGCGACCGCCGGACCCTGCACACCGTCATTGCCGAGGCCGCGGAAGAAGGTCTTCCAGCCATTGGTGGTGAGGGTGACATTGGTGGCGGACGGGGTCAGCGACAGCAGACCCGCATCGCTGACGACCTGACCGGTCGCCTTGGTCTCGCCCGAGAAGGTCGGGCCGATCATGGCGACGATGGACGGATCGTTGATGATCGTCGGGATCACCTGGGTGGCCTTCTGCGGATCACCCTCGGTATCGAATTCCTTCACCGCCACCTGGCAGTTCGGGTTGGCCTTGTTGTGCTGGTCCAGTGCGAGCTTCACACCGCGCACGATATTGAGGCCCAGGTTGGCGTTCGGGCCGGTGAGCGGGCCCGACATGGCGATCGTCTGCGGCGCGCACTTGTCCTTGCCGTCACTGGCGGGATTCGCTGCGGCGGAATTGTCGGCGCCGGCGACTTCCTTGCCGTCCTTGTCGATCTGGACAAGGGGCGAAATGGTCAGACTGCTACCACCGTTTCCACCACCGCCACTGTTGTTGTCGGTGGACTTGCTGCTGCATCCGGCAATGCCAAGCGCAAGTACTGCGGCAGCTCCGATGACTACCGCGCGAGCCACTGGGCCTCGCGTGTTTGTCACTGAACCAAGCACGATTCACCTCTATGTTCTGTGCTCCCTCGGCTCGCCGAGGAGGGCCGCCCCATCGATCGGCCCGGACAGAACATATCCCCGCCAGGTTAGCTCCGCATCACATTCGCATCATTCATGTGACATCGCAACAAACGAAAGCGCCCCTCGTGTTACTCGCGAGTTAATTGCGCTAGCGCATTCGCGGCAACAGAGGGGCAACGCTCAGACGAGCGATGTTACTTGGGGGCGAGATTTTCCAGCACAACCTCCGCGACCGCCTTCATCGTGGTGCGGCGGTCCATTGCGGTGCGCTGAATCCACTTGAACGCCTGCGGTTCCGAGAGGCCCTGGGTCTGCATGAGCACACCCTTGGCACGCTCCACCAGCTTGCGTGTTTCCAGGCGATCGGACAGATTCGCGACTTCGCTCTCCAGCGCGGCGATCTCGTGGAAGCGGCTGGCGGCCAATTCGATGGCCGGAACCAGGTCGGACTTGGTGAACGGCTTCACCAGGTATGCCATGGCGCCCGCGTCGCGTGCCCGCTCGACCAGGTCGCGCTGGCTGAAGGCGGTCAGAATGACCACCGGCGCAAGACGTTTGGAGGCGATCTCGGCCGCGGCGTCGATACCGTCGCGACGCGGCATCTTCACATCCATGATCACCAGATCGGGACGCATCTCCTCGGCGAGGTCCACGGCCTGCTGACCGTCCCCCGCCTCACCCACCACGTGATAGCCCTCCTCGGAGAGCATCTCCACCAGGTCCATCCGGATGAGGGCTTCGTCCTCGGCAACCACCACCCGCTTGGGTGCCGATGCCGCCCCGTCCTTCTTCGAACCGCCCCCTGCTGTCGTTCCCATAGATGAACCCCTGTCGCTCCGATACCAACACCCGACGTACATCGGTCCGAAGCCACCCTCGACGGATCGGCACGTACCCGAGTACCCAAAGAGTACCGTCCGCCCCCGCTCACAACCCACGTACCCAGCGCAAACCGACCAGTATCACAAACCTGTAGTTCTCACCCCCACCCCCGCGCGCCCCGGTTAGGCTTTCCGCCACCCCACCCGCTATGCTCTCCAACGCGGTGCGCCGAGTTGGCGGAATAGGCAGACGCGACGGTCTCAAAAACCGTTGTCCGAAAGGACGTGTGGGTTCGATTCCCACACTCGGCACCACAGGGGTCTCCCGGATTTTCCGAGAGACCCCTTTCGCGTTTCACGGCCGCCCCCCCGAGTCCTGCTCGCGGATCGCCCGAACCCGAAGCCGGACAACATTCTTCAATCCCCCGACGCTGAAAGACCGCTCTCCAGATACTCTCCGGCGGCTCGCTTGCGCGGACACGGAGGCTCGCACGAGGCATGAATCCGCAAAATGCCTTCGGCGCGTTCACGACCGATCGAGTAGACGTAGCCCTTCTCGCAGTCATCGTGAACCCAGGCCGAACCATCGCCGTCTCGCATCGAACGAGAAGTCCGCTCGCTTCCCATCATCCAACACCCCAGGTCCTCCGAGATTCCAAACCAGATCTGACTATCAGATCGTATATACACAACTGTACATGTACAAGCACAACGCCGGGCAGAGCCGATAGACTGGGTAACATCGCGTACATGCACGGCTGTGCATGCTTGGAATGACTTTCAATAAGAGATCGACTCAAGCCTTGACCGGAAGGACTCGAACCGTGACGGATCCCGCGTATGTCGCGATCGCGGCGGACTATGCCCACCAGATCCGCAGCGGCTCACTGCCCGCTGGAACGCAGTTGCGGAGTCTCAACGAGATGGTGGAACGGCACAGCGTTTCGAAGATCGTGATCATCGAGGCCATTCGCCTGCTGGAGAGGCAGGGGCTCGTTCGAACTGTCCCGAGTCGTGGCACCTTCGTGACCGATCATCCCAACCTGGTTCGGGTTGCCCCCGAACGTCAAATGGAGGACCCCGAAGACACTTTCAGACACGAATCGGGCGGCGATATCCGACTTGAGCGCGAGAGCGAACGTATGCGAGCGACCCCGCAGCTGGCCGAGGAGTTCGCAATCGACTCCGACTCGGAGCTGACCCACATCGTCACTCGCGCACTGGAAAACGGGCGACCGATCTCCATCTCGGACACCTACCGGCCGATCGGCGTTCCAGACATCTCAGCCGCACTGTTCCTGGAGGAAACCGTCGCCGATCGGCTCCCGTCCAGCGTGCACGGCGAATGGCTTCGCACACCTACGGGCGGTCTCGTCAAGGTGGTACGTCAGCGCTACCTCGGGACCGATGATCAGGTGCTGATGATCTCGGACATCTCCTACCCGCATGACCGCTACGACGCGTTCGTCTCCAGGATGGCCCTCACCAGCCCGCCGAAGCAGTCACCGGCCGAGAGCGGCGCTCAGCGACGCACCCAGCCCTGAGCGACATCCGACAGGTTCCACCACGAAACATATTGACGATCTTGCGATTCCAGCCGCCAGCCCGCGGTGAGCGCATCGAAGAAGGTGTCGTCACCGGTCTTTCCTCCCTTCGGTTCTCCGACGAATATCAACCGCTCGCCACCGGAGCGCTCGAACTCCGCAAGCGCCTGCGATGCCATCGTGCTGCCCCACCCTGGAGGCCAGCACAGCAACAGCACATGATCGGGGCGATCATCGACACGTGCCGAGAACTCCGCGAGGTCGCCTACCGGGTACCAGACATCCTGCTGACCGGCAGCCCCGGGGAAAGAGAGATTCTCCGCTCGGTCCGGCGGCTCGGAATCGTAGGCGTCGATGACCAGCCCGCACCCGGCCAGCTGCGCGGCCCAATATCCGCGGCCCGCACCAAGTTCCACGAGGGGCCGACCAGCACAGAAATCGGAGATCCAGGCGAGCGTCTCCGGTCCCGGGATGGCGTACGCGTAGACGGCTTGGAGAATCGTCTGTGCGTACCCGAGCCGCGCGCTCCCATTCGGCCGACCACCATCGACCCGCCGGTTGCCGTCGCGGATGGACAGCGACGGTTCGACAATGTCCCAGTAGGGATTCCCGCTCAGCGACGGACCGCCGGTCATGAAATTCACGAACCGGAGATCAAACGCGTTGTCCGCCTGAACATTCCCACTGCCGGAAAGCATCGGCGCCGTCTCGAGATAGTCCGCCACCCTCGGAAACCTGGATCGGAGGCCCCGCGCATCCTCCAGCAACGCAGCCAGTTCGTCACGGCGTTCTGCGGTCAACACGAGATCGCTCATGGAATCATTCTTCCCGGCATCAACATCTCTCGCGAGAGATTGGCGACGGTCACCACGTTCATCGCCGCTTCATCGTCCTCGAACATCGGACATACCGCCGATGACCTCATCGTGGGGTTCGCAAGGGGCATCTACGCCGCATCGCGGTTCGCTTGGACCTACGACTTCGAGTTTCCCAAGTAGGGAGAGCCGTGCTGAGGACGATCGTCCCTCCGGAACTTCGCGGCGACCTCGAAACGCTTTGGGACTACGGCCGAATGCATCATGAGCCGCGGCCGGTGGATGTCGGGATCGGGCTCGGAAGTCAGGACCGGGAAGTGCCCGTCTATGCCGCGCTCGGGTGGGCCGTCGAGCAGCTGATGGGCGACGGCGTGCGGGAAGCCTTCTCGCGCTTGGTTGAAGCCGGGTTCGACAGGCGACTACTGCCCGAGTGAGGTGGCCGCTGCGACAGCGTTCGAGGCCTTACGACGGGTGGGCCGGGCAGCCCGAAAGATGTTTCGGGTCAGAGTAATTGGATGTTGTAGTTGGCGGGGGCGAGGGTGCCGTTGAGGACTACGGGGTTGTATTGGATGCGGAGGCGCTCGTCTACCGCGGCGTCGGTGGTTTCGTTGAAGTCGTAGTTGCGGTAGTAGGTGTCCAGGCCGGGGAGGTGGCGGAAGACGGTGAAGCCGTTCATCGTGCCGGCGGCGAAGGTGTGGGAGCGGCCGGGGTCGATGGTGGTGTTGCCGATGCGCAATTTTCGGGTCTCGTGGCGGTTGACCAGTTCGTTGTTGTGGAAGGTCAGGTGATGGTGGGATCTGCCGAGGTTGTTGAAGGCCGCGGTCTGGATCAGCAGGCGGAATCGGGTGTGGAGCATGGCGGTGACATTGGTGAGCAGGGCGGCGACGTTGATGCCGCCCGCGCCCACGGGTAGTGCGCCACCGAGCTGCGGTAGCGTGACCACGAATCGGTTGCTGATGGCGCAGGTGAAGTTCCGATGTTGGCCGCCGCCGGTTCCGACGACGATCAGCGAATTCTGGTGCCAGGAATAGTGATAGGGGTGGTTGCCGGGGATATCGGTATAGACGTTGTGCCGGAATGCGCGCGCCGATTCATATATCGCGGCGGGTTGTCCGACACTCAGATGAGCGTCCATGTGATGACCTCCGAGGACTTGAAACTCGAGCACTTCGATGGTAGAAGCACGCACCGCACG
Source organism: Nocardia acidivorans NBRC 108247 (assembly GCF_001625085.1). GTDB lineage: Bacteria > Actinomycetota > Actinomycetes > Mycobacteriales > Mycobacteriaceae > Nocardia > Nocardia acidivorans. The sequence goes on from NZ_BDAW01000037.1 coordinate 60,607, forward strand.
CCAACCCGAAAACCCGCTACCGACAACCTGATTGATGCATATCCTCGATGACGGCGGTGAGTTCGCCACGGTCCCAGACCGCATCGATGCCCGGCAGTGCCGCCAGATACTCGTGAATATGGCCCACGGACCAATCGAAGGTTCGATACAGACCGGCCGCGATCATCCCCACATAGCGTGCGCTCGGCGCGCGAAGTTCGGCGGCGGCCGGATCGCCCGGCGCGGTGCAGGTCAGAATCGGATGCCCGTCGAGATCGCCCGCGCGGACCAATGTTTCGTAGCGACCCGAACCCAGCATGTCCCGCCCGTGCCGGAGCACCGGGGTCAGATCCAGGTCACCGTCCGCGGCCCGATGCATCTCCTGCGCCACCAGATCGGCGAATTGCCCTGCGGTGAGCAGATATCCGCGCGCCGCCGCAGTGCGAGGCCACCCAGTCGGGGGCTCGGGGGCATAGAAAGCCATACCGCCACCCCACACGCTGGACTCCCCACCGAAGTAGACGGCACCCGGCAACATCAGCGCCCGCGTAAGCCGCGGCGGCCGCCGATCGCGAAATCCGGAGTAATTCCGCGTGGTCCCCTCCGGCATCCCACCCTCGAGGTAGAAGCGAAACCGAGCCTCGAGCAGATTCGACCCGTACGCCGCATACCAGACCAACTCGTCACCCGACAGCGGCCGACAGCGCGCGGGTGATTCGGTAGCTATCTCGCTGGGGATCGAAATATGTTGCGGGGGCCGTGAGTTCGATCCGCCCGAACCCTTCAGGTGCAAGATGTACTTTCGTCGGATTTATCGCACGCGTCGATGTCGATCCGAAGATCTTGAGCCATCCGTTCGATCATCTCCTCCCAGCCGGGCGTTCCGTCGCCGACGCTGTGAATCGCCGCCCGCAGCGCGGTCACCCCCACCTGACGGGCAGGCAACGCATCCTCAGCCTCGACGCCGAGTCGGACCACCACCGATGCGTTATCAGGATACTCGGCGGCGGCATCTGTTTCGCCACCGCCACCGTGCCCGCCGGAACACCCAGCACCGGCCTGCCCGAACTACGCCAGCGCTTCGCCGCCTGGCACGACCCGATTCCGAGCCTGCTGACCGCGGCCGACCCGGACGCGGTCCTGCACAACGACATCTATGAACTGCCCGCACTGAAGTCCTACGTCAAGGGTCGCATCGCCCTGCTCGGCGACACCGCCCACGCCATGACCCCGAATCTCGGCCAGGGCGCGTGCCAGGCCCTGGAGGACGCGGCGGTGCCGGCCCGCGTCGCCGCCCAAGACGGGGACCTCACCCGCTACGACGCCGAACGCCGCCCGCGCACGCAGATGATCGCGGCCCGGTCGAACGGAATCGGCCGGGTAGCCCAGCTCGGCTCACCACTGGCGGTCCGCCTGCGCGATACCGCCCTGCGGCTGATCCCGTCCGCGGCGCAGTTCAAAGCCCTTGCGCCGGTAATGGATTGGCAGGGCTGATACCCGGGATCACTCCGCGACCGCGGCATACTCCTCGAGCGCGGGCGGTGCCGCCTCGACGCCCAGGGAGCCCACCTCCTCGGCGGTGAAGACCAGGTCCGCGTTGCCGCCCACCAGGATACGTAGTAGATCCTCCAGGATGTCGAGGTGCGCATCGCGGGAGAGATTCATGAGTTTGTCGATGCGGGCGGAGGTGTCCATCACCCGGCGGCCCGGCTCGCCCGCTGCCTCCAGCGAACGTAGTAGTAGGCCCGGTTCGAGGAAGGCCGAGCCGGGGGAACGCAGCGCCAGGCAGGAGCTGACCGTGCGCTTGAAATGCATGAAAAGGACTGTCCCGCGTGGGATCTCGACCATTTCCCGCATATCGAGCTTCAGCCCGTAGAGGTCTTCCAGCGCCGCCAGCAGCCGCTCGCGGTACTTGCGGAGGGCGGCGTTGTAGGCGGTGTTCTCCTTGTCGTAGCCGCCGACGGGGTCTGTCCAGTTCGCTTGGGCGAGTACATAGGTCTCTGCCAGATCGCGCAGGGAGTAGGAACGCGGGGCGGGTTCGGAGCTCACCTACCGGACATTAGCCAAGGTGGAGCAGGCCCCGCATGGCATTAGGGCACTCTCGACCTGGGAGTCCCTGACAATCGCCCGGGAGTCCCCGACAATCCGGAGCGAACACGACGGAACAGACCGGGCGGATGCATAGCCGGATTCGCGGCGGGGGAGCATGCTGGGCCATGAGGGGTAACTGAAGAAGGCCCGAACCGTCGCGGTGGGTATCTCGTACATCCGCACAGACAGACCTGACGACGGCCTCGGGTCGAGTGGAGGTCTCTGCGCATGCGGGTGAACAGGGTGACGGCGGATCTGTCGCAATATCCGGATCTGGTGGTGGTGCTGCTGGGAATGCGGGTCCACAAACCACGCGGGATACTGCGCCTGCTGGGCGTCGGACCCAAACTCTATCGATCGCATCGTGATCGCCCCGACGGACTGCTCTCCCACGAGGATGTGATCTGGTCACTGTTCCCACCGCACTGGGGCGCGCGCCAGTACTGGCGCGATCTGGAGAGCCTGGAGCGCTGGACGCGCTCGGATCCGCATCGGATCTGGTGGCGCGATTTCCTGAAGGACTCCGGCGGCACCGGCTTCTGGCATGAGGCGTACTTCGCGCGCGGCGGCATCGATTCGGTGTACGACGATATGTCCCCGGTCTCGGGCCTGACCCGCTTCGCGCCGATGGTGCCCGCGCGCGGCCGGATGTTCTCGACCCGGCAGCGGGTGCGCGATGCGGCCCCGTTGGTCACCTCGGTGGTCGAGGAGGACGAGTATTACGGCGAGCCGGAACAGCCCCGGCACTAGGACGAACATTCCAGCGCCGCAATCGAATCCGAATCGTTAGCCGAGCAAACCCGCGGCACTGTTGATTTGCTGGCGGAAAACCAGCAAGCTCACATTCCAGGGGCATTGACCCTTCGCCCGCGAAGCGATCCGGTACCCGCGAGCGAACAGCAGGCGACCGACATTCGGCCGAAAGATGAACTTACCGCTCGAAACGTGTGATTCGGTCTTCCAGGCGTTTTCGTGTCGCCGCCGTGGGCATACGTTGCTCCCATGCATGTGCTCTTCGTGTGCAGCGGAAACGTTTGCCGGTCTGTCATCGCCGAGCGCCTCACGCTGGCGGTGGCCGCCGAACACGGTCTCCAAGAGCTGTCCGCCGAGAGCGCGGGCGTGCGGGCGCTGGTCGGCTTCCCGGTGGAACCGCTTGCGGCCCAGACGATCATCGGCCTCGGCGGCGATCCGAGCGGATTCAAGGCCCGGCGCATCAAACCCGAGATGGTGCACCGCGCCGACCTGGTGCTCACCATGACGGACAAGATCCGCGACCAGATCCGCGACCTGGTGCCCGAGGCGCTCCCCCGCACCTTCACCCTGCTCGAGGCGTACCGCATCGCGAAGGTCAGCGGTGCGCGCACCGTGGTCGGATTGCATGCCGCGCGCGACGATCTGGCGTATGTGGGGCGCGAGAACATCTCCGATCCGGTCGGCCTCAAGGCCCAGCAGTTCTGCGAGGTCGGCGATCGCATCGCCGAGGCGCTGGTGCCGCTGCTGCTCGCGCTGCACGCACATCAGTACCCGCAGGCCACGATTCACCGCTCGGCGGTCACCGATACCGGAACCCATCGCCCCGCCCTGCTGGTGCTCCCCGGCGGACGCGCCGATACCGGCGCGCAACCCGAATTGCCCAAGCGGTCAGCCGAACCCGGACATCATTCGGTGGAATCGGCCGGATAGGAGCGGATTCCGGCCATCGACGCAGCGCGAAATTCGGCCACCCGATCACCGATTCCGGTCACCGAACCCGCGGTCCTACTTCCTTTGTGGCGTAACCAGGATTACGCTGGGTCCTGCGTGTCAATACACCTGTCTGCCCGCTAAGTCCGGTAAGGGATTACACTTCCGCGCGGAACACCACCGCCGGTGGTTCGACACAGGAACAGGACTCAGGACATGCCGAAGCGCATTTCGGATGTTTCGCTCCATGTTTTCGTCACACCGCAGATCCTCCACCGCGTCACCGAAACGGTGTGCCGCGTCGTGGACGAATACGTGGACGATCGCGACATCTTCGCGTGGCGCTTCACCCTTCCGGTGGAGTGCGACGACCCCACCCATACGGTGCTCGAAACCCAGTGGCGGCTGGATCATCCCGACGCCGACCCGGGTGAGCGCCGCACATACGAGATAGCGCTCAGCCTGGTCGGCGAGGCGCGCCAGCTCACCAAGGCCGGAATCGCGCGCCTGGAGCAACGGCTGGTCCTGGAACTGTCGGCCGATGAGCCCATCCCCTACATCGTGCACGCGTTGCAGCGGGAGAACTTCGAACTCGAAGAGAACCGCGAACTCATCTAGCGGTTCGCACCGGTTCGTGAATACGAAACAGGCTGTACCTCAGCGAGGTACAGCCTGAAAAGAGTTCGCTACCGTCGGCTCAGGTGCGCCCCGGGAAATGCCGGATCACGCCTTCCTGCACCGTGGTGGCGAGCAGATCGCCGCCGCGCGAGTAGAAATGCCCGCGGGCCAGACCGCGCGAACCCGAGGCCACCGGCGACTCGGTGGCGTACAGCGCCCAGTCGTCGAAGCGGAACGGCCGGTGGAACCAGATGGAGTGGTTCACCGTGGCCGCCAGGATCCGGTCATGCCCCCAGGACAGTCCGTGCGTGGTGATGATCGAGTCCAGCACCGTGGTGTCGGACGAATACGCCAGCGCCGCAACGTGAATCAGCGGATCGTCGGGCAGTGCGCCGTCGGTGCGCATCCAGACCCGATTGTGGTTGAGCTTCTCCCCCGTGCCCTTGAGGATCCAGGCCGGATCGTTCGTGTACCGCATATCGATGGGACGCGGTGCCTTCACGAACATTTCGAGCTTGTCCTCCAGCCCGACGAAGGACTCCTCCACGCGCGGAAGGTCTTCCGGATCGGCGACCTCGGGCTGCGGTGCGCTGTGCTCGAGCCCCTTGCCCCAGTCCTGGAAGGCCGCGAGCATGACGAACAGCTCCTGATCGTCCTGCAGTGCGGTCACCGTGCGATTGGCGAAGGCGCGCCCGTCCCGATGCCGATCGACGTGGTATTCGATCGGCTTCTTAGGATCGCCGCCCCGCACGAAGTGCGCGTTCACCGCGTGCACCGGCCGGCCGGGGCCGACCGTGCGCCCCGCGGCGATGATCGCCTGGGAGACCAGCTGCCCGCCGAAGGTGCGACTCCACACCTTCTCCGGGTGCTGTCCGATGAAGATGTCCGGGCCGTGCTCCTCGAGATCGAGCAGCTCGAGCAGCACCCGTAGATCATCGGCCGGGGCGGATTTCGCTGCCCCGGTTGCGGTCTCGCCAAGCGACGCGCTCAACTTAGTGGTCCTCCTCGCCGATGCGGTGCACGTGGATCAGATTGGTGGACCCGACAGTACCGGGCGGGGAGCCCGCCACGATCACCACGAGATCGCCCTTCTTGTACCGGCCGATCGACAGCAGCGCGGTGTCCACCTGATGAATCATCTCGTCAGTGGTATCGACGGTGGGGACGATGAACGTTTCAGTGCCCCACGTCAAGGCCAGCTGACTGCGAATCGCGGGATTCGGGGTGAATGCCAGCAGCGGCAGCGGGGTGTGCAGACGGGCCAGGCGGCGCACGGTGTCACCGGACTGGGTGAAGGCGACCAGCGCCTTGGCGTTCAACCGCTCGCCGATATCGCGTGCCGCGTAGGAGATGACACCGCGCTTGGTGCGCGGCACATGGGTCAGCGGCGGCACCCGGGTCGAGGACTCCGACTCCACCGCGTGCACGATGCGGGCCATGGTGCGCACGGTCTCGATCGGGTAGTCGCCGACCGAGGTCTCACCCGACAGCATCACCGCGTCCGCGCCGTCGAGCACCGCGTTCGCCACATCGGACGCCTCGGCGCGCGTCGGCCGCGAGTTGGTGATCATCGATTCCAGCATCTGGGTGGCCACGATGACCGGCTTGGCGTTCTCGCGCGCCATCTGGATGGCCCGCTTCTGCACCAGCGGCACCTGCTCGAGCGGAAGTTCCACGCCGAGGTCGCCGCGCGCCACCATGATGGCGTCGAAGGCCAGCACGATGGCCTCCAAATTGTCGATGGCCTCGGGCTTTTCGAGCTTGCCGATGACCGGCACCCGGCGGCCCACGCGATCCATGATCTCGTGCACCAGCTCGACATCGGACGGCGAGCGCACGAAGGACAGCGCGATGAAGTCCACGCCCAGGTTCAGCGCGAACTCGAGATCGTCGATGTCCTTCTCGGACAGGGCCGGAACGGACACATCCATGCCCGGCAGCGAGACGCCCTTGTTGTTGGAGATGGGGCCGCCCTCGGTGACCCGGCAGATCACGTCATTGCCCTCGACGCGCTCGACGGTCATCCCGATCTTGCCGTCGTCGACGAGCAGTCGATCGCCGGCCTTGGCGTCCTGCGCCAGTTGCTTGTAAGTGGTCGAAACTCGGTCGTGAGTGCCTTCGATGTCGTCGACCGTGATGCGGATTTCTTCACCCGTCGCCCAGACGGTCTTACCCTCGATGAACCGGCCCAATCGGATCTTCGGTCCCTGGAGATCGGCGAGAATTCCCACCGCGCGGCCCAGCAGATCGCTGGCCTGACGCACCTTCTTGTAATTGTCGGCATGGTCGGAGTGTTCGCCATGGCTGAAATTCAGCCGCGCCACGTCCATTCCACTCTCAACGAGTTCACGAATACGGTCCTCGGACGACACAGCCGGTCCGAGAGTGCACACAATCTTCGTTCGTCGCATCACGGCATCAACCCTAGACCTGCCGCATGTGTCCCGCTGAACGGGCACACACCTCGAAGAAAGATATACACATCCCGTTCAGCTAACAGCCGGTCAGCGTGCTGTGTCTCATTTGCCTCCGCTGCACTGCGGCTGTTCGCGGCCCTCGTGACCTCGGGTCTTCCCTCCTCCGCTGCTCCGCTTCGCTCCCCCGCTGCGTCAGTCCAGACCCGGGGCGGGCCGCGAACTTACCGCTCGGTTAACGCGCGACGTGGCGTGCGAGGCGGGTTTCCAGACGGGTCTGGCCGAAGCCGAGAATCAGGCAGATGACCCAGTAGTAGAGGGCCGCCACACCGTAGAGCGCGAAGAAGTCGAAGGTCGGGGCGGCGGCCAGTTGGGCGGTCCGCAACAGTTCGGTGACGAGGATGGTGGAGGCCAGTGAGGTGTCCTTCACCAACGAGATGAGGGTGTTGCTCAGCGGTGGCACCGCGATGCGGGAGGCCTGCGGCAGGATGATCAAACGCAGTGCCTGCGCATAGGTCATACCCACCGCATAGGACGCCTCCCACTGCCCGTGCGCGACCGAAAGAATAGCGGCGCGAATGACTTCGGCCGCATAGCCGCCGACATTGAGGCTGAACGCGATCACCGCCGCCGGGAACGGGTCGATGACGAGGTGGAACTGCGGTAGCGCGTAGAAGACGATGAACAGCTGCACCAGCAGCGGCGTCCCGCGAATGATCGAGATGTAGAACCGGGCCGCCGCCGATACCGGCCACAGCTTCGACATACGGGCCAGCGCCACGAACAGCGCCAGCACCAATCCGATCGCGAAGCTGATCGCGGTCAGCGGCAGCGTCTTCTCGACCGTGGCCACGAGCATCGGCCACAGATTCGCCCGGATCAGCTCCCAGGTGGCGGCGTTCATCGTCTAGTCGCTCAGCAGTCCAATCGCCCTGTGCCGCTTACTTGCTGACGTCGGTGCCGAAGTACTTCTCGGAGATCTTGGCCAGGGTGCCGTCCCCGCGCAGCTGATCGAGCGCGGTATTGATCTGATCGGTCAGGGCCTGTGAATCCTTGCGCGCGGCGAACGCCTGCTTGCTGGTCTCACCGGTCTTGCCCGCTACGTGCACGGTGGCGTCATTGGTCTTCTTGGTGTACTCGCCGACCGCGAGGGTGTCGTTGACCGTGGCGTCGACGCGACCGTTCTTGAGCAGCTGGATGGCCTGCACGAAGCCCTCCACGCCCTCGACCTTGCAGCCCGCGCCCTCGGCGACCTTGTTCCAGTTGCTGGTGACCGACTGCGCGCAGGTCTTACCGCTCAGATCGGTGAGCGCGTGGATACCGGCGTTGTCGGTCTTGGTGACGATGACGCCCTCGGAGGTGGTGTACGGCTGCGAGAGCGAATACTTCTGCGCGCGATCGGGATTCACGGTGACCTGGTTCGCGACCAGATCGAAGCGCTTGGACTCCAGGCCCGCGAAGATGGCGTCCCAGGGGGTCTGCACGAATTTCACCTTGCGGCCGAGCTTGTCGCCGACGGCCTTGATGACCTCGACGTCGTAGCCGGTGAGGCTGCCGCCGTCCTGGTAGCTGAAGGGAGAGTAGGTGCCCTCGGTGCCGACCGCGAGAACATTCGGGTCGTCATTGCTGCTGCACGCGGTGAGTGCCGCGGTGGCGGCGACTACGGCGAGTACGGCGGCGAACAGCTTACGGCGCACGGGGACTACCTCTCCTCGAGCGTGGTCGACCCACGCGACGAACAACCGACAAAGGGTACGCCGGATACCGACCGGGTGGCACGCCAACCATCAGGATGCGCGCAAACCTTGTGCGATTACGACGGTGATGATAGCGGCGGGCGGGCACCTCCCTGCCCAGTGGTGCCCGCCGGAGTCGGTGTGTCGCTATACCCGAGCTCAGTCCTTGAGCGGACGACCCTGCGGGTCCGGCACCTTGCCGGTGAGGATGAGAATGCCGTCGATGAGCGACCAGATGCCGAACCCGCCGCAGGTGATCAGTTGCAGCACACCGATGGTGGTGTACCCGAGGTAGAAGCGGCCGATACCCAATCCGCCGATCAGAATCTGCAGCAGGCCCGCAGTCAGCTTGGACTTGTCCGAGTAGGGCACGCCGTACGGATCGCGGCCGAAGGGGGCCTCGGCATCCGCGCCGTACGGCATCGGCTGACCGAACCCACCGGGCTGACCGTACGCGGGCTGCGCACCGTAGGGCTGCTGACCGTAACCGGGCTGGGGCTGACCATAACCCGGCTGCGGCTGACCGTATCCGGGCTGCGGCTCACCGTAACCCGGCTGCGGCTGACCGTATCCGGGCTGCTGGCCGTACCCCGGCTGGGGCTGGCCGTACTGCGGCCCGGTGCCGGGCGCCCCGTATTGCGGGCCGCCCTGCTCGGGCTGCTTGTTGAATGGATCGGTCACTCGCGTCCTCCTGAATCGCGGGCCGCACGGCCCCCTGTGTGCTGAACCCGCCGTGCGACTGCGATACGCGGCGGTCAGGAGCCATTCTTGCCCGAGTCGACCGCTTTCGTCGCGTCGAGCGTGATCGCCGGCTCGGAATCGCCGGATTCTGAAGAGTTATCGCGGACCTCGGCGGATTCGTTGCCTTCCGAAGAGGATTCGGAGTCGGAGTCATCGCCGGATGTCCCGACCGATTCGGATTCCGACAATTCCGACGAGTCAGACGATTTAGGCTTATCGAGATCGACTGCGGTAGCACCGGACTCGGCCACCACGACCTCGGTCCCGGCACTCGCCGCACCGTAGGCGCGCAGTGCGCCGAACTGCCACGGCCACGGTCGCTCCACGCCCGCGCGCACCTGCTCGGCCGTCTCGCGTCCCTTGGTCGCGAAAATGAAATAGGCGATGGCGCACAGGAATACGATCGCCGAGGTGAACGAGTTGATCCGGATCCCCGCGATATGCGTGGCGTGATCATCGCGCAGCAATTCCACGAAGAACCGCCCGAAGCAGTAGATCGCCACGTACAGCGCGAACAACCGCCCGTGCCCGATCCGGTACTTGCGATCGGCCCAGAGCAGCGCCGCCACGCCCAGCAGATTCCAGATCAGCTCGTACAGGAAGGTCGGCTGCACGATGGCGACCGGCGGACCTGCGGCGCTGCCGTTCATCGGCGACGGACCGCCGTTGGCGTCGAAGCGGTCGTAGATCTCCAGACCCCAGGGCATGGTGGTCGCGCGACCGAAGAGTTCCTGATTGAAGTAATTGCCGATCCGCCCGATACCCTGCGCCAGCAGAATGCCGGGCGCGATGGCGTCACCGAAGGCGGGCAGCGGAATCTTGTAGACCCGGCAGCCGATCCACGCGCCGACCGCGCCCAGCAGTACCGCACCCCAGATGCCGAGGCCGCCCTGCCAGATCTTCCACCAGTCGCCCGAATTGCCGCCGGGCCCGAAGTACGTCGACCAGTCGGTGGCCACGTGATAGAGCCGCCCGCCGATCAAACCCAGCGGCACCGCGAACATGGCCACATCCAGCACCATGCCCTGCTGACCGCCGCGCTGCTGCCACCGCTTCTCCCCCAGCCAGATGGCCACGACAATGCCGATGATGATGCAGATGGCATAGGCCCGCAGCGGGAAAGGACCGATATCCCATACGCCGCGAGGCGGACTGGGAATGTAGGCCAGCACGTCGGAGGCCGGAAGCTGGTCGGCCAGGGCTCGAATGGTCACGAGTCCCCACCGTAGCGGAATTCGCCGCGCGGGCATGTGCCCCGGGTGGCGCGCCGCGAACACCCCGGGCGAACAACGCTCGCGGCGGACGGGCGAATTCATGGCCGCAGGTAACGGGCGCGGGGCGAAGTCCCCGCGAGCCGCGTACATCGGGACGGGCGGCAGAGTGCGGGCGCGCGGCGCGGTCGCTTGCGGGCGCGCCGACCGGCAAGGACCGCAATAGCATTGGGCGCGTACCGAATTCGATACGCGCCCAATGCTATTGGTTGTTCGTCAGGAGGCGACGGCCGCCGAACGCACGCCGAGCGCGAGCTCCTCGGTCAGCGTCCGCACCGCGCCCAGGCCCTGCGCCGCGGCGCTCACCAGGGCCGAGCCGACAATGACACCGTCCGCGTACGAGGCGATTTCGGCCGCCTGCGCGCCATTGCGCACACCCAGGCCCACGCCGATCGGAATATCCGAATGCGCGCGCACCCGGGCGCACAGCGCCGGAGCCATATCCGAGACCGCGTCACGGGCGCCGGTGACGCCCATCGTCGACGCCGCGTAGACGAATCCGCGCGAGGCTTCCAGGGTCTTGACCAGCCGCTCCTCGGTGGAGGAGGGCGCGACCAGGAAGATGCGGTCCAGGTTGTAGGTGGACGAGGCCACGAACCAGTCGTCGGCCTCCTCCGGAATCAGGTTCGGCGTGATCAGCCCGAGGCCGCCCGCCGCCGCCAGATCGCGGGAGAAGGTGTCGACGCCGTACTGCAGCACCGGATTCCAGTAGGTCATGACCACGGCCTTACCACCGGCCTGAGTGATGGCCTCGACGACCTTGAAGACATCGCGCACCCGCACACCACCGGCCAGCGCCTGTTCGGCGGCGGCCTGGATGGTCGGGCCGTCCATCACCGGATCGGAGTAGGCGACGCCGACTTCGATGATGTCGCAACCGGATTCGACCATGGCGCGGCAGACTTCGATACTGCCCCGCAGATCCGGGTATCCGGCGGGCAGGTAGCCGATCAGCGCCGCGCGGTTCTCCTCGCGGCAGGCCGCGAAGGTATTGGCGAGACGGGACTGCTGGCTCATTCGGCCCCCTCGTTCTTGTCGAAGAGCCCGAACCAGCGGGCGGCGGTGTCCATATCCTTGTCGCCCCGACCGGACAGGTTCACCAGGATGATCGCGCCCTCGCCCAATTCCCGCCCCAGCTTCAGCGCACCCGCGACGGCGTGCGCGGATTCGATGGCCGGGATGATGCCCTCGGTGCGGCTCAGCAGCAGGAGCGCGTCCATGGCCTCGGCATCGGTGATGGGCCGGTATTCGGCGCGGCCGATGTCCTTGAGGTGGGCGTGCTCCGGGCCGACGCCCGGATAGTCCAAACCGGCTGAGATGGAATGCGATTCGATGGTCTGACCGTCTTCGTCCTGCAGCAGGTACGAGTACGCGCCCTGGAACGCCCCGGGCCGTCCACCCGCGAAAGTGGCCGCGTGACGGCCGGTTTCGACACCGTCACCCGCCGCCTCGTAACCGATCAGGCGCACGCCCGCATCGTCGATGAAGGGGTGGAAGATGCCGATGGCATTGGAACCGCCACCGACACAGGCGGTTACGGCATCGGGCAGCCGACCGGTCAGCGCCTGGATCTGCACCCGCGCCTCCATGCCCACGATGCGCTGGAAGTCGCGCACCATGAGCGGGAACGGATGCGGGCCCGCGGCGGTGCCGAAGCAGTAGTAGGTCTCGTCGGCATTGGTGACCCAGTCCCGCAGCGCCTCGTTGATAGCGTCCTTGAGGGTCTGCGAACCCGTTGTCACACTGATGACTTCGGCGCCGAGCAGCCGCATGCGGGCCACGTTCAACGCCTGTCGGGCGGTGTCGACCGCGCCCATGTAGATGACGCACTCGAGGCCCAGCAGCGCGCACGCGGTGGCGGTGGCGACGCCGTGCTGGCCCGCGCCGGTCTCCGCGATGACGCGCGTCTTGCCCATGCGCTTGGCCAGCAGAGCCTGCCCGAGCACATTATTGATTTTGTGAGAACCGGTGTGGTTCAGGTCTTCTCGCTTGAGCACGATGCGCGCCCCGCCCGCATGCTTGGCGAGGTTCCTGCATTCGAACACCGGCGAGGGACGCCCGGTGTAATCGCGCTGCAATCGGTCCAGTTCGTTCAGGAAGTTGGGGTCGACGCGCACCTTGTCGTACTCGGCGGTGACCTCTTCGATCACGGCCATGAGCGCCTCGGGCACATGCCGGCCGCCGTACACACCGAAGTGTCCACCCAGGTCCGGCTCGTGCGCGCTCTTGTGCGCGACGCCCGCGCTGGCCTGCGGCAGGCCGAGCGTGTTCTTGCCCAATTCGTTGGTCTGTGTCATCGGCTCTTTCACCGGCCCCGGCGAACCGGCTTCGGGCAGGACGGATGGGTTCCGGCGGTCACCAGCTCGGCCACCGCGGCACGCGGATCGCCGCTGGTCACCAGGCCCTCGCCGACGAGCACGGCGTCCGCGCCCGCACCGGCGTAGGCCAGCAGGTCCGCGGTGCCGCGGATACCGGATTCGGCAATGCGAATGACATCGCTGGGCAGGCCGGGGGCGATGCGCGCGAACACATCCCGATCCACCTCGAGGGTCTTGAGGTTACGGGCGTTCACACCGATCACGGTGGCGCCGGCCTCGAGGGCGCGGTCCGCCTCTTCCTCGGTGTGCACCTCGACCAGCGCGGTCATCCCGAGCGATTCGGTGCGGTCGATGAGCGAGGACAGCACGTCCTGCGGCAGCGCCGCCACGATCAGCAGGATCACATCCGCGCCGTGGGCGCGGGCTTCGTGGATCTGGTACGGGCCGACGATGAAGTCCTTGCGCAGGATCGGGATGTCGACCGCGGCGCGCACCGCGTCGAGATCCGCGAGCGATCCGCCGAAGCGACGCTGCTCGGTCAACACGCTGATGATGCGCGCGCCACCGTCCTCGTACGCGCGGGCCAGTACGGCCGGGTCCGGAATGTCTGCCAGGGCGCCCTTGGAAGGAGAAGACCGCTTCACCTCGGCGATCACGCCGATACCCTCTTCGTGCAGCGCCGCCTTGGCGTCACGTGGAGATTTCGCCGCCGCGGCGGCCTTCTTGACAGCCTGGAAATCCAGGAGGGCTTCCCGAGCGGCCACATCCGCGCGGACCCCGTCGAGAATCGAGTCGAGTACCGTCATCTGGCTCGAATCCTTTCTGGGGAGACGGACTTGCTGCCTGAGAATCCCCCCAGGCGCTGTCTCACCGATGCTGATAAAGAGTAAATGGCTATGTTCCCGTCACTGTCGGCGGGGCCGGAACCTGGAGCGACACTGCTCCTGATCACTGTTCAGGCGGGCTTGTGGCCCGAGCTGCCGCGCTCTGGATCATCGTGTGCGGCAGGGGTATTGGTTTGCTCGTCGGTCGGGTCCGCGCCGGCGTCGAGCGCATCCCACAGGACACGACCCGACAGGGGCTCGGCAGGGGTCGACTGTGACCCGGGTTCCGCAGCGCGCTTGACCGCGTGATGTTCGGCAACCTGTTCGGCCGCCTCCGACTTCCGGAAGACCGGATTGTCGTACTTTCCCGACAGGGGTGCGGAGCTCTCCGATGGCATGCGCGTGAGCAGCACACCGGCCCCGAACGCCGCCAGCGCACCGACGATGGTCAGTACCGCGGGCAGTGTGGAGGTCTGCACCCCCGATACATGTTCCCAGTCGCGCAATTCGGCCAGCCGACCGGCCCGGTCCGCGGTTTTCCCGGCCCCCTCGAGCAGCGCGTACGCGGGCACCGCGGCGACGGCCGCCAGCACCGCCACGATGACGCCGAGTCCGCGCCGCCACCAGCCGCGCGCGGCGAACACCGCGGCGATCGTGGCGACCAGCACCAGCGCCAGCGGGGTCAGCGCGCCGAACCAGGTGCTGCCATTGAGGTGCGCGGTCCGACCGGTACCGAGTTCACTGGTCACATCCAGGGTCACCCAGGTCATGCGCGAGGAGACCCACAGCAGTGCGGCGGCCAGGGCCAGCAGGGCCACCGCGCCGATCGGTTTGGGCTTCCCGGCAGCGGGCGCCGGATCCGGCTGTGCCGCCGGGGTTTTCGGGTCGGGCTCCGAATCAGTCATCATCGCTGCCGTTCGGACGGTAGGCGCGCAGGGTCTCCGCCGCGGCCACGGCCTTGAGCACGGCCATGGCCTTGTTGCGGGATTCGACGTCCTCGTAATCGGGATCGGAGTCGGCGACCACGCCCGCGCCCGCCTGGACGTACGCGGTGCCGTTCTTGAGCAGGGCGGTGCGAATGCAGATCGCGGTATCGGCGTCACCGGCGAAGTCCAGGTAGCCGACCACACCGCCGTAGATACCGCGGCGGGTGGGTTCGAGCTCCTCGATGAGCTCCATGGCGCGCACCTTCGGGGCTCCCGAGAGGGTGCCCGCGGGGAAGCACGCCTGCACCGCGTCGTAGGCGATCTTCCCTGCGGCCAGACGGCCCGAGACCGTCGAAACCAGGTGCATCACATGGCTGTAGCGCTCGATATGCCGGTATTCGGTGACGCGCACCGTACCGGGCTCGCAGACGCGGCCCAGATCGTTGCGGCCCAGATCGACGAGCATGAGGTGCTCGGCGTTCTCCTTCTCATCGGCGAGCAGGCCCTTCTCGAGCAGCAGATCGTCCTCCTCGGTGGCCCCGCGCCAGCGGGTGCCCGCGATGGGGTGCGTGGTGGCCACGCCGTCCTTCACCGTCACCAGCGATTCCGGGCTGGAGCCCACGATGGAGAACGCCGTGCCGCCGGAGCCGTCCGGAATGTGCATGAGGTACATGTACGGGCTCGGATTCGACGCGCGCAGCATGCGATACAGGTCGATCGGCGTTCCGCCGTACTCGATCTCGAAGCGCTGCGACAGCACCACCTGGAAGGCCTCGCCCGCCTCGATCTCCTTGACCAGGCGGCGCACGCCCGCGCCGAATTCGTCGGAGGTGCGCTGGCGGCGGAAGTCCGGTTCCGGGCGATCGAAGACCGATACGGTGGAGTCGGCGGGCGCGGCCAGCGCCTCGGTCATGCGGTCCAGGCGGGCCAGCGCATCGTCGTACGCCTCGTCGACGCGCTCATCGGTGCCGTTCCAGTTGACCGCGTTCGCGATGAGGGTGATCGCACCCTCGTGATGGTCGAAGGCCGCGAGGTCGGTGGCCAGCAGCAGCACCATCTCCGGCAGTTCGAGATCGTCGGCGGCGAGGGTGGGCAGTCGTTCCATCCGGCGCACCGCGTCATAGCCGAGGTAGCCGACCATGCCACCGGTCAACGGCGGCAGACCGGGCAGTCGCTCGGTGCGCAGCAACTCCAGGGTTTCGCGCAGTGCGAGCAGCGGGTCACCACCGGACGGCGCATCCGCCGGACTCTGTCCGAGCCACGCCGCCTCACCATCGACCACGCTCAACGCGGTCGGACTGCCCGCGCCGATAAAGGACCATCGCGACCAGGAGCGCCCGTTCTCGGCGGACTCGAGCAGGAAGGTTCCCGCCCGGTCCCCCGCCAGTTTGCGGTAGGCGGAGAGAGGAGTCTCCGAGTCCGCCAACACCTTTCGAGTCACCGGAACAACCCGATGATCGGCCGCGAGCAACCGGAACTGTTCGCGGGAGGTGGTGGAGGTGATAGACGCGCTGGGCATCCACCCATCATTCCAGGCCCACATCCACCTTCGCGGCTTCGGGGGCCGCGAACCCGCCCGTAGCGAAGCCAAGGGCAAGTTGGACAGAGCCGAAGGCCCGGCGGCGGCGAATACTCGATGCGCTCATCACCACACTCGCCGCACTCTGCTCCTCCAGCAGATGGAGAGGTCGCACGCGGTATCCCGATCGAGAGGAGTTCAACACAGATGTACCCCTCGCAACCGGTAGCACCGGAGGGTCCACGGCACGCAGCTCCGCAGGTGGGTCAGGGCTCGATGCCCGGCCAGCCGCCGCGGATGATGAATATGAACCAGCAGCAGGGCGGCAAGTACAGCGCCATCGCCTCGTTCGTCACCTATGTGAAGGCGATGGAGGCGCTCGATCCGCGGCGTTTCCCGGACGAGTACGCCGAGCACACCGATCGCATTCGGGAGCTCAAGCCGTTCCTGCGCGCACACGGCATCCTCGATGTCATGGAAATCAAGAATCCTGAGGTCGCAGCGCTCATCGGTGTGTGATTCCAGGGTGTACCCGGCGTTCTCGGACAGCCCGTGGCGGGACCGTACAGACAGGTCCGTCCACGGGCTGATTCGTGCGCGGGGGCAATCACGTAATCTGCTGCGTATGAAGCCAGGTCAGCTCGCCCCGCGGTTCGAGCTTCCCGATCAGTCCGGCACCGTCCGATCCCTCGACGCACTCCTCGCGGACGGGCCCGTGGTGTTGTTCTTCTACCCCGCCGCCAATACGCCGGTGTGCACCGCCGAGGCGTGCCACTTCCGGGATCTGGCAGGGGAATTCAAGGCGCTGGGCGCCTCGTGCGTGGGGATCAGCGCCGATGATGTCGCGGTGCAGTCCGGCTTCGCCGAGAAGCAGGGTCTGGGCTATCCGCTGCTGTCCGACCAGGGCGCGAAGGTGGCGGCCGAGTTCGGGGTCAAACGCGGACTGCTCGGCGGGATCATGCCGGTGAAGCGGACGACCTTCATCATCAACCCGGATCGCACCATCGCCAAGGTGATCAACAGCGAGCTGCGCGCGAATGTGCACGCGGACGAGGCGCTGGAATTCCTGCGCGCACGCGGCTGATTTCGTTTCGGGGGCGGACGTCCGGCGCACGCCGTCGAACTGCGCCGCACCGTGGCGAGTTGTCCGGGCCGGATGCGCCGGCCCTCTCGCCCGTGTCGTTTTCATCCGTTCAGTCCGGAGTGGCGCTCCCTGACACGCCGCACCGGGCGGCATACGCTGTGGCTATGACTATGCCCAGCACGACGCCGAGTGAGGAACTGCCCGAGCGCCAGCGATCGTCGTTCGTCACATGGCGCAATCGCATCATCGCGCTGGTTATCGCGGCGGTGGTGCTGTGGGTGGCGTATCTGATTCTGGCGGCATTCATTCCGCGGTGGTGGGCGCAGCGGATTGCCGAGAACGTGCACGGGAGTTTCTCCAAAGGCATCTGGTCCGGATTGGTGATGGGTGCGGTTTGTACCGCATTGCCGCTTTTCCTGCTGTTGTTCGCGGGAATGACCTGGCGCAAACGGGGCGGTCCGTTTATTGCGGGCGCCGCCGCCTTACTCGCCCTGATCACGGCCATCCCGAATTTGATGACGCTGACGGTCGTCCTGGGCAACTCCAATGCCGCACACGCCGGGGAGCGCATTCTCGACGTCGACGCTCCGGCATTTCGCGGCGCAGCGCTGACGGGTGCGATCGCGGCCGCGGTGCTCTTCCTACTGGTGGCATTTCTGTTGGTGCGCAGGCGAATCCGCAAACATCGCGCCGTGCGGCAGCAGGTGCGGCCGGAAAAGCCACGGGTTGCGGTCGACACTCCGCCAAATCCTCCAGAACCCGGCGCGTACTGATTTCGGCGTGCGACACGCGTGATCGATGTCACGTCATTCATGAACACCGTGACTGACGAGCGAAATCGTGGCAAACTTTGCTTTGCGGGTGACTCGCTGTTGATGCTCCACCGACTGCCGGACTGACCAGCGCAATATGTCACTTGGCTGCTACGAGAGGGCTGGCACGGTGACGAAGTGGTTGAACCCCATGGAACAGCGAGCTTGGCGTACCGTCATAGCGCTGACGACCCGGCTCCCCGCCGCCCTGGATACCCAGCTTCAACGCGAGTCCGGGATTACCCATTTCGAATACTTCGTGATGACTCTGCTCTCCGAAGAACCCGGCCACCGGTTGCAACTGAGTGAGCTTGCGCAAAAGGCAAACGCATCGCTATCGCGACTCTCGCACGTCATTTCCAAGCTCGAGCGATTGGGCTGGGCCGAGCGTGTCTCGATCTCCGGACGCCGTGGGGCGCAAGCGGTCCTCACCGACGAAGGCTTCCGCAAGGTCACCGAGGCCGCCCCCGGCTATCTGGAAACCGTCCGCGGCCTCGTCTTCGACGGGCTCGACAAGGACCAGACCACCGAACTCCTCGAACTCGGCGAGGCCATGCTCCAGCAACTCGACAAGGGTATGGCCCGGGGCGTGGGCCGCTCCGGGCGGCCCAATTCCCATCTGGATTTCGACCGCCGCGAAAACCGCTGACACCCAGCGGCTCTCACCTCTCAGTCGTCGCTTGCGAGCAGCTTGTCCCCGCGCGCGAGCAGCACATCGGTATCGAAGCAGGTGTGCGTCCCGGTATGGCAGGCCGCGCCCTCCTGATCCACGATGAGCAGCACGGTATCGCCATCGCAATCGAGCCGAACCTCGTGCACGTACTGGGTATGCCCCGAGGTCTCCCCCTTCACCCAGTACTGCTGCCGCGACCGCGAATAGTAGGTCCCCTTGCGGGTTTCCAGCGTCCGTGCCAGCGCCTCGTCATCCATCCACGCCATCATCAGCACGTCACCGGTACCGCGCTCCTGCGCGACGGCGGCGAACAGTCCGTCCTCATTGCGCTTGAGGCGGGCGGCGATTGCGGGATCGAGACTCACCGGACCACGATACCTTCGTCGCGCATGGCGGTTTTGACCTGGCCGATGGTGAGGTCGCCGAAGTGGAAGACGCTGGCCGCCAGGACCGCGTCGGCGCCCGCCTGGACCGCGGGGGCGAAGTCGCCCACCTTGCCCGCGCCGCCGGAGGCGATGACCGGGACCGAGACCGCGGCGCGGACGGCGCGGATCATGGTGAGGTCGAACCCGGCTTTGGTGCCGTCGGCGTCCATCGAGTTGAGCAGGATCTCCCCTACGCCGAGTTCGGCGCCGCGCACGGCCCATTCGACGGCGTCGATACCGGTGCCGCGTTTACCGCCGTGGGTGGTGACCTCCCAGCCCGACGGGGTGGGGGGCTGGCCCGCGGGGACGGTGCGGGCGTCCACGGACAGCACGATGCACTGGGAGCCGAAACGCTCCGACATCTCGCGCAGGACTTCGGGATTGGCGATGGCGGCGGTGTTGACCGAGACCTTGTCGGCGCCCGCGCGCAGCAGGCGGTCCACATCGGCCACCGTGCGGACGCCGCCGCCGACGGTGAGCGGAATGAAGATCTGTTCGGCGGTGCGGGTGACCACGTCGATCATGGTGCCGCGGTCGCCGGTGGAAGCGGTGACGTCCAGGAAGGTGAGTTCGTCGGCGCCCTGGGCGTCGTAGGTGGCGGCGAGTTCGACGGGATCGCCCGCGTCACGCAGGTTTTCGAAGTTGACGCCCTTGACCACGCGGCCCGCGTCCACATCCAGGCACGGGATGACCCGCACTGCCAACGTCATTGCTCTACCTCTCCTCGGACGCTTCGGCGGCCCTGACGGTCTCGCCGATCATGTCCAGTAGTTCCTCGTGCACGCCGGGCGCGGCGGCCAGCACCGACTTCGATTCGATGGTCCAGTCGCGGCCGAGCAGATCGGTGACCACGCCGCCCGCGGCGCGCACCAGCGCCACGCCCGCGGCATTGTCCCAGGGGTGATGACCGAAGACGACCGCGCCGCCCAGCACCCCGGATGCGGTGTACGCCAGGTCGATTCCGGTCGAGCCGTGCATGCGCACCCGGCCGGAGAGCCGGCTCAGCGCGCCCAGCAGGTTGAAGCGGAAGATGCCCGGAATCCGGCCCGCCCCATCGATATTGAAGGCGCCGAAGCCGATCATGGCGGCGGAGAGCTTGCCGCGCTCCAGTTTCGGCAGCGGCTGGCCGTTCAACAGGACCGGGCCGTCGACGGTGGCGGCGTAGCGCTGATTGAGACCGGGCAGCCAGGTCAGGCCGATGACAGGTTCGCCCTCACGCACCAGCGCCAGCAGCATGCCCGAAAGCGGGTGTCCCGCAGAGTAATTGAAGGTGCCGTCGATGGGGTCGAGCACCCAGGCGGTTCCGGTGGCGAGCTGGGGGCCGCCGAATTCCTCACCGTGCACCTCGAATCCGGTGCGCTCGGTCAGCTGCTGCGAGAGGGTCCGCTCCAGCTCCAGGTCGAGTTCGGTGGCGAAGTCGCCGCGACCCTTGTCGACCGCGCTGGGCGCGCCGACGCCCTCCACGAAACGCGGTGCGGCGGCGTCGAGTACGTCACGGGCGATGGTGAGCAGCTCGGCGAGTTCGGCGGCCATCAGATATCAGCGCACCGCTGCGAGAGCTTCGGGCAGGGTGAAACGGCCCGCGTACAGGGCCTTGCCGATGATGGAACCCTCCACACCGTCCTCGGTGAGGGTGGCGATGGCGCGCAGATCGTCGAGGGTGGAGATACCGCCCGAGGCCACTACCGGCGAGTCGGTGGCATTGGCGACATCGCGAAGTAGAATCAGATTCGGCCCGGTCAGCGTGCCGTCCTTGCTGACATCGGTGACCACGTACCGCGAGCAGCCGTCGCGCTCGAGCCGCTCGAGCACCTCCCACAGATCACCGCCGTCGGTGACCCAGCCGCGCCCGCGCAGCCGGTATTCGCCGTCGATCATCTTGACGTCCAGACCGACCGCGATCTTGTCGCCGTACTCGCCGATGGCGCGCCGGCACCATTCCGGATTCTCCAGCGCCGCGGTGCCCAGATTCACCCGCGCGCACCCGGTGGCCAGCGCCGCCTTCAGCGATTCGTCATCGCGGATACCGCCGGAGAGCTCCACCTTCACATCGAGCTCACCGATCACATCGGCCAGCAGCTCGCGATTGGATCCCTTGCCGAACGCGGCATCCAGATCCACCAGATGCACCCACTCGGCCCCGTCGTGCTGCCAAGCCAGGGCGGCGTCCCGAGGCGACCCGTAACTGGTCTCACTCCCCGCCTCCCCCTGAACCAGGCGCACGGCCTCCCCATTGGCGACATCGACGGCAGGTAGCAGCACAAGACTCACGGGAGCATCCTAGTGGTTACCGACCGGTCCCCCACCGTCGCCCCGCGCTTGCCCGATCGGCCGGATGTCATCGCGGACGGAGCCGGCCGCCGGTGCGGAAATCGCTACCGGGACCTTATGCGAGCTGAGACCGCGGCGGGAGGCGGTCGATATCGCCCAGGACGCGAGCTCGAAACCAGGTGGGTGCGGCCGCGACGGCGAGAATGGCGGCGGCCAGGCCGGCGGCGATGCGGAAGCCCTGGCCGATCAGGAATTCCCTTGCGGCTCGGTCTATTTCCGCGCGGGTGTACTGATCCGGTCGTCGAACAGGACATTGGCCCGCGGCCACCGGTACAGGATCGAGAGCAGGAATTGGCCGGTGATCATGAAGGCCGGTGAGGCGGCGGTCCACGCGCGGGCGGTGCGGTAGCGCACGGCGATGTATGCGGCGGGCAGGGCGCACAGGGTCAGGAGACCACCGAGGGGACGCATGATGTCACCGGCCGCGACCGTGCCCATGAACTGCTGGGTGAGCGCCAGCGAGTCCGGGATATCGTGAAAGATATTGGGGTACAGCAGCATTGTGTCCGCCGCGGTGGTCGCGAAGGCGAAACAGGCGACCGTCGCATAGTTTCCGGAGATCCGGAGCGGCGCGGTGGTGGATTTCATGACGACCTCCTCGAACCTCGACGCTAGGCCGCATGCCCCGGCAGCCGGATCCGGAATCAACCCGCATTCCACCCCGAACCCACCCACTGATTCAGTCGCGGGCGTGCAGTTCCAGGATGCGGGTGAGGGTGAGGACGAAGTTGGCTCGTTCGGCAGGGGTGAAGCCGGGCAGGAGTTCGGATTGGGCGGCTTCGAGGCGGGTGTCGAGGTCGTGCAGGTGGGTGCGGCCGGCCGGAGTGAGAGCGAGGGTGTTGCGGCGGCGGTCCGACGGGTCGGGGGTACGGGTGAGGTAGCCGCGGTCGGCGAGGTCGTTGACCGCGGCCACCACATCACTGCGATCGATGCCGGTGCGGCGGCCGACCTCGGCCTGACTGAGCGGGCCGTGTTCGTCGAGGGTGGCGAGCAGCGCGTAATGGTAGCGACGCGAGCCGGTGGGCTCCAGGGCACGTTCGGTGGCGCGATTGGCGAGGATGGCGACCTGGCCGACCAGCCGGGTCGGCAGCGCGCGCAACCTGCCGGAGCCCCCGATCCGCGCATTGTCCATAGCGAGCAATCTACAACTCTTGTTGGTGGAACCAACAGTCCGCGCGGTCGGCGAATCAGAGCGAGTCGACCCAGTTGCGCAGCAGCTGAGCTCCGGCGTCGCCGGACTTCTCGGGGTGGAATTGGGTCGCGCTCAGGGGTCCGTTCTCGACCGCGGCCAGGAACGGGACGCCGTGCTCGGCCCAGGTGAGTTTGGCCGGGGTCAGCGGGCCGCTGTCGTCGAGTTCCCAGTTCTGCGCGGCATAGGAATGGACGAAGTAGAAGCGGGTGGCTTCGTCCATTCCGCCGAACAGGACGCTGTCCTGCGGTGCCTTGACGGTGTTCCAGCCCATATGCGGCAGGATGGTGGCGTCCAAACGCTCTACGACGCCGGGCCATTCGGCGCAGCCCGCGGTTTCGACGCCGAATTCGACGCCGCGTTCGAACAGGATCTGCATGCCGACGCAGATGCCCAGTACCGGACGGCCGCCGGCCAGGCGCTTGCCGATGATGCGATCACCGCGCACGCCCAGCAGACCCGCCATGCAGGCGGCGTACGCGCCGACGCCGGGCACGACCAAACCGTCGGCGTTCAAGGCGATGTCGGGATCGGCGGTGACGGTGACCTCCGCGCCGGTGCGCGCCAGGGCGCGCGCGGCGGAGTGCAGATTGCCCGAGCCGTAGTCCAGCAGGGCCAGCTTCTTGGTCACAGGCTTCCCTTCGTGGAGGGGATGCCGGTCACCCGCGGGTCCAGCTCCACCGCGGCGCGCAAAGCCCGTGCGACAGCCTTGAATTCGGCCTCGGTGATGTGGTGCTGGTCGCGGCCGTACAGCACCCGCACGTGCAGGGCGATGCGGGCGTTGAGCGCGATCGATTCGAAGACATGGCGATTCAGGACCGTCGAGTAGGAGGCGCCCGGACCGGCGGAGGGAATCACGGTGTGCAGCAGGTGTTCCGGCTCTCCGGTGTGCACGCAGTAGGGGCGGCCCGAGACATCGACGATGGCCTGGGCGAGGGTCTCGTCCATGGGGATGAAGGAGTCACCGAACCGGCGGATGCCCTTCTTGTCGCCCAGCGCCTGCGCGAGCGCCTGGCCGAGCACGATGGCGGTGTCCTCGACGGTGTGGTGCGCCTCGATCTCGATATCGCCCTGGGCCTGCACGGTCAGGTCGAAGCTGCCGTGCTGGCCGAAGGCGGTGAGCATGTGATCGTAGAACGGGACGCCGGTGGAGATATCGGTCTTACCGGAGCCGTCGAGGTTCAACTCGACCACGATGCTGGATTCACGGGTGGTGCGTTCCACCCGGGCGATTCGGTCCATGCTCGCTTCCGTGCTCATCGGGCAACCACCTCGGTCGCAATAAGTTTCGCGCTCACGCGCAGGAATTCGTCGTTCTCGGCGGCCAGGCCGATGGTGGTGCGCAGATAGCCCGGGATGCCGACATCGCGAATGAGCACACCCTCGTCGAGGTAGTGCTGCCAGGCGCGCGGGGCCTCGGTGAAGCGGCCGAAGAGCACGAAGTTGGCGTCGGAAGGGATGACGTCGTAACCCATGTCGGTGAGCGCGGCCATGACACGATCGCGCTGCGTCGCCAATTCCGCGACACTGCCCAGGGTTTCGTCGGCATGGCGCAGCGCCGCCCGCGCCGCGGCCTGGGTGACCACGGACAGGTGGTACGGCAACCGCACCAGCAGCATGGCGTCGATGACCGCGGGCGCGGCCGCCAGATATCCGAGCCGCCCGCCCGCGAAGGCGAACGCCTTCGACATGGTGCGGCTGACAACGAGTTTCGCCGGGAACCGGTCGATCAGCGAGATGGCGCTGGGCGCGCTGGAGAATTCCCCGTACGCCTCGTCCACCACCACGATGCCGGGCGCGGCATCGAGGATCCGCTCCAGGTCGGCGATCGGAATGCTGTGCCCGGTCGGATTATTGGGGCTGGTCACGAAGACCACATCGGGTCGCTTCTCGGCGATCACCAGGATCGCGTAGTCGATATCGAGGGAGAAGTCGCCATTGCGCTTGGCCTCGACCCATTCGGTGTCGATGCCCTCGGAGATGATCGGATGCATCGAGTACGACGGCACGAAACCCAGTGCGCTGCGGCCGGGTCCGCCGAAAGCCTGCAACAGCTGCTGCAGGATCTCATTGGAACCGTTGGCGGCCCATACATTCGACACATCCACCGCGACGCCGGTCTGCCGGGTCAGGTAGGCGGCCAGATCGGTGCGCAGGCCGACCGCATCGCGATCCGGGTAGCGGTGCAGGTCGGCGGCGGCGGCGCGCACGGATTCGGCCACATCGTCGACCAGCGCCTTACTCGGCGGGTGCGGGTTCTCATTGGTGTTCAGCTGCACGGGCACCGTCAATTGCGGTGCGCCGTAAGGGCTTTTACCGCGCAGGTTCTCCCGCAGCGGCAGATCGTCCAGCGAGAGGGCGGATCCGGGGACGGTCACAGCATTCACCGCAGTTCTCCGAATCGCGCCTGGACGGCCTGACCGTGGGCGGGCAGGTCCTCGGCGTTGGCGAGTGCGACCACATATCCGGCAACGTCTTTCAGCGCCGCCTCGGAGTAGTCCACGACATGGATGCCGCGCAGGAAGGTCTGCACGCTCAAACCCGAAGAGTGCCGGGCACATCCGGCGGTGGGCAGCACGTGATTGGAGCCCGCGCAGTAGTCGCCCAGGCTGACCGGGGACCACGCGCCGACGAAAACCGCTCCGGCACTGCGTACTCGGGCGGCCACGGCGGAGGCGTCGGCGGTCTGGATCTCCAGGTGTTCGGCCGCGTAGGCGTTGACCACGCGCAGCCCCTGGGTGATGTCATCGACCAGCACGGTGCCGGACTGCTTACCGGACAGCGCCTCGTTCACCCGATCGTGGTGTTTGACCACGGCCATCTGCGCGGTGAGCGCGGTGTCCACCGCATCGGCGAGTTCGACGCTGTCGGTGACGAGCACGCTCGCGGCCAGCACATCGTGTTCGGCCTGTGAGATGAGATCCGCCGCCACATGCGCCGGATCGGCGGTGGCATCGGCCAGAATGGCGATCTCGGTGGGCCCGGCCTCGGCATCGATGCCCACCAGACCGCGGCACAGCCGCTTGGCCGCGGTGACATAGATATTGCCCGGCCCGGTGATCATGTCGACCGGTTCCAGCTGCGCGCCGCCGGTATCGATACCGCCGTAGGTGAGCAGTGCGACCGCCTGTGCGCCGCCGACCGCCCAGACCTCCTCGACGCCGAGCAGTGTGGCCGCCGCCAGAATCGTCGGGTGCGGCAATCCGCCGAACTGCGCCTGCGGCGGTGAGGCCACCACCAGCGAATCGACGCCCGCGGTCTGCGCGGGCACCACATTCATGACCACGCTGGACGGGTAGACGGCATTGCCGCCGGGTACGTACAGCCCGACCCGTTCGACCGGAATCCAGCGTTCGGTGACGGTGCCGCCGGGCACCACCTGGGTGGTCTTATCGGTGCGCCGCTGATCGGCGTGCACCTTGCGGGTGCGTTCGATGGCGACTTCGAGGGCGGTGCGCACGGTGGGATCGAGTTCTGCCAGGGCCCGGTCGAGTTCGGCGGCGGGCACGCGCACCGAGGCGGGCCGCACACCGTCGAACTTCTCGCTGAACTCCAGCGCGGCCTCGACGCCCCGATCGCGGATGGCCTCCACGACCGGTCGCACATGATGCAGCACCGAGTCCACGTCGACGCCTCCACGCGGCAGTGCCGCGCGCAGTTCGGCAGCAGTGGGAGTACGTCCGCGCAGATCCACGCGGGCGAGCTCGATGCGGCTTGTCATAGCGCTGTCAAGTCCTTGTCTGTGCTGATCATCGAAGGGGTCCGCCGGACCGTCGAAACGGCCCGCGACCAGCTACCAGACTATCGGGTCGGTGCCACCGGTTTACCGCCAGACCGCCCCGCTCGGCTACGGCGCAGGTATTTCCGCGTCGAATCGGCGGTAGACCAGATTCTGTTGCGCGAATGTCCAGGCGTTCTGGGCGAGGAAGTACAGCAGGATCGCGACCGGCCACAGCACGCCCGTCAGGAGGGTTCCGAGGGGGAAGACCCACATGGACAGCAGGTTCATCACCCGGATCTGAGCCGTCTCGGGAGCGGTTTCACGCTGTCGAGCCACGGAGAAGCGCGCCGTGCAGTGCGTGGCGATCGCGGCGATGACCACCAGCGGAATCGCCACCACGGCAACCGAACCGAGAGCGTCCCCGGCATGGGACAGGCTCAGCGACAGGGGTGCGCCGAAGAGTTCCGCCCGGAGGAACGACCGCACCTGTTCGGTCGAGAACACGTAGTTCGCCACGCCCGCGTGGAAGGAATTCAGCACGTGGAACAGGCCGATGAAGACCAGGAGCTGACCGATCATCGGCAGGAAACCGAGCAGCGGATTGAAGCTGTGCTCCTGCTGTAGCTTGCGCACCTCCTCGGCCTGCCGCTGCCGGTCGTCCTGGTACTTGCGCTGGATCTCCCGCATTTCCGGAGCGATCTTGGCGAGGGTGCGCTGGAATCTCAGCTGCGCCAGGAACGGGCGGATGAGCAGCGCCCGCAGGGTCAGGACGAGGAAGACGATGGCCAGCACCCAGGCCAATCCGCTGGAGGTGCCGAGCATCGCCGCGAAAGCCGTGTGCCACAACCAGAGCACACCGGAGACGGGGTAGTAGATGAAGTCGAGCATGGGAAAACCTCACTGCGAGGCACCCGCGTCCTGACGCGGGTGGAGCGATTCGGGGCAGCCGCGAACCCGATCGTGCGCACACGATCAGGCCGGGCAGACCCCCGGCGCTCGCGGCCGAGGCCGCCCAGCGGTATCCGGATTGCTCTGTCGCAGAAAGGCTCCGCGCCGCCGTCGCTCCGCCGACTCCGGCAGTCCGACGCTCGCGGCGGCCCGCAG
>NZ_BDAW01000038.1 GCF_001625085.1 Nocardia acidivorans NBRC 108247
CCGCCGAGCCCGCCCCGCCGCCCCCGCCGCGCCCGCGCTTCGAGGAGTTCATGGTCCCCTCCAGCATGGGGCCGGTGAAGGTGCAGGTGCAGTGGGCCAAGAACGGCGGCGATGCCGCGCTCTACCTGCTCGACGGGCTGCGCGCGCGAGATGACTTCAACGCCTGGACATTCGAGACCAATGCCCTGCAACTGTTCGCCGACGACAACCTCACCCTGGTGATGCCGGTCGGCGGCCAATCCAGTTTCTACACCGACTGGCGCGCGCCCTCGAGTACCAACGGCCAGAAGTTCACCTATCGCTGGGAGACCTTCCTGACCCAGGAACTGCCCGCTTTTCTGGAGCCGATGGGGGTGTCCCGCACCAGGAATGCCATCGCGGGCCTGTCCATGGGTGGTTCCGCGGCGCTGGCCCTGGCCGCCTATCACCGCGATATGTTCCAGCACGCCTCCTCGTTCTCGGGCTACCTGAACATCTCCGCGCCCGGTATGCGCGAGGCGATCCGCGTCGCCATGCTCGATGCCGGTCGCTTCAATGTGGATTCGATGGCCTGGCCGTGGAGCCCGCAGTGGCTGCGGATGGACCCGTTCGTCTTCGCACCGCAGCTGCGCGGTCTGCCCATGTTCATCTCGGCGTCGTGGGGCGTGCTCGGCGCGCACGATGATCCGGCCTCGGCGCGGGGCGCGTTCAACACCATGAACGCGGTGGCGCTGGAGGCGCTCTCGATGCTCAATACCGTCTCGTTCATGTCCCGGATGAATGAGCTCGGCATCGGCGCGCACTACAGCCTGCCGACCAAGGGCACGCATTCGTGGGGGTACTGGCAAGACCAGTTGACCGCCGCACGGCCGGACATTCTGGCGGCACTGGGCGTGTAGTCGCGAAGTCGCGCCGGACGACACCAAAAAGTAACCGGTCGTTTGCTGATGTGCCCCCGATTCCCGCGCGTCCTACCGGGCCGCGCACCCGATCGGGGGTACAACACTTGTGTGGTTGGAGTTGTTGGTGGGACTGAGCGGGCGCGCCGACGCTGGGCGGCATGCGCCGCCGTTGCCATGTTTCCGCTGGCAGTCGGCGTTTTCGGTGGTACCGGCGCGATAGCGGGGCCGACGACGGCCTTCGCCGAACCCCAGGTACCCGCGGGCACGCCCGCCACCGTGCAGAAATCGGTGTGGCTGGGCGATCGCCGGGTCGCGCTGTGGGTCAACTCGCCCGCGACCGGTGCACCCGTCGAGGTGCAATTGCTGATGCCGCGCGACTGGCGCGCCAAACCCGATGCCAAATTCCCCGTCATGTTCATGCTCGACGGGCTGCGCGCGACCGATGACGAGAACGGCTGGACCAAGGACGCCGGCGCGGCGGGCTTCTTCGCCGACAAGAACGTCATGGTGGTGCTCCCGGTGGGCGGGCAATCCAGCTTCTACACCGACTGGCTGCAGCCCGATCAGGGCCGCAACTACAAGTGGGAAACCTTCCTCACCAAGGAACTGCCGCCGCTGCTGGAGAGTCAGTACCGCGCCACCAATGTGCGTGCGGTATCCGGACTTTCGATGGGCGGTTCGGCCGCCATGATGCTCGCGGCCCGCAATCCCGGCTGGGTGCGGCACGCCGCCTCCTACTCCGGTTTCCTCACCCTGACCACGCTCGGCATGCCGCAGATGGTCAATTTCGCCATGAAGGACGCGGGCGGGTTCGACTCCAATGCCATGTTCGGGCCGCCGTCCAGCCCGGAGTGGAAGTCGCACGACCCGTACGAACTCGCCGACAAGCTCAAGGGCATCGCGCTCTACGTCTCCAGCGGCAGCGGTACCGCGGGCGCGACCGATCCGCCCGGCGACGTGCCCGGCCTCACCACGAACTACGCGGGTATGGGCCTCGAGGTGCTCTCCCGCCTGAGCACGCAGAACTTCGTCGCCAAGCTGAACAAGTTGAATATCCCGGTGCAGGTGAGCTATCGCCCGTCGGGTACGCACACCTGGCCGTACTGGGATTTCGAGATGCGCCAGTCCTGGCCGCAGATCGCGGCCGCGCTCGGCGTGGACGGCACCCCCAGCGATTGCAGACCCGGTGGCGCGATCGGCGGACTGCTACAGCTGAACAACTGGCTCGGCGACTGCCTCACCGGTGAGTACCCCGTCGCCAATGGCGGTGTGGCACAGGACTTCCGCAATGGCGTGGTGTTCTACTCGCCCGGCACCGGCGCACAGCCGGTCACCGGGGCCATCGCGGGCAGCTATTCGGCTCTCAACGGCGCCGCCAGTGGGCTCGGCTTCCCGACCAATGGCGAGCAGCCGCTGCCCGATGGTCGCGGGCGCTATCAGCCGTTCCAGGGCGGTTCCATCTACTGGACCCCGCGGACCGGCGCGCAGATGGTGCGCGGCGCGATTCTGGACCAGTGGGGTAAGCAGGGCTTCGAACGCGGACCGGCGGGTTATCCGAACGGTCCGGAGGCGGCGACGCCGAACCACGACGGGGTGGTGCAGGGCTTCGAGAACGGGTCCGTCTACTTCAGCCCCAAATCCGGTGCGCACCTGGTGCAGGGCCTGATTCTGGGCCGGTACGCCCAGATCGGTTATGAGAACAGTCCTTTCGGCTTCCCGACCGGAGAAGAGCAGCCGCTCAAGGATCTCGGCCGCTTCGTGAGCTTCGAGGGCGGCAATATCTATTGGAGTCCGCTCTCGGGCGCGTGGGGCGTGCGCAAGGGTCCGATCATGGATGCCTGGGGCGCACAGGGTTTCGAGAACGGCGGGCTCGGCTTCCCGATCGGTGAGGAGGGCGCGAATCCGAACGGCACCGTGCAGCAGGCGTTCCAGGGCGGTTCGATCGTCCAGCAGGATGGACGCGCCCAAGCGTTCGGAGTCGACGGCAAGCCGATCGGACCGGCCGTAGGCGGTCCGCCCCCGGCCGAGCCCAAGCCCGCGCCGCAGCCCGCCGCCGCGGCAGCGCAACCGGCCGCGCCGCCCGCGGAACCCGTGCTGCCTGCGGAGAACTTCCCGCTGCCCATTCCGGCCCTGGGCCCGGAGGTCCGTCCGAACTGACCGGTAGGGGTTTTCCGAGGCTGCCGCCGGGTAACTGCCGGGGGAGTATCGGACGCTGAGAAGTGTATGAGGTTCACCGTCGAGGCAGGCGCGGCGAGCGGGGTTGCCGCTAGCCTGGGTGCGACCTCGAGCCCGCAGACAGATCAAGGAAACGAACATGCATCGGACCCGTGGAAAGGTTCTCGGCGTAGTGATGGCTTGCGCCGCTGCCGGACTCCTTGCCGCCTGTGGCACCAATGATTCGACCGCGACGAGTACGCCCACGCTGGCCCCGACCACGACCAAGACCACCGCCGCGGCCTCCGCCACCACCGCGCCCGGCGGCGATGCGCCCTCCGATCACCCCGGGTCCACCGAAGCCGCGCCCACCACGGTGCCGGAAGCCGAACGCCCGCAGCCCGTGCCGAGCCAATTCCTCACCACCCCCAGCGGTACGCCGCCGCTGACGGATCGGGACAAGACCTTCATCCAGGAGCTCAAGAAGCAGGGCATCAGCCCGGCCGCACCCGATATCGCGCTCACCGCCGGCGGCCTGGTCTGCCAGGGCACCGCCGAGGGCGCCACCAAGGATCAGATCATCACCTACGTGACCGCGATCGCGGGCTCTGATCCCTCCTTCGACGAGTCGAAGATGTCGGTGGATCAGGCGGGCAAGATCTACTACGACGTCGCGATCAAGAGTTACTGCAACAAGTGACCACCTCACGACGCCGCCTCGGACGCCGGTCGAAACCGGCGGGTTGCCTGCTGCTCATCGCCGCGATCGTGATCGTGATCATCGTGGTGCTGCTGCTGTGGTACCTGTTGGCGGGCCGGCTGCGGGTGCCGGGTCCGAAACCGCCCGGGTCCAAGGAGCCGACCTCGCAGTCGGCCGACTGTCCGGATGTGCTGTTCCTGTCGGTGCCCGGCACCTGGGAGTCGAACAGCGGTGACGATCCGTACAACCCGTCCGCCAATCCGGCCTCGCTCATGCTCAATATCTCCAACCCGGTGCGGGAGAAGTTCCCGAACGATCGGCTCGAGGTCTACACCGTTCCGTACGTGGCGCAGTTCTCCAATCCCATCGCGCTGCCGCCGGACGGTCAGCAGTCCTACAACAACAGTCGCTCCGAGGGCGCCAAGCGCGCCACCGACAAGCTGGCCGCGACCTACAAGGCGTGCCCGCTCACCAATTACGTGATCGTCGGTTTCTCCCAGGGCGCGGTGATCGCCGGTGACGTGGCCGCGCAGATCGGTGCGGGCAAGGGTCCGGTCCCGGCGAACAAGGTGCTGGGCGTGACCGTCATCGCGGACGGGCGGCGCGATCAGGGGCCGGGACAGGCCACCGAGGTCGGGCAGTCACCGGCCGGCGTCGGCGCGGAGGTGGCGCTGCGCGGGCTGAACGTTCCGGGCATCACCATGACCGGTCCGCGAGAAGGCTTCGGCGACTTGGCGAATCGCGCGTTCACCATCTGCGCCCCGGGCGACCTCATCTGCGATTCGCCCAAACAGGCGCTCAATCCGATGAATCTGCTCGGCAGCGTGGGCACGCTGATGAAGGCCGCGGGCAATCCGGTGCACAGTCTCTACAACGGATTCGTGGTGGACGACAGCGGCACCACGGCCACCCAGTGGACCGTGAACTGGGCCGATGGGCTGATCGAGAACGCCCCGCACCCCGCGCACTCCTGAACTTCCGGCCGACCCCCCAGTTTTGGGGTCACGCTGTAAAGTGCTGCGAGTTGCGGCACCGGCTGGCCCGGTGGCGCGGGTACATCCGGACAGCCAGGAGCAGGTGTTGATGACAGCAGTGGGGTTCGGCACACCCGCGCCGTCCCTCGCCCGGGTGACCGGGGTGCGGCAACTCACATCCTCGTCCCGCAGCGGGCGGGTTGCGCACCCGAACAGCCACATTCGCGCCGGTGATCCCGTGTGCGCGAGTCGAGTGAGCTGGGATATGTTTAGCCGCTCCGGAGCATGGCAGGGTGGCTCCTCTGTAACATGACCCTGGTTTGAGTACATCTAGCCAATAGACGGTCACCGCGCAGACCGCAACAGAATTCTGCAGGTCGGCTCTCACGAGAGCCCCCCGCGGGCGAAAGTCGGGGCCCCACAGGCAACAGCGGCATTGTCGCCGCCCATGTCGCGTGTGCCTCGGAGGAGAAGAAGGAATGGACGAGACTTTCGACGATTACCTCGACGAAACGGGGAACATCACGATTCCCGAGGGGCGCACCCTCGTCGACTACGTCGAGAAGCACACGCACGGGAACGACGCCGATGATCTGGCCTACCGGTACATCGACTACTCACGTGAGCGCGACGGTGTTTATCAGGATCTGACATGGAGTCAGTTCGGCGTTCGGCTGCGCGCGGTGGCTGCACGTCTTCAGCAGGTGACCAAGCGTGGTGACCGAGTCGCGATCCTGGCCCCCCAGGGCCTGGATTACGTCATCTCCTTCTTCGCTGCCATCTACGCGGGCACCATCTCGGTACCCCTGTTCGATCCGGACGAGCCGGGCCACACCGATCGCCTGCACGCGGTGCTCGGTGACTGCACGCCCTCGGCGATTCTGACGGCCAGCTCCTCCGCCGCCGGGGTCCGCCAGTTCTTCCGCGGACTGCCCGCGGCCCAGCGGCCCCGCATCATCGCCGTGGACGCCATCCCCGACAGTGTCGGCGAGTCGTGGATCCGGCCCGATATCGCGGTAGACGATATCGCGTATCTGCAGTACACCTCGGGTTCGACACGCGTGCCCGCCGGTGTCGAGATCACCCATCGCGGTGTCGGCACCAATGTGCTGCAGATGGTGAACGCGCTGGACCTGAACTGGAATTCGCGCGGTGTCACCTGGCTGCCGCTGTATCACGACATGGGTCTGCTGACGGTGATCCTGCCCGCCGTGGGCGGTAAGTACATCACCATCATGTCGCCGTCCGCGTTCGTGCGCCGCCCCTCGCGCTGGATCCAGGAACTGGCCGCGGTCTCCGACGGCGCCGGAACCTTCGCCGCCGCACCGAACTTCGCGTTCGAGCACGCCGCCGCGCGCGCCGTGCCGAAGGCCGGTGAGTCGCTGGACCTTTCGAATGTGATCGGCCTGATCAACGGCTCCGAACCGGTGACCACCGCCTCGATGAAGAAGTTCAACGAGGCGTTCGCGCCGTACGGCCTGCCCAAGACCGCCATCAAGCCCTGCTACGGCATGGCCGAGGCGACGCTGTTCGTCTCCGCCACCCGGCACGAGGACGAGGCCAAGGTCATCTACGTCGATCGCACCGAGCTCAATGCGGGGCAGATCGTCAAGGTCGAACACGGCACGCCGAATTCCATCGCCCAGGTCTCCTGCGGCTATGTGGCGCTCTCGCAGTGGGCCGCCATCGTGGATCCCGAATCGGTCGACGCCCCCGAGGGCGCGACCGAATTGCCCGAGGGCCGGGTCGGCGAGATCTGGTTGCACGGCAACAATGTCGGCATCGGCTACTGGGGTCGTGCCGAGGAGACCCAGAAGACCTTCCGGAACCGGATCGTCAACCGGGTCGCCGAGGGTTCGCACGCCGAGGGCGTTCCGGCCGACGGCAATTGGCTGCGCACCGGCGACTATGGCGTCTACGTGGACGGCGAGCTGTACATCACCGGCCGCGTCAAGGATCTGGTCATCGTGGACGGCCGCAATCACTACCCGCAGGATCTGGAGTACTCCGCCCAGGAGGCGTCCAAGGCGCTGCGCCCCGGCTTCATCGCCGCGTTCTCGGTGCCGGCCAATCAGCTGCCGCCGGAAGTCTTTGCCCAGGACAGTCATTCGGGCCTGAGCTTCGACGCGGACGACGGTTCCGAACAGCTGGTCATCGTGGCCGAGCGCGGTCCCGGTGCGGGCAAGGCCGATCCGGGTCCGATCGCCGATGTGGTGCGCGGCGCGATCTCCACCCGCCACGGCGTCACCGCCCGCGATGTACTGCTGGTGCCCGCGGGTTCGATTCCGCGCACCTCCAGTGGCAAGATCGCCCGCGCCGCCTGCCGGGCCGCGTATATCGAAGGCACACTGCGTGGTGGTTACACGCAGCAGGCTTTCCCCGATGCTCCTGACGAGGAGTGAGGCGGAGCATCTAACGTGGAGTGGCGCGGGCCTGACGGTCCGCGCCATTCATGCATGACGCTGTGCCGCTTCGAACGTCCGAATCACTGCCGCGCATCGAACGCAGACAGGTAGCTTGAGGAACTGATGGCTGAGAACGAGGGCACGTCCCCCACCCAGACGACCGACAATGCTCCGACGGTGTCCGACGGCGCCGCGAAACCGGAAGCCACCGGCGCGAATATGACCGTGACGGAGCTGCGCGAGTGGCTGCGGCGCTGGGTCGCCGACGCCACCGGGCAGCCGTACGAGCAGATCACCGTGGAGCGTCCGCTGGAGGAGTTCGGCCTGGCGTCGCGGGACGCGCTCGCACTCGGTGGGGATATCGAGGAGCTCACCGGGGTCGTGCTCAATGCGACCATCGTCTATCAGCACCCGACCATCGCCTCGCTCGCGGAGCGAATCATCAACGGGGAACCCGATCTTCCGGTCGAATCGGCCGACGACTCGTTCTATACGGCGGGGTACACGCCGGGCGAGGCGCACGATATCGCCATTGTCGGCTTGTCGACCCGTTTGCCGGGTGCGGGCGAGACGCCCGAATCCACCTGGGAATTCCTGATCAACCGCGGTGACGGCATTCGGGATCTACCCGAGGGCCGCTGGTCCGAATTCATGAGCGATCCGCGCGCGGCCGAGGCCATCGCCAATGCCATGACCAAGGGCGGCTACCTCGATCAAGAGGTCATCAAGGGCTTCGACGCCGAATTCTTCGCCACCTCGCCGGTCGAGGTCGAGCGGATGGATCCGCAGCAGCGGTTGACCATGGAGCTCACCTGGGAAGCTTTGGAGCACGCCAGGATTCCGGCGAATACCCTCAAGGGCCAGCCGGTCGGCGTGTACGTCGGCTCGTCCGGCAATGAGTTCATGCTGATCGCGGCGATGTCCGTCGGCGGGACCGAGTCGGACGCGAAGACCCCGATTTCGGCAGAGGCATACGGGATCATGGGCTCGGTCTCGTCCATCATCGCGAACCGCACCTCCTACTTCTTCGACTTCCGCGGCCCGTCCGTCGCCATCGATACCGCCTGCTCGTCCTCGCTGGTGGCGGTGCACGACGCGGTGCGCGCACTGCGCAGCGGCGACGTAGACGTGGCGCTGGCTGGTGGCGTGAACGCACTGGTGGCGCCCATGGCCTCGCTGGGTTTCGACGCCAATGGCGGTGTGGCCAAGGACGGTCACATCAAGGCGTTCTCCGCCGACGCGGACGGCATGGTGCGCGGTGAGGGTGGCGCGCTGGTGGTGCTCAAGCGCCTGGCCGACGCCGAACGCGATGGTGACAAGGTCTACGCCGTTATCAAGGGTTCCGCGGTCAACAATGACGGCCGCTCCAACGGTATGCTCGCGCCGAACCCGGACGCGCAGGCCGACTGCCTGCGTCGCGCCTACCGGGATGCCGGAATCGCGCCCTCCACCGTGGATTACATCGATGCACATGGCACCGGCACGCTGCTCGGCGATCCGATCGAGGCGGATGCGCTCGGTCGCGTGGTCGGTCGTGGTCGCGATGCCGACAAGCCTGCCCTGCTGGGCTCGGCCAAGACGAACTTCGGACACCTGGAGTCCGGTGCCAGCGCCGCCAGCCTGGTCAAGGTGGTGATGGCGTTGCAGCACAACGTTATTCCGCCGAGCATCAATTTCACTGCTCCGAACCCCTACATTCCGTGGGATCAGGCGCACCTGAAGGTCGTCGATCAGCCGACCGAGTTCCCGCGCTACAGCGGAACCGCCACGGTCGGCGTCTCCGGCTTCGGTTTCGGCGGCACCAATGCGCACGTGGTCATCCAGGAGTACGTGCCGACCGCGGCCGCGCCCGCGCGCTCGGATGACGCCGACCCCGATGACGAGACCACCGATGTGGTCGCCGAGGCCGAGAAGCTGCTCGATGCCACCGCGCCGGAACAGGAGTGGACCCGCGAGGAGCCGCTGCCGCTGATCCTGCCGGTCTCGGCGTACCTGCCCTCGCGCCGTAAGCGCGCCGCCACCGATCTGGCAGATTGGCTGGAATCCGAAGCGGGACAGGCGACTCCGCTGGTCGATGTGGCGCGTTCGCTGGCCAAGCGCAATCACGGCCGCTCGCGCGGTGTGGTCATCGCCAAGACGCACGACGAGGCGATCGCGGGTCTGCGCGCCATTGCCGAGGGCAAGCCGGGCACCGGCGTCTTCACCGCCGACGCGCCCGCCGCCCGGGGCGCGCTGTGGGTGATGGCCGGATTCGGCGCACAGCACCGCAAGATGGGCAAGCAGCTCTACAACGAGAATTCGATCTTCCGCAAGACCGTCGACGAGGTCGACGAGTACGTGCGGGACGAGGCCGGTTACTCGGTCGTGGAGATGATGCTCGATGACGAGCAGGATTGGGATATCGGTACCGGCCAGGTCGGCACCTTCACCATCCAGCTCGGCCTGGCCGCGGTGCTGCGCGCGCACGGCGCACAGCCCGAGGGCGTGGTCGGTCATTCGCAGGGTGAGGTTGCGGGAGCGTACATTTCGGGCGGTCTGCCGCTCGAGGACGCGGTGCGCGTCATCTGCGCCCGCTCGCGCCTGATGGCCGAGGGCGAGGCCATGCTCACCGATGATCAGGTGCGCAATATGGCGCTGGTCGAGTACTCGGCCGAGGCCATCGAGGAAGTTCTCGTCGACTACCCGGATCTCGAGGTCGCGGTCTACGCCGCGCCCACCAATACCGTGATCGGCGGTCCGCCGGATCAGGTGCACGCCATCGTGGCGCGCGCCGAGGCCGAGGGCAAGTTCGCGCGGGTGCTACAGACCCGCGGCGCGGGCCACACCTCGCAGATGGACATGCTGCTCGGTGAATTGGCCGCGGAGCTGGCGGGTTTGGAGCCGACCTCGGTCAAGCACGATCTGTACTCGACCGTGCACAGGGACACCGTCTACCGCGCGGGCAACGCGCCGGTGCACGATGTGGACTACTGGGTCACCAATATGCGCGGCTCGGTGTACTTCACCAACGCCATCTCGCAGGCCGTGAACACCGGTATCACCACCTATCTGGAGCTCGCGCCGAATTCGGTGGCGCTCATGCAGGTGCTGGGCACCACTTTCGCCGCCGGTGTGCACAATGCCGCGCTGATTCCGACGCTCAAGCGCAAGGAAGACGAATCCGCCGCCGTCATCTCGGCTTTGGCGCAGCTGTACGTGCAGGGTCACGCGGTGGATCTGTCCTCGCTGCTGACCGCCGGTGACTACGCCGACGTACCGCGCACCGCGTTCGTGCGAAAGCAGTACTGGCCCAAGGTTTCCCTCGCCGCCGACTCCGGCAGTGGCCGGATTCCCGGCTCGCATGTGGCGCTGCCGGACGGCCGGCACGTGTGGGAGGTGCAGGCCCCGGCCGTCACCGACCTCGTCGCGCTGGTGAAGTCGGCTGCGGCACAGGTGCTTTCGGATGTCGCCGTGGGCGCTTCGGTGGCGCACGGCGCGATTCCGGCCACCGGATCCCTGACCACCACGCTCACCCCGCATCCGGGTGGCGCGTCGGTCTCGGTGCACGCCAA
This sequence comes from Nocardia acidivorans NBRC 108247, assembly GCF_001625085.1. Classification (GTDB taxonomy): domain Bacteria; phylum Actinomycetota; class Actinomycetes; order Mycobacteriales; family Mycobacteriaceae; genus Nocardia; species Nocardia acidivorans. Next base: position 10,666 of record NZ_BDAW01000038.1, read on the forward strand.
GCAGGGCAACGCTTTCCGCGCGCTCTTCGACGCCGTCGTCACCGCGTCTGTCCCCACCGACTCACCCCAGGCCGCACCACTGCCGGAATCGGTTGTGGCACAGCCGGTCGCCGCCCCGGACGCCGAGGTGGCCGTGGTCGAGGAGACCGGTGAGCGCTGGAATCCGAACGGGTCGCAGACCATCGAGCAGCGCCTGGCGATCATCGTCGCCGAATCCATGGGTTACGCCGTCGAGGATCTGCCCATGGAGATCCCGCTCATGGAGCTGGGCCTGGATTCGCTGATGGCCATGCGCATCAAGAACCGCGTCGAATACGAGTTCGACATTCCGCAGTTGCAGTTGCAGGCGGTGCGCGATGCCAGCCTGCTCGAAGTCGGCAAGGTGCTGCGCTACGCCATCGAGCATCGCGAGGAATTGGCCGATATCGCCGCGCGCCAGGCCGCCGGTGAGGAGATCATCGTCGACGGTGATCTGGTCGCCGCCGCCCGCGCGGCGCTGGCGGCGGGCACCGACCCGGCCGCGGTACTGCCGGGTGCGTCCGATCGCCTGGACAACGTGTCCACCGATCCGGTCTCCGAGGCCGAGGCGATCACCGCGGATGCCCCGGTGGTGGAGTCGAATTCGCTGACCTCGGCCGATGTGGAGGGAGCTCCGGCGACCCCCGCGACGGACGCCGGTCTGACGGCGGATGCCCCCGAGGTCGATTCGAATTCGCTGACCGCCGCCGATATCGAGGCGGCCCCGCCGGTCGCGGAGACCGATAAGGACAATGTTCCGCCGCGTAATGCGCCGGAGCGCTTGGCCTTCGGCACCTGGGCGCTGGCCACCGGCAAATCCGCGGGCGGCATCTTCAATCAGCTGCCCGAACTCGACGACGCCACCATGGACAAGCTCGTCGCCCGGCTTTCGGAGCGGGTCAAGGCGGAGGTCGACGCCGCTCAGGTGCGGGCCTGCAAGACCATCGAGCAGTTGGCCGATCTGGTCGCCACCTATCAGGAGCACGGCGACGATGTCGAGGGCTTCGTGCGCACCCTGCGCGCGCCGGAGCCCGGTTCGAACGCGGTGCCTGTCTTCGTTTTCCACGCCTCGGGCGGTAACACCCTGGTCTACGAGCCGCTGCTGAAGCGGCTCCCGGCCGGTACCCCGATGTATGGTTTCGAACGCGTCGAGGGTTCGATCGAAGAGCGTGCGCGCCAGTACATTCCGGAGATCCGCAAGCGGCAGCCGGAGGGCCCGTACTTCCTGTACGGCTGGTCGCTGGGCGGTGTGTTCGCGCTGAAGGTCGCCGAGCTCATGCGCGCCGAGGGCGCGGATGTGCGCGAGGTCGGCCTGATCGATGTGGCACTGCCGTCGCAGCCGCACGTGGATACGCCCGAGGAACGGGTGAACCGCGTCCGGCGCTTCCAGAACTTCGCCAAGAAGACCTATGGCTTCGAGGGTGAACTCGACGATGAGCAGCTGGAGGAGCTGGCCGCCGCCTCCGATGCGGAGCAGATCGATATCGTGCTGGAATTGGTCAAGTTCGCCGGGGTCGACATCCCGGGCGGCGTGCTCGAGCATCAGCGCAGTTCGTACATCGACGGTGGTGAACTTCAGCGCATCTCGCCGCAGCGTTATGAGGGTCACGTGGTCCTCTACCTGGCGGACCGCTATCACGATGGAATCATCGAGCTGGAACCGCGTTTCGGTGAGCGGCTGCCGAACGGTGGCTGGAGCGAGCACATTCCGGATCTGGAGATCATCCACATCCCGGGTGACCACATCGATATCGTGGACGAACCGCGTATCGGCGTGATCGGAGCCGACCTGACCAAGAAACTTGGGGCAGTCGACACGACCGCGAAATAGCTTCACCGCGAAAGAGGTTCTGCGAAAGTAGGTTTCTGCCGAAGGGAGCCCCGTGACCACGACCGCCGAGAAACTCGCCGACCTGCGACACAAGTTGGCAGTCGCGAGAGAACCGGCGGGGGAGGCGGGGGTAGCGAAGCGGGCGCGCAAGGGCATCCCCTCCGCCCGCGACCGGATCAATATGCTGCTGGATCCGGGCACCTTCGTGGAAATCGGTGCGCTGGTGAAGAATCCGGGCGATAAGTCCGCTTTGTACAGCGATGGTGTGGTCACCGGCCACGGTCTGGTGGAGGGCCGCCCGGTGGCGGTCTTCTCCCACGACCAGACCGTGTACGGCGGTTCGGTCGGGGAGATGTTCGGCCGCAAGGTCGCCGGAATCATGGAGTTCGCGGCCAAGGTCGGCTGCCCGGTGGTCGGTATCAACGACTCCGGTGGCGCGCGCGTGCAGGAGGCGGTCACCTCGCTGGCCTGGTACGCCGAGCTGGGCCGCAGACAGGAGCCGCTTTCCGGTCTGGTGCCGCAGATTTCGATGATCCTGGGCAGCTGTGCGGGCGGTGCGGTGTACGCGCCCATCAATACCGATGTCGTGGTCGCCACCGAAGAGGCGTACATGTTCGTCACCGGTCCCAAGGTGATTCGGGAGGTCACCGGTGAGGATGTCAGCCTCGAGGAACTCGGCGGCGCCCGCAATCAGGCCGAGTACGGCAATATCCACCATGTCGCGAAAGATGAAGCGGCGGCGTTCGAATGGGTCCGCGCCTACCTCGGCTTCCTGCCCTCCAGCTGCCAGGAGCTGCCGCCGATCGTGAATCCGGGGATGGAGCCGGAGATCACCGATTCGGATCTGGAGCTGCGCGATATCGTCCCCGATGCCGATAACGCCGGGTACGACATGCACGAGGTGTTGCTGCGCATTTTCGACGACGGCGACTTCCACGAATTCGGAGAATCCGCCGGGCGCAATGTGATCTGCGGTTTCGCGCGCGTGGACGGCCGCCCGGTGGGTGTGGTCGCCAATCAGCCATTGGTCTACGCCGGAGCCCTGGACGCCCGTGCCTCGGACAAGGCCGCGCATTTCGTCCGGCTCTGCGACGCCTTCGAACTGCCGCTGGTCTTCGTGGTGGACACCCCCGGCTTCCTACCCGGGGTGGAGCAGGAGAAGATCGGCGTCATCAAGCGCGGTGGCCGCTTCATCTTCTCCTTCGTGGAGGCCACGGTCCCCAAGGTGACGGTGGTGATCCGCAAGTCCTACGGCGGCGGTTACGCGGTGATGGGTTCCAAACAGCTCGGCGCGGATGTGAATCTGGCCTGGCCGACCGCGCGCATCGCGGTGATGGGCGCGGAGTCCGCGGTAACCCTCATCGGCGCACGGTCTTTGGAGGCCGCGCCGGAGGATCAGCGTGCGGCCATGCGCCAGCAGATGATCGATTTCTACAACGCCACCATGGCCACGCCCTGGGTGGCGGCCGAGCGCGGCTATATCGACGCGGTCATCGATCCGGCCACCACCCGGCTGGAGATCCGGCGCGCCTTGCGCCTGCTCCGGGACAAGACGCTGCCGCGCAACCCCCGCAAACACCACCTGCTGCCGCTCTAGCCTCGCGGCTCGCCGATTGTGCTGAATCGGTCGGTCGGGTGGGGTGGATGTGAGAGCCTTCAGCTATGAGTAGCTCACCTAAGGCATTGCTCGAAGGCGGACCTGACGGGCTGGAACAGCGGATTGTGCCGATCACTCCGCCGGGAATCGAGTTGAGGGTGGCGCACGGGGACGGGTATGAGCGGTTCAAGGTGACACCCCGCTGGGAGGACACCCCGGAGGGCAGTTTGCCGGTGTACGAATGGGTCGCGCACACCGAGCACTGACGGGTTCGGCGAGGACCGGGAACTAGGACTGGGCGGCGCGGCGGCGAATGGGCTGCCGCGTCGGGATCGGGTCCTTGGCGAGGAAGTCCGCGATCAGGGGGTAGACCTCGTTCGGCTTCTCCATGACCAGCAGGTGTGAGGTGCCGGGGATGACCGCCAGCTCCGAATCGGGGATGGTGCGGTAGAGCGCGATGGTGTGTTCCAGGGAGACGGAGTCGTCGTCACCGGACATGACCAGGGTGCGGGTGGGCAGCACCTGGAGATCCTCGGGGGTGAGATCGGGCTGGGTCTCCCACATTTCGGCGAGTTTGCGGGCCACGATCGGGAAGTGGTCTTCGCCGTCCGGCGAGACCTCACCGTAGTTTCCGGCCAGATAGCGCTGGACCGATTCGTCCTCGAAATCGTCGAGTACGCCGGGGATGATGCCGTCGTAGTGGAAATTGCCGCTGATCAGGACCAGTTTGCGGACCAGATCGGGGCGGCGCAGCGCCACCAGCAGCGCGACATTCGCGCCATCGCTGTGGCCGACCAGGTGGGCGGGTTCGCCGACGACCTTCTCCAGGAACGCGATGGTGTCCTCGGCCATCACCTCGTACGACAGCGGGCCGTCCACATCGGGGGTGTGGCCGTGGCCGCGGCGGTCGTTCGTGTAGACGCGGAAGCGGCCGACCAGCGAGGGCATGGCGGGGGCGAACATTCGCGAATCGACGAACGCGCCGTGCAGCAGGACCACGGATTCACCGTCGCCGTGCACGTCGTACCAGGCCGCCACATCGCCGAGTTGAATATTCACCATGGGGTCCATCCTCCCGGGTGGTCCGCGCCGGTCTCACAACGGGTGCCCGGTCGGGGTGAGCGACCGTTCGGGCAGGCGGGAAAACGGAAGCGGCCGCCCGCATTTCCGCGGGCGGCCGCTGTAGCCGTGGATCGAAAGGGTCAGGCCCGGAGTTTGCCCGGGGACCAGAGTCCGGAGCGGGTTTCGGTTCCGGTCTGGATCTCGGCCGCGGTGGCCGGGTAGTACGGCGTGTACTTCTCCAGCGAGCCCCAGTCCCGCGCCCAGTTGTCCTTCAAATAGGTGGGCACGGTCTGCGAGGACCCGAGCATTTCCGCCCAGCCCAGCGGTCCGCCGAACTCCTCGGCCTGCCAGGTGTTGGTGGAGCTGATGGCGAGCGGCCGATCCGGCAGGATGCGGAAGTTCGGCACCTCGGCCACGCCGTAGCGGTGGTCGAACGGGCGCTGGCACGGGAATTGCAGGCCGACCGCCCAGTCCTCCAGGATCGGCTGCTCCGAACCCAGGTAGCTGTTGAGCGTCTGCAACTTGGGCATCCGCGGCGGGGTGAACGCCAGCCACTGATCGCCGATGAGGATCGGATCGATGGCGTGAATGCGAATGACATCGGCCGCACCGGGCAGCGCGTCGACCGGCACCCGCAGGTTCCGCCAGGACGGCGCCGGGCCGATGTCCTGCGGCCGGTAGTTGCCCGGCAGTTCGGTGACCGAGCCATCCGGATTCTGATGGCCGTACTCGACCAGCAGCTGCTGTCCGTAGGTCATATTGCCGGTGTCGTCGAAGGACAGGATGCGGCCCGCCGCCGAGATGACGATGAGCGGTGAGTCGGCCGACCGCGCGGGCAGCCGGTACCAGCTGGAGGTCAGGTTGGCGGGCTGCTGCACGCCGTCCTGCCAGCTGCCCATGACCGGGGTGGTGGCCGGGTCCAGGCCGAACGGGAGCGCCACGGTGGAGCCGTTGACGCCCTCCGCGCCCTTACCGCCGCCGGTGCCCGCGTTCTGCCCCTTCTCGAAGGCCGGGCCGACGGTCTGGTTGGAGGTGTTGCCGGTGCCCGGTTTCACCTCGACGCTGTCGGCGTCGAGCTTCTCGGGAACTCCGTTGGGGGAGAAGCCGACCGGATCCGTGCCCGCGAGCGGATCGCCGTTGAGCGGCGGATGCGCCGGATCGATGACCGGGGTCAGGTTGCCGCCGTTGACATTCGGCTCCACCAGCACGTCATTGGCGAGTCCGCAGCTCTTACCCGACAGCGCGTCGATATTGGAGCGGGCCAGCGAGTACGCCGGGTACTGCGTGGCCGCGCCCTTGACCAGCGACAGCACCTCGAACGCCACCATGAGCGCCGCGACGACGGTCAGCGGGATGGCCGCGAACTTACGAACCCGCCTGCCGCGCTTGGTCTTTCCATTCACCATCGGCTTGGCGTAGCCCTCGCGCAGCGACTGCCACGCGACCACCGCCAGTGCGAGCCCGAACAGCATGAGCATCAGGGTGTTGGACTGGAAGCCGTGCAGTGAGACGCGCTTGTCGAACCACGGCACGCCGTAGCTGGAGACGTACCAGTAGCCGTTGATGCCGGAGAAGGCGAGCGCGAGCGTGAACAGCAGTCCGGCCAGGAATACCGAGCGATTCTTGCGGGAGCGCAGTGCCGTCGCCGAGACCGCGACCGCGGTGACCGCCGCCAGCGCGCCCGCGATACCCGCGTACGAACCGAAGTGGTGCGTCCACTTGGTCGGGTTGAACATCATGAAGAAGATGGTTCCGAAGACCACGCCGAGCAGTCGCCAGGTCGGTCCGGAGGCGATGCCCGGCACCTGGCGGCGGCGCAGCAGCACCAGCAGCGTGGTGATCAGGCACAGGATCATCACCAGGAAGGCGAAGCGCCGGGCCAGCGAGCCGTCGACGGTCTCGACGAACAGGTAGTAGTAGCGCAGATAGTCCTCATACCAGGCGAGATTGGGTCCGGTGGCCTGCCGCACCCGGTTCGCCTCCATGATTCCGGCGAAGGTCTGGTCGCCGAAGACGACCACCAGCACCAGGAATCCGGCGGCCGCGATGGGGGCGAGCAGTGCCACATCACCGAATTGCTTGCGCCGCCGCACCACAATGCGCACCAGGGGCCGGATGCCGGCGAGCAACGCTGCCACGCACATCAATCCGGTCGGCGCGGCCGCGAGGGTGAACGCCGCGACCAGGACCGCGACCGCGGCGGGCAGCAATCGTGAGGTGGCGATGGCCCGTTCGATCGAGACCCAGGTCAGCAGCGCGCCCAGCGCGACGATGGGCTCCGAGCGCAGGCCGTTGTCGTAGGGCAGCCAGAAGGCCAGGAAGACCAGGCCGCCGGTCCACAGCGCCACCTTGGAGGAGGCGACCCCGCGCCCGAGCCGCGGCACCACCTCGCGGCTGATGACCAGCCAGCAGAGAATGCCGCAGAGCAGCGCCGGAATTCGCACCCACGGGCTGGCGGTGGAGATCTCCGAGAACGCCTGGATGACGTAGTAGTACCAGCCGAACGGGGCCTCCGGGACGCCGAACCAGCGGAAGTAGTTGGCCATATAGCCCGCGTGCGGTGCCACGCGCACCATGGTCAGGATGTAGCCGTCGTCGGAGGTGTTGGCGCCGACGAAGTGCCACAGCATCAGCGTGCCGATAATGCCGCCGTCCGCCCAGGTCGGCTGCAACCAGTGCCGGGGGAAGATGCGCCGGTGCCCGCGCCCGTCGCTGGTGTCGAGTACCGCGAGCGCGCCCATGGCCAGCAGTGTCAGCAGGACGGCCGCGATGATCGCGATCAGCTTGAGGATCGTCGGCGAGGTGGAGAACCGCGAATCCACCTTCATGTGGAAGGACAGGCCCTGCGGCACATCACCTTTCAGATCGGTGAAGACGCCGACAACCTGCGGCCGCAGATCACCCAGCAGGGAGCTCTCCACCGGTACGGTGACCGATTCGCGTCCGCCGTCCGCGGTCGGCTTCTCGACGGTGCGGGTCAGCCCCTCGAATTTCGCGGTGGTCTTCTCGTCATCGGAGCTGATGACTATGGAGCTGCATTCGCTCATCTCGGACCGCTGCGCCGACGCCACGACGGCATTGCGATCCAGGACGTCGACGCTGTCCCCGGAGACCCGGACGAACAGCCCCTCCAGGTCCGCGCCCTTTCCCTGCGGCGGCGCGGTTGCCAGCAGAATGCCGCCGCGCGGATCCAATTGCGCTATCGCCGAACAGGGAATGGTCGCGGTCAGATCGGTCGGCACCTGCGATACCAGCGGTGCGTCGATACTGCCGAGCGTGCCGTTCTGCGGCCAGTTCACCACCGCGGTGGTCTGCTTGACCGGAAGGAACGGCGTCGCCAGCGCGAACAGCGCCCCGAGGACACCGGCGACGATCGCGATCATTTTCGCGATCCGATAGTCGCGCGGCGTCGCCGTGGGTGTCGGCGTCGAGGGCGGTTTGCTCAATACAGCGGAGGCGTCGGGCACGGTTGCTGATCGTACTGTCCGCGACCCGGAGTGGCGCTGTTCACTCCGGCGGTGCGGCACGTATGCCGCATCGCACCTGTTCGGCCGTGTTGACGGGGTCACCGAGCAGGCTTGGCGACCCCGTCGAAAACGGCTGTCTACCTGGCCCTTATGGGGGCGTCCTTACCGACGCCCGAACGGGTTTCGACGGTCACGTCCGGGGCGGCCTGGACGGCATTCGGGACATAGGGGGTGAACTGCTCGAGGGAGCCCCAGTCCCGGCCCCAGTCGTGGTCGAGGTACGAGGGGCGGGTCTGGGATTTGAGCAGTAGGCCCGTCCAGCCGAGGGGGCCGCCGCCGATATCGTCCTGCCAGGCGTTGGAGGCGTCCGAGCCGGTGCGGTCGGGCAGGATGCGCCATTGCGGGACCTCGGCGATGCCGTCGTGGTGGTCGAAGGGGCGCTGGCAGGGGAAGGCGAGGCCGACGTGCCAGTCCTCCAGGACCGGGGCGGTATGGCCGACAAGGGTATTCAGGGTTTGCAGGGTGGGCAGCCGGGGCGGGGTGACGGCCAGCCACTGCTTGGGGGTGATGTCCCGGTCGTCGGCGACCAGGCGAATGCTGTTGGCTCCCACCGGGATATCGGAGATGGGGACGCGCAGGTCGCGCCAGGAGGGCGCGGGTCCGATGTCCAAGGGGCGGATCCTGCCGGTATTGCTCACGGTGCCGTCGGCGGCGCGGGTGCCGTATTCGACGAACAGGTCGCCGCCGTAGGTCTCCACACCGTCCTTGTTGACCGATCGGATGCGGCCCGCCGCGGTGACGATCAGGACCCTGTAGGCCGGATCGGCACGCACGCTGTCGGACAGGTCGACCCGATACCACTCGGTGGTGAGCTTGGCCGGGGCCTGATCACCGTCGGTGTAGCTGCCCATGACGGGTGTGCGCGCCGGATCGAGTCCGAAGGGCAGGGCGACCGTGGAACCGTTGAGACCGGCCTGTGCGCTCTTACCGCCGCCGGTCCCGGCGCCGGTGGTGTTGGTGGTCTTGTTGGCGGAGTCCTTGCTGACCGAGTTGGCTCCGCCGCTGACGGTCTCCTCGGCATCGGCGGTGAGGTCGGTGGCGACGCCGTTCGGGCTGAATCCGGTGTTCTGCGAAGCCAATCCGTCGGCGGGCGCGCCCGTCCAGGGTTGCAGCAGCGAGTCGGCGGTATTCGTCTCCACCAGTACGTCATTGGCGAGGGCGCACGAATCACCCTTCAGCGCATCGATATTCGATTTGGCGATGCTGTACGCCGGGTACTGGGTGACGGCGGCCTTGGCCAGCGACAGCACCTCGAACAGCACCAGCAGCGCGGCCGCGATGGTGAGCGGCATACTCGCGAATTTGTCGAAGGCGCGCACCGGTTTCGGCTGCCGGTACGGCTCGCGGTAGTGCTGGAAGGCGGCGATGAGCAGGCACAGGATCGCCAATCCGAGGAAGAGCGTGGAGAATCCCTTGCCCGCGATCAGCGGGGCCTTGTCGAACCACGGCACACCGTAACTGGAGACGTACCACCAGCCGTTGGGTCCGGTGAAGGTGATGGCCAGCAGGAACAGCACAGCCGCCGCGAACAGCGTCCGATTGCGCGGGGATCGAATTCCGTTGACGCCCACCGCGACCGCCGCCAGTGCCGCCACCGATCCGGCGAGCCCGGCGTACACCCCGAAGTGATGCGTCCACTTGGTGGGCGTGAACATCATCAGGAACAGCGCCATGAAGATGATGCCCAGAATCCGCGCGGACGGCCCGCGCGAGGTGCCGGGAATCCGCCCGTTCTTGCGCAGCATCACCATGACGCAGACGCCCAGGCAGAGCAGCATGGCGAGAATACCGAACCGGCGGGCCAGCGATCCGTCGGGCGAGAGCATGAGCAGGGAATCCCAGCGGGTGCGCTCGTCGAACCAGGCCACATTCGGCCCGATGAGCTTACGCACCCGGGTCGCCTCCATCACCGAGGCGAGTGTCTGATCGGCGAAAACGACCACCAGCACCAGGGTTCCGGCGGCCACGCCCGGTGCGAGCAGCGCGGCGTAGCGCAGCAGCGCCGAGCCGGTTCCCTTGGCCCGCTTGATGATCACCTGCAGTACCGGTCGCGATCCGGCGATGAGCGCGGCGAGGCAGATGAGCCCGGTCGGCCCGGCGGCCAGCGAGAACCCCGCGATCAGCACGCCCAGCGCCGCGGGCAGCAGGCGTCCGGTCGCGATGGCGCGTTCGATGGAGCACCAGGTCAGCAGCGCACCGGCGGCGATGATCGGCTCCGGTCGCAGACCGTTGTCGTACGGCATCCACGCGGCCAGGAACACCAGGCCCGCCGTCCAGACCGCGACATTGTCCCGGCGCACCCGGGAACCCAAGCGCGGCAGCACCTCCCGGCTGATCACCAGCCAGCAGACCAGCCCCGCGAGCAGTGACGGCAGTCGCATCCAGGGGCTGGAGTCGCTGATCCGGGTCATCCAGACCAGCACCTCGTACGGCCAGCCGAAGGGCGCTTCGGCGACGCCGAACCATCGGTAGTAGTTGGCCATGTACCCCGAAACCTTCGAGGCCCGAGCCATATTCAGGATGTAGCCGTCATCGGAGGTATTGGCCCCGATGAAATGCCACACCACCAATGTTCCGAGCACCACGCCGTCGGCGAGCCGGAAGCGCCACCAGTGCGCGGGCAGGAAGCGGCGTGGCCGCCGCCCGTCGCGGGTGTCGAGCAGATGCAGGGCGTACAGCGACAGCAGCGTGAAGAGCGTCGCGCCGATGATGGCGGCGCGCTTGAGCCAACTCGGGCTGGAGGTGAAGCGGGCGTCGATATCCGCGTGCGCCGCGCCGTCTCCCAGCTGCGCCCGGGTCAGATCGGTGAACATGCCGACCACCTGCGGCCGGGTGTCGCCGCCGACGCGGCCGAGGAACGGCGTGCCGTCCTTGCGCGTGACGCCGGTGAGCTCGACGCGCGTCTCGGCGGCATCGGAGTGCAGTACCACCGCTGCGCAGTTCTGAATCTCCTCGACCGGGGCGGACAGCAGCGGAATGTTCCGCAGCAGCACCGAGAGCGTGCGCGTGCCCTCGGTCGCCGCGCCGCCCTCGGGCGTGGCGGTCTTCGGCGCGCTCTCCTCGATCTTGACGACCAGGCCCTTGTCCACCGCCTTCCCGGAGGCGACGGGCACGGTCGAGTACAGGGTTCCGCTCGGCAGCTCCCACAATGCCCGGCACGGCAGGTTCACGTCCAGGCTCAGCGGGACATAGGACACCAGCGGTGCGTCGATATTCACCGAGTCGCCCTGCGGCCAGTGCACGGTGGGCCGGTCCTGCCGTACGGGCAGGATCGGTGTCAGCACCGCCAGCAGGATTCCGAGAATTCCGGATACCACGGCGAGCAGTCGGACTCGGGGAAACGCTCGGGTGTCTTCGCGCACGATCCCCGATGCTAGCCACCCCGGCGGGTTTCACCCGTGACCGCACCCGCGCCGAACTGAAATACTCTGTCGCCCTTTACGATGGTTGTTATCCGAACTGGGCGAGGGGCCGGGCCGGAAGAATATCGAGGGAGCATGACCGAGCTGCGACCGGGCGAAGTGATCGCCGGGTATGTCGTCGCGCGGCGAATCGGTGCTGGTGGATCGGGCGTCGTCTACGCGGCGCGACATCCACGGCTGCCCAGGTTGACGGCGTTGAAGGTATTGAAACGCGATGACGTCACCCGGGCCGACGAGGTGTGGAAGCGGTTCGAGCGCGAGGCCGATATCGCCGCCCACTTCGATCATCCGAATATCGTGCAGGTGTACGACCGGGGCATCGAGCAGGAGCGCTTCTGGATCTCCATGCAGTACATCGAGGGCACCGATGCCGCTGAGCTGCGCGGGATTTCACCGGATCGGGCGTTGCGGATCGCGGAGGAGATCGGCGGCGCGCTGGACTACGCGCACGGCAAGGGCGTCCTGCATCGCGATGTGAAACCGTCGAACATTCTGATCGCGGACTCCGACAGCGGGCGGCCGGAGCGGGCGCTGCTCACCGATTTCGGGATCGCCCGGCTGCGGGACGAGACCACCGATCTCACCCATCCCGGGCGGATCTCGGCGACCTTCGCTTTCGCCTCACCCGAACAGGTTTCGGGCCAACCGGCCGCTCCGGCATCAGATCAGTACTCACTGGCCTGCACGCTGTTCGTCCTGCTCACCGACCAACGGCCGTTCACCGCCGACAATCTGCTCGGCTGGGTGCACGCGCACACCAGGGGAAAACCGCTACGCGTCAGCGCCGTTCGACCCGATCTGCCCGCCGCCCTGGACACGGTCTTCGCCCGCGCGCTGGCCAAGGATCCGGACGACCGCTACCCCAGCTGCCTGGAATTCGCCGAGGCCGCCACGGCGGCGTACTACTCGGATCCGGAACTGGCGGTGACGGCGCCCGCGCGTGGCGCGGCGATGGTGCGAGCACGAAAGCCACTGGCAAGGCGGCTGTTCCGCAAACCGGTGGTGCTTCCGGTGCTCGCCGCCGTCGTACTCGCGACGGGTGCGGCAGTCCTGTTGTCGAGCACCGGTTCTGAACCTAAGGTCACCGGAAACGGTTCTGTACCAGATGAATTCGTCGGCACCTGGCTCGCCACCGAGGGCCAGACCAACTATCGACTCATCGTGCAGCAGGGCCGGACCGGCGATTCCATCCTGCAGAACCGCGTTGACGGTGTGCTGCCCAATGGCGCGCCCTTCCACTGCGAGTTCGCCGCTCCGCTCGGCCAGGTGCCGTCCGGCGGCGATCGGCTGCTCATCGGCACCTCCGAGATCGTGACCGGTGAACCCGCCAATGCCTGCCGCGCCAACGGACCCACCACGCTCACCCTGCTCTCCGATGGCCGGGTGAGCCGCAAAACCGATGTGAGCGGGCTCATCACGTACACCAGCGCCGATCAGGTGGCGCGCTCCTGGGGCAGCGAATACGCCGCCATCGCACAGGCTTTCCCGAGTCTGGTCGGGCAGTTGGCGACCAATGGCAGCGCGGTGGGCTGGCAGGGCGCGAACTGTCTCGAACGCGATCCCGGCCCGGAGGACGCCGCCCCCACCCGGGGTGCGCACCGGGTGATGTGCAATGCCCAGGACTCCACCGGGCAGGTGCGCTTCGAATTCTTCGACTTCGGCACCCGCCCGGCGCAATCGGTGGGCACGCTGTTCTTCGGCGGGAATTCGCGCGCCGTCCGGGCCAGCCATCAGGATGTGGCCGGGGAGCTGACCGTCACCACCGATAAATCCGTGGATCCGGCCGCCACCACCGATACCGAGGCGCGACACGTGCTCGCCGCGGTCACCTTTCCGGACGGCGATCCGCGATCGCGTTTCGTTTTAGTGCTCCGCTGGCCGGGCCACACCGTCGATAATGAACTCAGCGACTGGCTTTCCCGAGCGCCGCTGAAGTAGGTGCGTCATGGCTGAACTGCGACCCGGCGAGGTGATCGCCGGATACGTCATTCAGCGCAGTGTGGGGGCGGGCGGCTCCGGCACCGTTTATGCGGCCCGCCATCCCCGCCTGCCCCGGCTCGCCGCCATCAAGGTGATGGGCAATGGCGGGGTGAACGCCGACGCCGAGGCGTGGCGCCGCTTCGAACGCGAGGCCGATATCACCGCCCGCTTCGACCATCCCAATATCGTGGCCGTCTACGACACCGGGGAGGACGCCGGGCGACTGTGGATCTCCATGCAGTACATCGACGGCAATGACGCCGACGCCCTGCGCGCCACCCGACCCGAACGCGCCCTGCGCATCGGCAGCGGGGTGGCCTCGGCCCTGGACTACGCGCACGGCAAGGGCGTGCTGCATCGCGATGTGAAACCGTCGAATATCCTGCTCTCCCCGGCCGAGGACGGGCGGGCGGAGCGAGCGCTGTTGACGGACTTCGGGATTGCCCGGCTGCGCGATGAATCCACCCATCTCACCCGGACCGGGGATGTGGCGGCCACCTTCGCCTACGCCTCACCCGAGCAGGTCTCCGGTGCGCCGCTGGATCCGCGCACCGATCAATACTCGCTGGCCTGCACACTTTTCGTACTGCTCACCGGGCATCGGCCGTATATGGCCAGGGATCTGGCGGGCTGGGTGCTCGCACACACCCGGATTCCGCCGCTGCGCATCACCCAGGTCCGGCCCGATCTGCCGCGGGCGCTGGACTTCGTCTTCGATCGGGCGCTGGCCAAGAATCCGGAGTATCGCTTCGCCGGGTGCGCCGATTTCGTGGATGCCGCGTGGACCGCCCTGTCCGGACCGCCGACCGGCGATCCACTGCCGTATATCAGTGCGCCCCGGCCGATTCCGGCGGTCGACCCCTCGCGCATGAAGACCACCGTGCGTGCCTCGGGACTCGCGCCCGCCCGTGAGCCCGATCCGGCCCCGCCACCGGCTCCGGCACGCGGTAACTCACGCCTGCTGGCCGGAGTCCTCGGCGGTGCGGTCGCGATCCTGCTCGCCGGGGGCGGATTCCTGCTGGCGTATCAACTGGAGAGCAGCGGAAGCACTTCCGGCGCACCGGTTTCGGCGATCGTTCAGCCCGCCGCCACCGGACCGTCCGGGATCTCCAGCGCACCGATACAGCAGGCCACACCACCGGCCACCACGGCGGCGGCCGTGCCGGCCGGGTGGATCCCGGCGGGATTCCTCGGTGAATGGACCGGCAGCAGCGATCAGAACAATGACGACTATCGGCTCTCCATCGGTCAGGGTGAGGTCAATCAGGTCGTGGAAACCTCGACGGTCTACCGCAATGGAACCCTGGTGTGCGCCTTCGACTATCGACTGATCGCGGTGTCCGCCGGCGAGGTCACCGTCGGCAATGGCGTCACCACCAGCGGCGGTGCCAACTGCCACCCGCAGGCCACCCAGGTCCTGCGCCTGACCGGCGGCCAACTGATCCGCGACCTCGATATCAGCGGTCACGTCACCTACAACCGCGTCAGCTGACCAGTCCGCGCACCTCCCAGAGCCACACGCCGTCGACGCGTCGCGCCGGGAAGCCGAGCAGCTGATCCACCGTCATCCGCAGCGCGTCGGCATTGTCGGTGGGCGGCAACACCATCACATCGGCCTGCCAGTACCGCAGATCCGCGAGTGCCTGTGCCCGCGCGGCGTCGTCGATGACCGGGACCTTGTTGTCGTGCTGCGCCTTGATCAGCAGGCTCGCGGTGGGGCGATCGTCCGGACCGTAGCGGCCCTTCTTCTCGGTGCCGGTGGGTCCGACGAAATAGCCTCCGGCGAGCGGGAATTCGAAGTCGGCGGCGGTCTGCCACTGGAGGGCGCGGGCGTCCGGAGCGGTGGGCGGGGGTGTGATCACCACCGAACCGTGCGAAACGTATTGCCGCACCGTGCCATCCGCGAAGAAGGCCGGGGTGGCCGGGCGCTGCACCACCGGCAGGACGGTGGGGGTGAGCGGCAGCAGGGCCAGGGTCATGGCGGCGAACCAGGCCAGTGGCCGCCAGTCGGTGGCCGAGACGCGCCAATACTCCAGGGCGCGTTGGGTTCCCATGGCGAGCATGATGGCGATGGCGGGAATGGCGGCCATGGTGAACCGCGATTCCAGCACCGAATTGAGCAGCGGAACTTCCTCGAACCAGTGCCAGGGCATGGTGATTCCGGTGTCGCGCTTACCGATCAGCAGGGTGGAGCCCAGCGACAGCACCGAACCCGCCACGATCACGGTGACGGCGGCCCGCACCACGCGTTCGCGCCACATGAACACCGCGGTCATGAGCACCAGCAGCAGGAGCGGCCAGCCGAAGTAGGAGTTCTCCTCGGTGGGATTGATCGCCACGTTCTGCCCGTGCTGGAGCACCCCGCCGAGCGATTCGGACGGGAATTGGAACAGCGCCTTGAGGTCGTTCTGCATCGGCCCGTGGTCGATGGAGCGGTAGGACTGCGGTCCGAAGAACTGCCACCACAGCGGAATCTCGGTGAGGGCCAGGGTGATTCCCGCGGCCAGCAACACCGTCGGCAGGACGGTGCGCAGCGCGAGCAGTCCGGCGCGCGGGGTGTGCAGGTAATACACGAAGGCGAAGACGGCGAAGGCGAGCGCGAAGATCAGCAGCGGCTCCTCGCCCAGTGCGATCTGCAGGGCGACCAGCAGGCCCAGGACGAAGGCGTCGCGCAGCCGCCGCGCCCTGCGGACCTCCTCCGATGCGTGCATATGCCGGGCGACCCGGATGAGCTGGAGTGCGATGAGCGGAAGCAGGGCCAGCACGACGAAGTTCGGGTGCGCGTTGGCGTGCGAGATCATGGCGGGCGCGAAACCGCAGAACAGGCCACCCACGGCGGCGGCGAGTTTCGAGTCGACCAATTCCCGGGAGAACAGCCAGTACCAGGCGAAGGCGGTGCCGAACAGGCCGAGGGTGAGCACCAGGACGAAGGTGACGGTCGGCCCGAACAGCAGGGTGACGGGGGTGAGCGGGACGCCGACGCCGAACATGGCGGTATTGGCCATCATGTTCACGCCGTCCGGATAGTTCTGCAGGACGGTGCCGAGCGGATTCTCCAGATGCGCGATCTTGTTGGCGGTGACCGCGAAGAACCACTCCCACATGGTCTGGTCCTGACCGCTCTTGATCAGGTAGCCGCGATCGGTGTGCAGCCACTGGCCGGACAGCACCAGTACGGCGAGACCGAGGTATCCGGTGGCGACGATCAGGTCGGCGCGCGCAGCGCGCAGCCGGTGCGCGACACGCTGTCGGTGAGTGCGCTCCGGGGCAACAGTTTTCGGTACTGTTCGGTCTAGAACCGCTACCGCGGCTCGGTCCGCGATAGTCCGGTCGGTATCCCACCCCTGTGCCACGCGATAACTCCTCTTGCCTTCACAATCAGCGGCCCACGCTACCGGGTAGCGCTGAGATTGTGCTGGCAAGTGCATGAGTTATCCACAGAAAAGGGTGTTCATCCACAGGTTTCGGGGCACTTCTGTGCATAAGTGACGCTTGTCTCGAGTCCGAATCGAGACATAGCCGTGGGCCGCATCACAATGCACAGCCCACGGCTATAACGCTCAGGGGTGCACCACAACCAGGGTGAACGGCCCGATATCGGTAGCCCGGAAGTGCCCGTCCTCGAACAGTGATGCCGGGAACGTCACCGTATAGCGCTTCACATTCGGATCATTCGGATACACGTCCTCGGAGAGGCGCAGCGTGTACTGGTCCCCGGAGCGCCGGAACAGGAACGCGTCGGGGGCGCGCCAGGGGGAGTGCGCCAGCGCGTCCAGCAACTCCCGCGGTGTCTTCAGCCGGCTCCACCGCTTGATCTCCGCGGACCGCGCCGCGAAATCGGCGAGCGGATTCGCGTAATGCGAAGTGAGCGCCTGGAATCCGTAGTACGGGTAGATCGCCAGGAAGGTGGTGTCCGCGGTCAGCACCACACTCTGATCCCGCGGCCGCCCGGTCTGCTCCAGCAGCGCGGCATCGATCGCCCGGTAATGCGAGACCGCCGAGGGCTGGCGCCTATCGGCCCGCTCCCCATTGCCGTCGGTATCGGTGTACGCGGTGGTGATCTCATTGGCCAGCACATGCGGAATCTGCTGACTGAACGCGATCGCCCCGATCACCGCGATCACCCCCGCCGCCAACCGCATTCGCGACGGCTCGTTCAACACCTGGTAGACCGCCCGCGCTCCCTCCACGAACCCGAACGCACCCGCCGCCGCGAGCAGGGCGTACAGGATCGGCTCCAGCCGGAAGGAGAGCATTGTGGTCCCGGCGGCGGTGGCCGTCATGGACAGCAGGCACCAGAGATAGATGGCGATCACGCCGATGGCCAAAGTCTGTGCGCGCCGCGAACTCCCGACCCGCAGCACCAGCCACACCGTGCCGAGCAGGCAGAACACGCCGGGCAGCGAGAATTCGAACATGGGCAGCGGCAATTGCGACCCGCCATCGGGCAGGTAATGGAAGGCGGTGCCGGACTTGGGGATGGTGCCGCCGAGCATTTTCAACAGGAACGGGAACCAGACGGTCAGCGCCAGCAGGCCCGCGATGACGCCCGCGACGATGAGCCGCAGCAGAATCGGCCACACCGTTCGCCAGCGTCCGGGCACCGCGGCCCCGGCGTTCGCCCGATGCCGTTGCGCCCGTACCGCTTTACCGCGCTCACGCAGCGCGAGGGCGGCGGCGACCACGGCCATGAGGCAGACCGCGAAGACCGCCACGCCGAAATAGAGCGTGTAGAGCATGGCCGCCACACCCAGGAAGAGCCCGGTCCCCAGCACCGCGCCCCAGCCACCGGCGGTCGCGGCGGCGGGTTCTCCGGGTCGGTACAGCGCACCCCAGGCCAGCACCAGCGCGGGCGCGAACAGTAGGACCAGCGGCGCGCTGTATGCCTCGGGCGACCCGTAGGCCAGCGTGACGGCGGTGGTGGCGGCCGCCACGGCGACGGCCCAATCGGCGCGAATCAGCTTGGACCACAGCACAACCGCGATCACCGCCGTGACCGCGAGCCCGATGATGGCGAACGGCTTGAACGCCTCCCACCCGGCCATCCCGGTCAGATTCGCGAATCGTCCTCCGACCCAGAACCATCCGCCCGGATAGAACGGCGGCAGGTCGATGTAGTTCATATCGTGCAGCGCCGAACTGTCGGTCAACCGCGTCAAATACTGCGTCCGAAACTCCTGATCCACGGAGATCCCGAACAGATACAGCTTGGTAGCCGCCAGCGGCATCCCCAGCGTGACCGTCACGAACCCCGAAATCCCCACCCAGGAAAGCAGTTTCGCCAGCGCCGGCCACCTGCCCATCCGCACCAGCACAATCGCCCCCACCAGCAAGGCCAGCGCGACCACCTGCCCCACGGTCGTCAATGCCCGAGTCACATGGGAGGAATTGAACGCGGGCCACTGCACCGTCCCGAAGGCCGCCAGCCCCACCCCGGCGACCGCCGCCGCGACCACGGCCGCCAGCACGCCCTCCCCGAGCGCACCCCCGGCCCGCCGCACCAGCACTGCCCCCCGGCCGCCCGCTTCCTCGCTCATTCCCACTCCGCCTCCGGGTTCGCTTGCATGGACCAGGTCACCCTAACCAGCGGCGCGTGCCGGCATCGGTCGCGGCCCACGTGTCGAATGACAAACGAGCGGTGACCGTCGCGGTCACCGCTCGTTATTGTCGCTATTGCCTAGACGGGCAGTTTGCGGAAGATGGGGCGCGGGATGTGGCGCAGCACCATCATGATGTAGCGGAAAGTGCCCGGGGCCCAGACGATTTCCTTACCCTTCTCGGAGGCGGCGACCGCGAGGGCGGCGACGTCTTCCTTGTCGACCGTGAGGGGGGCTTCCTTCACGTGGGCCGACATGCGGGTGCGGACCTGGCCGGGGCGGATGACCGTGACGCGCGGGCCGTGCGGGCGCAGTGCCTCGCCGAGGCCCAGGTAGAAGCCGTCCAGGCCGGCCTTGGTGGAGCCGTAGACGAAGTTGGAGCGGCGGACGCGCTCACCGGCGACCGAGCTCATGGCGATGATGCGGCCGTAACCCTGGGCCTTCATCTTCTCGCCGAGCAGGACGCCGACCGAGACGGCGGCGGTGTAGTTCAGCTCGCAGGCGATGACGGCCTTGCGCTGGTCCTGCCACAGTTCCTCGGCATCGCCGAGCATGCCGAAGGCGACAATGGCGATATCCACATCGCCGTGCGCCCAGGCGGCCTCGATGACCTTGGGGTGCGAGTCCATCTCCAGGGCGTCGAAGTCGATGACCTCGACCTCGGAGGCGCCGGCCGACTTCATCTGCGCGACAGCCTCTTCGCGCAGCGGATCACCGGGCAGCGCCGCCAGAATGATCCGCGCGGGACCCTTCTTCAGGTACTCCGAGCAGATCGCGAGACCGATCTCGGAGGTGCCGCCCAGCAGCAGAATGGACTGCGGATTCCCTACCGCATTGATCACTGAAGCTCCAGCCTTCGCGCCATATCGGACATGAAAACGCCTGTGGGATCGACACTGCGGCGGATCTTGATCCACTCGTCGATCCGGGGGTACATCTTGTGGAAGGTCTCGGCGGTGGTGCGCGAGTCCTTCGCGGTGTAGAGCCGCCCGCCGAACTCGGTGACCCGGCGGTCCAGATCGGTGACGAGCTCATTGAGCCCGGCCCGGATCGGGAAGTCGACGCAGATGTTCCAGCCCGGCATGGGGAAGCTCAACGGCGCGGGATTACCCGGGCCGAACAGCTTGAAAACATTGAGCGCCGAATAGTGCCCGGACGCCTGGATATCGATGATGATCTTCTTGAATTCATCGACGGCCTCGGTCGGCACCACGAACTGGTACTGAAGAAAACCGGCCGGACCGTACGCCCGATTCCACTCCGCGATCATGTCGAGGGGGTGGTAGAACTGCGTCAGGTTCTGGATCTTGCCGGTGTAATTGCCGCCCATGGCGTAGTACGCCTCGCCGACCGAACCGAGGGTCAGCTTGTTCGCGGTGAAGCTCGGGAAGATATTCGGCACCGTGAGCAACTGCGGCGCATCGAATTTCAGCGGATTGCGCTGCTTCTTCGCGGGCAGCTCGTCCAGCTTGGCCAGTCGGCCGCGAGTGATGGTGGCGCGCCCCAACTTCGGCAGCGGATTCATCACATCGAACCAGGCGCTGGAGTAGGTGTAGTTCGCCTCACTGCCGTCGCTGTGCGCGGCGATGGTCTCGTCCAGCGTGCTGGTCTTGACACCGTCATTGATGAAGTAGGCGGTCTCCGTCGGCACCATTTCGATGGTGGCGCGCAGGATGATGCCGGTCAGGCCGTTACCGCCGACGGTGGCCCAGAACAGCTTCGCGTTCTTCTTCGGCCCGATGGTGGAGACCTTGCCATCGGCGGTGAGCAGGTCGATGGACCGCACGTGATTGCCGAAGGAACCCTCGGAGTGATGGTTCTTACCGTGGATATCGGAGGCGATGGCGCCGCCGATGGTCACCTGCCGGGTGCCCGGCAGCACCGGAACCCACAGCCCGAAGGGCAGCGCCGCCTTCATGAGCTGATCCAGGCTGACACCGCCGTCCACATCGACCAGACGGGAATCGCGGTCGATACGGTGGATGCGGTTCAGCGCCGGCATATTGATGACGAGGCCGCCGGAGTTCTGCGCGTGGTCGCCGTACGAGCGGCCCAGGCCGCGCGCGATGACGCCTCGGCGTAGGTGCGCGGGCTTGGAGTCGTTGTCTTGCGCGACCATGGCGACCGCCTTGACGATCAGCTCCGGGTCGGCGGTCGACAGAACTTCAGACGTGGTGGCTGCGGTGCGACCCCAACCGGTCAGGCGGCGGGTCTGCGTCGGCAGTTCATAGGAACCGTTCGATGCTGCGTCCGCACCCTCGCTCGCCGATTTCGTCTCGGCAGCGGCCGTGGTGGTGGTCTGAGCTTTCGTGGACATCGGGATAGAGGCTACAGGCATAACCGTCTCGAGGCTTGTGTCCTGCATCCCGGGCGATACCCTCATGCCTTGTGACCGCGGAACCCCATCTGCCCCTGCCGCCCGAGCTGCCCCTCGTCGACGAGCCGGGCGGTACGGACGTCGATCTGAAGACTCAGATCATCCGCTTCGGTCTGACCGGCGGCTTCTCCGCCGTCGTCGACTACGGCCTCTACACCCTGCTCTTCCAGCTGTTCGGCCTACCGCTGCCGGTCTCGAAGTCGATCAGTTTCATCGCGGGCACCACCACCGCCTACCTGATCAACCGCCGCTGGACCTTCAAGGCCGAACCCAGCCGCAGCCGCTTCATCGCGGTCGTCATCCTCTACGCGGTGACCTTCGCCATCCAGGTCGGCATCAATCAGATCTGCTACTACGCGCTTCCCGATCACACCTGGTGGCGCATGCCGCTGGCCTTCTGCGTAGCCCAGGGCACCGCCACCGTGATCAACTTCATCGTGCAGCGCACCGTCATTTTCAAGATCAAGTAGCTGCGGACCGTGGCAGTCTGGCCACCATGGTGATCGAGGGATGAGCCGCGGCGTACTGGTGACCGGAGCCTCGCGGGGAATCGGGCGCGCGGTCGCGGCCGCGTTCGCCGCGGACGGCGAGCGGGTGGCGGTGCACTATTCGCGCCGGCGGGATGAGGCCGAGCGCACCCTGGCCGCACTATCCGGCGCGGGCCACGTGCTGATCGGCGGCGATATCGCCACGCCGGAGGGCGCGCAGGCGGTGGTGGCGACCGCCGTCGAGGCGCTCGGCGGAGTGGATGTGCTGGTCAACAATGCCGCGGTGAATCTGGCGCAGCCCGTGGCGGAGATCTCCTACGCCGACTGGCAGCGGGTGTGGCGCGAGACCGTCGATGTGAACCTGGTTGGGACCGCGAATGTGTCATTCCTGGTGGCGCGGAACATGATCGAGCGTGGAGTACCGGGCCGGATAGTGAATATCGGATCACGCGGGGCGTACCGCGGCGAACCCGATCATGTGGCCTACGGCGCGACCAAGGCGGGGGTGCAGGCGCTCGCGCAGTCACTCGCGGTCGCGCTGGCACCCTACGGTATCGGTGTCGCGGCGGTGGCCCCCGGATTCGTGGCCACCGAGCGGGTGGCGGAGCGGGTGACCGATGCGGTGAAGGGGCAGAGCCCGTTCGGACGGGTGGCCGAGCCGCACGAGATCGCCGCCGCGGTGCGCTATCTCGCGTCGGTGGAGGCGATCTGGAGTTCGGGGACCGTGCTGGATGCGAACGGCGCCTCGTACCTGCGCTGACTCAGTAGTCGACGAGGGCGCGGGATTCGGCCTCGGCCCTGGTGCGGAAATAGTCGCCGCCCTTGGCCCGCACATTGTCGGTGCCCCACTGGACGGTTTCGCGCTGGGCGGGGACCAGGTGCGGGATGTGTTTGCGGCAGTGGATGTATGCCTCCTCCACATCGACCACCACCCAGCGTTCGGGTTGGCGGCCGCGCACATCGGGCGGGAGATCCGCGACGCAGCGGCGCATGAGAGAGTCGTCGACTATCCGGGCGGTGCCGTTGATGTGCAGGCCGATGAGGTCCTGGACGAAATCGATGAGCAGGATGCCGATATGCGGGTTCTCCAGCATATTTCCCAGGCTGGCCAGCACGCCGTTGCCGCGGTATTCGGGATAGGCGAGCGTGCGGTCGTCGATGACGTGCAGGAATCCGGGTTTTCCGGCGCGGAAGCTGTTGTCGCATTCGCCGTGTTTGTCGGCGGTGGCGATGAACGCCATATCCATTCGGCCGATGAATTCGATCATCTGGCGGTTCAGTCGATTTCGGACCTGATCGGAGTAGAAGCGCTCTGCCCGGTCCTGAGTCCCGTAGCGTTCCTGTAGTTCCCGCTCGCCGTCGCTGCCGTTTCTGATACCGGGCATCGTGCACCCCCAGTGGTAGCTGAATACCGGATGGAAGAGGCTTGGCCACGGAGCTCGGCCATCCGAAATCCTATACGGTTTAACTATTTTGGTGTGGCGAATGCGTGAACCGGCAGATCCGCGCTGGTGGGAGCGGATCGACTGATGCCGGGACAAACCTTCTCGTCCGACGATCCTCCCAAGCGGAACTAATCGGTAGGGCCATTGGTCCCATAGCCATCGGGATGCTGTCAGCCCGCCTTGGCGCGAAGCGCCGAAATGGTCAGGCGCGCCGCCGCGGCAATCGCGCGCGATCGAGCACCAGCACCGAGCCCCGCCCCAACCGCACCACGCCCTGATCCTCCAACGCGCGCAACACCTTATTGGCGGTGGCGCGCGTGGTTCCGGCCATGGAGGCCAGGTCCTCCTGGGTGAGTTGGATGACCGCGGGCTTACCGTCCCCGTTCCCGTACACATCGGCCAGATGCGCCAGTCGATGCAGCACCCGCGTCTCCACCGGCAGGTACAGCGCCTCCAGCACCGCCGCTGAGAGTCGGCGCACCTGTGCCGCGAGGGATGTGGTGAGAAACCGCTCCACCTGCGGATGTTCGCGCCGCAACTGCTCCAGTTGCGTGCGGTTCAGGGTGAGCGTCTCCCCGTCGGTGACCGCCACGATGGTCGCCGTGCGCCGTGCCTGCGGACTCAACAGCGCCTGCTCGCCGAACATCTCGCCCGGACCGAGAATGGTGAGGGTGGCCGAATTCCCCAGCGGCGTGGTGATCCGCACGACGAACCGCCCGGACAGGATCAGGTGCACGCAATCACCGGGATCGCCCTCGTGGCAGACGATATCGCGGCGCCGGAAGCGCCTGGGCGTGCACGCCGCGATGAACTCCCGCTTCTCGGTGGGTGAAAGACCTTCCAGCAGTTCGAATTCCGCCATCACTCCCTCACCGCGGTCCGATCAGCCGATAAACCGTCACCGGCCGACTCTTGCCCTTGATATCGAAGTCGCCGAGATTGCGCACCTGCGCCCGATCGCCCAGCCGCTCCCGGATCAGCGGCCCCACCGCCACCGTGCCCGGTTCGGCCAGACCCTCCGGTTGCGCGGCGAGATTGGTGGCGTCGCCGATGGCGGTGAAATTCCGCATCTCGCGCGCGCCCACATTGCCCACGATCGCCGGACCGGTGTTCACACCCACCCGGAACAGCGGCCACTCCAGCGCGCCCGGACCCGCGACCCGCGGAATCCCGATGGTGTCACCGGTGCCGCACCTGTTCGCGTTCATCACCCCAGAAAACCCGAATTCGATTGGAACACCGGCGAAACCAGGATCAACCGCATATCCCGGTGCACGCGGGCGGCACGCAGCGGCAGGATCGCCACGCCCAGCGAGAGCACCGCCGCGCCGCGGATCAGCCAGAAGTGCATTCCGCCGTGCATATACATGTGATTCAGGTCCGGATACGTGACGAGCAGCCATAATCCGGCCGCGGGAAATGCCCCATGCACCGCCCACCGCCCGATCCGTACCGGCGGGACACCACGTGCCGAGACCGTCGTCACCGTGTCCCCCGCCTCGCGCATCACCGATATGCATGTCCGTCACCAGGTTTCACAATGTGCCCGCCTCATATCGGCGCTACCGCCCGCGCTCGGCGCTCAGGCGGGTGTGAGCGTCACCGGGACACCGTTGAACACGGCATTTCCGGAGGGTGCGTCCACCAGCGAATCATCGGTCAGCGCATTGGCATTCACGCCCGCGTGCGCCCGCGCCACCGTCTGCTCGGAGTCGCCGTGTCCCCAGCCGTGGGGCAGGCTCACCACGCCCGGCATGATGTCCTCGGTCGGCTCCAACTCCACCGTGAGCGCCCCGGCCGCGGACTTGACCACCGCGTGCCCGTCCAGCCCCAACCGGTTCAAGTCGTCCGGATGGATATGCAGGGTGCACCGGTTCGACCCGCCCACCAGCGGCGGAACATTGTGCAGCCAACTGTTGTTGGAGCGCAGCTGCCGCCGCCCGACCAGCACCATCGCGGGTGCGTCGTCACCCAGCCGCTCATGCAGCCGCGCCACATCCGCCAGCAATGCCTCCGGCGCCAACTCCACCCGCGCGGACGCGGTCAGCAACAACCCCGGTAGCCGCGGTCGCAACGGCCCGAGATCCAACCCGTGCGGATTGTCCAGCAGCACTTGCAGATTCAGCCCGCCGCGGGTTCCCTCGCCAGCGACACCGACTTCGGCGGCAGTATCCGCCGCACCGATTTCGGTGGCTGTTTCCGCGGCACCGACTTCGGCGGCAGTACCCACCCCGTCATCCCGGCGTGCTTGTGGCCGGGATCCACCCTCGGCGGCCCATTCCCCGTAGGGCCCGAGTCGCAGCATCAGGTCGATGCGCTGCTCGGTGCTGTTCTCGCCCAGCAAATCTCCGCGCCGATCAGCCATCCCGGCCTTGTGCAGGGTTCCCGCGATCACGAATTCGTCCACGGCCGCAAGCGGATCCACCCCCGGCTGCGCCTCCTGCCCGGTGATGGCCAGGGCGAGCCGCGCCATGATCTCGGACTCGGACAGCTGATCCGCGCCCAGCGGCAGCAGCGGCCGCGAGTAGCGCGCGTAATTGCGCACCGCGAAATTCAACAGCGCGAAATCGTAGTGCGGTGACTGCAGAATGCGCGGCGGCGGCAGGATCACATCGGCATAGCGCGTGGTCTCGTTGAGATAGCGGTCCACGCTCACCATGAACTCCAGGCTCGCGAAGGCATCGGCCAGCCGCGGCCCGCTCGGCGCGGACAGCACCGGATTGCCCGCGACCGTCACCATGGCGCGAATCCGTCCGTCACCGGGGGTGAGGATCTCATCCGCGAGCGTCGCCACCGGCAGTTCGCCCATGGCCTCGGGCAGGCCGCGCACCCGGCTGTTCCAGCGCCCGAGCCGAAAGGCCCGGGTGCGCACGATGCCGAGTGCGGCCCCGTTGGCGAACATGGCCCCGCCGGGTGCGTCCAGGTTCCCGGTGAGCACATTGATCACATCGACCAGCCACTGTGTCACCGTGCCGAACTCGGCGGTACAGGTACCGATGCGCGCGTAGACGGCGGCGGTGGCCGCACCGGCGAGCTCGCGTGCCAGCCGCACCACGGTCTCGGCGGGCACCCCGGTGCGTGCGGCCACCACCTCCGGGGTGAAAGGCGCTGCGGCGGTGCGCACTTGCTCGAGTCCGCGCACCGGCACCCGCACCGTATCCAGGCCCTCCGCGAACAGGGTGCGCACAATCCCGAACAGCAGGTACGCGTCACTGCCGGGCCGTACGAACAGATGCTCGTCGGCGAGTTTGGCGGTGCGGGTGCGCCGCGGATCCACCACCACGAACTTCCCGCCGCGCTGCTGCAGCGCCTTCAATCGGCCCGGGAAATCCGGTGCGGTGCACAGCGATCCATTGGACTCCAGCGGATTCGCGCCCAGCATGAGCAGATAGTCGGTGCGATCCAGATCCGGCACCGCCACGGTGAGCGGATCGCCGAACATGAGCCCCGAGGACACCTGCTTGGGCATCTGATCGGCGGTGCTGGCGGAGAACAGGTTCCGAGTGGCCAGCGCCCGAATCAGGATCGGCACGTACAGCGCCCCCGCCAGGGTGTGCGCATTGGGATTGCCCAGATACAGCCCGGCCGACTGATTTCCGTACGCGCCGGTGACCTGCGGCATCCGCTCCCGAATGATCCCGAAGGCCTCGGCCCAGCTCGCCGCCCGCCAGGTATCGGTGGCGCGATCGCGAATCATGGGCGCGGTCAGCCGATCCGGATCCTCGTCGAGCTGCCCGAGCGTCGCGCCCTTGGGACAGATGAAACCGCGACTGAACGGATCGGCCTTGTCACCGCGTACCGCCGTGACATGGCCCTGAGCGTCCAGGGTGATCTCCAGCCCGCACACCGCCTCGCAGAGCGGGCAGGTGCGCGGCAGTGTCCGCGGGGCATTCGTGGCGGGGGTCATACCTCATCATCGCCCCGGGGCCGCACAACGGAAACAGCAAAGCGTCAACTTGGCGTCAAGTGTGGGTGTCGGATAAGCGACACACCGCGCGGATGGGCGCGGACAGACGCCCGTCCCCGCCGCGACCACGCTTGTCACATGCGGTTTTTGGAGCGAGAACAAGCACTCGAGGCCCTGCGCGCCGCCTGGGCGGAGCTGGCCGCGCGCACCGGCGATGTGGTGGTGCTCAGCGTCGGCGGTGAATCGGGCCTGTTCATCCGCCCGCCCGACGCACCGCCGCCCGCCCCGGCCGCGACCCCGCGCGGTCCCCGGTCTCACCGGCCGCCAGCAGGATGTGCTGGACCTCGCTGCGCGGACCCGACCAATGCCGAGAGCGCCGAATACCTCGTACCGTCCGTCCGCACCGTCGACCACCACGTCTCGGCCATCCTGCGCCGGCTGGGCGTGCACAATCGCCGCGTGGCGCGGGCCAAGGTCCTCGATGAGGCAGCGCCTCTGCGATCGGGCCATCACCGCCGTCCCAGAGCGATACTCCCGCACCTCAATACGAAAGTTCGCGGCCCGCCCCGGTTCTGGACCGACTGGAGCGGAGGAGCGGAGGGAGGGAAGGTTCGGGGTCACCAGGACCGCGAACCGCCGCGGCGAAGCGGACGCAAATTGGACACAGCAAAACCGCGGATGCCGGGGTGCATCCGCGGTTTCTCGGGTTATAGCTATGAGCCACTGGAGGAGGTGCTTATCGCCTGGGGCGCAGCATCTTCCCTTCAGGAGGCGATACGGGCCACCTGCGGCTTCTTGGCGCCTTTGGCCGCCGCGCGGACCGCCGCGGCGATGGCGACGACCGGCGGGACCCAGCGGGCCTCATGCGGCGCGACGCCCCAGCAGGCCGAGCCGTCGAACAGCTGGGTCGGCGGCAGCGGGATGCCCGCGCCGTCGGTGTGCACGATGACACCCGCCGCGCGCAGCGCCTCGATGGCCATGGCGGCCTTGCGCAGGCCGGTGACCAGGTGGATCTCGCGGCGCTCGGTGCCCGGGATCTCGATGACCGGACCGGTCAGGTCGTTGGCCCGCAGGTAGCGGCGGACGAAGGCGGCGGTCTCACCCGTCACCTCGATGCCCGACAGGTTCTCATCGGTGACCAGGCTGATGCCGTTGGCCGTTTCGGCGACCGTCCATCCACGCTCGGTGTACTCCTGCGCAGAGGCGGCCAGTGCTGCCGCCATAACGGAAGACGAAAACGTCGTACGCACTGGTTTCTCCATTCCCCGGTAGATCTATGTCCTGCTCTGTGCGAGGTATCGGAACGAGTCGCCCGCTCCGTTACAGCTTCTTTTTCCTCCGTCACGGTTTTTCCCTCCAAAAGAGACGGCTTGTCGTTGTAACTGGCACTGCCGTGCCTGTGTCACAAAAGCGACAGAACGGGCGGAGGGGCCCGCTGCCTGCGAAGACAGCGTCAAGAGAGCTATCGGCGGCGCGACCTCGATTCGTACTGTCCGCGCGCGGAAGTGTTCTAGAACACATTGTTTCGATCTGTCCCGCCGCGGGGATTGCGATGAGACTTCGCAGGGTCGAAAAGATCTGCGGGAGAGGAGATCGGCGGCATGACCGACCAATCGAACGGGAAGACGGCCGAACTCGACGAGCTGGAGGTCGAGGAGTTCGAGATCGGACGGTGGGCCGCCTTCAAGGATTCCGCGACCCGGCGGATGACCCGCAGGCTGGAGCAGGAAACGGCCGCCGAGCAGGAGCCGGTCGAACCCTTCGCCAGCCCAAGCGCTTTCGGCTCCTGGAGTGTGGACGCGGCCAAGGCGCTACTGGATGTGCAGTTCCACCGCGCGGCCACCCGCACCCTGCTGCCGCTGGCCTATCTATTGGGCCTGGCAGGCGCTTTCGCGATTCCGATCGTGGGAACCTTAGGGCTGTGGCGGGTTTCGGCCTGGCTGGGCGTGGCATTCGCGATCTTCTTCGCTATTCCCTTGGCGCTCACCATCGCCGCGGTGGTGCGCCTGCTGCTCGAGTTCGTTCTCAACGCCTCACGATTGGCAAGCCGTGTGGAGCACATCGCCGAGATGGGCGACGATCTGTTCCAGGCGCTCTCGGATGTGGCCGAACCGGTCAATCAATTGTCGGAAGACGTTCGCGCCGTGCAGTTCTGGCGCTTCGGGAGGCGGTCACAGCGCAGGTAATTGTGCAACAATGCGAGCGCAAGACTCGTAAGGGGGAGGGATGGCATTACCGCAGGGGATCACCGGATCCACCATGCCGCGGCGGCAACTCGGCCGTCACCTGCGCGACCTGCGCAATCGCGCCCGGATGACCACTCGGGTGGCAGCACAGCGGCTGGAATGGTCCGAAGCGAAGATTTGGCGCATCGAAACCGGACAAACCTCACTGCGCAGCCTCGATGTCGAGGCCATGTGCCGCATCTACGGCGCGCCCGAGGACGCGATCGAACCGCTCACCGCCCTGGCCCGGGAAACCAAGGCGCGGGGCTGGTGGACCGAGTACGGCGATGTGATCGACGAGGGGTACGAGGTCTATATCGGGTTGGAGGAGGCCGCGGCGCGACTCACCACCTACGAAAACGAGTTGGTGCCAGGGCTTTTGCAGACCGAGGCGTATATGCGCGCGGTGCTGTCGGGGGCGAACCCGGGTATCTCGGCCGAGCAGATGGACCGCCGCGTGCGGGTCCGCACCGCCCGGCAATCACTGCTGACCCGCGAGGAATCGCCGGTGCAGCTCGATGTGATCATTTCCGAAGCGGTGCTGTGGCATCGCATCGGCGGCGATGAGGTGACCATCGGACAGCTGGACAAGCTGCGCAAATTCGGTGAACTGCCGAATGTGCGGCTGCGGCTGCTGCCCGCGGACTGCGGGTATCACCACGGTATGGACGCCGGGCGCTTCGTGCTGCTCGAATTCCCTTCCGCCGCAAACGAACAGACCGAACCGCCGGTGGTCTACGTGGAGGCGCTCACCGGTGCGTCCTATCTGGACAAGGAACATGATGTGGAGCGTTACCGCGAAGCCTTCGCGGCGGCGGCGGCCATCGCGGTGGACGCGCTCCCGATGATCGAGACCATTCGCGCCACGGTGTAGCGAACCCTCCGTCAACCCGGAGCGCCGAATACTCGTCATCCCGGCGCGCTGCGGCCGGGATCCACAGCGGCACAGTGGATCCCGGCCAAAAACATGCCCGGGATGACGGGGCGGGCTATTGGCTGAGCGACTGCTCCAGCACCTCGCGATGCGTGGGGGCCGCCTCCGCGTGTAGTTCACGCCCCTTGTCGGTGAGGCAGACGAAGATCGCGCGGCGGTCGTATTCGCAGAGGCTGCGACTGACCAGTCCATCGCGTTCGAGTCGGGCGACCGCGCGGGAGAGCGCGCTCTGACTCAAATGGATGTCATGGGCCAGATCGGCCATTTTGTAGCTCTCGGCACCGGCGTCCATGAGTCGGTCGAGGGTTTCGAATTCGCTGAGCCCGAGATGGTGGCGGCCTTGCAATTCCTTCTCGAGGGCGCAGGAGGTCGTCGCATGCCGGGCCAGTAGATCGCGCCACTGCTCCACCAGAGCGTTGGGAACGACCTGGTCGACAGTCTTTGTCGCCTTCGGCATGCCGCCATCCTAGTGTGCCCGCGCAACCCATGCAACCGCATTTAATGTGTAGACAACTTATGTGCGTGCATGTACTGTCCTCTCTCGTGACTTCCACAGACCTACGC
Source organism: Nocardia acidivorans NBRC 108247 (assembly GCF_001625085.1). Lineage (GTDB taxonomy): Bacteria > Actinomycetota > Actinomycetes > Mycobacteriales > Mycobacteriaceae > Nocardia > Nocardia acidivorans. Next base: position 41,640 of record NZ_BDAW01000038.1, read on the forward strand.
CCCGCGGTGAGCACCGCGGCGGACTCCACCCAGTGGACGCTCCGGCTCTGGGGCATGCTCATCACCCTGTGCATCGTGCTGTTCCTCGACGGCCTGGACGTGTCGATGATCGGCGTCGCCCTCCCGTCCATCGGCACCGAACTCGACCTCGGCACCTCCACCCTGCAGTGGCTGGTCAGCGGATACGTCCTCGGCTACGGCGGCCTGCTGCTGCTGGGCGGGCGCACCGCGGATCTGCTCGGCCGTCGCAAGGTCTTCCTGATCGCACTGGCCGTCTTCGCCGTCGCCTCCCTGGCGGGCGCACTGGTCAGCTCCGGTCCACTGCTGATCCTGACCCGATTCATCAAGGGTCTGGCCGCCGCCTTCACCGCGCCGACCGGACTGTCCATCATCACCACGAATTTCGCCGAGGGCCCGGCCCGCAACAAGGCGCTGTCCATTTACACCGTGTTCGGCGCGGGCGGCTACTCCATGGGCCTGCTCTTCGGCGGACTCATGACCGGCCTAGGCTGGCGCTGGACCTTCCTGCTGCCTTTCCCGGTCGCCATCGCAGCCCTGATCGCGGCCTTCTACCTGGTGCCCAAGGATGAGCCCGCCGAAGAGGGCGGCCACGATCTGCTCGGCGCGCTGCTGTCCACCTCGGGCATGCTGCTGCTGGTCTACACCGTGGTCTCGGCCCCGGAGGCCGGATGGGCCTCGGCCCGCACCATCATCTCGTTCGTCGTGGTCGCCGCGCTCTTCGCCGGTTTCGTCGCGGTCGAGAAGCGGGTGCGCTACCCCCTGGTGCGCCTGGGCATCCTGAAGAAGCCCACGCTGTGGCGGGCCAGCCTGGCCATCATCGCGGTGGCGGGATCCTTCTTCAGCTGGCAGTTCATCACCACGCTGTACCTGCAGGACACCCTCGGCTGGTCGCCGCTGAAGCTGTCGCTGGCGCTGCTGCCGGTGGGCCTGCTGGTGGTCGCCTCCGCGTTCGTCTCGGACAGGCTGGTCGATCGCTTCGGCACCGGCCCGATCATCGCGGTCACCATGGTGATCATGGCCATCGGCTACCTGATGTACCTGCGCATCGACACCGCCCCCGCCTACCTGACGGTGCTGCTGCCCGCCGTACTGCTGGTCGGCATCGGCTGGGTCGGCTTCCCCGCCATCAATATTCAGGCCACCAGCGGTATCGACGACGACGAACAGGGTCTGGCCGCGGGCGTGCTCCAGACCGCCATGCAGGTCGGTGCGGCCATCGTGCTCGCGGTGACCACCGCGATCATCTCCTCCGGATCGCATACCGACACCAGCCCCGCCGCGGCGCTCGACAACTACCGTCCCGGACTGCAATTCGCCGCCGGTGTCGCCATTGTCGGTGCGCTGGTAGCCCTCACGGCCTACCTGCCCAAGCGCAAGGCCCGCAAGAACGCCGAAGCGGAGCGGGAGGTCGCGCTGGTCGGCTGACAATCCACGCCGGGCCGCGCCCGCCGCTTACGCGGGCGACGCTCGGCCGACCGAAAGACGCTGGGGCGCACCGTATTACACGGTGCGCCCCAGTTGCATATCAAAGCCGGCCCGTGATCCCGGCATGCATTCGGGCCGGGATCCACCTGGTTCGGATCAGTGCGGCAGTTTGAGATCAGCCAGTCGTGGCGCGGCCGCGTCCTTGGGTGATCGCGTGAAGCTCAACGGCTTGCCGTAGCGATCCACCGCCGGCCAGTCGATACCCAGGTCCGGATCGAAAGCGTCCAGATCCCGGTCGAATTCGGGTGAGTACTCCAGCGAGCACAGGTAGATGACGGTCGAATCGTCCTCGAGTGCGAGCAGAGCGTGCCCGAGCCCCTCGGCGAGAAATACCGACTTGCGCTCCACATCGTCGATGACGACGCTGTCCCACTGCCCGAAGGTCGGCGATCCGGCCCGCAGATCCACCACCACATCCAGGAACGCCCCGCGCACACAGGTGACGTACTTGGCCTGGCCCGGCGGATCCTCGGTGTAGTGGATACCGCGCAGCACCCCGGCCGCCGAGGTCGAGGTATTGACCTGCAGCAGCTCGAACGAGCGCCCCACGATCTTCTCGAACTCCGAGGATTTGAAGGTCTCGGCGAAGACCCCGCGCTCGTCACCATGCAGGGCCGGGGTGAATTCCCAGGCGCCCGGAATGGCCATTTCCCGAATCCGCATACTCAATCGTCTCGTCCCTGTTCCAGCAGGCGCAGCAGGTAGGCCCCGTAACCGGAGCGCACCAGCGGCCGGGCGGCCGCGTCCAATTGCTCGTCGTCGATGAAACCCATACGCCAGGCCACCTCCTCGGGTACCCCGATCTTCAGGCCCTGGCGCTCCTCGATGGTACGGACGTAGTTCGCCGCGTCCAGCAGCGAATCGAAGGTGCCGGTATCGAGCCAGGCGGTGCCGCGGCGCAGCACCTCCACATTCAATCGGCCCTGTTCGAGATAGGCGCGATTGATATCGGTGATCTCGTATTCACCGCGATCGGAGGGCTTCAGCTCGCGCGCGATGGCCAGCACGTCGTTGTCGTAGAAGTACAGCCCCGGGATCGCGTAGTTCGAGCGCGGCACCTTGGGTTTCTCCTCGATGGAAATGGCCTTGCCCCCGGCGAATTCGACCACGCCGTACGCGGTCGGATCCGAGACCCGGTAGGCGAAGACCGCACCGCCGTCCACCCGCGCGTACTTGCGCAGGTCGGTGCCCAGGCCGGGACCATGGAAGATGTTGTCGCCCAGGACGAGTGCGGCCGGGTCATTGCCGATGTGGTTCGCGCCCAGCACGAAGGCGCGGGCCAGCCCGTCCGGCTCCGGCTGGACGACATAGCTGAGATTGAGTCCGAATTGGCTGCCGTCACCGAGCAGGCGGGTGAACGCCGACATGTCCTCGGGCGTGGTGATGACCAGGATGTCCCGAATACCCGCCAGCATGAGCGTGGAGAGCGGGTAGTACACCATCGGCTTGTCGTAGACGGGGACCAGTTGTTTGCTCACCCCGCGCGTGATCGGGTGCAGACGCGACCCGGTGCCCCCGGCCAGGATGATTCCACGCATGTCACGAGAGTCTGCCAGTTCCGTCGCGAACGAGAGCGGGGAGGTTCCGACTGCGCGGCGAAACCATCACAACCGTTTGCGGCCATACCGTTACGGCGATATCTGTTGCGTAGGTCACGTTCCCATGGTGTTCTGAAACGACGCTATGTGAGATGTCAGCGCCGACTCTCCCGCGCCGGGTACCCGAGCCCTCCTCCGGTCACCGGACGAACGGCTCGGCGCGCCAACAACGAGGTAGGTGCGCAATGGCGAGTACCCGCAAAGACCATGCCGATGCTCCGGTGATCAATCCCGACAGTGTGAGCGTCTACGCGCGCACCCTCGAAGTGGCCTGCCGCAATACGATTCGGCCCGCCGGGGAGTACATGACCCTCAGCGAAGGGGCCATGCCGATCGTCAGCGGCGTCATCAATACCCTCGCCAGACTGCGCCCCGCGCCCCGCGGCGTCGAACGGGAACAGGTGCGGCTCAACGGCTTCCGCATGGAGATCGTGCGCCCCGCCGGCACCCGCAGCTCGATGAGCGACGGCGTCGTCATGTACATGCACGGCGGCGGCTTCTTCCTGTGCGGACTCGACACGCACCGGCCCGTGGTGGCCGCCATCGCCCGGCGCACCGGTATGCCCGTGGTGAGCGTGGAGTACCGGCAGCTGCCCCGGACCGATATCGCCGGTTCGGTCGCGGACTGCCTGACCGCGTACCGCTGGCTGCTCGCGCACGGCGTGCCCGCCTCGCGCATCGTCTTCGCCGGCGACTCCGCGGGCGGCTATATGACCTTCGCGACCGCGCTGCGCGCCCGCGATACCGGACTGCCGGTACCCGCCGGGCTCGTCGGGCTGTGTCCCGCACTGGATCTGGACTGCACCGAGAAGCGCGCGCACCCGAACTACCGGCGCGATCCGCTGATCCCGCTCTCGGCCTTGGAGGCGGTGGTCAAGCTCGGCGCCGAGGTGAACGGCCACCTGGACCCGCAGCTGTCCCCGGTCAACAATCCGCTCGCCGGTCTGCCGCCCGCACTGCTCATCGTCGCCGAGGACGAGGTGCTGCGCCGGGACAGCGAGATCATGGCGCAGCGGCTGGCCCAGGCGGGCGTACCGGCCACCCTGGAGATCTGGCGGGGGCAGGTGCACGCCTTCATGGCCATCTTCCCGAGCATGCCGGAGAGCCGGGCCGCGCTGGCGCATGTGGCCCAATTCGTCCGCGCCCGAATCGAATCCGCGCAGGTCGCGCAGACCGCCTGAGCGGTCCCGCGGACGACGAATCCCCCGCCCGGATACCGGGCGGGGGATTCGTTTGTGCGGCAGTCGAATTACTTGGCCGGGGCCGGGTTGATCGACGGCTGGTTGATGGTGGAGAAGTACTGGATCGCGGCCAGGATGGCGACCGGAGCGGTCACGAAGATCTGGCCGGCCAGGGTGCCCAGGAAGCCGACGGCCGCGGCACCGGCGATGCAGCCACCGATACCACCGGCGGCAGCGCCGAACATCAGGGACAGGGCGCCGGTCAGAGCGGCACCGGCGACGGCGCCACCGATGCAGCCCAGGGCCGCGCCACCGATGCCACCGACCAGGGTGCCGATGGTGGCGCCCATGGAGATGGTGTCCTTCAGGCGGTTCCAGGCGGCCTGCTCACGGTCGTAGTCGCTCTTCCAGGGAGCAACGTTCTCGTAGGGCAGGGCGACCGGCTTGTAGACGGCCTTGTCGAGGCTGAACTCGGGGGTCAGCGTCGCGGTGTGATCGGAGATCTCAGCGGCGATGGGGAACTGGAAGTCATCCACCCGGAAGTTGAGCTCGGTACCGGCGACCGTGGTGCCGTTGGCAGCCTTGATCTTGAAGACGCCGTCCTCGACGACCATGGAACCGGCATCGGTCCGGATGATCGTGTTGGTCTCGGAGTTGGTGGAGGTGTAGTTAATCACGTCGGCGTCGGCCGTCGCGGGTGCCGCGTTGACGGTACCGGCGGTGATGCCCATCGCGGCGATCAGCAGCGCCGACGTGGCGGCGAATTTCCTCATCAGCATTTTTTCTCAGAACCTCATCGGAAGAGCTCGGGGGGACACGGAGAATCGAAATCCAGGTCAGCTAACGCGCGGTGAACCGGTCGTGACTGTTTGTTCAAATTGTGTTCACTTCCGTGGTCGCGCGGTTCGTCAGCTTCTGGAAATGCGCTGCGTAAGTAAGGTTTTCGGCAGTGCTTCCCATCGCCTGGTTCGTTACCGGATGGTCTCTTTGTGGCGAAGGTCACAGCCTTCGCTGGGGAAACCGGAATGATCCTGACCCGAAAATCCCGGAGAGTCCACAAAAATGCGACTTTCCGTATGAACGTACGACTTTCAGTTCGATAATTTGTTTCCTTCTCGTGTCTTATTCCGCTCCATGGAAACGGTCGATCGGTGTAGGGAACGAAACGTGAGACCGGGCGCACGCGCACGCCCAAGGCCACGTAGGGTTTTCGTTGTGCGATTGCTCGTAACCGGAGGCGCCGGTTTCATCGGCGCGAACTTCGTCCATCAGACCGTGACCACCCGTCCCGGCGTTCAGGTGACCGTGCTGGACAAACTCACCTATGCCGGAAATCGGTCCTCGCTGGACCCCATCGCCGATCGAATCGAGTTCGTGCACGGCGACATCGCCGATGCCGCTCTGGTGGAACGGCTGGTCGGCGGCGTGGACGCGGTGGTGCATTTCGCCGCCGAATCACACAACGACAATTCGCTGGCCGATCCCTGGCCGTTCGTGCAGACCAATATCGTCGGCACCTATTCGCTGCTGCAGGCCGTGCGCAAACACCAGGTGCGGTACCACCACATCTCCACCGATGAGGTGTACGGCGATCTGGAACTCGACGATCCGAGCGCGTTCACCGAGGCCACGCCCTACAACCCGTCCAGCCCGTACTCCGCCAGCAAGGCGTCGAGCGATATGCTGGTGCGGGCCTGGGTGCGCTCGTTCGGCGTACGTGCCACAATCTCCAACTGCAGCAACAACTATGGCCCGTATCAGCATGTGGAGAAATTCATTCCACGCCAGATCACCAATCTCATCGACGGTGTGCGACCGCGCCTGTACGGCAGCGGACATCAGGTGCGGGACTGGATCCACGTGGACGACCACAACTCCGCGGTCTGGGAAATTCTGGAGCGCGGGCGAATCGGCCGGACATACCTGATCGGTGCGCAGGGCGAACGCGATAACAAATCCGTCGTACAACTGATTCTCGAGGCGTTCGGCCGCCCCGCCGACGACTTCGATCACGTCACCGATCGCCCCGGCCACGATCTGCGCTACGCCATCGATTCCAGCCTGCTGCGCACCGAGCTGGGCTGGACCCCCCGATACTCCGATTTCCGTACCGGATTGGCCGCCACCGTCCAGTGGTACCGCGATAACGAGAACTGGTGGCGGCCACAGAAAGCCGCCACCGAGAACGCCTACGCCGCGGCCGGCGAAAAAGTCCTCTGACCCGCTGAACTCAGCCCCGGACCCGGGGTGAACTCAGCCCCAGACCAGGGTGGAGTACTTGACAACCGCCGCGGTCAGGGCTATCGCGGTGGCCACCACAATGACCACGGCCGGGCCGCGCACGGGGGTGCGGCCGTCGGTTCCGGTGAGGCGCAAGGGCATCCAGCGCAGGAAAACCGCGAGGGTGAGCAGCGCCAGCGGAACGAAGTAGCGGCCCTGGACGCCGTCGATGATGAAATAGCCGACGGGCGTGAAGGACATGTACAGGGTCACGTAGATCATGGCGACGCTGGCCAGCATGGTGAGCAGTACCAGCCAGGTGCGCAGCCGATCGCCGGCCATGCGGTCCGCGATGCCGATGCTCACCGCGAAGGCCAGCAGGCTGGCGCAGATGGTCAGCGCCGGAACATCGATGTAGGCGAAGCCGAGTTCACCGAAGAACTGGGTGAACCAGCGGTCGTCCCGGCGCGCGATGCTGTCGCCGAACACGCTCACGAAATGCCCGGGGTCACCGAGGATTTCTCCGAGCTGGTCACCGGGACGCACCGAACCCCACTGGTCCTTGCCGCGCATCAGGCTCATACCGTCGCCGGTGGGGGCGGCGATCTTCATCCACACCGCGAACGACACACCGCCGATCGCCGCCGCGGCCCACGGCAGCGCGCGCTGCCAGGGGGCCGGACGCTCACCGCTGCCGAAGCCCAGCCGCTGCGCCGGAATCAGCACGGTGAGCATGGCCAGCAGCACATAGGTGGGCTTGCAGACCGGCAGCAGAATCGTCGAGGCAAGCGCCACAACGGTTTCCGGCCGCGACAGCCGCTGCCCCAGGAACAGGCTCTTCACGATGAGCGCCGAAACCACCAGTGCCAGTGCGTTGGTCACCGTATCGGCGGTGACGGTCCCGGCCTGGAAGACCGCGATCGGCAGCACGGCCACCGTCAGCGCCAGCCACTGCACCCGATGACCGCGCAGCGCGCGCAGCGCGAATCCGACGATCAGCAGATAGGCCAGCAGTCCGGCCCAGCGGGTCGCCAGCACCATGCCGCCGACATTCAGATCCAGCGCCTCGGCGAGTCGAATGCCCGCTGCGGCAGGCAGATACGGGACGGGGGAGTAGGCGGCGGTATTGGTGAACCACACCTGCGAGGTCTGCTTCGACACCGGCAGGGCGCCCAGCACGTCATAGGCGTGCGGGTCCTCGACCATGGGCTCGGGCTCATCGCGCTTGCTGTTGTAATCGTTGAAGGCGTAGCCCGACAACGCGTTGATGGTGACCGGCACCTGCCCGCCCCAGGCGGGTCCGCGGTCATCGTGGATCTTCTCCGGCGTGAAACCGCCGTGCGCCACCTGATAGGCCCGCCCGAACTGGGTGATCTCGTCATGACCCCAGAACGGCGGCGTCACCACCGACCACACCGCGCCGAAGACACCGGCCAGCAACAGGAATGCCAGCGTGGCCGCGCCGACGCGCTGTTCGATCCGCGCCGCGGCCCGCCGCCACCCGGCCTCGGTGGGCTCGGCGGGCGCCGGAACCGGCTGTGCGGCTCCGGTCTCCGGCCGAACCGCCGGGGCGGTCGATTCGTCGTGCGGGGTGTCGCTCGTTGCGGTGGCCACGATGTCCGATTCTGCTGGACGGTCGAGGGCGGTCATCGACGGGTACCGCCGGTGTGTTCCTCGGCCTCGGTGTTCGCGCCCACCGCGGAGTAGCGCAGGTACATCAGCCGCGCCGCCTCGTGCCGGGAGCGGCGGATGCCGTCCAGCACCAGGCCCGCGGTCCAGGCCAGCGAACCCAGCAGCAGCAGTGTGAAGCCCAGGAACAGCGTCGGGAAGCGCGGCACCTCGTGGATCTCGTAGAACTGGATCACTATCGGCGTGATCAGAATGATCGAGATCAACCAGGCCAGCGTGCCGAACAGGCCGTAGAACGCGACCGGGCGCTCATGCCGGGCCAGGCCGACGATGAGCCGCAGGATCTTGAAGCCGTCGGTGTAGGTGCGCAGCTTGGATTCGCTGCCCTCGGGCCGATCCTTGAAACCGACCGGCACCGCGGTCTGCGGAACCCGCAGATGCAGTGAGTGCACGGTCAATTCGGTCTCGATCTCGAATTCGCGCGATACCGCTGGGAAGCTCTTCACGAAACGCCGGGAGAACACCCGGTATCCGCTCAGCATGTCCTCGACATTCTCGCCGAACACCTGCGCGACAACGCCATTGAGCACCTTATTGCCGGTCTCATGACCCGGGCGGTACGCGGATTCGCCCGCGATCTCGCGGCGCACGCCCAGCACATGGTCGTACGGTCCCGATAGCAGCGCCTCGATCATGCGCGGCGCGGCGGAGGCGTCATAGGTGTCATCGCCGTCGATCATCAAATAGACGTCGGCCTCGATATCGGCGAAGGCACGGCGCACCACATTGCCCTTGCCCTTGCGATATTCGTGACGCACGATCGCGCCCGCCTCGCGCGCCCGCTCGGCGGTCGCGTCGGTACTCCGGTTGTCGTAGACGTATACGACGATTCCGGGCACGGCGGCCTTGAGGTCGGTGACGACCTGTGCGACCGAGGCCTCTTCGTTGTGGCACGGAACCACGGCGGCAATTCGGAGCTCGGTGGGGTCCACCCGGTCAATCCTCGATGTGATCGGAAGGCGAATACGAACACGGGGAGGGTACCCGAGAATGCTGCGGTACCGTCGCCGAGTGCCCAGCAGTGAGTCGGCCGCCCCCGGCGTCAGCCCCGCGGAATCCGCCGAGATCGTCCCGCAGTCCCTGATCGACAAGGTGCGCGCGGCGCTGCGCCAGGGCGGCGCGTTCCTGGTCGTGGGCCTGCTCGGCTTCGCAGTCGACGCGGGCGCCTACAACCTGCTGGTGTTCGCCGGTGGGGAGGGCCCGCTGTTCCATCAGCCCTTGCTCGCCAAGATCATCGCTATCGGCGTCGCCACCGTGGTCACCTATTTCGGCAACAAATGGTGGACTTTCGCACACAAGAAGGGCGGTAGCCAGACCCGCGAATATGTCCTCTACGCGCTGTTCAATGTGGTTGCCATCGGACTGCAACTGGGCTGCCTCGGCTTCTCCCGGTATGTGCTGGACCTGTCTAGTCCGTTGGCGGACAACATCTCCGGAACACTGGTCGGCCAGATCGTCGCCGTTGTCTTCCGCTACTGGGCATACGACAAATTCGTCTTCACCGGCGCGCGCGAGGAAACGCACTGACGCCCGCGACTATCGCTGTGCACCAAGGTGGTTAGCGGCCCGCCCGTTTCTGGACCGAGGGGAGCGGAGGAGCGCGGCGGGGGAGCGGAGGGAGGGAAGAATCGGGCTCCCGGGCCGCTAACCCCGCCGGAGCGCAGCGAAGGCAAATGGTTATTGATATTCTCGCCCGGCCGAGCGGTGACAGTAGGTGTGCGTCCTACGTCGGGTGTTGCCGGTGTCTGTTGTTTTCGAGGGATGTCGAGGGAATTCATGGATACGTCGGCTGGACCAGCCGTGACCGAAACCAATGATCGGCTGACCGCCGGAGCCCCCGCGACGCTACGTGCGGACCATGCGGCTCCCGATCGCCTGGTGTTGGCGCGCGGCCTGTTCACCGGCCCCGCCCCGCGCATCAGCGATGAGCTGTACGCGGTCGTCAAGGGCGGTAAGGCCCATCGCGAACGGTTCAGCCTGCGGCTGGACAAGGGCGCGACCGCGCACACCAATACCTACTTCGGGCGTTTCGCCGCCAGCTACTGGCAGCGCTGGACCTCGGTCACCGCCGTCCAGGTCGCCATGACCCTCGAGGTCGGCGGTAAGACCAAGGTGCGACTGGCCGCCTCCGATATCGCCGGGCACCGGCGTGTCGCGGCCACCGCGCAAACCAGCGAATCCGGGCGGGTCGTATTGACCGCCGCACTGGACATGTTCATCGACGGCGGCGCACTGTGGATCGAGGTCGACGCCATCGGCGGCGAGGTCACCATCTCCGATCTGGAGTGGACCGCGCCCGCGCCGGAGACAGTGCGCCCGGTGGCCATTGCCATCTGCACCTTCAATCGCGCACCGGACTGTGCCGCCACCATGGCCGCGCTCGCCTCGGATCCGACCGTGCTGAACGCCATCGACGCGGTGTACGTGGTCGATCAGGGCACCGATCTGGTGCAGGATCAGCCGGTCTTCGCCGAGACCGCGCCCAAGCTGGGTGACAAGCTGCGGTATATCCGGCAGCCGAATCTCGGTGGCGCGGGCGGTTTCACGCGCGGGCTGTACGAGGTCTCCGGTGCGAACGAGCATGCCGACGTCATCCTGATGGACGACGACATCCTGTGCGAGCCGGAAACGGTGTTGCGGCTCAACGCCTTCGCGAATATGACCGTCGAACCCACCCTGGTGGGCGCGCAGATGCTCTTCCTGTTCAATCCCGACTACCTCAATGTCGGCGCCGAGGAGACCGATCTGGCCCGGCTGCGGCACGGCCAGAAGGTGTCCAAGGCGCTGCGCAACACCAGCATGCTCAAGAAGCATCAGGAACGCCGCGTGGACGCGGGCTACCAGGCGTGGTGGACCTGCCTGATCCCGGCCGAGGTGGTCAAGAAGATCGGGCTGCCGGTACCGATCTTCTTCCAGTGGGACGATGTCGAATACGGTTTGCGCGCACGGGAGAACGGTTTCGTCACCGTCACCCTGCCGAACGCCGCCGTGTGGCACGCCGACTTCTACTGGAAGGATTTCGACGACTGGGCGCGCTACTTCTCCTCGCGCAATTCGCTCATCGTCTCCTCGCTGCACACCGATCTGGATCCGAAAGCCGTTACCCGCCAGCTGTTCCGGGAGATCGGCGAGTTCCTGGTCGGCATGCAGTACGGTCTGGCGCACACCACGCTCGCGGGCATCGAGGACTATCTGCGCGGCCCGAAGGCGTTGCGGGACGGCGGCATCGAGGCGCTCGAGACCGCGCGCGGTTCCCGCGCGGACTATCCCGAGACCATCAAGCATCCGGCGGCGACCGCACCGGTCGTCAACGCCCACGTGCATGTGCGCCGCGCCGGCGGTGAACCCAGCCGTCCGCTGCTCATCCTGTTCAAGCGCGCCCTCACCCAGTGGACCGGCCGCACCATTCCGGGCGTCGTCGGCGTCACCCGCGAGGACGCGCACTGGTGGCATATCAGTCTCTACGATCACGTGGTCGTGACCGACGCCTCCCAGTCCGGTGTGCGAATTCGCCGCCGCGACAAGGAAACCGCGCGCCGCCTGCTGGTGCGCGCCTACCGCGTGCTCAAGCAGCTGCGCAAGGAACTCCCGAGCCTGCAACGGCAATGGCGCGCCGCCATGCCCGAACTCACCAGCCGTGAGAACTGGGAACGCCTCTACGGCATCGACCCGAAGTGAACTGAATCGAGAACGAAGTCCCCTCGTCATCCCGGCATGCTTTCGGCCGGGATCCACACAATCGGCTGACTCGCCCCCGGTGTGGATCCCGGCCGAAACGCGCCGGGATGACGGGCTATTCGTGTGCGGTGAGTAGCGCCCGCGTCGCCGCCACCAGGTCGGCGTCCAGCCAGTCCGGGAACTCGTCGGTGTAGGCGTAGCGGCGCAGTGCGCCGTAGGGCAGGTCCACCACGGCGCGGCGCACGGCGTCGAGTTCGCGTTCACCGTCGGATCCGTAGATGCCCCGGGCGATTCGGCTCAGCGTCGCGAAGAGGGGTTCGTTCATGGCGGCCAGCCGGTCGTTGAATTGGGTGTCCGGCGCGCCGTCCAGGAGGTCGCGCGGCCGCAGGTTCAGCAGCAGTTTCGCATCCTCGAGCCGCTCCCGGCCGAAGGCGAGCGCGGCGCCGGTCATGGCCACCGCGGCCTCGAGCGGATCATCCTGGGCGGCGGCCGCGCCGAGCACACCGGTTTGGAATCGGTCCAGCGCCCGTATCCAGGCGGCCGTCAGCACACCATTGCGATTGCCGAACCGGTGGTACAGCGTGCCGACAGGCGCGCCGCTCGCCTCGGCGATGGCGGCGACGCTGGCCGCGCGTGGACCCTCGCGCAGCACCAGGGTGCGCGCCGCGTCGAGGATCACATCGGTGTCGTGCTTCCGGGGAGGTGCCATGAACTAGTACAGTCCTTCTATATGGAGCGTTTGCCCTATATCGATCAGCATTCCACAATAATCCCCGCGGATCGCGCCCGAACCTGGTCCGCCCTGCTGCGCACGACCTGCAAAGACCCGGATGATCTCAGCACACTTCCGCGCGGATTCACCGTCGACGAGGCCGACCCGCCGAATCGATTGGCCCTGACCGGCCACCACCCCTTCTCCCGCTACGCCCTGGTCTTCCTCCTCGCCGAGGAATCCCCCACCGTCACCCGCCTCACCGCCGAGAGCTGGGGCGAGTTCCCCGGCCTACACGGCCGCGTCTACCGAGCCCTCGTCATCGGGAGCGGTGGCCACCGCGTGGTGGTCCGCGCCGTGCTCGAGCGCGTCGCCGCCGCGGTCGAGGCATGAGAACGGCGGACCGCGCACCCGCGACCCGCCATTCGAAGGATGGTGTCAGAGGAACAGGTCCGTGGTGAGCGGGCCGTCGCCCGGGATCACCCGGTACTTGTCCAGATCGGTAATGCCGTGGGCGGCAAGGACTTCGTCATCGATGAAGAAATTGCCGGTGGTGTCCTTGGCGGGGGAGGTCAGGACCAGGTAGGCGGCGTCGGCGTAGATGTCGGGGGTGCGCGAGGTGGAGACCATCTCCTCACCGCCGAGCAGGTTGCGGACCGCCGCGGTGGCGATGGTGGTGCGCGGCCACAGCGAGTTCACGCCGATACCGTATTTGCGCAGTTCCTCGGCCAAACCCAGTGTGGTGAGCGACATTCCGTACTTGGCGATGGTGTAGCCGAGCGAGGAACCCGCCCATTTCGGATCCAGGTTCAACGGCGGGGACAGCGTCAGGATGTGTGGATCGCGGCCCGCCTGCGCCGAATCCTTCAGCGCCGGAATGCAGGTCTTGGAGAGCAGGAAACTGCCGCGGGCATTGATGTCCTGCATGAGGTCGTACTTCTTCATGGGCAGAATCTCGGTGGGGGACAGGTCGATTGCCGACGCGTTGTTCACCACGATGTCGATACCGCCGAAGCGTTGCACGGTCTGCTGTACCGCCTCGGCGACGGCCCCGTCATCGCGCACATCGCCGACGTACTTGAGCACGGTGCCGCCCGCCTGCTCCAACTCCGCCGCCGCGGTATGAATGGTGCCCGGCAGCTTCGGATGCGGGGTGTCGGTCTTGGCGATCAGGGTGATGTTCGCCCCGTCCGCCGCCGCCCGTTTGGCGATCTCGAGCCCGATGCCGCGGCTACCGCCCGACATGATCATGGTCCGGCCCGCCAGCGGTTTCCGTGCTTGTGTCATGGTCAGCTCCCTCTCCCTTGCCGTCGCCCCGGTTCGATAATCCGCGCGTCCATGCGAGGCCGGGGCGAAAACCCTGCAATTCGGACAGTAGGCGTAAACGGCCTTCTATGCAACGAGTTGCATAAGCGCGAGGGTAGCGCCAGCACTACCGGCTATTCGGGTGTGCGCCGGATCGGCAGGTCAGCGTGGTTTTCCTAGGCTCGTTCGCATGAGGAAACTTCGACGGCAGCGCAGCGCGACCGCACTGGCCGGACTCGGACTGGTGGCCGCGCTGACCGCGGCGGCCTGCGCCAACCAGGACCCCGCGCCCGCGGCGAACAGCGCCCACCACGATCAGACCATCGTGGACGCCATGAATGCCGCTGTGCGTGGCGGATTCCCAGGGGTGCAGGTGGTCATCACCGGCCCCGCCGGACGGCGCACCCTGACCGCCGGCAAGGGCGATCTCGCCACCGGCGCACCGATCGCGGACGACGCGCGGGTCCGAATCGGCAGCAATACCAAGACCTTCGTCGCCACGGTGGTACTGCAATTGGTGGCCGAGGGAAAACTCGATCCGGACGCGCCCATCGAACGCTATCTGCCCGGCGTCGTCCAGGGCACCGGCAATGACGGCAACCGGATCAGCGTGCGACAGCTGCTCCAGCACACCAGCGGCCTGCCCGATTACCTCGCGGGCGGCGACCCGGAACTGCGCGCCGCCACGAATACCCCACAGCTGGACGTGACTCGAGAGGACACCCGCTGGACCCAATACCTCCCGGCGGACCTGGTGCGCTTGGCCATGACCATGCCACCGCAATTCGAACCCGGCGCGCGCTCGGTCTACACCAACACCAACTATCTGCTGCTCGGCATGCTCATCGAGAAGATCACCGGGCACACCGCCGCCGCCGAAATCGGCACCCGCGTCATCGACGAACTGGGTTTGCGGGACACCTACTACCCGGCCGCCGGGGAAACCGTCATTCGGGGACCGCATCCCAAGGGCTATCAGGTGCTCGACGGTAAGCAACTCGACTTCACCGACCTCAACCCCTCCTGGGCCGACAGCGCGGGCGGCATGGTCTCCACCGGAGCCGATCTCAACCGCTTCTTCACCGCGCTCCTGAAGGGCGATCTACTCTCCGCCGCCCAGCTCGCGCAAATGAAGCGGACCGTACCCTTCGATCGAATGCCCGGCGGCGGTTACGGATTGGGCCTCATTCGCGTGGCGAACTCCTGCGATCGGGAGATCTGGGGTCACGGCGGCAGCATCCCCGGCTTCGAAACCCGCAATGGCGTCCTACCCGACGGCACCGCGGTCACCGTCACCGTCAATCAGCTCCCCACCGATGAGGCGAGCGCGGATCTGGCCACGGCGGTCGCGGACGCCGCCCTGTGCACGAGTTGAACCACCCCGTGCCGCATCCCGATTCGTCAGCACCGCACGCTTGGAAGGAATGACCGTGCGTCACTCGAACAGCACCGACCCCGCCGAACTCCCCGACTCGCACAGCACACCGCGGCGTTCCCGCCGGGCCCGGCGTCGACTGGGATGGGGGGTGGCGGGCGTGGCCGGAGTCGCCGCCGTGATCGGCGCCGTGCTCGTCACACCGATCGTCCCGGCCGCCGAGGCCGAACCCGCACTGGACCGGTTCTACAGTCAGCGCCCGGAATGGAAGCCCTGCGGTGACGCCCCGCTCGACGCGGCGGGCGCGCAATGCGCCGATATCACCGTGCCGCTGAATTACGCTGCCCCGCAGGGCGAGACGATCACCGTCGCCATCTCACGGATCGCCGCCACCGATCGGGCGAACCGGCGCGGCATCATCCTGTCCAACCCGGGCGGTCCCGGTGGTGCGGGCCTGGGCTTCACGGTCGAGTTCGGAGCGGCCATGACCGCCGATGTCCGCGCCCGCTACGACCTCATCGGTATCGACCCGCGCGGGGTGGGCCGCTCCTCGGCCGTGCACTGCGGCTGGCCACGCGGCTTCGGCTTGCAATCGGCGGGCCTGGATGCGGTGGGCTATGCCGAATCCGTCGCGGTGCAGTCCGATCTGGCCGCGCGCTGCGCCGCTTCCGGCGGAGAACGGCTGCGGTACTTCACCACTCGCAATACCGCCCGCGATCTCGATGTCATTCGCGGTGTCCTCGGCGAGGAGAAGGCCAGCTTCTACGGCACCTCCTACGGCACCTACCTGGGCTCGGTCTACACCCAGATGTTCCCCGAGCGCAGTGACCGCATCGTGCTGGACAGTTCGGTCGATCCGGTCCGCTACGGCGCGGTCGACATGATGCGCGATATGGGCGCACCCAATGAGGCCGCCCTGGACAGCTGGGCAGATTCGGCCGCGGCCAAGGAGGGGGAATACCACCTGGGCGCTAATCGCGAACAGGTGCGCGCCACCCTGATGGATCTGATTCGCCGTGCGGCCGAGAAGCCCATCCGGATAGGCGAATACGAGGTGGACGAACATTCGCTGCCGATGATGATCTTCACCGCGCTCGACGATCCGCGCACCTACGACACCGTCTCCGATATGGTCCGCCTGTTCGCCGATGCGGCCGACGGCGTTCCGGTCGATCCGGACCCGGGCATCCTGAAGTCGCTGGCCTACATGCTGAAGGCCGATCCGGAGGACGGCGCGGCGCAGATGGCCATCATGTGCGGCGATGTCGCCGTACCTCGCGATCCGGGGTGGTACTGGCGCAATATCGAGGCGGCGCGTGCCACCCAGCCGGTATTCGGCGCGTTCGCCAACAACATCACCCCCTGCGCCTTCTGGGCCCCGCCGGTGGAATCACCCACGGTGGTGGACAATTCGATCCCGGCGCTTATCGTGCAGTCCACCGGTGACACCCGCACCAGCTACGGCAATGCCCAGGGCATGCACCGGGCGCTACCCGCCTCGCGCATGGTGACGCTGGAGAATGTGGCCATCCACTGGATCTTCGGCCGCTATCCGAACAGCTGTGTGTACTCGGCGGTCAACACCTACTTCCGGGACGGCGCCTTGCCCGCGAATGATGTGACCTGCCAAGCGGATTGAGGCGGTGCGGGTGGCGAAGGCCGGGCCCGCTCACGCATTGAGATAGGCGAGCACCGCCAGCACCCGGCGGTGCCCGACCTCGTCCGCGAACAACCCGAGTTTGGCGAAGATGCTCCGAATGTGTTTGAGCACAGCGCCTTCGGAGACCACGAGGCGCTCGGCAATGGTGCCGTTGTCGAGCCCCTCCGCCATCAGCGCCAGCACCTCGCGTTCGCGCGGGGTCAGCGCCGAGAGCGGATCGTCCGCCTTGCGCCGCACCAGCAATTGCGAGATCACCTCCGGATCCATGGCGGTGCCGCCGTCGGCCACCCGCCGCAGCGACTCCAGGAATCGATCCACCTTGCCGACTCGTTCCTTGAGCAGATAGCCGACCCCGCCCGCACCGTCGCCGAGCAGTTCGGCCGCATAGCTGTCCTCCACCCACGCCGAGAGCACCAGCACCGGCAAGCCGGGGTGAATTCGCCTGGCCCGCACCGCCGCCCGCAATCCGTCATCGGTGAAGGTGGGCGGCATCCGTACATCCACCACCAGTGCGTCCGGCCGATCCGCCGTCACCGCGGTGAGCAGATCATCGGCATTGTCGACGGCCGCGACCACCTCGATGCCGGCGGATCGCAACAGCAGTACCAACCCCTCGCGCAGCAGGGCATCGTCCTCGGCGATGATCACTCGCACGGCGGCACCGTCCGCGCGGTCTCGTGCTCGGTGGCGTTCTCGGCCTTCATGATCCGCACGGTAGCTCCACCCGCACCACGGTGGGCCCACCGGCCGGGCTGCTCAGCAGCATGCGCCCGTCCAATGCCTCGGCCCGCCGCCTGATGCCCGCCAGCCCGCCACCCTCGATAGCGCGGGCCTCGCCGACCCCGTCATCGCGGATCTCGACGGTCAGCAGGTCCCTCGTCCCGCCGAGCGTGACCGAAATATGCTGGGCCCGAGAGTGTTTGGTGGCATTGGTGAGCGCCTCCGCGATCACGAAATAGGCGGCCGCCTCGACCGCCGCCGGTCGCCGCGGGAAGGCGTCGGCCGCTCCCGGGCCGCTCCCGGTGTCCGCATCGGCCGGGAGCCGTGCGCCCCGGCCGAGATCCACCGTGCAGGGAATGGGACTGCGCGCCGCCAGCGCCGAGATCGCACTGGCCAGACCGCGATCCGACAGCACCGGCGGATAGACGCTGCGCACCACTTCGCGCAGTTCGGCCAGCGCCGCCGTGGCGGTGTCCTGCGCCTTGCGCACCAATTCGTCGGCGGTCGCCGGATCCCGTTGCCGCACCTGCTCGGCCACCCCGAGCTGCATGATCACCGCCGCGATCCGGGCCTGCGCGCCATCGTGCAGATCCCGTTCGATGCGCCGCAGTTCCGCGCCGTGCGCGTCCAGTGCCGCCGCCCGGGTGGCGGTCAATTCCGCGACCCGATGCGCGAGCACGGCGCCCTCGGCGGGGCCCAGCAGGTACGCGGCCACCCGCGCTTGCCACCGCGCCGCCACCGGAGCCTGTAGGGCCAGCCAGAGGAACGGCAGCCCGGCGAGCGAACCCGCCAGGGCCAGTGCCCAGGAGTCCACGACGAACCCCAGCCCCTCGATGCTCCGGGGTGTCAGCAGCCGCCAGAACCAGGGTCGAACCGTTTGCAGCACCGCGGCCACCGGCAGCACCACCGCCAGCACCCCCAGGAAAATTCCGGTCAGCGCGTTCCACGCCAGCCAGCCCAGATCCCGCCGATTGGCGGGATCGCGGACCAGCGTCGCCCACTGCTCCCGCCACCCGCCTTCCATCGGCTCGTACGGCACCGGAATCCGCTCCCCGAGATACTTTCCGGCGCGCCACCGGTCCAGCCGCACCAGCGGCCGCACCACCTTCACCGCCTCCGGCAGCACCGGAATACCCACTCCGACCAGGCAGGCGGCCCCGACGATCAGCAGCCCGGCCACCGCGAAGACCGATACCAACGAGGTGACCGCACCCAGGCCGAGATACCAGAGCGCGCCCGGCATCTCGCGCAGCCGACCCGCCACCCACCGCACAACGGTCATCGTCGCCTCGCTCCCGGTCGCACCGGGAGCGGCGCGCGCACCGCATCGAGGGCGGTCATCGCCCCGTCACCGGCACTGTCGCAGCTCGTCGCACCCGTCCAACCTATCCGCCCCGCGAGTATCTCCACCCCGGCCCCTTCGAGAGGCGAACGAGTCCTTACCTTCGGCCCGCCCCACCTCAGCGGCCGGGGCCGGGGACGACACGGCGCTACTGCCAGAGGGGTGGTAGCAGCCTGCTGGGTCCCGGGGCCGAAGGCAGGACCGGGGCGTAGCCCCAGCGCGCGCAGGTCTTCAGGATCTGCGCGGCCAACGGGTGTGGGCCGATCCCCGGGGCGGGCTGCCCCGGGCGCGCGGTCTCGGTGTTCATCGGCCGAATTGGCTGCGTTGGCGGTACATGCGGCGCTGATCCTTGTTGATCTGCTTCCAGGCTCGCTCGCGTTCGGCGCGCAAGCGGCTGTCCGAGCGCGCGGCCATCCACTCGTTCTCGCGGGAGAGTTTGCGGTAGCTGGTCAGCCGGCGTTCGGGCAGCGCACCCGATTCGATGGCGGCGCGGACGGCGCAGCCGGGTTCCCGATCGTGCGAACAGTCGCTGAAACGGCATGCGGCGGCGAGGGATTCGATATCGCTGAAGGTGCGCCCGATCCCCTCCCCGGCATCCCAGAGTCCGATGGAGCGCAGTCCCGGGGTGTCGATGAGCGCCCCGCCGCCCGGCAGCGGCCGCAGTTCGCGATGCACGGTGGTGTGCCGCCCGCGCTTATCACCTTCGCGAACCTCGTTGGTGGCGAATACCTCCGAGCCCAGCAGCGCATTGGCAAGGGTGGATTTGCCCGCACCTGAGGGGCCGAGCAGGGCCACCGTGCCGTCCAGGACGGCGGTCAGCACCTCCATGCCGAGTCCGGTGGCCGCGCTCACCGCCAGGACGGTGGCGCCGGGTGCGGCGGCGCGTACCTCGTCCAGGGAAAGATCCACCGCCAGATCGGCTTTGGTGAGCACCACCACCGGTTGCGCACCGGATTCCCAGGCCAGGGCGAGCATGCGCTCGATGCGCCCGAGATCCACATCCCCGTCGCCGGGCGAACAGATCAGCACCGTGTCCACATTCGCGGCCAGCACCTGATCGGCGGCGCGGGCCCGCGAATCGGAGTGCCCGGAAACCGCGGCCCGCACGATCGCGGTTCTGCGCGGCAACAGCTTTCGCACCACCGCGGAATTCAGCATGCGGCGGGTGGTGGGCAGTTCACCGTATTCATTGCTCAGCCCGACCCAATCGCCGGTGCACAGACCGCTCACCTCGGAGTCCGAGCGCGGGCAGCGGGCGCGCACGATAACGGCCTCGGCCTGATCGGGCAGGCGGGTGGCGGCGATCGGCACCGCCACGTCGCATCCGCTGCGATCCATGCGCAGCAGACGTGCCGGGATCAGCGAATCACCCAGCAGCGGAAGGTATTCGGCGGCCACATCGGGGGTCCAGCCGTAGGGAGCGAGCAGGTCGAAATCGACCACAGACATGATGGGGGAGTCCTTTGACGGGCGTGAGCCCGCATCGGGCTCAGCGCGAGAAGTTCGAGGTGGATACGCGCGCAGCGACGGCCGTGATGAGCTCAAAGCCTCGCGCGGGCACGACAATCCGTGCTGTGGTCACGTAATCCACCTCCTTCTCTCCCCTGGGCGGCCACCGGAGCGACCGCGACGCCGAACAAGAACGGGCTAACCCTGTCAACTCCGCCCGATCGGCGCAAACTATTTTCTGACCAGCGCCTTCACGCCTTGGCCTCGGGCTTGCGGAACTGCTCGCGCCGCCCGAGCCGCTGCAACCGCAGCCACTCCATGAACCCCTGCGGATCTTTCTGCTGCATCAGGAAGAACCAGCCGAACCGAGCCAGCTCCTGCGGCAACAGCTTTCGCATACCGGGCTGCGCCATCAGATATCCGCGATTGCGATAGGTGAAGTACCGCTTCACCGGATCGTCCGGATACTGGGTGTGCATCCGCCCGCCCAGAATCGGCTTGAACTCCTCCGACCCGTTGGGGTGCAGGTAAGCGGTCTGCAGACAGGTGCCGAACGGCAGTCCCGAACGCACCAGGCGTCGATGCACCTCGACCTCGTCACCGCGCACGAAGAGCCGCAGATCCGGTACGCCGATAATGTCCACGGCCTCCGCGGACACCAGCGCGCCATTGAAGAGCGAGGCGATCCCGGGTAGGAAATCCTCGTCGCCGAGCTCGGAGCGGAACCGCCGCCACACCACACCGCGGCGCAGCGGGAAGGCCAGGCGGTCCGGATCGTCGATATCGGCGACCACCGGCGAGACCTCGACCAGCTGATGCCGCTTCGCGCAATCGAACAGCGTGGCAAGCACTTCCGGCCCGTCCGGGCGGCCGTCGTCATCGGCGAGCCACACCCAGTCCGCGCCCATGGTGAGCGCGTGCAGCATGCCGAGCGCGAATCCGCCCGCCCCGCCGAGATTGTGCGCCGAACCCAGATAGGTGGATTCGATGGGCTGATTGCGGACCAGCTCGCCGACCTCGGCCTCATTGCCGTTGTCCACCACGATGAGGTGGTCGATCGCCCGCGTCTGGGTGGAGAGCACCTTCAGCGATTCGGCGAGCAGATCCTTGCGTTTATGGGTCACCACAATGGCGACGATGCGGGCATCGTCCCCGAAATGCGGTGTGGTCTGGTCGGTCATGCGGGATTCCGTTCGGTGTCACGTTCCAGATCCCGCAGCACCTGCGCCACGTGATCGCCCGCCTCCGGGCCTTCGTACGCGCGCACGACCTCTTCGATGCCGCCGTGCATGCGTACCTGTCCATGATCTATCCACATCGCGGAATCACACAGCTGGGCCAGGAATTCATTGGAGTGGCTGGCGAAGACCAGAATGCCGGACCGGGAGACCAATTCCTGCAGGCGGATTCGCGCCTTCTTCATGAATTCCGCGTCGACCGCGCCGATGCCCTCGTCCAGCAGCAGGATCTCCGGATCGATGGAGGTGACCACACCCAT
Organism: Nocardia acidivorans NBRC 108247; assembly: GCF_001625085.1. Lineage (GTDB taxonomy): Bacteria > Actinomycetota > Actinomycetes > Mycobacteriales > Mycobacteriaceae > Nocardia > Nocardia acidivorans. Next base: position 63,573 of record NZ_BDAW01000038.1, read on the forward strand.
GGCCAGGCGTACGCGCATACCCGTGGAGTAGGTGCGCAGCGGCATCGCCAGATATTCGCCCAATTCGGTGAAATCGGCGATCTCGTCGATCAGCGAGAGCATCTTCTTCCGGGTCTGCCCGAGGAACAGCCCGCGAATAATGATGTTGTCGTAGCCCGAAACCTCCGGGTCCATACCGACGCCGAGATCGAAGACCGGCGCCACCCGGCCGCGAATCCGGGCCGAGCCGCGGGTGGGTTCGTAGATACCCGAAAGCAGCCGCAGCAGTGTCGATTTGCCCGCGCCATTGTGCCCGACCAGGCCGACGCGATCGCCTTCCTTCAGCGACATGGTGATATCGCGCAAAGCCTCCACGACCACCACATCGGACTGATTGCGCCCGATGGCGCCGCCGGCCGACCCCAGCACCGCTTTCTTCAGCGATCTGGATTTCGCGTCGAAGATCGGGAACTCCACCCACGCGTTCTGGGCCTCGATACTCACATGGTCGGTCATTGAGCCTTCACACCCAGTAGGGGACGCGGGAACGGAACTTCTTCATGGCCAGTATCGCGACGATCCAGCCGACGACGGTGATGGCCAGCACCACGATCCAGCTGCGCAGGTGAATCGGATCGCCGAGCAGCGGTGCGCGCACGATCTCGAGGTAGTGGAAGGTGGGGACCAGTTCGGCCAGCTTGGCACGGTCGCTCGCGGTGCCCGACAGCGCGGTCGGCTTCCACATGACCGGGGTGAGCACGAACAGCATCAGCGTGGTGCTGCCCAGGATCGGCGCGAGATCGCGGTACCGGGTGCTGAAGATGCCGAAGACGATGGTCACCCAGAGCGCGTTGAGGAAGATCAGCAGCAGGCCCGGAATCGCCAGCAGCGCCGACCAGTGCAGATGCCGCCAGATGCTGAAGGCGGCCACCATGATCACGTAGATGATCAGGTTGTGCGCGAAGAACAGGAACTGCCGCCACACCAGCCGATAGACGTGCACGCTCAAGGCGGACGGAAGTTGTTTGATCAGCCCCTCATTGGCGATGAAGACATCCGAGCCCTCGAGAATGCTGGCATTGATGACATTCCAGACAATCAGCCCGACCGTCACATACGGCAGATAAGAAGTCAGTGACTGTCCGAACAGGGTGGCATACAACACACCCATGGCCGCCGCCTGCAATCCGGTGGCGATGGTGATCCAGAACGGCCCGAGCACCGAGCGCCGATACCGCTGTTTGATGTCCTGCCAGCCGAGCGCCAACCACAATTCACGCTGGGAGAATCCGTCGCGAAAGTCCTTGAAGGCGCGCGCGAAGGACTGGGAGTCCGACACCAGGGGCACGGGGGGTTCGTCCGCGCGCACGTCGGTCGTCGCCGAATCGGGGGGAGCAGCAGCAGGCACAGTCCCCGACCCTATCTAATAGCTCGGGCTTTGCGACGAGAACCTGCCGCCGATCCGGCCGCTGAACGGGCTAGAGGTATTGCCCGCCGCCACCCGAGGACCCCTGTCCGCCGCGCGGATCGCCTCCGCCGACCCCCGGCGGGAGCGCGTGCCGCATCTGCTCGAGCTGGGCGCGGGCGGCCATCTGCTGGGCGAACAGCGCGGTCTGGATGCCGTGGAACAGACCCTCGAGCCAGCCGACCAACTGGGCCTGGGCGATGCGGAGTTCGGCATCCGAGGGGATCGCGTCATCGCTGAAGGGGAGGGCGAGGCGTTCGAGCTCCTCGCGGAGTTCGGGGGCCAGGCCCTGTTCCAGTTCGCGAATCGAGGTGCGGTGGATATCGCGCAGGCGTGTGCGGCTGGCATCGTCGAGCGGTGCGTGCCGCACCTCCTCGAGCAATTGCTTGATCATGGTACCGATGCGCATGACCTTCGCCGGCTGCTCCACCATATCGGCGAGCTGCTCATCCTGATCGCCTGATTCGCCGGAATTACCCTCGCCGACAACCTGTCCGGTGACCTCGACGGGTTCACCACCGATCTGCGCGGCGGCCGGAATCATCAGCGGCTTGCCCTCGGGGCCGATCACCACAATGGATTCCGGCGCCCCATCCGATTGCGTCATGCCCCCATCATGTCGCGTGAGCGCCGACAGCGCTAAGGGGCATCACCCAAACCACATACACCGTTACGCCGACTTGCCCTCTGCCTTTAGAGTGACCAGCATGACTTACGACGTCGCAAGGGTGCGGGGCCTCATACCGTCCCTGGGCGACGGCTGGATCCACCTCGACCCGCAAGCGGGCATGTTGGTCCCCGATTCGGTATCCCGAGCCGTATCAACAGGTTTCCGGACCTCGGCCTTCTCGCACACCAATCGGCACGGCGCGGCCAAGCGCAGCGCGGCCATTCTGGAGGCCGCCCGCGAGGCGGTCGCGGATTTGGTCGGCGGCGACCCGGCGGGCGTGGTGCTCGGCCCGGATCGTGCGGTGCTGCTGGCCTGGCTCGCCGAATCGCTGAGCTCCCGGCTGGGTCTGGGCACCGGGATCGTGCTGTCGCGCCTGGATGACGAGGCCAATGTCGCGCCGTGGCTGCGCATCGCGAATCGCTATGGCGCACATGTGCGCTGGGCCGAGGTGGAGATCGAGACCTGCGAAATGCCCGCGTGGCAGTTCGAGGAGCTCATCGGCCCCACCGCCCGACTGGTCGCCCTGACCGCCGCCTCACCGATCGTCGGCTCCGCACCCGCGGTGCGGGTGGCCGCGGATCGCGTGCACGAGGTCGGCGGGCTGCTGGTGGCCGACTGCTTCGGCGCGGCGCCCTACGCGCTCATCGATATCGACGAACTCAATGCCGATGTGATCGCGCTGAGCGCACCGGCGTGGGGCGGCCCGCAGATCGGCGCGCTGGTCTTCCGCGATCCCGCGTTCCTGGACCGCATTCCCTCCATGTCGCTCAACCCCTACGCCAAGGGCGCGGAACGGCTCGAGGTCGGCGGTCACCAGTACGCATTGCTGGCCGGGCTGGCCACCTCCATCGACTACCTGGCCGGACTCGACGAGCGCGCCACCGGCACCCGCCGCGAACGCCTGGAGATGTCAATCACCTCGCTGCAGGACTATCACGATCAGCTCTTCGAACATCTGATGTCGGTGCTCGACACCATTGCGAACCTGACCGTGATCGGCCGCGCCTCCACCCGCATTCCGACGGTGAGCTTCACCATCTCGGGCATGCAGGCCGAGAAGGTCTCCGCCAAACTCGCCGATGCCCGCATCGGCACGCTGAGCGGATCGCACGGTGGCAGTCGGCTGCTGGACGCGCTCGGGGTGAACGACGAGGGTGGGGCCGTCACCATCGGTCTGGCCCCGTATACGACCAAGTTCGAGATCGATCAGCTCGGCCGCGCCCTCACCGCCCTGGACACCTAGGCGCCGCGCCCGTCATCCAGGCCTGTTCTCCTCCGGGATCCACCGCCGCCTAGTCGATCCGCAGGATGACCTTGCCCACGGTGTCGGCGGAATCCAGCAGCCGATGCGCCTGTGCCGCATCGGTTATCGGCAGTTCGGCCGACACCACCGGCACGACGGTCCCGTCCGAGATGAGCGGCCACACATGGCGGCGCAGTTCGGTGATGATCTCCGCCTTGGAATGTCGTCCGTGCTCGGGCCGCCGCCGCAGATTGGTCGCGTGAATGGTGCCGCGCTTACCGAGCAGCGCGGCGATATTCAACTCCGCCCGCACCCCGCCCTGCATACCGATGATCACCAGGTGCCCGTCCTCGGCGAGCGCCTGCACATTCCGGTCCAGATAGGCCGCGCCCATAATGTCGAGAATGACGTCCACACCCGGATATTCGCTGTGGATGACGGTCACGAAATCGTGTTCGCGGTAATTGATCAGCACCGTCGCCCCGAGTTCCCCGCAGCGCGCCAATTTCTCCTCCGACCCCGCGGTGACCGCCACCCGCGCACCGAGCGCCCGCGCCACCTGAATGGCATGGGTGCCGATACCGCTCGCACCGCCGTGAATCAGCAGCAATTGGCCGCTGTGCAGACCCGCGGTCATCACCAGATTCGACCAGACCGTAGCCGCCACTTCCGGAAGTGCCGCTGCCGCAGCCACATCCAGATGTTCGGGAACGGGAAGCACCTGCGTTTCGGGAACCAGCACCCGCTCGGCGTAACCGCCCCCGGACAACAGCGCGCACACCTTGTCGCCGATATGCCAATCCCGCACCCCGGGCCCCACCGCCGCGATCACCCCGGAGCATTCCAGCCCCAGCGTCTCGCTCGTCCCGGGCGGGGGCGGGTAGAACCCTTGGCGTTGCAGCAGATCCGCGCGGTTCACCCCCGCGGCCGCCACCTCGATCACCACTTCACCGGGTCCTGGCGCGGGCAGATCGGGTACCTGCGCCCATTTCATGACCTCTGGCTCACCGAAACCGTCGAGTGTCACCGCATACATGAAAGCGAGCCTACGGCGGCCGATCACCGATTACTGTCAGGCCAGGCTCGGGATGGACACAGCATCCTGTCAGCTTCGGCGGTCATTGTGGGATGACCACATCCGAAAGGGAGAATCCATGCTCGGCTTCGTCACCGCTCTCGGCGCGCTCACCCTCCTGACCGCGATGGCCATGTCCGGCTTCGTCGCCGCCGAATCCTCGCGTGCCCTGGTGCGCGTGCGTCACCGCTGATCAAAGGCCGGAACGTTTCCGGAAGTTACGCGCCGGGAAAGAATTTCCGACACCCCCCGTACCACGGGTTCTGGTACTAGCGTTTGCCGAATGAGCAGTTTCGTCGATTTCCAGAACGAGATCTATCTCGCCGGACTCGCCGGTATCGTCCCCGCCCTGCCCATGACGGCGGCCGGACTCGAGGAGCGAGCTCGGGAAGTACTGGAACCGGCGGCCTTCGCGTACGTGGCGGGCAGCGCCTCCGCCGAGCGCACCGCGGCGAACAATCTGCACGCCTTCGAGAAATACCGGCTCATGCCGCGCGTGCTGCGCGGCACCAGCGGTCCCGGCGCCCGCGATCTCTCGGTCGAGGTGCTCGGAACCCATTTGGCCGCACCGATTCTCACCGCGCCCATCGGGGTGCTCGGCCTGCTGCACGAGCGCGGTGAGACCGTGGTCGCCGAGGTGACCCGCGAACTCGGCATCGGCATGGTGCTCTCCACCGCGGCCTCCTCCACCATCGAGGAGGCGGGCGCGCTCGCCGGTGACTGGTGGTATCAGCTGTACTGGCCCAACGATCCCGAACTGGCCCGCTCTTTCGTCGAACGCGCCGAAAAGGCCGGGGCCCGAGCCATTGTCGTCACCGTGGACACCCCGGCGCTGGGCTGGCGGCCCCGCGATCTCGCGCTCGGCCACCTGCCGTTCCTGGCGGGCCAGGGCATTGCCAACTACCTCTCCGATCCGGTCTTCCGCGCCAAACTCGCCGCGCCGCCGGAGGAGAGCGAGGAGGCCATGCGCGCGGCCATCCTCACCTGGCTCGGGCTGTTCGGCAATCACGGCCTGCGCCCCACCGATATCGCCAAACTGCGCGACTGGACCACCCTGCCCATCGCGGTGAAGGGCGTCGTACATCCGGACGACGCCCGCCAATGCGTGGACGCGGGCGCGGACGCGGTGATCGTCAGCAATCACGGCGGCCGCCAGGTGGACGGCTCCATCGCCGCCCTGGACGCGCTGCCCACCATCGTCGCCACCGTCGGCGACCGCGCCACCGTCCTGTTCGACTCCGGCATCCGCTCCGGCGCGGACGTCATGATCGCGCTCTCCCTGGGTGCGAAAGCCGTCCTCTACGGCCGCCCCTGGGCCTACGGCCTCGGCATCGCGGGCCGCGACGGCGTTCGCCACGCCCTGCGCGCCCTGCTCGCGGATTTCGATGCGGCCATGGGCCTTTCGGGCTGCGCCGGTCTGGACGAACTGAGCCGCACCATGATCAGCTCGTTCCGGTAACCCGTCCGGAGCACAGCGGAGGGCGAAATGACACAGTGGCTCACTCCGGAACAGCAGCGTGCCTGGCGGGCCTATATGGACGGCGGCCAGCGGCTGATGGCCGACCTCAATCGGCAGCTCCAGCGCGACAGTCAGCTCTCCTTCGCCGACTACCGCATTCTGGTCATGCTCTCCGAGGCGCCCGGTCGCGCACTGCGCATGAGCGATCTGGCCGACGGCGTGCTCTCCTCCCGTAGCCGCCTCACCCATCAGATCCGCCGCCTCGAAGCCCAGCGCATGGTGCGCCGCATGCCCTCCGAAGACGACGGCCGCGGCGTCATCGCCCAGCTCACCGACGAGGGCATGCGCCGCCTGCGCCTGGCCGCTCCCGGCCATGTCGCCGCCGTCCGCCGCTACTTCATCGACCTGCTCACCCCGCAGCAACTCACCGCCCTGGGCGCCGCCATGGAGCTGATCAACATGGCCGGGGACCACCGCGCGGAGTGATCGGCCCGAGCGGCGGCGAACTGGACACTGCTAACATCACGGGGCTGGAAGCGTGGCAGAGCGGCCGAATGCATCCGCCTTGAAAGCGGACGTCGTGAGAGCGACCGGGGGTTCAAATCCCTCCGCTTCCGCTGCAAATACGCAGGTGGGCATGGGCTTTCGAGTTCATGCCCACCTCGTGTCAACAGGGCGGTCAACCGCGCGGTGGCGATGAGGGTGTGGTTAGTGCGCAGTTGGATCGGAATGGCGGTCACGGTCCTGGCGCTGCATGTGGTGGGCTGGGGCACCCTGCTGCTGTTCGTGGTGCCCGGACATCACATGGTGCAGGGCGCGGTCTTCGGCGTCGGACTCGGGGTCACCGCCTACACCCTCGGCATGCGGCACGCCTTCGACGCCGACCATATCGCCGCCATCGACAACACCACCCGCAAACTCGTCGCCGAGAACGGCCGCGCCAAGACGCACAGCGTCGGATTCTGGTTCGCCCTCGGCCATTCCAGCATCGTCTTCCTCATGGTGACGCTGCTGGCGCTGGGCGTGCGCGCGCTGGCCGGACCGCTCGAGGACGAGGGTTCGTCCCTGCACAAGTGGACGGGCCTGTGGGGCACCGGCATCTCGGGCACCTTCCTGATCGCCATCGGCCTGCTGAATCTGGCCTCGCTGATCGGGATCTGGAAGGTGTACCGGCGCATGCGCGGCGGCGACCTGGACGAGGCGCGGCTCGAACACGAACTCGAACATCGCGGGGCGCTCAACCGAGTGCTCGGACCGGTGGTGCGGATGGTGCGCAAACCGTGGCAGATGTACCCGGTGGGCCTGCTGTTCGGACTCGGCTTCGATACCGTCACCGAGGTCGGGCTGCTGGTCATCGCGGGCGGCGCGGCCGCCACCGGACTGCCCTGGTACACGATTCTCGTTCTGCCGCTGTTGTTCTCGGCCGGTATGGCGCTATTCGACTCGCTCGACGGGTCTTTCATGAGCTACGCCTACGACTGGGCGTTCGCGCGACCGGTGCGCAAGATCTACTACAACCTGGTGATCACCGGCCTGTCGGTGGCGGTGGCGCTGCTGATCGGGGTGCAGGAGATCGTCTCCATCTTCGTCGAACGACTGGACATCACAACGGGTTTCGTCGCCTGGATCGGCAATCTCGACCTCGGCGATCTCGGTTTCGTGATCGTCGGGCTGTTCGTGCTCACCTGGGCGGTGGCCATCGGTGTGTGGCGGCTCACCGATATGGAGACTCGCTGGGAGCGTGATCTCGCCGCGGAGTGATCTCTGGCAGGATTGTGCTGTGGATCGCCGCCGGTCACTGCGGTGTCGCCTCTTCGGCACCTTCGCCAGCGTCGCACTGCTCGCGGGTGCGGCGCTCCTGACTCCGCCGCCCTCGCTCGCGCAGCCGCCCGTGGAGTCCGGCTCCAATGAGGAGTCCCCGCCCGCCGTCGATCCGGTGCACCCCACCCGCGCCGCCATCGCGCGCATCGAGACCGTGAGCGATCGGCTGCTACAGGTCTCGATCGCCTCACCCGCCATGGGCCGCACCGTCGACGTGCAGGTGCTGCTGCCCGCCGTGCACGACACCCCCCGCCCCACCCTCTACATGCTCGACGGCCGCAGCGCCGCATCCGATGCCAACAACTGGGCCGGCAAGGGCGGTGCGCTGCGCTTCTTCGCCGACAAGAACGTGAATGTGGTTTTCACCCTCGGCGGGCCCGCCAGCTACTACACCGATTGGCTGCGCGCCGATCCGAAACTCGGCACCAATCGCTGGGAAACCTTCCTCACCCGGGAACTGCCGCCGCTGCTGGATGCCCGCTTCGGCGGAAACGGCGTCAACGGCCTCACCGGCGTCTCCATGGGGGCCGAGGGCGCCATGATGCTGGCCGTCCGCCATCCGGAGCTCTACCGCGCCGTGGGGGCCCACAGCGGCTGCTACGCAATGAGTTCGGACTTCGGTCAGGCGCAGGCGCGCGCGGTGGTCGGCACCTTCGGCGGCGATCCGGACAATATGTTCGGCCCCTCGGACGGTCCGCAATGGGCCGAACACGATGTGGTCAATCACGCGGAAGCCTTGCGCGGCAAGACCATCTACCTCTCCGCGGGCAGCGGGATCCCGGGCGAGCACGACGGTCCGGCGAATCCCGATGCGCGCCAGGCGATCATGTTCGGCGGACCGCTCGAGGCGGGCGCGAACATGTGCACCACCCAACTCTCGGACCGCCTGGCCCGGCTGGGTATCCCGGCGGTGGTCGACCTGCGCCTCACCGGTACGCACTCCTGGCCCTATTGGGCCGACGAACTCCCGCGCTCCTGGCCCACGATCTCCGCGGGCCTCGGAATCGGCTGAGTCCCTTCGTCATCCCGGCATGTCCTGGGCCGGGATCCACACGGGCGAAGGTGGACCCGCTGCGGTGAATCCCGGCCGAAAGCGCGCCGGGATGACGGGGGTGGGTCAGCCCGAGAAGCGGCTGACGGTCGCCGGGTCGGTGGCGAAGCTCAGGAACAGATCGTTCTCGTGTGGGTCGCCCGCGGTGATGCGCACGCCGTCATTTCCGTAGGGCCGCACCAGAACTCCGGCCTCGGCACTGGCGGCGCCGTATTCGGCGCTGCGGTCCCCGAGCGGCAGCCACAGGAAGTTCGCCTCGCTGTCCGCCACCCGGTAGCCCGCGGCCACCAGCGCGTCGCGCATCCGATCGCGTTCCGCGATCACGGCATCGGTGCGCTCCAGCAGCTCGTGCCGGGCCTCCAGGGAGGCGATGGCCGCCGCCTGCGCCACCCGGTTCACGCTGAACGGGATATGCACCTTCATGAGTGCGGTGACCACATCGGGAGCGCCGACGGCGTAGCCGACGCGCAGCCCCGCCAGGCCGTACGCCTTCGAGAAGGTGCGCAGCACAAGCACATTGGGTCGGGTGCGGCCGATCTCGACGCCATTGGGCTGATCGTCGAGCCGCATGTACTCGTAGTACGCCTCGTCCAGCACCACCAGCACATCGGCGGGCACCGAATCCACGAAGCGAACGAGTTCGGCCGCCCCGTGCGCCGTACCGGTCGGATTGTTCGGATTGCAGACGAAGACCACCCGGGAATTGGGCGTGATGGCCGCCGCGAGCGCGTCCAGATCGTGCGCGAAGTCGTGATCGAGCGGCACCCGCACCGCCGTCGCCCCCGCCACCTGGGTGACGATCGGATACGCCTCGAACGAGCGCCAGGCGAACACCACCTCATCGGTGGGCGCCAGGCAGGTGATCTGCACCAGCTCCTGGCAGAGGGCCACACTGCCGCAGCCCGCCGCCACATTCTCGACCGCGACATCGTGGAATTCGGCGATGGCCGTGCGCAATTCGAGCGCGGCATTGTCCGGATACCGGTTCACCAGCTCCGCGGCCTCGGCAATGGCCTTGGCCACCGACGGCAACGGCGGAAAAGTGGTCTCGTTGCTGGCCAGCTTGACCAGGTCGGGGTGGCTGCGGCCTGCGATGTAGGCCGGGATGGCATCGAGATCCGGACGAATGTGCGCGCTCACCAGTCCAGCCTATGTCCCGGCGGGGTGCGCGCCGCGCGCGGTGTCAGCACGGATGCTCGAAGGTGGCGAATCCGGTACTGCGGCAGCTGTAAGCGCATTTGTACCGGAAAATGTACGGGGCGTCGGCCTCCCGAAAACATTAATCCCGAAGTTACCTTGCGCAACTACTCTGGCTGCATGGCGGGCATTTTCCGAGATCTAGCGCCTGTGCATGAGACGACGCGGGTTCCTCTCACGGTGATCGAACCGGATGGTCATGCACGTGGCGGCATCGTGGTGTTGCACGAATCGCGCGAATTCACCGATCCCTTGCTGGATCTCATGCGATCACTGGCCGATGACGGCTGGACGGTGGTCGCACCCGATCTCTTCCATCGGGACAATGGTGTGGTCCCCGACCAGGTTTTCGGCGCGGACCTGGTGGAAGACTTCGACGCCTGCTTCGATTGGCTCACCGGTCACGGTGTGTTCCGGGACTGCATCGGCGTGCTCGGCTTCGATTCGGCGGGCACCGCCGCGGCCCTGGTGGCCACCAACCGGCGTATCGGCGCGGCGGTCAGCGTCGCCGCCCCCGGTATCGACACCCCGCTCACCCCCGAGGCGATCGCGCTCGCCATCGCGGCCCCCGAACTGCTCTCGCCCTGGCTCGGACTGTTCGGCGTGGACGATCCGCGCACCCCGCCCGATCAGGTCGACCGCCTGCGCGACGCCGCCGCCCGCGCCGATGTCGCCACCCTGGTGGTCTCCTATCCGGGCTTGCGCCACCGACCCGATCACCCCGGTTTCGATCCGGCCGCCACCGATGACGCCGCCACCCTCGACGCCCAGACCCGCATCTTCGAATGGTTCGACAGCCACCTCCGCTGACCGCCACCGCCAATGCCCGCGGTCACGCCGCTGACCAGCCGTTTTGCCTATTGGTCACCCGCTGTGTAATCTTTCGTCCCGGCGGTTCGAAAGGACCGGCGCCCTCGTAAGAGAAGGCTCCAGGAGGCGTGCCAGAGCGGCCGAATGGGACTCACTGCTAATGAGTTGTCCCTTCACGGGGACCGGAGGTTCAAATCCTCTCGCCTCCGCCAAGCCCGGTTCGCCGGGCCTGTTATAACTGAATGCACCACCATGCGCCCGTAGCTCAACGGATAGAGCATCTGACTACGGATCAGAAGGTTAGGGGTTCGAATCCCTTCGGGCGCACAACAATTGGCCTCCGACCTGCATTGCAGGCTCGGGGGCCATTTTGGTTCCAAGATCGAATCAGCGAAATCCCGCACTTTGCCCTTACAAACGAGTCCTTACTTTCCTTCGGCGAACCGATCCAGCACCGCCCGGGAGTCCGGCCCGTGGGTCCGCCGCTCTACGTAGTGCTGTTCGGTGGTGGCCAACTGGGCGTGTGACAGCTGCGCTTGCGCCTGCTCGACACCGAGCCCGTCACGGACCACCGTCGCCACCGTCCGCCGCAGCGAATACGGCGTGACCCACTTCAGATCCTCCGGGAGTGCGGCGCGTAGGGACCGGCGCAGGTTGGCGAGACTCATCCAATCCCCGTCTCGATTCGGGAAGACCGGTTTATCCGCAAGCGTCGCAAGATCATCGACGCTTGCGCCTGCCTCACCGACCAACACCGTCAGCGCCTCGACCGCCAGGACGGGCGTCGTGAAGATCACGACCGCGGGCGCGTAGCCACCCTGCGCACATTGTCTCGCGTCGTTCAGATGCGGCCCGGGACAAGTCTATTCGGGGCGCTGAGTGCGGCCCGCCCCTCGCGGCTCGGTAGATCGCGCTGGCTCGGCCTCGTCCCGGATGCGTCGCCGGATGGCTTCTACGGACCGATCTTTCGGGATGCGCTCAGGCCACAGGATCACTGTGACCAGCACCGCTAAGGGCAAACCGAACACGAGAACCCATCCGAGCGTGAGCCATGCACCGCCGATCATTGCGCGTACCGCCTGAAATTGGTGGCCCATGCGGCGCGGCCACGTGGAGTGATGGACCAGCGGGACGTGTGAGGTGTGGCCATGATCAGGCTGCGTGATTCGAGTTGTCCGATCGCCCGGCGGGCCGACCATCCGGTGAGCTGTGCTTGCTCGCTGATCTGTGCGGCGGTGAGCATTCCGCCCGGTGCGAGCACATACAGCACCGCTGCCTCTGCCTCGGTTCCCGTCGCCATTGCATCCCCTTGCCCTCGCTATGCGGTTGTGGCGGGCACCCGCCGCTCGGAGTCGTTTGGCGCGGTGGTCCGTTGGCGGCGGGTGCCCAAATAGACGCTAGGCGTGCATAGTTCGGCTCCACGGGGATACGGTGTTGACAACGTGTTTGCTGGTCAGCCAGGGCTGGAGAGGGCATGGAATCGGGCTCGCTGTTACGGGCCGCGCGTGAGGCGGCGGGGGTGGGGCTGCGTGAAATCGCCGTACTGACCCACTACAGCCCGTCCTATCTGTCGCTCATCGAGCGCGGGAAGCGGGAGGTTCCCCCCGATGTGGTCGCCGCCTACCAATCCGCGCTAGGCGAATCAGCCGGCGGGGAACAGGCTGGGGCGGAATGGATTCAGCGTGTGGCCGCGTCTGATATCGGCGGTGACGCACTCGACCGCCTAGAGGCGGCGGTGGATGACTTGGCGTCGGCCTACCCAACCACTCCGCCCGCTGTGCTGCTGGCCGACATCCGCCAGCACCTGGGCTACGCGGCCCGACTGATGGACAGCCGCAAGACCTTGACTCAGCACCGCCGATTGCTGATCACGGTCGGCTGGCTGTCGCTGCTGGCGTGCACGTGCCATATCGACCTGGGGGAGACCTCCGCCGCAGCGGCGCGCGGCCACGCGGCGCGAGACATCGCAGACGAAGCGGGCCACCCTGAGATATCGGCCTGGTGCCTCGAGACACGGGCCTGGCAGTTGCTGACCGCAGGCGAGTTCGCCGCCGCCGCTGAGATGTCGCGCGCAGCGCAGACCATGGCACCGCAGAACAGCTCGGTGTTCATTCAAGCCACTGCACAAGAGGGCCGTGCACTGGCGCGACTCGGGGACAGCTCGGGGACCTATGGTGCGCTGCGCAGAGTCGCGCGGCTGGTCTCCGGGCTCAGCGTTCCCGACCGGCCCGAGCACCATTTCCGATACGACCCGGCCAAGTCGGACGCCTATGTGGCTACCACGCTCGCATGGCTCGGTGATCCGGCGGCCGAGTCCTACGCACGGCATGTTCTCGCTGATCTAACGGGCGCTGAGTCCGTCCGGCCGCGACGGATCGCTTCGGCGAACCTGGATCTGGGACTGGCTCTGGTCGCGGCTGACAAGCCCGACGAAGCGGCGGATGTGGCCCTCACGGCGGTGACCTCGGGGCGTCTGGTCCCGTCGAACTTCTGGCGCGTGGCCGAAGTGGTCTCGGGCATCGCGGACCAAGGCGCGCCCGACGCGGCAACCGTGCGCGAAGCATTCCGCGACACCTACGCCACGTAGCGCGAATCGCTGCACGCACGCACAGCGCGACAGGCCGCAGCGGGCACAATCGGCCGGAGCGCCGAGCGAACCACCCTTACTTTCCCTGTACAAACGCCCCCGGATTTTGCTGGAATTGAATGGACGAAACCGGTCGACAGAGCCGTCATAATGTATTGCGGCACAATATATTTGCGGACAATCCAGGATGTGTACGGACGTACCGAAGAGTGTCGGGATAGATCAGAAGGTTAGGGGTTCGAATCCCTTCGGGCGCACAACAAGAAGTCCCGCACCGGTCGGTGCGGGACTTCTTTGTCGTCGGGGTATGTCCGGGGTATGTCGGGGGCGAATCTATTTCCAGGCGGCCAGGTCCGGCAGGTCGCCGGTGAGGTCGTCGCCGGGGGAGCGGCCGATCATCCACGCGGCCAAGGCCGCCGCCGGGCCGGTGATCTCGGTCTCGGGATTGCCGACCGCGCCGGTGTATCCGGTGTCGGTGGCGGTCACCGTGAACCCGGTGCCCGGCTTGGCCGAGAGGTCGGCCACCGCCTGCGGCAGCAGGCGCGCCACGAACGCCGCGGGCCAATCCTGGGGCGTATAACCGACATTCAGATCCACATGGTGAATCTCGACCTCCAGCAGGCGCATCCACAGCACGCGGCTGGCGGGCAATTCACCGCCCTGACGGTTGCGCACAATGGCCTGCCAGCTTTCCGCGGGCATCACCCGCGCCAGCGCCAGCCAGCGCTCGGAGGCGGCCGAGAGATCCTCGAATTGTTCGCGCAGCGGTCGCGGCGCGCCCGCCTCGATATCGGCATCGCGCAGGAAAGCGCTTGCGTACTGCGGGGTTTCGATACCGGTGCGCGCCCACAGCAGCAGATTCACCAGGCTGTCGGCATTGCGGGCGGTATGCGCAAGCACGTGCCCGCGGGTCCAGCCGGGCAGCAGTGAGGGCTCCACCAGATCGGCGTCGGTGAGGGCGGAAACGGCGTCGAGCAGACGGGTGGTCGCGGCGGCGACAGTATCGAGCTGGGCGGCTATCTCGGTGAGTTCCGGTGCGTCGCTGGTCACAATTCGACCCTACCCAGCGTTGCGGTCGGAATCCCGTTCGGCGACAACGATTTGCACCGCGAGCGCGATCAACCACAGTGACATGGCGCCCACCTGGATGCGCTGGGCGATCCCCAGACCGTAATTGCCGGACAGATTGTCGGCGATCAGCATCCACGCCGTCACCGCCGAACCGACGATCAGAATCCACAGGCCGGTATGGCGCAGAATCGGCCAGCGCCGGTACTTGAACGCCGCCACACTGAACGCGATCATCGCGATATAGATGGAGAACACCGCCAGCGAGCTCGTCAGCGCGTGAATCTGATGCAGCTGCGGAAAGAGCCCGGTCTCCGAATATGTATGCGTCACAGTCGGATCGATGGGCCACTGGGCATCGGCGATGGTGGAGAGGCCGAAACAGGTCAGCGCGATCCAGCCGACGGTGGAGTAGCGGCGGCGCGTGTACAACAGCAGTCCGCCGATGCCCGCGACCGCGAGCATGGCGCCCGAAACGGTGTCACCGGTGGTGAAGACCCAGCGGAACGGCGCACCCTTCTCGGCCAGCTGACTCAGGAAGGTATTGGTCGGATCACTGGGGATGGGCAGCAGGAATTCGAGCACCCACGAGGAGTAGCCGATACCGGCGACCGCGATGAGTATCGCGATGCACCAGCGCAGCACCCGTTTCCAGCGGGGCGTCACCGGTGCGGTCGGTGCTGCCTCGGTGAGTTTCTGCTCGGTGGGCGTCATCGCGGTACTCGCTTTCGCTGGCCTCGCTCGCTCTCGCAGCCGTACTGGTCGGACGGTCCGGTGGTAGGTCCATTGTCGCCCATCGTCCACACCAACCGTCATACCCCGCGTTCCAGCGCCGCCAACACCAGGTCGGCGGCCGATTCCGCGGCTTCGTGTTCCCACACCCGGATTACGGTCCAGCCCGCCTCGGCCAGCCGGGCATCGGTATCGCGATCGCGCGCCACATTCCCGGCCAGCTTCTCGGTCCAGAATTCGCCATTGTTCTTGGGCGAGGTCGCGTGCACCGGGCAGGAATGCCAGAAACACCCGTCCACGAAAACCGCCACCTTCCGCCGTGGAAAAACGATGTCGGCCCGCCGTCGCATCTTCGGCAGCGGTGCCCTGTCCACGAAGAACCGCGCACCCCGCCTGTGCAATTCCCGGCGCAGCGCCATTTCCGGCGCGGTATCGGCCCGGCGCTGCCGGGACATGCGCGCACTGGTGGCGGCATCGGTGAGCGGGCGCGGCACGCTCACCGGAGGTTCCGGCGGTCGCGGTGCGGCATAGGTGGACTCCTGGCGTACGGGTCGGGCGCCCCGCGCTCAGGCAGCCTCGCGCGGGAATCCTCCCATTCGGTCGAGGTGGTTCTCCACATCCTCGATGAATCCGGGGGGAAATCTCAGGGTGCCCATGGCGGTGCGGCGCAGGAATCCGGCCGTGGCGCGCGCGGAGAGCAGATTCACCTCGTCCAGGAACCAGCGCAGATCCTCGTACGGCGCGTGTACGGGCCAGGTGGAGACCGGAACCCGATACACCTCGCCGTCGCGCCCCCACGCGGCCTGCGGCCAGGCACGGCGGGTGTGCGCCTCGCCGTCGGGGAACGCGTCGTCGGCGGGATCGGCGAGCCGGCCCGCGATCCAGGAGGCCATCCGCACGCTCACCGCATTGCCGACCAGCTTCCAGCGATGACCGCGCCGCACCCCGGCGACCTCGAGCGCCGGTGCGGTCCAATCCCGTTCGAAACCCTGAAGCCGTTCACAGTCCGTGATACCCGGGGTGACCAGCTCACCCGAGGGCAGGCGCACCGCGGGCGGACTCGCGATCCCCAGACCGGAACCGCCCTTGAGGGTCGGCACCGCGTTCACCGCCCAGCCGAGCCCGCGGGTGCCCTCGGTCCAGTAGAACCCGCACGGATCGTGCGCCGGATCGCCGACGGTATGCGCCCCCGCGTCCGTGCCGAACAGCACCGGCCGCGGATCCTCGGTGCGCGAGGCCAGCATCAGCACCCGCTGTCTGCGCTGCGGCAGCCCGAACGCGCGGGCGTCCACCACCCGGTACGCCCAGGTGTAGCCGAGTTCCTCCAGCGCGCTCGTGATATGCCGCATGGCCGCCCCGCCGCCGAGCTGCAGCATGAACGGCACATTCTCGATGAGCAGCCAGCGCGGTCCGCGTTTGCGCTTCACCAGGCGGAACACCTCGTCCACCAATCCCGAACGCGCACCGGTGATTCCGGCTGTCCGACCGGCCTGCGACAGGTCCTGGCAGGGGAATCCGGCGGCCACCAGATCGACCCCGGCGGGCAGCGATCTGAGCCTGGTCACATCCGCGTGCAGTTCCACCCCGGGAAACCGCGCCGCCAGCACCGCCTGCGCGCCGATATCGATCTCGCACAGCAGTTCGCTCTCCCAGCCGTGCGTCGCGAGACCGAGCTCCAGCCCGCCGATCCCGGCGAACAGCCCGACCATCCGCGCGCCAGCCACAGAATTCCCTTCCAGCCCCGAGTGCCCCAATGCCCGCGACTACGTTACTCGAGTCCCAACCACCCGCCATCAAGCAGCGCAGGGCATACCGGGCGGTCTGCATCGCCGCTCGTGGAACCCATCGGCGACACGCCGATCGATACGCCACCTGCGGCGGCTATGGCCGCAGGGGAACCGCGGTGCGGGAAACGCGTGCCGTGGGTCGACGGTGGAAAACCTGCTCCACGTACGGTTGAGGGCGTGACGGAGAGCGGGAGCGAGGATTCGAAACCGGCGGTGGCGAAATGGCCGTCGATATTGACCTGGCGTGCGCACAACGCGTCGCGAATGGAGTCGGTGCGGGTTGTGCTCAGCGGCAACCGGATTCGCGCCGCGGGCCGGATCATCGCGGGGGAGTGCGAGGACCATCCGGCCTTCAGTGCCTCCTACGACCTGGTCACCGATGAGAACGGGGTCACCCGGCGACTGTCGCTGCGCAGCACCCTGGCCACCGGTGAGCGGCACGCCTCGATCGCCCGCGACGAGGAGAACTACTGGCTCATCGACGCCGGTGGGACGCATGTGCGCTCCACTTTCGGGGGCGCGCTCGATGTCGATGTGGTGCTGAGCCCGTTCTTCAACACCCTGCCGATCCGCCGCTACGGCCTGGCGCACGCCAGTGAGGACATCCAGGTCCCGGTCGTCTACGTGCGCCTGCCCGACCTGCTCGTCCAGGAAGCCGGCCTCACCTACTCGAGCGGAGCCGACGGCATCCACGTGCTGTCACCGGTCTCCAGCGCGACCGTCACCGTCGACGAGGACGGCTTCCTCCTGGACTACCCCGGCCTCGCCGAACGCATTTAGCCCGTTCCTCGGGGTATGCCCTTCCTGTCATCGCTTTCGGCCGGGATTCACACCCGGCCGCTCTACCCCAGCGACTCGATCACACCCCCGCGCCGCCCCGCCTCGGCCAGCCGCGCGGCCCAATCCTGATCTCCCGGACGGATATCGGTGATCGCCCACCGCTGGTGGTCCTCGAAGTCCACCCGGCCGTCATGCCCGGCATCGGCCAGCTGCCCGATCGTCCCGCTCTCCCGCAGGCTGTTCCGCGCGCCTTCCAGCACGCGCAGCGCGTCCTCCAGCACCTCCAACAGCGCCGTCGCATTGGGGTCGCAGATGGCCCGCACCAGATCCGGCGCGGTCGCCGCGACCCGCGTCCCGTCCCGGAACGACCCGGCCGCCAGTCCCAGGGCCAGCGGCCCGCCATTGGTCCCCTGTATCGCGAGCGCCTCGGCCAGCACATGCGGCAGATGCGAGATCCGCGCCACCGCGCGATCGTGCTCCTCGTTCAGCACCGGCACCACCACCGCCCCGCAGTCCAGCGCCAGTCGCGCCACCCGTTCGAACGCCACCTCGTGAACGCCCGGATCCACGCTCACCGCCCATGCGGCGCGCTGGAACAGGTCCGGAGTGGATGCGGCCCAACCGGATTCGCTGGTCCCGGCCATCGGATGCCCGCCGACGTACCGTCCGGCCAGCTCATGTCGCGCCATGGCGGCGGCGACCGGGGCCTTCACACTCACCACATCGGTGAGCGCGCAGTCCGGCGCGAACGACTTCACATCCGAGAGCATCGTGTCCAGGGCGGGCATGGGCACACCGACCACGATGAGCGCGTCCGCGCGGGCGGCCCGCCGCAGCACGGCCTCGATATCGCTCACCACATCGAAATCGTCTTCCCGGGCGGCCTTCGCCCCGGCCTCGGAGCGGTTGAAACCCCACGCGTCGTAACCGGCCGCGACGGCGGCGCGCAGCACCGATCCGCCGATCAATCCGGTACCCAGGACACAGACTGCTGCTTTCGGATGGCCCGTCATGCGACCAGATTCGCATACGACTTCAACATTTACCCCGAAGCGGACTACCGTTGCGCCCATGGCAGCACAGCGCTCGAGCACGAACAGGGCGGCGTCGGATGAGTACGACGACGTGGAAGGGTTCGCAGTGGCGGTTGTCCGCGAAGAAGCCGATTGGAAAGTTACGCCGCTGAGTGCGGCGGCGCTGTCCAGTCTGTCCGCGGCCGAGGCCGAATTGCGTGAGCTGCGAGCCTCCGGAGCGGTCTTCGGCCTGCTCGATATCGATGACGAATTCTTCATCATCCTCCGTCCCGGCCCGACCGGCAGCAGAATCCTGCTCTCGGACGCGACCGCGGCCATCGACTACGACATCGCGGCCGATGTGCTGGAGGAGTTGAATATCGAGATCCCGGATATCGATCCGGACGAACTCGACGATATCGAGCCCTGGGAGGAGGGCGATCTCGGCGTGCTCTCCGACCTCGGCCTGCCCGAACCGGTGCTGAGTGTCATCCTCGCCGAGACCGACCTGTACCCGGACGAACAGCTGGGCATGGTCGCCCAGCGTCTCGGCTTCGCCAACGAATTCTCCGCGGTACTCGACAAACTGCCGCGCTGATCCCGGCGGCATGAACCCCTCCGAACCCCTCAGCGGCGCTGCCCGGCCCACCCCGCCGGGCGGCGCCGTCTCGCTGTCCGCACTCGCCGCCGACGAGGCGATGATCCGCGCGGCCATAACGGCCGCGCGCACCGCCGATCCGCGCGATGTCCCCGTCGGCGCGGTCGTCTTCGACAGCGCGGGCCGCGAACTCGCCCGCGCCGCCAATGCCCGTGAGGCCCTCGGCGATCCGACCGCGCACGCGGAGGTGCTGGCCCTGCGCGCGGCCGCCCGCGTCATGGGCGATGGCTGGCGTTTGGCGGACGCGACCCTCGCGGTCACCCTCGAACCCTGCACGATGTGCGCCGGGGCCCTGGTGCTGTCCCGCGTGGGCAAACTGGTCTTCGGCGCCTGGGAACCGAAAACCGGTGCCGTCGGCTCACTCTGGGACGTGGTCCGTGACCGACGTCTCAACCACCGCCCCCAAGTCCGCGGTGGCATCCTCGAATCCGAATGCGCCGCCCTCCTCGACGATTTCTTCAAAACCCAGCGCCCATAACCCCCACCGCGGCCGATTTCAGTATTGGGCGTGCGGTCCGGTAAAGTCACCGGCGGTGGCGTGTCCGAGCGGCCTAAGGAGCACGCCTCGAAAGCGTGTGAGGGGTAACCCCCCTCCGAGGGTTCAAATCCCTCCGCCACCGCCAAGAGCCCTTGGCCTGCGAGAGCAGGTCAGGGGCTTTTCTCATCCCGCGCTATGCCTCGAAAGAGGCAGTTTCCCAACGAATTCCCAACATCAGGCCGCAGCGTAGGCGTCGTGCATGAGCTTTGCGGCCTTGTCGAGATCGCTGTCGAACAGGTCCGCGTATACGCGCAGCGTCACCGCAGGGTCCTTGTGTCCGAGCATCCTCGCCAGCGCCAGCACGTTTACGCCCGCCGACACGGCCAAGCTCGCGCACGTGTGCCGCAAGTCGTGCGGGGTGATGTCCTGCACCTCGGCCCGCTTCACTGCGCCGGTAAACCAGCCGTCTTCGGATTTGGGACGCGGCAGGAACTTCTCAGCGTCGTCCGGGTGCGGGAAAACCAGATCATCCCGAGCTTTTGTCCTTGCAGACGGCCGAAAGCTCGTCGAGGACGAACCGAGGCACCGGCACCGACCGAACTCGTTTGCCCTTGGTCTCTCCAACCGTGTGATCCACGCCGAGCTGTACGGCGTTATCAGCGACCGTAAGTCGTCGCCGCAGGAATTCGATATCCCGTACGCGCAGGGCGATAGCTTCACCCCACCGCAAGCCGCAGTAGGCGAGAACCAGGACCAAGACCCGATGACGCTTCGATTCCTCGGCCAGCCGCAGGTTCGAGTA
>NZ_BDAW01000039.1 GCF_001625085.1 Nocardia acidivorans NBRC 108247
CGCCGATGCGCACCGCCGCCGCGCCCGGCACGGTGCGCGCGAGGCGATCACGCGCGGCCACCAACTCCGGCAGCAGCACCATCAGCGGTCGCCGGTCGGTGTGGCCGCCCGAATCCGCTTCGGCCGTAATGTCATCGGCCATCGGCAACTGCTCGGCGAGCCGGGCCTGTTCGGCGGTGATCGCACCGGATGCGACCAGCTGACGCAGCAGGCGTTCGGGGGCCGGGCGCAGGAACAGCTCGGCCACTTCGACCCGGGACACCTTGGCGATCAGCCGATTCCGGACCTCGACTTCACCCTGCCGGTTCACCGCCAGCCCGGAGACACGGTAGCGCACCACCTCCGGGGTGAGGTCCATGAAGGCCGACGCCTCCACACAGCGCACCCCATGCCGCAGGCACGCGTCCACAATGGCCCGCTCCAGCGCGAGTTCGGCGGGGCTGTGAATCAGATTGCAGGCGAACGGCTTTCCGGCCAATTTCGCCGACAGCCACGCCAGTGCGGCATCGACGCCGGCCGGGGCAACACCGGCCGCACCGTAGCTCGCCAGGTATCCGGCCTCAGCCATGGCGACCACCAGCTCCGGTGAGGCGATGCCATTGGCCATCGCGCCCGCCGCATAGGCGGCCCGCACACCGTGTGCGGTCCGGAAAGCCTTGTCGCCCAGTCGCTCCGGCGGTAGCGGTGGCACCGCCGCCAGCACCTGACCGCGCGCCCCCGCGGCCCAGTCGTCGGTGGTGGCCGCGATCCGGCCGCTGTCGTCCCGCAGAATCCAGCACGGGCGATCCAGTCGCAGCAGCAGGCCGGTGATATCCGCGGCGGTCTGCGCCAGGCCCGGGGTACCGAAAGTGGTCATGACCACGCCTTCCGATCGGTGAGTTCGACTGCCAGATCCACGAGTTCGTAGATGCGCAGTCCCGGCTTCCACAGCGAGCCGTCCACGACGGCGGTCACCCCGTGCGATCCGCGCCGCACCGATTTGATGTGCGCCTCGAGCTCGACGCTGCCGTCGGTGGGCAGGAATTGGCCGCGATACCGCCAGCTGAAGGCGATGTCGGCGGGAATCCGGAACACCGGATCGGCCATACCCTCGGCGAATCCGGCGTCCAGCATCCATTCCTGGACGGCGTGAATCACCGACTCCACACCCAGCGACCCCGGGATCACCGGGTCCAGGTGGAAGTGCCGCGCGAAGAACCAGTCCGCCGGATCGATCGCGCGCAGCGAGCGCAGGTACCCCGCACCGTAGTCACCGCCCTGATCGACCACCTCGACGGTGTCGATGAGCGCCAGCTTGCCGCGCGAACACGCCGGAGCGCTCGCATCGGCCCGGCGGGCGGCCACATCGATGATTCGGGTACGGGCCTCGGGATGCCCGGCCAGCCAGGTGGGCACGAAACGGCCCGCGTCCAAGCCGGTTTGGTTGCCCAGCGCCTCATCACTGAAGTAGCCGAACATGGTCTCGCCCCGATAGAAGGGCTCGCCGTTCACGCTCAGCGTGTAGTCGAAGGTTTGCAGCGATGATCCGGGCAGGATCGTCGTGGACAGCAGCCGCGAATCCTGTTCGATGGTCGCGTCCCGCAGATCGATCTGCCGCAGCACCGTCGCGGTGCCGCCCAGATTGCGCAGGCTCAGCGTCGCACCCGGCTGGGTGCGGGTCGGACCCGCGTAATAGCCCATGAGCAGCGCCGCCTGGAGCGAGGTCTCCATGTAGACGAAATGCGGCATGGAATCGTTCGCGGTATCGGCGTAGTACCAGGAATCCGCCGGAGAATCGTATTCGGTGGTGTACGCGGCGCCGTCGAGATTGCCGCGCGCACCGTCGAATTCGCGGACCCGATCGACCAACAGCAATCCGCCGGTCGGCAGCCGGGTCGCCCGCACCCCGGTGTACTCGGCGAACTCCGGTCCCATGGCAATGGCCTGATCGCCGCGTGCCAGGTGCGCCATATGGAACTCGTTGAGCAGCAACGCACCCGCCGCGCCGCCGGGGCCGACGTCGATCCCGGCCGGTTCGGCGACGCTCACCCGAACCGCGACCGGCCGGGTACCCGGGCCGAAACTCACGGTGCCGGTGACGTACGGGCGCGGCACCAGATCCAGCTCATCGACGACCAGATCGACAGTGCCACTGGAACTCCCGACCGCGGACTCACCCACGCTGCCGGTGAGCGCACCTCCCGAAATGCACAGCGGCATCCCGGTGAACAACGTGAATATCTCGGCGACCTGTAGCGCCGCCGACCGCGCGTCACCCTCGAATCGCGCTGTCATACGACCATTTCCAGCACCGCCGTACAGCTCGATCCCGGTCACCTCGGTCAGCGCCAGCGCGGTCGTACCCGCCAATCGCGCGGCCCATACGGTGCCCGCCCTCGCATAGCCCGGTCCGAACACCGCGACGACCTCACCGCGCGCCAACTGCTCGAGCGCGGCCCGGTCCAATCGCGTACGACCGGTCCTGGCCAGCGGCTTGAACGCACCCTCGCGGGCCACCCCCGCCACCTCGGCCACCGGAACCGATTCCGGCGCAAGCCGAATCGACCGCCGCCAGATCTCCCGCTGTAGAGCCAGCTGCGCCGACAATGCCGACCGATGCGCGGCCACCACTCCCGCGCGAATCTCCGCGATCGGGTCGACCCGATGCGCGGTGGCCGAACCGGAATTCGCGACGTCGCCAACCGGCGAGGCCACGGCCGTACTGTCAGGGCGCGCCGCCGGGGGCGCACCGAGGGCATTGAAGGGAATACCGTCGAACTCCAGCACTGTCATGCTGTCCACCGCCTCACCGAGGTTCGGAACTTCTCCGTCAGATCGGGTGTCGTCAGTACGGTGACATCCGAGAATCGTTGCAGGACCGTGCCATCGAGGGCCAGGGCCGTCGCGTCGAGCACGGCCTCCATGCGGGTGGCGCGCGGGTTGTCCACGACCACCAGGAAGGGTGCGCCCGCGGGCAGCGGGGCGTGATAGTCGATCCGGCCGACGCCCAGGGGTAGGCAGGCCGTACCGAGCAGGCGATGCCCGAGGACGGGCGGCGCTTGCAGAATCAGATCGGCGAGCACCGGGTCGTGCAGTCGGCCCGCGTACGCGCCGGAAGCCACCGATGCCGCGGGTAGTTCGCATTCGAGCACCAGAGCCTCATCGCTCAGCGCGCGGACCGAACGCAATCCCTGTAGCGCGGGAGCATGGAATTGGATCCCGTCCAGGTAGATGTACTCCGCACTCACTCCCGGACCTTCCGGAACCCGCTGCCGGGCACCGGCTTCCGGAGCATCGGCCAGAATAAGGGTGGCCCGGAATCGCGCGGCCGAATCGCCGAAGACGGTGGCCCGCACGGCCGTCCGGCCATCCACCGGCTCGGCCGGGGTCAGCTCGATCTCCAGGGTGTGCACCGGATGGTCGAACACCACCCCGCGCAACACCTGGAAATCCCGTGCGCCCACCACGATTCGACCCGGCCGGGTGCGCTCGGCCAGCTGCGCCATCGCACCCAGTCCGAACGTAGCGGGCAGCACGATGTGCTCTCCCACCCGGTGCGCCGCGATCACCGGCTCGTCGGTGAGCCCGGTGATGTCGCGGCGAGCCCGCACCGTCGCGGGTTCGGCCGCACCCGCGGACAGGGCGGTCGCCGCGCCGATCAGCAGCACCCGCTCGGTCCGCCGGGAGGCGGTGAACTGGGCGGTGAACGCGGCCGCACCGGCCGTCGGAGCCAGCAGCGGAATGCCCCGGGCCGAGAAGTGTTCACGCAGTGCGGGAGTCACCATGCCGCCATCCCAGGCGCCCCAGTCCAGCGCGGTGACATAGCGATCCGGATGCCGATGGCCCCAGCTCATGGCGAACCTGCCCAGCGCCTCGTTGGCGGCGGCGTAATCGGCCTGCCCGGCATTGCCGAACAGTCCGGCCACCGATGTGAACAGCACCAGATGGGTGGGATCGCCGGCCGCCGCCAAGACCGCGCCCAACCCGGCGAGCTTCGGGCGCAGCACTCGGTCTATGGATTCGGCGGTCTTGTCGGGGATGAGGGAATCCGCGA
The DNA here is from genome assembly GCF_001625085.1 of Nocardia acidivorans NBRC 108247. Classification (GTDB taxonomy): domain Bacteria; phylum Actinomycetota; class Actinomycetes; order Mycobacteriales; family Mycobacteriaceae; genus Nocardia; species Nocardia acidivorans. The sequence goes on from NZ_BDAW01000039.1 coordinate 4,034, forward strand.
GGACTCCCGCGCCGTGCACGACACCGGTGATGGCACCGTGCCAGGGCGTGAGCGCCTCGGCCAGCGCGGCCGAATCGGTGGCGTCCACGGCGAGATACACCGCGCGGTCACCGAGTTCGGCCAGGGTGACGGCGATTTCGCGCATCGCCCGCACCTGGGCGCAGGCCCGGTCGATATCGCGTGGGGTGACACCGGTCCCGGCCAGCGCCCGCACGGCGGCGGGCTTCAGCTCGGCATCGGTGAGATCCCGCGCCCACTCCGGTTCCGGATCCAGCGTGGTCCGGCCCAGCAGCAGGAACCTGGCCTCGGTCACCCGAGCCAGCTCGAGGACACAGGTGGCCGTGACGCCACGTGCACCCCCGGTCACCAGCAGGACATCGGCTTCGGTCAGCAGTGCCGGACCGAATTCGGTTCCGGCGGTGACGATATCGGTCGTCAGTGCGTGACCGTGCGCACCGGGCACCGGCGTACGGCGCACGCCCGCACCGTCGATGCCGACCTCGGGAGTATCCGTCGCGGTATCGCACAGCTCTTCGAGCACATGCTCGGCCAACCGCTGCGGCAGGATCGCGGGATCGATGTCCAGCGCCCGGCAGAACAGCGAGGGCTGTTCCGCCGCAAGGCTCTTCACCACTCCCCCGATTCCGCCCAACAGCGCGGCGACCGGTTCGGCGTGCCCGCGGAAGCCGAGGTGACCATCGAGCCGGGTGACGGTGACGAACCCCGCCCGCCCGGTCGCGTCCCGCAGTCGCGGCAGCGCTCGCCCGGCCGTCAGAATGGCATCGGACAGAATGCGCTGCGCCTGTTCCCATTCGGCGGCCACACCGGCGACCACCACGCAGGCGTCCACGGTTCCGGCCTCGGCAACGGCCGCGGGACCCTGTGCCCGCGCCACCGTCCAGCTGCGCGCCCGGAGCGCCTCCTCGATTGCCTCGCAATCGGTTTCGGCGGAATCATCCAGGCACACCAGCAGTGCGGTGCCCGCCGGGCGGTAGGGCTCGACGGCCTGATCCACCGGGGGAAGTTCGACGAGGTCGACGACATGCCGCGGGGTCTGCGCCGCGGCCTCAGCTTTTGGGTGGACATCACCCCCGGCCAGCTCGCCCACGATCTGATCGAGCGTGCGCAGGGTGCCGAGTTGTTCGGGCCCGAGTACCGGAAGTTCCGGGAATCGTTCCTGGAGCGCACCGATCACCTGAACCCGCTTGATCGAGTCCACACCCAGATCCGCTTCCAGATCCATGGTCGGATCGACCATCTCCACCGGATATCCGGTCTTGTCGGCGACCACCTCGCGCAGCGCCTGGCGCAGCACCTCATTCGAGAGCGCACCGGGCTGCACGGCTACGGCTGCTCCACGAGTCGGATCCGCGGCCGCCGTGAGGGTTTCGGAACGCGGAGCGACGGCAGCCGGCGCGCTACCCGGGGCAGCCGATTCGCCGTTCGCCGGCACGCCAGGTGCACTCGTCCGATTTGAGGCGCTGTTCCCCAGTGCGGCAACGGGATTCGCGGCGGCGAGTCCGTGTACCGGCGCACCATTACCACTCAATGCGGACGCGGGCGCTACCGGCTCGACGTATGCGCGGACCGGACGAGGGGCGGCCGCCGGCGCGCCACTCTCCAGCTCGGCCAGCTGTGCCACCACATCGCCCGCGCGGGCATGGCTTTCGCTGATCGCGACGCCGTGGTCCTTCACGGCTTCGATGGCGCGCACGGTCAGCTCGTCGAGTCCGCCGTCGCGCAGCGCGCCCGCCAGATCGCGGGCCAGCTCCAACTGACCGTCCAGGTAGTGACGGTGGGTGTGCAGATGCTGTACGAGGGCGCTGTCCAGCGCACCCGGTGCGGGTAGTCGGTACTGCGGGTCGGTGGTCACGGGATTCTCCGAGTTCTCCGAATGTCCATTGGACAGAACAGGTACGGGGGCGGGCTGGGCGACGGGCACCGCGACGGGGGCGGCGGCCGGGGCGGGAGCCGCGGGTGCGGCGGTGACGACCCGGTAGCCGTCCGACAGTGCGGCCGCATAGGACTCACGACGGCTCGCCGGGACGTACTCCGGGGCCGAAATCGTCACCGTCATAGCGGGTTTGCGGTCCCGGACGGCACGGTCGGGCGCGGCATAGCGGTTCAGGCCCTCCAGCTCGAACCCGAGCACCGCCAGCCGCACCGCCGCCCGCTTGAGGGCGAGGTCGCCATTGCCGATGGGTCCGGGATCGGTGGGGATGGCGATCACGTCGGTGCCGAAAGTGCGCCGCACCAGCGAGGTCAGCACCTGTTTCGGACCGAACTCCACGAAGACCGTGCAGCCGTCGGCCCGCATGGCGGTGAGCGCACCGTGGAAGTCGACCGGATTGCTCAGCTGCGCGGTGAGGGTGGCGCGATTGCTCGCCACATCCTCGCCGTAGGAGGCACCCGCGGTATCGGCGTACAGCCGGGCATCCGGCGCACCGATCTCGACCGCCGCCACCGCCGCACCGAACGCCTCGACCGCATGGCCGACATAGGGCGTATGAAAAGCACCGGACACCGGCAGATGCCTTGTAACCCAGCCTTTTTCGGCACACACATCGGTGACCGCGGCAATCCCCTCGGCTCCGCCGCCCACCACCACCTGATCCGGGGCATTGTCATTGCAGACCCAGACGTCCTCGAGCCCGGCGATGGCCCGCTCGATATCGGCCCGCCCGGCCCCGACCGCGACCATGGTCCCGGCATCGACGCCCTCGGGCACGGTCATGGCCGCGCCGCGCGCCCGCGCCAGTCCGAAGAAGTCCCCGGTGGTCACGGCCCCGGACGCCCATAGCGCGGTGAGTTCACCGAAGCTGTGCCCGAGGTAGCCCTCGGGCCGGAAGCCGAAGTCCCGTAGCACCTCGAACTGTCCCGCCGCCAGCGCACCGATCGCGGGCTGCGCGAATTCGGTACGGCGCAGCGCGATTTCCTGTTCCGTTCGCGCGGCGTCATCGAACGCCGGCGGCGGGAACACCACGCCGCCCAGCCGCCGCTCCGCCTCGGCGAAGGCGGCATTGGCGGCATCGAACGCCGCGCCCACGGGCGGATTGTTCAGTGCCGCATCGAGTCCCATATCGACGTACTGGCTGCCCTGACCGGCGAAGAGCGCACCAGCCTTGCGATCGGGCAGCGCGGCGGCGCGGAAGTACACGCCCTCGGGGTGATCCCAGTGCGCCGCACCGGAATTGCGCAGCAACTCGTCCACGGCGAGTCCGCGCAGCTCGGCCGCGGTCTCGTCATCGAGCGAGACGAACCCGATGCGCGCGTGATGCTCCGGAATCCCGCCGCCGTCGCCCGCCTCGGTATCGCGCACGGCCTCCACCAGGCTCGCCACATCGGGGGCATGCCAGATGTGCGCTCGCGCGGTGCGATGCGAAACCTTCAGCCCGTCGCGATCGGAGTCCGCTTCCTCCAGCACCACGTGAAAGTTGGTGCCGCCGAAGCCCATTGCCGAGGCCGCGGCACGCCGCAACGGCCGCTTCGGATCGCGAATCCACGGCCTGGTGCGGGTGTTCACATAGAACGGCGCGGTATCGGAATCGATCTCGGCATTGGGCGCGTCCACATTGATGGTGCCCGGCAACACCTTCTGATGCAGTGCGAGCGCCAGTTTCATGACACTGGCCGTGCCCGCCGCGCCCTTGGTGTGCCCGATCTGCGATTTCACGCTGCCCAGCGCAGCGAACCGGGTCTCCGAAGTCGCCTCGGACAGCAGCCCTTTGAGCGCGGTCAGCTCGGTCTTGTCACCCACCGCGGTACCGGTGGCGTGCGCCTCGATGAGTTCGACATCCGCGGGCGAGCATTCGGCATCGGCGTACGCCCGATCCAGGGCGATGCGCTGCCCCTCCGCGCGCGGTGCGTAAATGCTCTTGGAGCGCCCGTCGCTCGAGGACCCCAGCCCGCGGATCACCGCGTAGATCCGATTCCCGTCGCGCCGTGCATCTTCCAGCCGCCGCAGCGCCAGCATGGTGATGCCCTCGCCCAGCATGGTCCCGTCGGCGCCATCAGCGAAGGGGCTGATGCGATCGGTCGGCGAGAGCGCGCCGACCTTGCTGAAACACATGTAGATGAAGATGGTGTTCTCGGTGTCCACACCGCCGGTGATCATCATGTCCGCACGGCCGTCCTGCAGTTCGGCGATGGCGGTGCGAATCGCGGCGAGCGACGCGGCGCACGCGGCATCGACGGTGCAGTTCATACCACCGAGCCCGAGCCGGTTGGCGACCCGTCCCGCGACGACATTGGCCAGCAGACCCGGGAAGGAGTTCTCCTCCCACGGCGCGAACGCTGCCACGAACCGGTCTGCGATCGCCGTGGCATCACTCTCGGTCAGCCCGACCGAACGGGCCGCCTCCTTGAGCACCGGCGTCGAGAGCCGCGCGGCGAGGGGATGCATGAGCGGCACCGGACCGGTGGTGCCCAGCACCACGCCGGTGCGCGCCGGGTCGTACCACGGCGAATCGGTCGCACCCGCGTCCACCAGCAGATCCCGTGCCACGCCCAGGCTCAGCGTCTGCATGGTGCTGGTCACCTCGAGCTGATTGGGCGGCAGCCCGAACTCGAGCGGATCGAAATCCACATCGGGCAGGAAAGCCCCACGGCGCGAATAGGTTTTGTCCGGTGCCGAACGGTCGGGGTCGTAGTAGTCGTCCAGGCTCCAGCGCGAGGACGGCACCTCCTGCGTGCAGTCCACGCCGTCGACGATGTTCTGCCAGTACTCTCGATGATCGCGTGCCTTGGGCAGCAAGCCCGACATCCCGACGATGGCGATCGGGTTGCGTGCCAGGCGTCTGTCGTCCGTCACGAAAATTCCTCTCGAACCGAGACCGTCCCGCACTCAGGCGGCGACGGTGGTGGCGGTGGTCGACGAAATCAGTTCGGCCGCGGCCGCGGCGAACAGTCGATGGCCCAGTGGGCTCGGGTGCAGACCGTCTTCGGTCCACACCCCCGGGCGTTCCCATTCCGGGCGGGAAGCCAGATCCAGCAGGAGTGCGCCATGTTCGGCGGCGATCCGGGCCAGCACGGTATTGGCGAACTCGAAGCGTTCGCGCAACAGGCCGCGGAATTTCTCCGGAATCGGCAGCCGCGCCGGGATATCCGGATAGTCGGCGGTGAAAACCATTGCGCCACCGGCGCAGAGGGTCCCGAAGAGCGCATCGAGATTGTCCTGGAACGCCTTCGGATCGAAGGCGCTCACCAGATCGTTCACCCCGACCACCACGCCGTACACCTCCGAGCGCGGTGTCCGGGGCAGCTGGGTCCGCACCACATCGGCGGTGGTGGCCCCGTGCGTCCCGAAATTCCGGATGGCGGCGGGCCGCAGACCCAGCTGACCGCCCAATCGCGGCACCCAGCCGCGATAGCCGCCGGACGCGGCCGGGTCGCCGCGCCCCTCCACGAAACTGTCCCCCAGCGCGGTCAGCCCCGGGCCGGTCATTGCGCGGCTCCGACGTTCTTGGTCACATGCCGTGCGGCCTCGGGGAATCCGACCTTCTCGTACAGCTCGGCCAGTTCGGCCTCACCGAAGAACTTCTCCGGCTGGTACAGGCCGGCGATCAGGCCGAAGAACTTCTTGGAGTAGTCCTGGTCCATACTCGCCGCGCGGAATACCGAGTCGTAGTACGGGGTCAGGCTCAGTTCGGAGATACTCTGGGTCAGCTCGTAGGTGCTGGCGCTCTGCGCGTCCCGCTCGCGCTGGTACTCGGGCAGCGTCTCCTCGAACGGCCTTACGCCCGAAAGGCTTTCGTGCACCAGATCGGCCAGCAGCTGGGAGTATTTGAACGAGTCGGTGATCCCCCAGCCGGTGAACGGATCCTTGTGGTACCCGGCATCGCCGACCAGCGCCCAACCCGGGCCGAAGGACCGGCGACGGTAGTTGTCCGGGTACAGCATGGGCCGGAACGGCTCCACCCGCTTGCCCGTATCCCGCAGGCGCGCACCGATTTCCGGATCGATCTGATCCACGATCTCCTGCACCCCGGCATCGGGGTCATTGCGGAACTCACGGAACCGATCCCGCTTGCGCATGACCGCGACCAGGTATTGGTCGTCATTGGTCGGCCACGCCGCGAACTGCTGCTCACCGAAACCGGTGCGGTGGTTCATTCCCCAGTCCACACCCTCGTAGTACGAGTAGTAGACGAAGCACGCGGCCGGGGAGCCCTCGTAGACTTCCGCGCCGACCGTCTTGGCGACGGTCGAGCTGGAACCGTCCGCGCCGACCACCAGCTTGGCCCGGAACTCCCGCTCGGGACCCTCACCGGCGCGACCGCGAATACCGGCGACGCGGTCGCCGTCGGTCAGCAGACCGGTGACGGTGAAACCCTCGATGATCTCGGCCCCGGACTTACCGGCGGCATCGACCAGGATCTTGTCCAATACGGTCCGGCGCGGGCAGTACACCGCGTCGATCCCGTCCGAGGACACATCGGCGAAGCCCTTGATGACGATATCGGCGTAGGTGAAGTTCAGATGCCGCACCGGCGGGCAGCCGGTGGCGATGACCTCGTCCAGCAGGCCCCAGGTATTGAGCAGGCTCAGACCGGCCTGGTGGATGTAGTGGGTGGAGGGGGTGTCGCTCGGGAAGGTGGCACGGTCCACGGCGAGCACTCGATACCCCTTGCGGGCCAACAGCATGGCCAGCGGCGCACCGGCCACGCGAGTACCGACAACGATGACGTCGTACATGATGTGATCACTTTCGGTGGTCGAATTCTGATTCGAGTCTGTCGTCCGGCACACCCGAAAACGACGGTGAGTCACCGCAATTCATCGGGCGATCGGTCCCGGCTATCGCCGCACAACAGGTGTCCATTTTTCGCGGATGTTCAACCGCGCGACATGTAGAGCTGATCGATATCCGCCGTGAATGCCGCCGCGATGGCGGCCCGCTTCAATTTCAGTGAGGAAGTCAACAATCCATTGGCGACCGTGAAATCGCCTGTCACAATGCGAAACTCACGAATGGATTCCGCGCGCGAAACCAGAGAATTCGCCTCGTCCACGGCGGCCTGGATGGCGGTGGCGGGATCGGCCCCGGGATGCGCGGCACGCCACCGTGCCGCGTTCTCCTCATCCAGGGTCACCAGCGCGGTCACGAAGGCCCGCGCCTCACCGACCACCATGCAGTTGCTCACCAGCGGGTGCAGCCGGACGCGATCCTCCAGCGGCGTCGGCGCGACGTTCTTACCGCCCGAGGTCACCAGAATCTCCTTCTTACGACCGGTGATTCGCAGGTAGCCGTCCTCGAGCTCACCGATATCACCGGTGTGCAGCCACCCGTCGGCGTCCACCGGACGGTTGTCCGCCGCCGCGCCCCAGTAACCGGGCGAGACGTGCGGACCGCGCACCAGCACCTCACCATCGCCGGCGATCCCGACCTCGGTGCCGGGAATCGGCTTGCCCACGGTGCCGACCCGATTGGTTTCGGGCGCGCTGACCGTCACCGCGGTCGCGGCCTCGGTCAGGCCGTAGCAGTTCAGGATCTCCACCCCGAAGCCCGCGTAGAACCCGGCGGTCGACTCGTCCAGCGACGCGCCGCCGGAGATCACATACCGCAGCCGGCCGCCGAGCGCGGCGGCGACGGCATGTTGTGAGGCAAGCACCTCGCGTGCACCCAGCATCGCCAGACCGGCCGTCACAGCCTCCCGCTCGGCCTGCTCATCCAGCATCGACCGGCAGAACTTGCGAATCTTCTCCAGCGCGTACGGGATCAGCGCCAGGAACGTCGGCCGCAGCTCGGCCAGTGCGGGCACCAGTTCGGGAATGCCCGGCAGCAGATGCGTGCGCGCACCCCCGGCCAGGTTGGCGAAGAGCATGGTCTGGCCGAACACATGCGAGAGCGGCAGCGCCAGCGCGGTGACCCCCGCGAACATCGCACCGGTCTGGCGGACCGTATTCACCGCGGACACAGACATATTGCGATGGGTGATCATGCAGCCCTTGGCCAGGCCGGTGGTGCCGCTGGTGTAGACGATCATGGCGAGATCGCTCGCCCGCACCCGCGCGATGCGCTCATCCAGCGCCGCCGCCGCGGTCCCGTCCGACCACACCTCGATCTCGTCGAAGCCCCACACCGCCTCCGCGCCCGCCGCTTTGAGCCGGGCCGCGTCCTCGGGGGTCTCGGCGGCGAAATACGCGCTTCCGCTGTCCCGCAGAATGTGCTCGATCTGCGCGGGTGAGGAGGTCGGGTACACCGGCACCACCACCGCGCCGAGGGCGAGCGCGGCGCAGTCCAACAGCGCCCACGCCATCCCGGTGCGGCCCAGCACGGCCACCCGGTCGCCGTGCGCGACACCGTGATCGAGCAGCGCCGAGGCCACCGCCCGCACGCGGGTGTCCAGCTCGGCACAGGTCAGCGGCGCACCGTGCGCGCCGCCCAGCGACTCCCGCAGCGGATGGTCGCGGGCCGCCTCGGCAACGATCGTGTACAAACTCGCGGTCTCGGGCGGATCGAAGCCGCCCCCGGTCGCAGAAACTGTGTTCACACTTCGAATTCTGGGCGGCGACAATGATTCTCGTCGCCGCCCACAACGCTGTTCCTACCGCGCGAAAGTCATTTCCTATCGAATGGCCGCGACCGTTTCCGGACGGGCATCATCGATCTCATCCGACTCCTCCGATTCGACGCAATCCAAAAAAGCCGCCACCGCCGGATTCGTCTCCGCCGACCGCCACACCGCATACAAATCCAGGGTGGGCACCGGATCCAATAATTTCACCGCGACCGATTTACTTCCCGGCGCGCCCATACCCATCGAGATGGCCCGGGGCAGCGAGGCGAACCCGACCAGCGGGCGCACCGACACCATGTGCGCGGTGGCTCCCGGATCGTCCGCGTACTGCGCCACCGACAGCGAGATCCGCGACTGTGCGGCCGCACGGAAGATGGCGTCGTACATGGAGGGACACTGCTCCCGGGCGAAGAGCACGCACTCCTGATCCTGGAGTTCGGCGAAGGACACACCGGGCCGATCGGCCCAGCGATGCCGCCGTCCCACCACCGCGACCAGCGGCACCCGGTGCAGCAGGCGCCGATAGCGGAAGTCCGCGGTACTGGGATGTCCGTAGACCAGGGCCAAATCCAGCGAACCGTCCGAGAGCGCGGCCAGCTGCGGGCCGGTCCGCTTCTCCCACAGCGATACCACGATATCCGGATGCCGATCGGTCATGCGCACCAGCGCATCCGGTAACACATGCCTGCTCGCGGGCAGGTTGTAGCCGATATTGAGGCTGCCCGCCCGCCCCTCGGCGGTGGCTCGCGCCGAACGCGCGGCCCGGTCGAGCTGTGCCACGATCTGCCGAGCCTGTAGCTCGAACTCCCGTCCGGCCGGTGTGAGCCGCACCTCGTGTGAGTTGCGGGCCACCAGCTGTACCCCGAGTGACTTCTCCAGTTTCTGCAGCTGGGCGCTGAGGCTGGGCTGGGTGAGGTGAAGGCGCTGCGCTGCGCGGCCGAAGTGCAACTCCTCGGCGATGGCGATGAACGAAAGTAGATGTCGGAACTCCATGACGCCGGCTCCTTCCGAGTACTCGTCACGGTAGCTTCGCCAGGTAACCACCGATGAATCACGGCCACACGGGGGCTACCAACTCGGTTGCCTGCCAGTGAATCTCCGGCGCTATTCCGCACCGCTGTGATACGCGTCTCGCCGGAACAAAATCGCTATGCCGTCCGTTGGTGTGTGCGGGGTCCGGAAAAATGACCCGACAACGGTATGCCCGTTGTGTCACCATGAGTTTCGACGATGATCACCCGGCCGATCAGGCCATCAGCAGCAGGAGAGGAGGAGGCGGTAATGAATCCGGTGTTCCCCGAACAGAATTCGAATCTGGCGGGTGAGCGAGCTCGGCTCGCGGGCGATCACTTGTACATCAGTCGGATGATCGACCGCCTCCCGGTGCACGCGTAAGCACCACCTTCCACCTTCCTGTTCTGCTCTCTCTACGAAACATGGTGACCCCCATGCTGTCCCGTCATTCCGAAGACCCGGAGATAACCGCCGACAACTGGATACACACCGGTGTGCTGCTGCTCAACGCCTCTTTCGAGGCGCTGACCGAGATCCGCGCCGACCGCGCGGTGGTGCTGCTGCTCAGCGGCGCCGCCGAATCGGTGCAGGACCGGCGGCCGCACTTCCCGATCCGCTCGAAGCACAGGGAGCTGGCGCTGCCGGAGACCATCCGGCTCAACCGCTACATCTACCTCGAGCACCGGATTCTGGTGCATGACGATGACAGCCGGGCCACCCTCGGCGCGATCCTGCGCCGCGACAACTACCGCTGCGGCTACTGCAGCGGCTGGGCCCGCACCGTCGACCACATCCGCCCGCGCTCCCGGGGCGGCCCGAACACCTGGGCCAACCTGATTGCCGCGTGCGGTCCGTGCAATACCGCCAAGGCGGACCGGACTCCCGAAGAGGCCGGAATGCCACTGCTGTGGGAGCCCAAGGCCCCCAATGAAATGCAGAAGCGACAGCGCCGGATCTGGAAGGAACTGGCGGCGTCGTAGCCATCGCCGAAGTAGAAACACCCCGCGTGATCGGACAGGAAAGGAGCACATCCGATGACGAATACCGCAGTTCAGGAGCAGCAGACGCTGGCGGATCTGCTTCCCATCTCCGATTCCGCCAACTACTGGCAGCACGCGGCCTGCAAGGGCGACCCGAACCATGAGGCGTGGTTCCCGTTCCCCTCGCAGGACTTCGACTACGCGCGCGGCATCTGCGCGGGCTGCCCCATCCGCCGCGAATGCGGTGAGTTCGCCACCCGCACCGGCCAATCCGGGGTGTGGGGCGGCCACGAGTACGACCGCGGCAACCGGATCCGCGACTGAGCCGATCCCGCGGCGGTCACTCCATGCCCTGGTGGGCGGGGGTGACCGCCGTTCTCCCTAGACTGGGCGGGTGGGTACTCATCGCGCCGCGGGCGGGTCACGAGGTGTCAGCAGGGGACCGATTGTCGCAGTGGTAGCGGTGCTGGTGCTAGCCCTGGCCGTCGTCGGCTGGACCTGGTTCCAAGAGCGTGCCAAGGAAAGGGACAACGCTGCCGCGGCCTCCTGTGTCGGGGGCACCGTCACGCTGAATGTGACCGTCGATCCGAGCATCCTCACACCGGTCAAGGCCGCGGCCGACAGCTACAACAACACCACACCGCATGTGCGCGACCACTGCGCGCAGGTGAAGGTGAACCCGCAATCCTCCGCGGCCATGGTCGCCGCTTTCACCTCGACCACTCCATGGGATCCGGCGCTCGGCCCGCAACCGGGCCTGTGGATTCCGGATTCGACCCGCTCGGTGGAGCTCATGCGCGTACCCGGCCTGATCGGCGGTACGCCCGCACCGATCGCGGTGAGTCCCATCGCCCTCGCCGTCCCCGACGCGCTGCGCCAGGCCATGGAGACCGCGCAGGTGCACTGGGCGGATCTGGCCAAACTGCAACAGGGTTCGCTGAGCGATATCGGGCTCGCGTCGTGGGGCGGGCTGAAACTGGCCATGCCGAGCGGTGATTCGGCCCTGGCCGTGGCGACCGCGGTCGGCTCCGGCGTCTCGGGCACGGATCCGCTCGATGCCAACGCGGTCCGCTCGGGACAGGTCAGCTCGGCCATCTCACTGCTCGCCGCGGGCGCGCCGCCGGTCAAGGACGCCGCGACCGCGCTCACCGATCTCGCCGCCGCCACCGATCCGGTCGCCGCGCCCGTGCATGCGGTGCCCGCCACCGAGCAGCAGATTCGAGCCCGCAACGGGCTCACCGCCTTTCGGCCCGCGGAGAACGGTCCGGTCGACGATTATCCGGCCGCGGCCATCACCGCCGCCTGGGTCGATCAGACGCAGGCGGCCGTCGCCGGACTGTTCGCGGATTTCCTGCGCGCACCCGAACAGTCGAAGTTGTTCACCGACAACGGTTTCGGGGCGGCACCGCCCAATGCCGCCAGCGTGCCGGAGAAGTCCGTGCTGAGCCAGGTGCAGCAGGTGCTCTCGCATCCGGTGCTCGGGGTGAGTTCGACCGTGCTGCTGGATACCTCGTCCTCGATGGGCATCGCGGACGGCACGATGACCCGGCTCGCCAATGCCGTCGCGGCGCTGCAATCCACCATGGGCGTCATGCCGCCGCAGTTCGGGCTGGGCATCTGGGAGTACTCGAAGAATCTCGACGGCGCGACACCCTACAAGGTGGTCACACCGACCGCGCCGCTCACCGACGCACAGCGCGGCGCGATCGCCCAGTCGCTGGGCACGCTCACGCCCGGGACCGCCAAACCCGACCGGACCTATCCGACCGTGGAGGCCGCCTATCGCAATGCGGTGGGCAATTACGCCGCGGCGCGCAGCAATACGATTCTGCTGATCACCGACGGACCCGAGGACGACTCCCCCGTCACCGGCGATCAGCTACTCGCCGATATCGCGGCGGCGACCGATCCGGCGCATCCGGTGCGCGTCGATGTGATCGTGATCGACGGACCCGGCACCCAAACCCTGCAAACCCTGACCCAGCGGACCGGCGGCACCTATACCAAGCTCGCGTCCAGCAATGACCTGGCATTCGGCACCGCGGTATCGAAAGCGCTGACAACACCCTGAAATAGTTTCACCGGCATGTCGCCACCAAGTTGCAGCAACCCCGTGGAAGATTCGAAACAGGTTCTATCCGCTTCATCGACCATCGAAGGGGTTCCAATGGCGCACACTACGGACACCGATCATTCGGTGCGGCAGGGTGTAGCAGCCGGCACATCCATCGCGGCGGCGGTACTGCTGCTGGTCATCGGCGTGCTGACGATTCTGCAGGGCATTTCCGCGGCCGCCTCGGATGATCTGCTGATCGTCGGCACCAATGACTACATCTACAAGTTCAACACCTCGGCCTGGGGCTGGATCCACATCGTGGTCGGGGCCATCGTGGTGCTCACCGCCATCGGCCTGATGACCGGTGCGACCTGGGGCCGCGTGGCGGCGATCATCATCGCGGCGGTCTCGATCGTGGAGAACTTCCTGTGGCTGCCGTACTACCCGGCGTGGTCGCTGCTGATCATCGCGCTGGACGTGGTGGTCATCTGGGCGGTGTCGACCTGGAAGCCCGGCACCACCGTATAGATCCGCATCGCACGGCGCCCGCCGGTTCGCCGACGGGCGCTGTGCTGTCGGTACCCCCATCTACTGTGGGTTCGTGAACCGCACCGATCGGCTCTACGCGATTGTCGAGGAGTTGCGCGCCATCGCGCCGCGACTGCGCACCGCACGCGAGCTCGCCGAGCGCTACGAAGTCAGCCTGCGGACCATCGAACGCGATATCAGCGCGCTACAGCAGTCCGGCGTGCCGATCTACGCCGATGTCGGGCGGCGCGGCGGGTACGCACTGGACAAGCGAATGTCCTTGCCGCCGTTGAACTTCACCGCCGTGGAATCGGTGGCGCTGGCGGTGGCCCTCGAACGCAGTCTCGACACCCCGTTCGCGCATGCCGGGCGCAGTGCACTGCGCAAGATCCTGGCCGCCATGCCGGAGTCCGCCGCCGCCTCCGCACATGAACTCGTCGGCCGGGTCGGATTGATCGAGACCACCGAATCTGCTGCCGCACAGGGGATTCCCGCGGTCATCGAGGAGGCGGTGCAGGCCCGCCGGGTCATCGAATTCGGCTACCGGGACCGCTTCGGCGCGGTCACCCACCGGCGCGTCGAACCCATGCTGCTCCTGCACGTCACCACCGGCTGGTGCCTGGTGACTTGGTGCCGGCTGCGCGATGCCGCACGCTGCTTCCGGGTGGATCGGATGGTCGACATCACCATGAGCGATGAACCCGTGCCCGCCCGCACCCTCGACGGGTGCGATCTGGACCTGCCCAATCACAAACTCCGGATGATCGCCTTCGGATAGTTCGCAAACACCGACAGGGGGCTGTCGCCCGGCCGCGAGATCGTGAATGCGCAACCCGCACACCACATACTCGGAGGATCCATGACCGCCCCCAACACCGTCGCCTGGTTCCAGATCGGCAGCGACCAGCCCGAGCAGGTGAAGAGCTTCTACGCCGGCCTCTTCGGCTGGTCGTACACCGCAGATCCTGCCTTCGACGGCAATTACGACCTGATCAGCTACCCCGGCAGCCCCGCCCCCGCCGGTGGTATCGCCCGCATGCACGACAGTTCGGCCAATCATGCCGTCTTCTATGTCCTGGTCACCGATGTCGCGGCCACCGTCGCCACCGCCGAAACCCTCGGCGCGACGGTGCAGGTGCCCGTGACCAAAGCGCCGAGCGGACTGATCTTCGCCGAACTCCGCGACACCTCGAACAATCACTTCGGCGTCTTCACCCCGGCCCCGGCCTGACTGATCGCGGCGCTGACGCCGGCCGGGCTCGGCGTCAGCGTCGCAGACCCGCTATGAGCAGATCAACCAGCCGCCGGGCGTCGTAGTCCGGGTTGGCGCCCGCCCCGATGCACAGATTGCCGACACCGCGCATCAACTCGAAAGCGCTTATGTCCGAACGGATTTCGCCCGCGGCGACGGCGGCGTCGAGCAGGTGCGCGCAGGCCGGGACCAAGCGGTCGAGAAAATACGCGTGCAGGGTCTGGGAGGCCGCGTCGCCGGATTGCAGCGCCTCGGCGAGACCGTGTTTGGTGACCAGGAAGTCGACGAACAGGTCGATCCAGCGGGCCAGCGCCTCATGGGCGGTGGCGCAGCTCGCCAACAGCCGCGGCCCGGCCTCCGCGCAGGCCTCGACCTGATGCCGGTAGACCCCCACGATGAGATCGGCCCGGGTCGGAAAGTGCCGGTAGATGGTGCCGACGCCGACCCCGGCCCGGGCCGCGATATCACGCACGGGCACGTGCACGCCCGAGGCGATGAAGGCCGCGGCGGCCGCGTCCAGCAGCGTCTCGGCATTGCGCCGGGCATCGGCTCGTTTGCGCGGTGCGGCTGATCCGGTATCGGCCACCGTATTCACTCCCGTTCGACGCGGTGTTGGCAAACGGAACAACGTTCCGTATGTTGGGTATCGGAACAACGTTCCGCTTATCTCACCATAGCGCGTCTCCGGAGGAGAACAGCCATGCAGTACCGCCCCCTCGGCCGCACCGGCGTCCAGGTCAGCACGCTCGCGCTCGGCGCGATGAACTTCGGCAGCATCGGCCGCACCACCCCCGCCGAAGCCACCGCCATGGTCGACGCCGCCCTCGAGGCCGGGATCAATATCATCGACACCGCCGACGTCTACGGCCTCGGCCAGTCCGAAGAGCAAGTCGGCCAAGCCATTTCGGGTCGCCGCGACGATATCGTGCTGGCCACCAAGGCCACCCTGCCCATCGACGACGAGCGCAACCATCGCGGGAGCTCACGTCGCTGGCTGACGACCCAGCTGGACAACAGCCTGCGCCGCCTCGGCGTGGACCATATCGACCTGTATCAGATGCACCGCTGGGATCCGACCACCAGCGATGAGGAAACCCTCTCCGCGCTCACCGATCTGCAACGCGCGGGCAAGATCCGGTACTTCGGCTCCTCCACCTTCCCCGCCTACCGGATCGTCCAAGCCCAGTGGGCGGCAAAGGAAATCCGCTCCAGCCGCTACGTCACCGAACAGCCCGGCTACTCGATTCTCCAGCGCGGCATCGAATCCCACGTCCTGCCGGTCGCCCAGGAGTACGGCATGGGTGTCCTGGTCTGGAGTCCCCTGGCCTCGGGCTGGCTCTCCGGCGCGATCCGCGCGGGCCGCGAAATCACCACCAGCCGTTCACAAGCCAGGCCCCAGTGGTACGACACCGCCATCCCGTCCAACCGCGCCAAACTCGACGCCGTCGAACAACTCGTCAAGGTGGCCGATGAGGCCGGCCTCACCCTGATCCAGCTGGCCCTGGCCTTCGTCACCGCACACCCCGCCGTCACCAGCGCGATCATCGGCCCCCGCACCCTCGACCACCTGACCTCCCAACTCGCCGCCGCCGACACGGTCCTGACCCCCGACATCCTGGACGCGATCGACGCCATCGTCCCACCCGGTGTCGACCTGTCCCCCGACGAGAAGCACGACGCCCCACCGGCCCTGCTCGACCCCACCCTGCGCCGCCGCTGAAAACGAACTCATCGCATCGGCGCAATGAGCCATTACCCTGCGGGTTCGGCGATCCCGGGCGCTCGGCTGGCAAACTGCGCATAGACCGAGTTGTCCGGACCGGAGACGGGAGCGATTCATGAAGGCAGTGCGTTTCAGCCGGTTCGGCGGGCCCGAGGTCCTGGAGGTCGTGGACCTGCCCGACCCGCACCCGGGTCCAGGTCAGGTACGGATCGCGGTGAAGGCGGCCGGGGTCAATGCCAGCGACTGGAAGAAGCGCAGTGGCCTGATGGATGAGGAGCTTCCCCGGACACTGGGATATGAAGCCGCGGGCGTGGTCGACGAACTCGGCGACGGGGTGACCGACGTGGCGATCGGTGATCGAGTATTCGGCTTCTCCGGTCGGGGCGCGGGCCAGGCCGAACTGGCGGTGCTGGAGACCTATGCACCGATCCCGTCATCCCTCGGATTTCCGGAGGCCGCCGCACTGCCCGCCGCGATCGAGACCGCTACGCGTGCGATCGATCAACTCGGAGTCAAGGGCGGAACCGCGCTCCTGGTCAACGGCGCCTCCGGGGTAATCGGTGCCGCCGCTGTTCAGCTGGCGGTGGCACGCGGAGCCCGAGTGATCGGCATCGCGAGCCCGGCCAACCGCGATTACCTACGGTCACTCGGGGCCGAGCCCGTTGCCTATGGTGCGGGGCTCAGCGAGCGCGTGCGGGCCGTGGCCCCCGAGGGGGTGGATACCGCATTGGATGTCGCGGGCAACGGGATTCTCCCCGAACTCATCGAATTGGCCGGGGGCGCTTCACATGTGGTGACGATCGCCGACTTCGCCGGGGCACGGGAAACCGGAGTGCACTTCAGCCGGGGCGAGGACGGCCGTGCGATCCATGCGCTTGCCGAGATAGGCGAACTCGTCGACTCGGGACGGTTCTCGCTGCCGGTCGCGCAGACATTTCCGCTTGCCGACGTCGCGGAGGCGCATCGGGTTGGGGAGAATGGTCGTCCGCGAGGGAAGCTTGTAGTCGTGATCGACTGAGCCGCATCGGGTTGGTGAGGGCGGGCATGTGCGGGGGGAGATCGTATTGGCTTGCGGGGGAACGGGGTTGGGCACGGGGCCTTCGAAGCCGACCTGGGGCGGGGGCTTTCGGTTCCAGCGGGGTTCGGTGGATGGCCACGATTTTTCAGAGTGGGAACGTCGTCTGCCGTACCCGGCTTTCGCTCCCCTATTGGGTGCCGCATTCTCACCTTCCAGCGGGGCTGGGAGGATCTGGTCGCCTTTAGGACCGAGACGAGAAAGAATACGATCAAGCGTGCGGGGGTGCCGTACCCAATATTTGAATTGGGTGCCTTAGAACGGTGGCGCGTCGCTGTACTCGGGAAGTTTCTGTTGAGGGTGGACTGGTTTGCGGCGGCGCTGGGTGGGGGTGCAGTAGACGTGCACCAGTTCGGTAAGTGCGTTTATTACCCGGCCCGGGTTGAGTAAGGGGTCTATGGGGGTGGGGGTGGGGACGCCGTTCGCGGTAATGGGTGGTATTTGGGCTCGGGGGAAAAGGAATTTCATTCCCTCGGGGGTGGTGGTGATGGATTCTCCGGTGGGAGAGCGCCATTCGACTCGGCGGTGGGGGTGGTGGACTACTTGCCAGCCGTTCAAGCCGTTGTCGGCGAGGGTTTTGAGGCGGTGGTGGCGACGGCAGCGGCAGCCGAGGTTGGATTCGGTTGTGTGGCCGCCGGTTTCCGGGGAGTGGCGGTTGAAGCGGTCCTGGTGGTCGAGGTCGGTGGCTGCGGCGGGCACCATGCAGCCCGGGGCGCGGCAGCCACCGTCGAGCGCGCGCACCTTGCCCGCGAGGCGGACGGCTGGACGGTAGCGCATCTCCGATTTGGCAGCGGCGGACGCCGTGACACCCGATTCGGCGGCAGGTTGAGAATCTGTGACCGGCGCTTCCGGGGTGGTGTCGGTGATGATGTCGAAGTGGGCGTGGCGGGCGATCTGACGAGCCAGGTCGGGGTCGATCGCGCCGAAACCGGCCAGGAGCGCGGGGTTGTCGCACAGGCCCGCGAGGGTTTCGGCGGAGACGCCGACCTGGACAAGGGCTTTGCGAGGGTTGGCGGACTGATCCGGGGCGGCTGCGCGCGGGCAGTTCTCGTCGGAGCATTGGCAGGACAGGCGGTTGGAGCCGTCGGCGAGTGCGATGAGGGCGTCGGCGCGACGCTGGTTCGTGGTGCGCGGATCGTTGCCGCAGCATTGGGTTGAGGCCATTTCGCGCAGGCGTTCGTAGAGCGCCTGCGCACCCCGGGCGGGGAGAACTCCGTCGAGGATGGCGGTGCCGTTGTCCGCCGCGCTGACGGTGACGTAGCGATCGGCTTCGGCGGCCTTGCGACGCTCGGTCTGCCCCGCCGGGTCGAGTTCGAGAAGCCAGCGGCGCAGGGTGCGCTTGACCCGGGAAGGATCC
Source organism: Nocardia acidivorans NBRC 108247 (assembly GCF_001625085.1). Lineage (GTDB taxonomy): Bacteria > Actinomycetota > Actinomycetes > Mycobacteriales > Mycobacteriaceae > Nocardia > Nocardia acidivorans. The sequence continues at coordinate 22,538 of NZ_BDAW01000039.1, forward strand.
GCGGTCTCCGCATAGGCGGCAATGCGCGGTTCCACCAGTGCCACAAGCTCATCCGAGGCATTGAGCAGCACGTCCCGAATGGCGCGAGCACGCGGCAGATCAATCCGCCCCGCCGCGAACGCCTCCCGCACATGCGGCAAACGCGCATCCAAATCCAGCCCGAACCCAATCAATACATCGGCCTGCCGCTGAGAAACCTTCAGCACAACAGCGATTTCGGTGGCCGCATCCTCCCCCGCGTGAACCGCCCGCACCCCCAATTCGAGCTGCTGCGCCCGACGCAGCCGATACAACCGAGTCATCAACTCAGCCTCTTCAGCCTGCCCCACAGCTATCCGCGAGTGCACCGCACGCAACCGCTCCACCAACTCATAGCTGGTGAGCTCCGCAACAGCACTTTCGCCCATACGTTCGATCCTACTGCGCACCAACCCAACACGCGCACCCCAAGAAGCAACACACCGAGCAAATGATCAGCAAAAAGTGCTTGATCTTTTGTCTTTTAATCTTTTGTCTTTTAATCCTTTGTTCTTTTCCCGAAAACGCAACCACAGCAGGTCTTCCGGTCGAGAACGTAAGTTCTCGACCAAATGTCCGGAAGCGAAAGCCGGGTACGGCACCCCAGGTTCCCACTCTGAAAAATCGTGGCACTCTTCCGAACCCCGCTGGGACAGAAGGTAACCCCTGTCCCAGCTACGAAGGCCCCGAGTGGCTTCAGTCGTCGGCGTAAGAATCAATCGGCGGGCAGGAACAAACCAAGTTACGATCACCATAAGCCCCATCAATCCGCCGCACAGCAGGCCAAACCTTAGGCCGCGAATTCCCCACACCCTGCGGATAAACAGCGATTTCCCGGCTATACGGATGATCCCACTCCGCAACCAAGCACTGAGCGGTATGCGGAGCACCCCGCAGCGGATTATCCTCCACCGGCCACACCCCCGCCGCAACCTGATCGATCTCACCCTTGATAGCAATCATCGCCTCGATGAAAGCATCGATCTCTTCCAGGTTCTCACTCTCGGTGGGTTCAACCATCAGAGTCCCCGCCACCGGGAAACTCATCGTCGGCGCATGGAACCCATAGTCCGCCAACCGTTTCGCCACATCGTCCACCGTCACACCGGTCCGCTTGGTGATCTCCCGCAGATCCAGAATGCACTCGTGCGCGACCATCCCATTGTCCCCCGTGAACAGCACCGGGAAATGCGGATCCAACCGCCGAGCAATGTAATTCGCCGAGGCGATGGCCGTCAGCGTAGCCCGCCGCAGTCCGTCCGCCCCCATCATTCGAATGTACGACCAGGTGATCGGCAGAATCGACGCCGACCCGTACTTGGCCGCCGACACCGCATGCGATCCCGTCTCCAGCGGATCACCCGGCAAGTACTTGGCCAGATGCTCACGCACCGCGACCGGACCGACGCCCGGCCCACCGCCACCGTGCGGAATGCAGAACGTCTTGTGCAGATTCAAATGGCTGACATCGCCACCGAACCGCCCCGGACGAGCAAGTCCCACAAGCGCATTCAGGTTCGCACCGTCGACGTACACCTGACCGCCCGCATCGTGCACCATCGCGCACAGCTCGGCGACCTCATGCTCGTACACACCGTGGGTGGACGGATAGGTGATCATGATGCAGGCCAGCCGATCGGCGTGGTCGGCGATCTTGGCGCGCAGATCGTCCAGATCCACATCGCCGTTCGCACGCGTCTTCACGACCTCGACCCGCATGCCCACCATGGCGGCCGAGGCCGCGTTGGTCCCGTGCGCGCTGGACGGAATCAAACACGTATCCCGGTGCGTATCACCACGATCCAGGTGATACCGCCGAATCGCGAGCAGTCCCGCGTACTCGCCCTGGCTACCGGCATTGGGCTGCAACGAAACCCGGTCGTACCCGGTGACGGCGGACAGCCATCCCTCCAGGTCCTCGACCAATCGGATCAGGCCCGGCGCGTCCTCGACCGGCGCGTACGGGTGCACCCGATTGAATCCCGGCCACGTGATGGATTCCATCTCCGCCGCCGCGTTCAACTTCATCGTGCACGATCCCAGCGGAATCATGCTGCGGTCCAACGCGATATCCTTATCCGAGAGCGACCGCAGATACCGCATCATGGCGGTTTCGGTCCGGTACCGGGTGAACGCCGGATGCGTCATGAATTCCGAGGTCCGGTTCTCGATATGCGGCCGCAGCTTCCCGTGGAAGAGCGCGCCCTCCGGCCCGACCGGAATCTCCGCGCCGAAGCAGTCCAGCACCGCGACCACATGCGCGTCCGTGGTCGCCTCATCACAGGCGATGCCGACATGATCGGCATCGACGAGCCGCAGGTTGATCCCCACGCCCTTCGCCTTGGCCACAATGGTCTCCGCGCCGCCCGGCACATTCACCAGCACGGTGTCGAAGAAGCTCTGATGCACCACCGCGTCGCCCAGCCCCGCGGCCAGCCACTGCGCATGCCCGTGCACCCGCCGCGCGATCGACTTGAGCCCGTCCGCACCGTGATACGAGGCGTACATGGCCGCGACAATGGCCAGCAGCACCTGCGCGGTGCAGATATTCGAGGTCGCCTTCTCGCGGCGAATATGCTGCTCACGGGTCTGTAGCGCGAGCCGGTACGCGGTATTGCCGTCGGCGTCCACCGAGACGCCGACCAGTCGGCCCGGCAGCTGCCGCGCGTGCGCCTGGCGCACCGCGAGATATCCCGCATGCGGTCCACCGAATCCGAGCGGCACACCGAAACGCTGGCTGGTGCCGAAGCAGGCATCGGCCCCCTGCTCCCCCGATGAGGTGATCAGCGTCGCCGCAAGCAGATCCGCGCCCACCGCGACCAAAGCCTTACGCGCGTGCGCGGATTCGATGACCGAGGTCCAGTCCACGATCTTGCCGGAGGCGCCCGGCTGCTGCACGATCACGCCGAAGAAGTCGCCCTCGGGCAGCTCCCCACCGGACAGATCCGCCTCGACGATCTCGATCCCCAGCGGCTCGGCGCGGGTGAACAGCACCGTGCTGGTCTGCGGGAACAGATCGGAGTCGATGAGCAGCCGCTGCGATTTGCTCCCCCGATTGGCCCGCTGCAACAGCGTCATGGCCTCGGCGGCGGCGGTGGCCTCGTCCAGCATGGACGCGTTCGCCACATCCATACCGGTCAGATCGGACACCATGGTCTGGAAGTTGAGCAGCGCCTCCAGCCGTCCCTGGCTGATCTCGGGCTGATACGGCGTATACGCGGTATACCAGGCCGGATTCTCGATCAGATTGCGCACCAGCACCGGCGGGGTCAGGGTGTCGTAGTAGCCCAGCCCGATCATGGTGGTGGCCACCGTATTCGACCCGGCCAGCGCGGCCAGCGCCTCGAGCACCTCGTGCTCGTTCACCGCGGGCGGCAGGGCGTCCAGGCCATTACTGCCCGCGCCGTCCAGAATGCTGGCCGGTACGGCCTTCGCGGCGAGTTCTTCCAGCGATTCCACACCGACGGTGGCGAGGATGCGCTCCAGTTCGCCGCTGTCGGGTCCGATATGGCGGTCGGCGAAGGATCGAGTCCAGGTCACGGCAGCTCTCCAAAGGGGTGGGCGGGGGTCGGCGCGGTGGCCGACGCGTCGTCTGCCCTCCCCCTCTGTCGTTGGCGCCTGAGAGATTCGGGGCACGGCCGTTGCGGCCGAACCCCTTTCACCATGGGCGGGTGGCTCGCGACCACCGCTTTCCAGAGGCGCCGAAACTCCGCACGGTCCCTTGTGCCTGAGAGATTGACGGGGAGGTGCTGCTCCTTCGGCGCCCGGATTCCGCCGGCCTTCGAAAAGACCTGCATCCCCGGGACTCTCCCGCACGGCTGCGACGCACCGACAAGTCTAGAGGTCGGCAAGTTACAGCAATGTTGCCTGGGTCGACTTCAGATGGAGCGCCCCTCGAGAGGTCAGAAAACAACCCCGGCAGCACGGCGTGTTCGAGAGCCGGCTGCCGGGGTGCGGAGGTGAACGGGTCTACCCGGTTTTCTGATTCATTCTCGCCTTGCGACGGAAGGACAGCTCATCCTCCGGACGCTCGCTGGCACTGCCCGCCTCGGCGCGCTCGGCCGGGAAATTGGCGATGGCCCCGGTCAGCTCGCGCATGGCGCCACTGACCGCGATTCCGAAGACGCCCTGCCCGCCCTGCAGTAAATCGACGACCTCCTCGGGCGAGGAGCACTCGTACACGGTGGCCCCGTCGGAGAAGAGGGTGATCCCGGCCAGATCCTCGACCCCGCGGCTGCGCAGATGATCCACCGCGATACGAATGTTCTGCAGCGAGATCCCCGCGTCCAGCAATCGCTTGACGATCTTGAGGACCAGAATGTCCTTGAACGAGTACAGCCGCTGACTGCCCGATCCGGTGGCGCTGCGGATGGACGGCACGACCAGCCCGGTACGGGCCCAGTAATCCAGCTGCCGATAGGTGATCCCCGCGACCTGACAGGCGCTCGGGACCCGATAGCCGACGAGTTCGTCCGGCACCGTGTCATCGGGGAACAGCCCTGGCTGCACCACATCGTGGGTGTGCGGTTGGTCTCCCACTGACTACTCCCTTACTGCTGGCCTATCCGGGCTCGTGTCTTGACATCGGACACTGCATCGACGTTTGGAGCGTGGCCTAACTGTCGAGGCTACTCTCCTGATTGTCCCGGGAGCATCGGCGTCGAACCAAGCGTGACGAGCGGCGTGTTTCTAGACCTTAAGTACAGGTCGAGACAACGATTACGCCGCCCCCCACCTAACTGTCGGTGGCCTTGAAATCATCCGGCGACACCGACTCCAAGAACTCCTTGAACTTCTCCACCTCGTCCTCGCGCTCGTCCGGCATGACGAGACCGGCCTCCTCGAGCACCGGCTCCTCCGCGTAGATCGGACAACCCACCCGCAGGGCGATCGCGACCGAATCGGAGGGGCGCGCTGAGATCCGCAGATCGTTCTCGAAGACCAGATCGGCGTAGAAGGTGCCCTCCTGCAGATCCACGATCCGCACCTCTTTCAAGGTGTGCCCGAGATCCTTGATGAGGATCTTGATCAGATCGTGGGTCAGCGGACGAATCGGCGTGACACCCTCTTGCTCGAGTACGATCGCGGTGGCCTCGGCCTGCCCGATCCAAATGGGTAGATACCGGTCACCGGAAGCCTCGCGGAGCAACAGCACGGGCTGGTTCTGTGGCTGTTCGACACGGATGCCGATCACACGCATTTCGCTCATCGCACTGCCTCCCATAAACTCGCCGACCACCCGGCTATCGACACAGCGGGGCGAGTCGTATCACCGAGTCTAGGCGAAGATTTCAGCCTCCGAGCGAAGCACGCACCGAGGTCTTCACCAGGCAGGTATGCAGGGTCAGCGACAGTGCCGCCAACTCTCGCACGGTCTCCTCCGCGCGGGCGCGGGCGTCCGCGTCCCGGCTCTTGGCGATGGGCGCGGCGATCTGCGCTACCATGGCCGCCTCCCGGTCCGCGGCGAGTTTGAAGGCACGCAGATGCCTTGCCTCCAAACCGAATTCACTCAATGCCTTGGCGGTGCGCGCGAGCGTCACCGCGTCGGCGTCGAAATAGCCTGCCGCACCGGGCGTGATGAGATTCGCGCGAATCAGTTCGGTGAGGAACTTCTCGTCGATTCCCGCCTGTTGCAACAGATCCGCCCGCGGAACCCGGATCTCATGATCGAACCGGAGCTCCTCGGGCGATACCTCACCGGACACGACCCCTAGCCGCCGGAGGCGGCCATCCCCGTTGGGGCCCATAGGATGTAGCTCTCCCTCGCTGACGACGCCCGCTCGGGCACGGGCTTCCCGTACCCCGAGCGTCGCGGCCCCACTGTCGATCGCTTCCAGCTGTTCCTTGATCACCTTCAGCGGCAGGTATTGATCCCGCTGCGCTGTCAGCACGAACCGCAGGCGTTCCACGTCGGCTACGTGGAACCTGCGGTACCCCGAAGGGGTGCGTTCGGGACTGATCAATCCCTCCGATTCGAGGAATCGAATCTTCGAGATGGTGATGTCCGGGAAATCCGGACGCAGCAAATCCAACACGGAGCCGATCGACATGCCCCCGCGCGTCCACTGCGCTGCGCCAGTCATTCCGCTCGGTCCTATAGTGCGCCCGCGTCGCTTGTCTGCGGCCGCGGACCGGTAAGGAACACGAGACGGAACTTGCCGATCTGAACCTCGTCGCCGTTCTGCAGCTCCGAGGAGTCGACCGGCTCCCGGTTGACGTAGGTGCCGTTGAGGCTGCCGACATCCACAACCTGGAAGGTGTCGTCGTCCTGGCGGAACTCCGCGTGGCGACGACTCACGGTGACATCATCGAGAAAGATGTCGCTGTCGGGGTGGCGTCCCGCGGAGGTGGTGGGCTGATCCAACAGAAACCGCGAACCGGCGTTCGGGCCGCGCTTGACGACCAGCAGAGCCGCACCCGCGGGCAGACCCTCGACTCCCACCGGCTGTTCGCCGGTCTGCTCAGGGCGCGACGTGTCGACCTCGTTCAGGAAATCAGCGCGGAACACCGAAGTGGTCTCTGCTGCCGTCTCCTGGTAACCCGGGTCCTTGTTCTCGCTCACCCTTGCTCTCCTCCTCGAACCGAATAATCCATGCAAGCAGTTGATGCCTTCAGCGGAACTGTTGGCATTGACCGTACCCTGCCGGGCCGTACCCGTGCAGGTAGAACTGTGAAGGCTGCTTCAGCCTCCGATAACTCCTTGATAACCTGCGGCATCGAGCAGGTCACCGTATGCGGCATCGAGGGTCTCGGCCGAGTCCAGCTCGAGTTCGAAGATCCATCCGTCGCCGTACGGGTCGGTGTTGAGAGTCTCCGGCTCGGCCGTCAGAATCTCGTTCACCGCAACGACTTTCCCGGCCAGCGGGGCGTAGATGTCCGAAACGCTCTTGGTGGACTCCACTTCGGCGATGCTGTCGCCGTTGGCTACATCTTTTTCGGTGTCGGGCAGCTGCACGAACACCACATCACCGAGCTGCGACTGGGCGTAGTCGGTGATCCCCACCCGGACTCGGGTGGGTCCCGCGATGCGCACCCATTCGTGTTCCTCGGTGTAGCGCAGGTCGTCGGGTAGGTCGCTCACTGGCGGTGTCCTTTCAACGGGCGGTCCTTTCGGGATCGTCACCGATCCGTTCGCCACACACCCTAATGGGCTAGTGATCTTCGCTCGACGGGGCCGGTACGGCTCCGGCGACGGGGGTCGGTATTGCGCGATACACCGCAATGGCCTTGCCCACGTAGAGAATGCCGGTCCAGACGTAGACCGCCGTACCCCAGACCAGGAATGCCCCGCCGAAGGCCCGCCCGAAACCTGCCAGGGGCCAATCCATTTGACCTGCGAGAAGCCACGGCAGCGCGGACATGAGCGCGAAGGTGGCGGCCTTGCCGAGATAGATCACCTCGGGCGGGGGCAGCTGCCGGCGCTTGTAGATGCCCAGGGTCAGGGTCAGGATGCCGTCGCGCGCGACCAGGATCAGCACCACCCACCAGGGCAGGATGCCGCGAATCAGGAAGCCCGCCAGGGTGGCCAGCAGATACAGGCGATCGACGAGCGGGTCCAGGATCGCGCCCAGCTTGGACGATTGGTCAAGCAGCCGTGCGAGTTTGCCGTCCAGAAAATCGGTGAAACCGCTGGCGACCAGCAGCGCGAAGGCCCAGCCGTCTGCCTTCCGCACCAGCAGCAGCCACAGGAAGACGGGGACGCCGATCAGCCGGATCGCACTCAGCACGTTCGGGACGGTGAGGATGCGATCGCTGTACACCGGTTCGGCGTTCCGCTCGGTTGTCACAACCTCACGTCTTACCCCATCGGCCCGGGAGTCTCCAGGCGGGTGGGTCGCGAGTGTTCTGTTGTATGGTCTCGGCCATAGCAGGGAAATGACAGAATGAGTTGGGAAGTTTCTCATCTGTTACGCAGGCATGCGAGAGGAAAAACCATGCCCGACTTCGACTACGACGTCGTTGTGATCGGCTCCGGGTTCGGGGGGAGCGTCAGCGCGCTGCGCCTGACCGAGAAGGGCTACCGGGTGGCCGTGCTGGAATCCGGCCGCCGCTGGGAAGCGCAGGACATCCCCAAGACGAACTGGAATGTGCGCAAGGCGATCTGGGCCCCGCGCCTGGGTTTGACCGGGACGCAGCGCATCAGCGTGCTCGGCAAGTGCGCGGTCTTCTCCGCCTCCGGGGTCGGCGGCGGATCGCTGATCTACGGGAACACGCTGTACGAACCGCTGCCGGACTTCTACACCGATAAGCAGTGGGCGCATATCACCGACTGGAAGACCGAGCTCGCGCCGTACTACGACCAGGCGCAGCGCATGCTCGGCGTCGCGCCCAATCCGCGGATGACCCCCGCCGACGAGGTGATTCGCTCGGTCGCCGAGGACCTCGGGGTGGCGGACACCTTCCATGCCACCGATGTGGGCGTGTTCTTCAATGAGGCCGATCCGGGCGCCGAGGTCGAGGATCCGTACTTCGGTGGCGCGGGCCCGCGGCGCAACGGCTGTATCCACTGCGCGCGCTGCTTCACCGGCTGCCCGCACAATGCCAAGAACACCACCCCCAAGAATTACCTCTACCTGGCCGAACAGGCCGGGGCGACGGTCTTCGCGCTGACCACCGTGACCAAGGTGCGGCCCATGACCGGCGGCGGCTACGCCGTTGAGACGGTGCGCTCGGATCGCTGGATTCGCAAGGACCGCAAGACCTTCACCGCCGAGCAGGTGGTCTTCGCCGCGGCGGCGCTGGGCACCCAGAAACTGCTGCACAAGATGCGCGATGAGGCGGTGCTGCCGGATCTGTCGCCGCGACTGGGCGAGCTGACCCGTTCCAACTCCGAGGCGATCCTGAATGTGGTGAGCCACGGCCGCGACGATTTCGCGCAGGGCGTAGCGATCACCTCCTCGATTCATCCGGAGCCGAACACCCATGTCGAGGTGTGCCACTACGGGCACGGGCAGAACGGCCTGTTCCCCATGTCGGTGCCGATCGTGGACGGCGGGGCGTTCCGATTCCTTCGCTTCCTGCTCGCGATCCTGCTGCATCCGATCGTGTTCGCGCGCAGTCTCAATGCCCGCAATGCCTCGGACAGATCGGTGATCCTGCTGGTCATGCAGTCGCTGGACAATTCGCTCACCTCGTATCGGCGCTGGGGTCAGCTCAAGACCAGACAGGGCACGGGCAAACCCAATCCGACCTGGATTCCGCTCGCACACGAGGTGGGCCGGCGCTTCGGCAAGAAGGTCGACGGCGATGTGCACAGCCTGATCATGGATATGTTCAATATCCCGGCGACCGCGCACTACATCGGCGGCTGTGTGATCGGTGAGGGACCCGAGGCCGGTGTGGTCGACCCCTATCAGCGGGTGTTCGGCTATCCGGGCCTGCATATCGCGGACGGTTCGGCGGTGACGGCGAACCTGGGCGTGAATCCGTCGCTGACCATCACCGCGCAGGCCGAGCGCGCAATGGCGTTCTGGCCCAACCGGAATGAGGCCGATCCGCGACCGGAGCTGGGTGCGCCGTATCGGCGGATCAATCCGGTGCGACCCAAGCAGCCCACGGTGCCGGAGTCGGCCTCGGGTGCGCTGCGGCTGCCCATCTTCCCGGTCGATCCGGCGGTGCCCGTCAACTGACGGTAAGTTCGATTGCTGTGTGCTCCAACGTGATCGACTTCCGTACCCCCGTGTCGTCGCGGGAGGTGTGGGATCGCGGTCGAGCACTGCGGGACCGCACCCCGGTGCGATCGCGGGACCGGGCCGCGGTTTCCGCGGCCCGGCCGGGAGTACTCGACTTCATCGATGCCAGTAATGCCGGACGTTTGCCACACCTGATTCCACTGCGGATCGGGCGCATGGCGGCGTCGCCGTATTCGTTCTTCCGAGGCGCCGCCGGGCTCATGGCGGCTGATCTTGCGGGCGGCCCCGGCAGCGGACTGACCGCACAGCTGTGCGGTGACGCGCACGCGGCGAATTTCGGTCTCTACGGGACGCCGCGCGGTGAGATCGTGATGGATATCAATGATTTCGACGAGACCGCGCCGGGGCCCTGGGAGTGGGATCTCGAGCGCCTCGCGGCGAGCCTGGTGCTGGCCGGGCGCGAGGGCGGGGCGTCGGAGGACGACTGCCTGGACGCCGCGCGCGATGCGGCGCGGTCGTATCGGCTGGCGGTGGCCGAGCTGGCGGGGCAGCCGTTCCTGACCTCGTGGACGGCGCTGCCCGACGAGTCGGTGATCGGCCGGGCCAATGCCGATCCGCTGCTCGAACACTTCCGCAAGGCGGCCAAGAAGGCGCGCAAGAACACCAGCGCCAAGGTGGCGCGCAAGTGGACCGAGCACCTCGAAGATCATGAAACCGGGTACGGGACAAGGAAGTTCGTCCAGGATCCGCCGCTGCTGACTGCGGTCGAGGACACGGTGTCCGAGGCGGTCATCGACGGATTGACCAGCTATGTCGGCACGCTGCGGGAATCCCGGCGCAATCTCATCACCCGGTTCACCGTCTCCGATATCGCCTTCCGCATCGTGGGCACCGGAAGTGTGGGCCTGCACAGCTATCTGGCGCTGCTGCACGGCAATGACGATGAGGTGCTGGTGTTGCAGATCAAGCAGGCCTCGCCCTCGGCGCTGACCCCGTATCTGCCGCCCGCGCCGACGCGGCACGAGGGTGAGCGAATCGTGCAGGGCGCCAGGCATGTTCAGGCCGAGACCGATATTCTGCTGGGCTGGACCACGCTGACCCTGAACGGTGCACGGCTGCCGTTCATCGTGCGGCAGTTCCGGAATCTCAAGGGCGGCATCGATCCCGCCTCGCTGGACGCGTGCCTGCTCGACGATTACGGGCGGCTGGCGGGCGCGCTGCTGGCGCGGGCGCACGCGCGCTCGGTGGACCCGCGGCTGGTGGCGGGATATCTCGACGGCGCGGAGGCCTTCGACGAGGCGGTGGCGCGGTTCGCGGTGCGCTACGCCGATCGGACCGAGGTCGATCACGCCCAGTTGCTGACCGCGGTCAAGGAGGGCCGACTACCCGCCGAAACAGCGTGAGGCAAGGACACCGAAACAGCGTGAAGCGAAGACACCGAAACAGCGTGAAGCCACCGACACACGACGCGGTGTAAATCTGGGCGGTGGGTCTGAACCGTCCGTACCATTTCCCTCAGCAGTACCGATTTCGACGAGAGAGGTGCAGCGCCGATGCTCGTTCGAGTACAGAATCCCGCTGGCACGCATGCGGAGAAGGTTCTGATCGACTGGCTGCGCACATGGAAGGGCAGCGGCGATCCCAAGGGTGTCGCCACCGTGAATTGCAGTCTCTTCCACGGTGATCGGCTCTATCCGTTCGACGCGGTCATCTGGACGCCCAGCAGCTGCGTGGTCATCGAGGCCGAGGCCCTGGTGGAGCGCACGGACGGTGAGCTGGAGGTACCGCTCAACGGGCCCTGGCGGGTCGGCGACAGGCTGATCAACTTCGAGGGCAATGACAAGCGCACCCCGCTGGACAAATCCCGCGATCACACCTTCGCGCTGCAGAATTGGCTCGCCGAGCGCGGGCTGGGTCAGCGCGTGGTGCACGGCGCAGTGCTGGTGGTGCCTCCGCCGGGCTCGAATCTGCGGGTGACCCAGCTGTGGAGCGATCCCAGTTTCGAGGTGCTGGTCGGCGATGATCCGCGCAGACTGCACGAATACTTCACCGGACTCTCGGCGCGGGGACGGCCGCAGTGGTCGGCCAATGATGTGGCGTGGGCCTTCCGCGGGCTCGGCATCCTGCCGTATCTGCCCGCGCCGCAGGATCTGTTGAACGAGGGTTTCCTGGGTCCGGTGGATATCACGCTGTGGCACGGCGGACCGCAGCAGGCGCAGGCCGAGGCCTATGCCGAGGAGCAGGCGCGGTTGGAGGCCGAGGCCGCGGCGGCCGGGGGTGGTTTCCGGGTGCCGACGCCGTGGTTCGCGCCGACCAAGCTGTATCCGCGCGAGCACGGGGATATCGATTTCGGGCGCGGGTTCATGCGGATCATGTTGACCCTGGGCATGATCGTGGCGCTGCTGTGGGTGTTCTGGATGATCATCGCGGGGGTGGTGGCGTACGGGTGAGCGCGAGGTAGCGCCACGGTAGGTACAGTGCGGTCACCATGGCGACAGCGGCCGCGGTACCGCCGATGACATCGGTGGGATGGTGATAGCCCAGCCCCACCATGCCGACCAGGACCGCGGGCAGCACCACGGCCATGCCCACCACAAGGGTGATGCGGGCCCGGGTCGATGCGCTCACCAGGGCCAATGCGGTGACGATGGCGACCAATTGCACGGTGTGCCCGCTCGGGTAGGCGAGGTAGTGGTGCAACTGCCGATCCCAGAAGGGCTTGAGCGCGAAGGTGTTCACCAGAATCGCGAACTCGGGGCCGATGATCATGAATCCGGTCGCCCACCACTGCCGCCGGTACGCGAACCACACCGCCGAACCCAATTGCAAGGGGATGGCGATGTAGTTGTTGCTCGGCGCGACCAGCACCCGATACAGCCACTGATGTCCGTCGAAGGACGAGTGGATGTGTCCGTCGAGGGCGGTGTCGAAGCCCGTCGGGCCGCCGTCTGCCGGAAAGAATTGCGGCACAACGAGGGTGACGATCACGGCCGCGAGGATCAGCGCGGGCAGCGCCGCCTGCCGGGCCGGGGTGTCGGGCGGGTGCGCGGTCGATCGGGTCACGCCGACACGATAGTCAGTCCCGCGGCCGCCGCGCCGCATGGCCGGGATCAGCGCCCGTTCACGCTCATGGCCATTGGCCATCTCCTGTCGTAGATCTCAACGAGGAACTGCCGCACCGTGGTTCACGGTGCGGCAGTCGAATCCGGGTCGCGCTATGGGGTGTCGAGCATCGCGGCCCGCAGCATCTTCTCCGGCACACCCATACCGTCGATGAGGGTCAAGGCGTGCGGGCGCAGGCGATCCACCAGCTCATTGACGCCGCGGCGCACATTCTTGGCCCGCTCCACGGACATGAACCGGTGCATGATGTACCACGCCTGGTTTTCTTCGAGCAAACTGTAAACGTAGAGATCGCACACGGTTTCGGCGAGTTCGCGCGCCTCGTCGTCCTCGATGCCGGCAATGCCCTCGATGAACGCCTCCAGCACCAGCCGGTCGATATGGGCCGTGCCCGCCGCCAGAATGTGGTCCTGGGCATTGTTGAACGCCTCGAACGGCCCGGTCTCCTTGGCGCGGGCGCGCAGTCGATGCCCGGCGGTGCGCACCAGATAATCCTCGCGGTCGGCGAAGAGTTGCAGCTGCACCGAGCGCCGGGACAGGTCGCCGTCGTCGACCGATTCACTGGAGCGGTCGCGCAGGCGCTGGATGAGCTGGCGCACGCCGGAGCGCTCACGGACCTCATCGCGGGCGATGGTGGCGGCGAAGCGCACCCAGCCCATGGCGTCCAGATCGCGCACCTCATCGGAGTAGGCGGTGAGCAGATCCTTGGCCACCAACTGGGTCAGCACGAGGTTGTCGCCCTCGAACGTAGTGAACACGTCGCTATCGGCCTTGAGCGTGACGAGCCGGTTCTCGGTGAGATATCCTGCGCCGCCGCAGGCTTCGCGGCATTCCTGAATGGTGCGGGTGGCGTGCCGGGTCTGCGCGACCTTGAATCCGGCGGCGCGCTTCTCCAGCGCGCGCTGCGCGCCCTCGGCCAGATCCTGTCCGGTCTGCACCAGGTGCATGCGGCGCACCAGATCGTTCTGCGCGAACTGCAACGCGTAGGCGCGCGCGACCAGCGGCAGCAGGCGGCGCTGATGACTGCGGTAGTCCATGAGCACGGTCTCGACGCCGGTGTCCGGATCCTGGAATTGCCGCCGCTGTTCGCCGTAGCGGACCGCGATGCTCAGCGCCACGCGGGCCGCCGCCGCGGCCGCGCCGCCGACGCTGACCCGGCCCCGCACGAGGGTGCCGAGCGTGGTGAAGAACCGTCGGCTGGGGTTGACGATCTCGGAACTGTAGGTACCGTCGGGTGCGACGTCGGCATAGCGATTCAGCAGATTCTCGCGCGGAATTCGCACCTGGTCGAACAGGATTCGGCCATTGTCGACGCCGGGCAGACCGCCCTTGAGACCGTCGTCGGAGGTGGTGACGCCGGGCAGATCATTGCCCGCCTCATCGCGGATCGGCACCAGGAAGCAGTGCACGCCCTGGGTCTCACCGCCGGTGACGAGCTGTGCGAAAACCGCTGCCATGCGGGCGTGTTCGGCCGCACCGCCGATGTAATCCTTGCGCGAGGAGGGAGTGGGACTGTGTACGACGAATTCCTCGGTCGCGGGATCGTAGGTCGCGGTGGTCTCCAGATTGGCCACATCGCTGCCGTGTCCGGTCTCGGTCATGGCGAAGCAGCCCAGCAGGTCCAGCGGCAGCAGCTTTTCGATGATCTCGCGATGCCGTTCGGTACCGAGATTGTCGACCGCGCCGCCGAAGAGTCCCCACTGCACACCGCATTTCACCCACAGCGACAGATCGGTGTAGGCGAGCATTTCGAGCGCGGTCACGGCCCCGCCCGGATCGCTGGTCCCGCCGGTGACCCTACCGAAGCCGAGTTCGGCCCATCCGAAGGAGGACACCAGATGCATCTGCTCCAGTACGCGCGCTCGCGCGGCCTTGTAATCCAGGTAGGGGTCGCCGTACAGGCGGTCGTCGTCGAGGTGTTCCCGAGCCTTCTCGCGCACATGCCGCCACGGACCGTCGAGGGCTGCGCGTAGATGTTCCGCTATCTGATCGCCACCGTTAGCCATACTCCAAAACACTACTGCTATAGACCTGGTCGGCCCGGTGATCTATCGCACCCGTGTACTTTTCTCCTGTGAGCAACGATCTAGCTACCAAAACCGGCGGGGCCGTGGCGGGCCTGCGCGGGCGGTGGCGACACCTGCTGACCAGCATCGTGGACCGCGCGGTCGCCGACCGCAATGCCATGGCCGACGCCGTGGTCGAGGCGCCCGCGCCGCTGCAGCCGATCGATCTCACCGATGACGCGACCGTGACCCAGGTGCTCGATCTGGCCGAGCGGGTCGGGGAGGTGGTGCTCGCGGCCGGGACCGCGGTCACCGACACCACCGATCAGATCGAGTTCATCGCCTCCACGTACGGGCTGTCCAACTGCGATATCGATGTCACCTACAACTCGATCCGCATCTCGGCCGATCGCGGGCCGACCCTGCCGCCCGCCAGCACCATGCGGATCGTGCATTACCGCTCGCTGGACTTCACCCGGTTGGCGGCGGTGGATCGGTTCACCCGGCGGATTCGCCGCGAGTTGGTCCCGCCCGAGGAGGCGCTGGCCACGCTCGATGAGATCACCACCGCACCGCATCCCTACAACCGGTGGATCGCGACCTTCGGGTGGGCGTTGATGGCGGCGGGTGTGGCGCTGCTGTTGAACGGTGGGCTGCTGATCGCCCTGGTCAGCTTCGCCACCACCTTCCTCATCGATCGCACCAATCGGCGGCTGAATCGTCGTGGACTGCCGTTCTTCTTCCAGCACATGGTGGGCGGTGCGATCGCGGCCGCACCCGCGGTGCTGGTCTCCAGCTTCGCCAGCCATCTGCATATGGATCCCGCGCTGATCATCGCCGCCGGAATCTCCGTGCTGCTGGCCGGTTTACAGCTGGTCGGCGCGGTCGAGGACGCGATCACCGGTGCACCGATCACCGCCTCGGCGCGCATGCTCGAGGTGGTGATGATGACCGGCGGCATTATCGCGGGCATCGTGCTGACCCTGCGGGTGTCCGAACTGTTGAACCTCACCGTGCCGACGGTCGATATGTCACCGGGCCGCGATCTCACCAACCTGCCGGTGAAGCTGCTCGCCGGTGCGATCACCTCGCTGGCCTTCGCCCTGGCCTGCTATGCGGAACGCCGGGCCCTGGCCGCCGCGGCGTTCAGCGGAGCGGCGGCCACCATCGCGTATCTGATGGTGCAGCACGCCGGGTTCGGTCCGGTCATCTCCTCGGGCGTGGCCGCGGTGGTCGTGGGTTTGGCCGGTGGTCTGCTCGCGCGCCGCGCCCTCACCCCGCCCCTGGTGGTCACCCTCGCCGGTATCACTCCCCTGCTGCCCGGTCTGCGCGTCTATCGCGGCCTCTACGCGCTGCTCAACAATGAACAGCTCATCGGGCTCAATCAGCTGTTCAGCGCGTTCGCGGTCGGCTGTGCGCTGGCGGCGGGCGTCACACTCGGCGAGTGGATCGCCCGCGATCTGCGCCGCCCGCGAATAATCACCCGCCTCAACACCATCCGGCGTCCCCGGTTTCAGAAGTGACCGCCGGTACGCGCTCGGGTTAGGGTCGGGCGGTGCGGGATTCAGTGACAGTTCATATGGCGGCTTCTCCCGAGGCGATCTGGGCGGTGGTCAGCGATGTAACCGATGTGGGGCGGTTCAGTCCGGAGACGTTCGGGGCCGAATGGCTCGACGGGGCGACCGGTCCGGCGGTGGGGGTGCGGTTTCGCGGGCATGTGAATCGCAATGGGTGGGGGCTGAAGTACTCCACCGAATGCCGGATCATCGCGTGCGAGCCGGGGCGCGAATTCGCGTTCACCGTGTACGCGCCGGGCAATCTCGGGCTCAATACCTGGCGCTACCAACTGGTTCCGGCCGGTGACGGCACCGATGTGACCGAATCCTTCGAACTGTCCCGGATTCTGCCGATGCGGTTGTACTGGCTGCTGGCGGGGTGGACGCGCGGCAGGACGAACCGCAGGGGCATGCTCGAAACCCTGGAGCGCGTCAAGCGGTTCGTGGAGAATCCGAGCTGATCTCAGCACGCCGAGTCCGAACCGCCATCGCGATATGCATGGTTCAGGAGTCTGGGTGTCGGGGGCCGGGGCATGTGTTCACGCTATTCGGATGGCCTGAGCAGCCGGGATGTATGGAAACAGTTGTGGCACAGGTGAACAGCGGGTGGCGGGGGTGAAGGCGGCGATCTTGCTTGCTACCGTGACGTATGAACCTGTTCGGGCGATGGGGTGATCTGGCCTGCCGATTGCGGTTCGCCGTTATCGGTGTGATGGTGGCGGGGTTGCTCGCTTTGGGTGGGTACGGACTCGGGTTGGACGACCATCTGAGTTCGGGTGGCATGTTCGATGATTCGTCGGAGTCCGCCGAGGCGGGGCGGCTGGCGGATGCCGCGTTCGGGCGCAATCACGATGTGGATGTGGTGGTGATGTTCACCGCGCCCGACGGGCAGACGGTGGATGACACGGACTTCACCGAGCGGGCGGTCTCGTATCTGAACAGCCTGCCGCGCGATCATCCCGAGCAGATCGCCGGGATCAAGGGCAGTTACTGGCCCACCGAGACCGGGGCGGTCTCAGCGGCTTTGGTGACCAAGGATCGGACCCGGGCGCTGGCGGCGATCGCGCTGCGCGGGGAGAACGATACCGAGCTGATTCAGAACTACCTCGCGGTCAAGGACGACTTCGACATTCGGGGACTGAATATCCAGGTCGGCGGATTGCAGCCGGTGGCCGGAACACTCAGCGATACCGTCGCGGTGGACCTGCACCGCATGGAGATCATGGCCATTCCGCTGGTCGGGCTGCTGCTGTTCTTCATCTTCGGCGGGGTGGTGGCCGCCGCGCTGCCGCTGATCATCGGACTGCTCACCATTTTCGGGGCCTTCGGCGTGGTGCGGTTCGTCACCAACTTCACCGAGGTGAATTCCTTCGTCTCGCCGGTGGTTTCGATGATCGGGCTCGGGCTGGCGATCGACTACGGATTGTTCATCGTCAGCCGGTTCCGCGAGGAGTTGGCGGCCGGATACGACACGCGCACGGCGGTGCGGCGCACGGTGATGACGGCGGGGCGCACCGTGGTGTTCTCCGCGACCATGATCGTGGCGAGTCTCGGCGGGCTGCTGCTGTTTCCGCAGGGATTCCTGAAATCCATTGCGTACGGGGCGATCGCGACGGTCACCATCGCGGCGATCACGGCGCTCACTGTGCTGCCCGCCATGCTGGCGATCCTCGGACCGCGGGTGGATCTGCTGGGGCTGGAGCGTTTTCGGCGCACCAAGTCCGCGACTTCGCTCAATGACGGTTTCTGGGGCCGCAGCACCGGCTGGGTGATGAGGCATCCGCGCAAGGTGGCGGTCCCGCTGCTGCTGGCCCTGGTGCTGTTGATACTGCCGATGCGGAATCTGGTCTTCGGCGGGTTCAGTGAGAAGTATCTGCCCCCGGACAATCCCACGCGGGTCGCGCAGGAGCAGATCGACCACTATTTCCCGCTGCGCAAATCCGATCCGCTGGAGATCGTGTTCATCTCGAGCAATTCGGCGGCGGTCGGCCCGGTCTGGAATCTGGCCAATCAGGCGCCGGGCCTGGTGGGGCAGTTCGATATTCCCGCGCGGTCGATCTCGCATCCGGACACCTATCGGGCCAAGGCTCCCGTGCTGGATATCAATGATGCGGGAGCGACCATCGAGTACCTGCGCGCGATGCCCCTGCCCGACGGGGTGCGGGTGTTCGTGGGCGGTGTGCCCGCCCTGCAGAAGGACAGCATCGACGCACTGCTGCAACGCATTCCGTGGATGATCGCCCTGGTTCTGCTGATCACCACGCTGCTCATGTTCTTGACCTTCGGCTCGCTGATACTGCCGATCAAGGCCGCGCTCATGAGCGGTCTCGGTCTGGGTTCCACGCTGGGCATCGTGACCTGGATTTTCGTCGACGGTCACGGCGCGAGCCTGTTGAACTTCACCCCGCAACCCGGCCAGGCGAACATGCTGGTGCTGATCATCGCCATCGTCTACGGCCTCTCCACCGACTACGAGGTATTCCTGGTGTCGCGCATGGTCGAAGCGCGGTCGCGGGGCGCGACAACGATCGAGGCGATTCGCACCGGCACCGCGCAGACCGGCGGCATCATCACCGCCGCGGCGCTGATCCTGCTGGTGGTCACGGGCGCGTTCGCCTTCTCGGATCTCGTTCTCATGCAGTACATCGCGTACGGCATGATCGCCGCGCTCTTCATCGACGCGACGGTACTGCGCATGTTCCTGGTGCCCGCGACCATGCGCCTGCTCGGCGATCGCGTCTGGTGGGCCCCGGCCTGGATGCAGCGGATCCAGCGCCGCATCGGCTTGGGTGAGCCGGTGCTCGAAGATGATCTTCCGCCGACCATGCTCCCCGATCTCAGCGAAGCCCGGCACTGACCGCGGCTCGCGAAACTCGGCGACAAGCTGGGTGAGGGCCTGTACGGACTCCTCACCACGCTGCCGCGCCGGGCCGTGGAGCGCCTCGCGGTATGGGTGAGCGAGGACAAGCGAATCACCCACTACCGCGCCAAGATTCCAGATGAGTACGGCCGCCGTGTGCTGACCAAACAGCGGCAGGTCTAGCCGGCCAGCCCGATGCTGCGGCCGATATCGGCCAGGGTGGCGTCGAACAGCACGTCCGGGTTGGTAATGGGGATCGGGTAGTTGCCGAAGACCTCGAGGGTGACGTGGCCGTAGAGGCGGGCCCAGAACTGGATCATCACGTAACTCACGCCGAGGTCGAGTTTCTCGGCGGGGAACTTCTGGCCCGAATCGGAGAGTACGCGCAGCAATTCGGTCTGGAAGGCGATGAGGTCGTCGCGGAGTTCGGGGGGAATGAACTCCATGGGCGGGGTGACCACGGCGTAATCGGTGAGCAGCCGACCGGCCGCCTCCAGGAACAGGCGGCCGACGGGTTCGCCGAATTGCTGCATGGCACTGCCCAGTACGGCCGCACTGGGCGAGGCGAAGACCAGGGTGAATTCGCGGGCGTGGTCCAGCGCCCACTGGCGGAAGCCGCGGCAGATGGCGAAGAACCGGATGCCCGCGTCATCGGGCAGGCCGTCGCAGGCGGCCGAGAGCGCCTGCGCCAGATCGTTGCAGACGTCGGTGCGAACCTCCGCGACCAATTGGTCGCGGGATTCGTAGTACCGGTAGAGCGCGGGCGCGGTGATACCCAGTTCGCGCGCGATGGCGCGCAGGGTGATCGCGTCCGGCCCCTGCTCGACCAGCAGTGACCGCGCGACGCGGCGGATGTCTGCGTCGCTCACCGCAGGTGTCCGTCCGCGTCGGCGTGGTTCACTCATGCTGAATTACTCACTCGTACTTGACTTGCCAGCTCTTGATGCCGTTCAGCCAGCCGGAACGGAGTCGGACCGGGTCCGAGACCTGGCTCAGGTTCGGCATGACATCGGCGATGGCATTGAACATGAGGTCGATCTCCAGGCGGGCGAGGTTGGCGCCCACACAGAAGTGGGTGCCGGTGCCGCCGAAGCCTACATGCGGATTCGGGTTTCGCAGGACATTGAACTCGAAGGGCTTGTCGAAGACCTCTTCGTCGAAGTTGGCGGCGGAGTAGAACATTCCGACGCGCTGGCCCTTCTCGAGCTTCTGGCCCGAGAGCACGGTGTCCTGCAGGACGGTGCGCTGGAACGCGATGACCGGGGTGGCCCAGCGCACGATCTCGTCCGGAGCGGTGCGCGGGCGCTGCTCGCGGTAGAGCTCCCACTGCTCGGGATTGTCGACGAATGCCTTCATACCGTGCGTGATGGCATTGCGGGTGGTCTCGTTGCCGGCCACGGCCAGCAGGATGACGAACCAGGCGAATTCGTCCGAGGCGAGCGATTCACCGTCGACATCGGCATTGAGCAGCGTGGACATGATGTCCTCGGCGCCGCCGAGGTCGACCGGGCACTTGCGCTTCTCTTCGGCCAGGTTCCACGAGTAGCCCATGACCTCGGCGGTGGCGACCTTGTGATCACCCTCGAAGTCGGGATCGTCGTAGGAGATCATCTGGTTGGTCCAGTCGAAGATCTTGCCGCGATCTTCCTGCGGGATGCCGATGAGCTCGGCGATGGCCTGCAGCGGGAGTTCGCAGGCGACCTCGGTGACGAAGTCGCCCGAGCCCTTCTTCTTGGCCTCGTGCACGATCTTCTCGGCGCGGTCGCGCAGCGCGTTGCGCAGCGATTCGACGGCGCGGGGGGTGAAGCCCTTGGAGACGATGCGACGCAGTTTGGTGTGCCGGGGCGGATCCTGGTTCAGCAGCAGGAAGCGCTGGACCTCGATCTCCTCCCGCATGATGTCGTCGTAGAAGCGGATGACCGCGGTGTTCTCCTCGGAGGAGTACACCTCCGGAGTCTTGGAGATCTCCTTGATGTCTTCCATTTTGGTGACGGCCCAGTAGCCGTCGTCTTTGAAGCCACTGCCGACTTGCGGCACCCAGGCGATGGGCGTGGTGCGGCGGAGTTCGGCGAACTCCTCGACGGGCAGGCGCTGGGAGAGCAGGTCGGGATCGGTGAAGTCGAACCCGGAGGGGATGGACGGCGCGGACACGGGTACCTCCTTTGGAACACGTTCCACGAAGTGAACCACATCACGGGGCAGTTTGTGAACACCTATTAGTAAATAGGTATCACTTGATCCGGCGGCGGACTGCCCGGTATATCGAAATCCCTTGGGTTCCAGTCCATTCGGTTCCGGTAATGCCGGCCGCCCCGCGAACGAAACCAGTAGTATCAGCTCGGGCGTCCGTTGAGGGGGATCGCCAGAGGCTCAAGTGTCCACATGATGGAGCTCCAGGATGGCCTTCCAGCTCGACGGGGAACAGAGGCTCGACCGCTCTGTACCTCGTACGCCGCCGCGACCACAACCCTCCGGAAAACGCCGCTGGCAGGCCGAATACGGCCGCCGCCTGCGTATGACCGATGCCGTGGTGGTCTGCGGTGCGGTCGCGCTGGCCCAGCTGATTCGGTTCGGCGGCCTCAATTACGACTCCCCACTGGACTGGGCGGGCGACGCCCGAATCGGCTACTCGGTCATCTCGGTGCTGCTGGCCCTGATCTGGCTGGTGTTCCTGGCGGTCGGCAATACCTGGTCGCCACCCGTAATCGGTACCGGCCCAGAGGAATACCGGCTCATCATCGCCGCCACGATGCGCCTGTTCGGGCTGATAGCGATCATCTCGCTACTGCTGCGGATGGATTTCGCGCGCGGCTATCTCGGCATCGCGCTGCCGGTCGGCCTGATCGGCCTGATCCTGAATCGGATGGCCTGGCGCAAATACGCGGCGCGGCGGCGGCGCAACGGCGACTACCTCACCTCGGTTCTCGTTGTCGGACGGCGGGATTCGGCCCGGGAGATCATGCGCTGCTTCGAACGCGATGCGGCCGTGGGTTATTCGGTGGCCGGGGTCTACATTCCCTATCCCGAGGACGATGCGGCGGTCACCGCCGAGTCCGATCTGCCGATTCTCCAGGAGTCCTCGGTGCTCGACGCCGCCCGCGCGGTCGCCGCCGATACCGTGGCCATCGCCGCCACCGAGCACCTGGGCACCCAGGGGATAAACGACCTGGTCTGGAAGCTCTCTCCGCTCGGTATCGACCTGGTGGTGACACCGGGCGTGGTGGATGTGGCCGATCAGCGACTATCGATTCGACCGGTCGCCAACCTCCCGCTGCTGCATATCGAGAAGCCGCAGTACGATCGCGCCAAATCCTTCGGCAAGGCCGCGTTCGACTTCGTCTTCGCCGCGCTGGCCCTGCTGGTGATCTCCCCGGTCATGATCGCCATCGCGCTGACGGTCAAAATCACCAGCCCCGGACCGGTGTTCTACCGATCCGAGCGCATCGGCTTGAACGGCGAACCGTTCCGAATGATCAAGTTCCGCAGCATGTGCGAGGACGCGGATAAAGAGTTGACCAACCTCCAGGCCGAGAACGAGGGTGCCGGTCTGCTGTTCAAAATGCGCGCCGATCCGCGCGTGACGCCCATCGGGCGAATTCTGCGCAAATTCAGCCTCGACGAACTCCCGCAGTTCATCAATGTGCTCCGGGGTGAGATGAGCGTGGTCGGCCCGCGCCCGCCCACGCGCGGCGAGGTCGAGCGCTACGACGGCAAGGTGCGCCGCCGCCTGCTGGTCAAACCCGGGGTGACCGGGCTCTGGCAGGTGTCGGGCCGCTCGGATCTGTCCTGGGAGGAGTCGGTCCGGCTGGATCTGTCCTATGTCGAGAACTGGTCCATGGTTCAGGACCTCATGATCATCAAGCGCACCATCTTCGCGGTGGCGCGCAGCGACGGCGCGTACTAGCCGGTCAGGCGGCGCTGTAGTTCGCGATGCCAGACCTCGAGCGAGAGCAGCGTCCAGATTCGGGGCTGCTCATCGCGGGCACCGGAGGTGTGCCCGTCCAGCAGTCGTCGGACCGCGCCCCGATCGAAGTGTGAGCCGACGAACGAGGAGGGGCCGTCCAGCAGGTCGAAGGCCATCTCGCGCAGATGCCCGCGGAACCACTCGTCCAAGGGAACCTTGAAACCGACCTTGGGGCGGTCCACCAGATTCACCGGAAGGTGGTGGCGCGCCAGCTCTTTCACAATCCATTTGGTGGTGCCGCCGCGCACCTTCACCGAACTGGGCAGCCGGAAGGCGAGTTCGGCGACCCGATGGTCCAGGAAGGGCGGGCGCAGTTCCAGGGAGGCGGCCATGGACATGCGGTCGCCGCGCTCGAGCAGATTGTCGGCGAGCCAGGTGTGGGTATCGGCATAGAGCATGCGGCGCAGGGAATCGCCGCGTCCGTTCAGGTACGGGTCCAGGACCGTGCGGGCGGGCGGGCCGCCGAGCAATCGGTCCCGCTCCAGACTGGTGAACGGTGCGAACCACCCGCGCATACGCTCGGCATAGCTGGGCTCGGACAGGGCCCGCAGCGCGACGGTGAGTCTGGCCTGGTTGGCGGGGAGCCGCTGCTCCAGCAGTCGCAGCGGCCCCTTCGGCACCACGCCGCCCAACCGGGTGGCGCGGGCGAACCCGTATTTCGGGTAGCCGCCGAACAATTCGTCGCTGCCCTCGCCCGAGAGCACCACCTTCACCTGTTCGCGGGCGAGCCGGGCGAGCCCGTACACCGCTACATCGGCGGGTTCGGACAGCGGTGAATCCCGATGCCAGCTCAGCCGCGCCCAGTTCTCCTGAAAGTCATTGGCGGTGATCACGGTCTCGTGATGGGTGCTGCCGACGATCTTGGCGGCCATCCGCGCCCAATGGGTTTCGTCCACGCGCTCATCGCCGAATCCGGCGGAGAAGGTGTGCAGTCCGGCTCCCCCGCGCTCGGCGGCGACCAGAGCGCAGATCAGGCTGCTGTCGACCCCGCCCGAAAGGTACGCGCCCACCGGCACATCCGCGACCAGCGCATCGCGCACCGAGGCCCGCAGCGCCTCGTCGAGCAGTTCCACCGCGGCGGCGGGGCTGATATCGAGCGCGTCCGCATCGCGGGGCAGCCGCCAGTACGCCTCGGTGTGGATGCTGCCGTCCGCGCGCACCACCAGGTGATGCCCCTGCGGCACCTTGCGCACGCCCTCGATGAAGGTGTACGGCGCGGGCACCGATCGATGCGCCAGGAAGTCGTGCAGGCTCGCGGTGTCCACGGCGGGCCGCTCGATCACCGGGTACAGCGCCTTGATCTCCGAGGCGAAGGCGAAGAGGGTCTCGGTGGCGTAGTAGTACAGCGGCAGGATGCCGAGCCGATCCCGGAACAGATGGGTCTCACCGGTCTCGGAATCGTGCAGGGCGTAGGCGAATTGGCCGCGCAACCGGCTCACCCCGGCGGGACCGTAGCGCTCGTACAGGCCCAGCAGCACCTCGGTGTCGCCGCGGCTGGTGAACGGATAGTCCAGCCCCGAACGCAGTTCGCGATAGTTCAGGATCTCGCCGTTGAAGGTGAGGTGGGTGGTGCCGCGCGCGCCGGTCATGGGCTGCGCGGAGGCGGCCAGATCGATAATGGAGAGCCGGGTGTGCGCGAAACCCACCGGCCCGTCGCACCAGAGGCCGTGATCGTCGGGGCCGCGATGGTGCAGCGCGGCGCTCATATCGCTGAGCAGTTCCTTGCTGACCGGACCACCGTCGAATCGGCGCACGCCGACTATGCCACACACATCGACTCCCCTTCACCCGCAGTCGTAGCGGAAATCGCGTACGAGTCTGCACCCGCCAGCCTAGTCGTGTCGCGGGCGGGGTTGGGGACCTACGAAAGCGCCTGTGACGTTTATGGTTTCGAACCCAGTCGATCCGGTTCGGGCGGCGGGACGGATTCTTCCCGGAAGTCGTGGATGATGCGCGCGGGCACACCGGCCACATGCACATCGGCGGGCACGTCGTTGATGACCACGGCTCCGGGCCGAACCTCCACCCGATCACCGATCGCGCAGCCCACCACCACGGCATTGGGCCCGATGAAGACATCGTCGCCGATCACCGGATATTTCCCGGGTGCCCCGCTGGCCAGGGACACGCCCTGGTGGATACGGCAGCGCGCGCCGATCCTGGCGTTCGGACTGACCAGCAGCATGCCGACGTGCGCGATGGACAGGCCGGGCCCGAAGACATTGCGCGGGATGGAGAATCCCAATCGTTCACCGAGCAGTTTGGTGCGCAGCAGATACCACAGGAAGACGCCGCGGCCGATCGGATCGGTGCGCACGTTCTGCCAGTATTCGGACCTGCGCAGCAGTCGCTGGAAGTAGAGGGGCCGATAGGTGAGCCAGTAGTACGGTCGCCATGCCGTGAGGCCGTGTGCCGCCAAATCCTCTGCGAGATAACGCCGCAGGCTCTCCTTGGAATCGATCACGGGGTGAATGATCCCCCACCACTCGGGCAGTCCACAACCGATTCTCGCGGTATGGTCCTGCGGTGTCGAGCCATCTGACCTGGTATCTGCACCGGCTGCGCGCCATGAGCGGACAGGAGCTGCTCTGGCGCTCGGGCCGATTGCGGCAGCGGCTTCTCGCCAGGCCCGTGAGCTGGGAGTCCACCGAGGCGGCGTTGTTCGGGCGCTCCCGGCCGGATTGGGTTGCGCTGCTGCGGGATTTCCGCGCGGGCGCGGGACGCCCGGTCATCCTGGATCGGGCGCGCGCGGCGCGTATCGCCGATACCGATCCGGCCGCGGCGGCCGCGGTCATCGCCGCGGCGGAGCGGGTGCTGGGCGGGCAGGTGCGGTTCTTCGGCTATCCCCCGGCCCGGCTCGGACCGCTGATCGACTGGAATCGCGATCCACTGGCCGAAATACGCTGGCCGAGTGTGAGTTCCGAGCGCATCGACCATCGCACCACGACGGGCGATCCGAAGTGGATCTGGGAGCTCAACCGGCTCCAGCATCTGCCGTGGCTGGCGCAGGCGTGGCTGTTCACCGGTGAGGAGCGCTTCGCCGAGGCGGCCTTCGATCATCTGGACAGCTGGATCGAACAGCAGCCGCCCGGGGCGGGGATCGCCTGGCGCGGCGCGTTCGAATGCGGCATACGGTCCATATCAGTGGGTTTCGCACTCCAGGGGTTGCGGGACGCGCCGGGATTGACGCCCGAACGGTATGGCAGGTACCTCACCCTGCTCGGGGAGAGCGCGCGGCGGTGCTGGGTGGAGCGGTCGCTGTTCAGCTCGGCCAATAATCATCTGATCGGTGAGCTGACCGGGTTGGCGACCGTCGCGATCCTGTTCCCCGAATTGCCCGCCGCGCCGGTGTGGCAGCGCGATGCGCCGGCCCTGCTGGTCGAGCACGCCGATCGGCAACTGCTGCCCGATGGCGCGGGCGCCGAGCAGGCGATCGCCTATCAGCTGTTCACGGTGGAGCTGCTCGCGCTGGTCTACGCGCTGTTGGCGCTGAAATATGAACCGCCGCAACGGCTCGGCGCGGCCATCGCGCGCAGCTCCCGTTTTCTGGCCCTGCTGGTGGGCGATGCGGATCCGCCGCCGCGCTTCGGTGATGACGACGGCGGCTTCGCCCTTCGGCTGGGGCCGGAGGAGATTCGCACGGTGCGCGACCATCTGGGCATCGCCGACGCGGTGGTGCCGGATCCGGCGGCGGCGCGGGTGGGGACGGCGACGATCACGGCGCTGTGGCTGCGGGATGCGCTCGGCTCCGCGGTCGCCCCCGCCACCGAGCCCGCGCCCAGCGGGTACGCCCCAGACGGCGGAATGGTGGTGCTGCGGTCGGGACGACGGCGCGTACTCATGGATGTCGGTCCGCTGGGCTATCTTTCGATCGCCGCGCACGGGCATGCCGATGCGCTGTCGGTGACCCTCGCACTGGACGGTGCGGAGGTCATCGGGGATCCGGGCACCGCGAGCTACTACGGGCATCCGCGATGGCGGGTCGCGCATCGAAGTACCCGCGCGCATCCGACTGTCACGGTCGACGAGGTGGATCAGTCCGTGGTCGGCGGGCCGTTCCTGTGGAGTGCGCACGCGCGGGTGCGGGTGCGGGCGGTCGATCCGCTGCGCGGCATCGTCGATGCCGAGCATGACGGCTACCACCGGCTCGAAGCACCGGTGACGCATCGGCGATGGCTCATCGCGCCGCCGGACAGCGGACCGATCGCGGTGGTGGATCAGTTGTCCGGCAGTGGAATTCACTCCGCACGGGTTTCCTGGCCGCTGCATCCCGCGCTCACCGCCGATCCGGTCGCGAGCGGTCATCTGGTGCACCGCGACGGTGATCCGGTGGTCGCGCTGGCCTACGGCGCGACGGTGCCGCTCATGGTCGATCAGGTGCGCGGTGACGAGACCGAACAGCTGGGCTGGTGGTCCGAGCGGCTGGAGGCACGGGAGCCCGCCTGGTTGATCGGCGCGAGGTGTTCCGGGGCAGCGCCTTTCGTGATCGTGACGGTGCTCGGCCCGGTCGCGAGCCGCGAGGTGCTGGTCACACGGACCGACGAGGCGATCCGGGCGCGATGGCGCACCGGTGCGACCGCGTACTCCCTCGTCATCGACCCGCGGCGGGACGGCGCGGTCCTGCTCAGCACCCCGGATCGATGAAAGCCCGGACGTATCCGGCGCTTTGATACGCGTAGGACCACGCCCAATACCAGGGGCTGATGTGCACCGGTCCGGGTTCCATGATCAGCGCGCCCGCGAAGCACTGTTCGAGGATGTAGCGCGCCCGGGAAAGATGCGGGCGCATGGTGATGACGATGACGGTTTGCCAGCCGCGCTGACTCGCCAGCGCGCGCAGCTCGCGGCCCTCGCCCACGGTGGTCGGCGGATTCGGCGCGAAGCATTCCAGGATGAATCCCCGCTGCGGGGTATGGCACGGTTCGCGGACCTCGTCGATATCGGTGTCCTCGCCATACGGATTGGAGAACAGCACCGTCGAGGCGAAGCCCCGCCGGGCGAGGTCCAGCCCGTAGGCGTAGCGGTCCACACCTTCACCGCCGAGCACCAGGATGGCGTCGGCATGCCGGAGCGGATCCACCTGCGGCCGCACGTATACCGGGTATCCGGCGGCGATGATCCCGGCGATCAGGGCGATGACCGCGGCGGCGACGGAGATCCGGCGGCGAGTGCGCCGCGGCCGCACCGGACCCGTCATGCGCGGCGCGCCCGCCGCCATATCGGCCGCAGCGTGGCGGGTGAAATCAGCTGTAGCACAAGGCCGAAGAGCCCGAGGAAGGCCAGCGCCTCCACCGCGATCAAACCCAGTCCGGGAGCCACCGCGTGCGCACCGGCGTGCAGTACGCGCTGTTCCAGCACTCCGATTGCCACGGCCGCGACCACCGCGGCCAGTAGTGCGGGCACGAGGCAGCGCCCGAGTTCGCCACGGGACACCCCGATTACTCTACCCGCCAAGATCAGTCCGGTGAGTCCGGTGAGCAGCGCCGAAATCGACAGTGCCACCCCGACACCGGACAATCCGCGCGGTAGCAACAGCACCAGCAGCGGGATGGCCGTGAGTGCGCCGACGCCGCTCATCCCATTGATCAGTTGCGGTCGGCCCGCGCCCTTGAGCGCCTCGGCGGACACCGACATGAGCGCGTATCCGACGCCTACCCCGCACATGGTTTCGACCAGGACACCGGCTCCGCGCCAGGGATCGCCGAGCAGCAGCACCACCGTCGGCTCACCGATGGCCGCGAGCAGCGCGGAGGCCGGGACCACCGCCAGCCACATCCAGCCCAGGGCGGTGAGGTAGCCGCGCCGGAAGCGCTCCCGCTCCCCGGAGATGCGCGCGAACGCCGGAAACAAGACGTAGGAACAGATTTGGATGATCGCCATGACGGGCAGGAAGGCCAGCCGCCGGCCATTGCGGTAGTTGCCCAGGGCGGCGGTCTCCAGCCGGTGCCCGACCAGCACCACCTCGGTCACCTCGATGGCCCGCTCCAGCACGCTCTCGATGAGCAGCGGGAACGCGAAAACCGCCATTTCCCGCCATAATCCGAGGCGGAACCGGCCGCGCCCCGGCCGCCAGCCCGAGAGCCACCACGCGGCGATCACCGACACCGTCAGCGCGGCGTAGTAGCCGGTCACCAGCGCCCACACTCCCCAGCCCGCCGCCGCACCGGTGATCGAGACGATCGCGAAGGCGGCGGCGTTGGCGGGATCGACTATGACACGCCGCCTGAACTGGAACTCGCGCTGCATCAAGGCATCCGGCACCGCCATGAGCGAGGTGAGCAGCACCGTGCCCGAGGACGCGGCGGCGACGAGCCCGACCTGCGAGTTGCCGAACAGCGCCGACAGCACCGGCGCGGTGGCCAGCAGCACGACCGCGAGCATCGCACCGGAGATCAGGGTCGCCCAGAACACCGTTTCCGCCGCATCGGCCAGGTGATCGCGTCGTTGAATCAGCGCATGGCTGAGGGAACTGTGCGAGAACACCACGACGAACGTGGTCAGCACCGTGCCGGCGGTGAAGACGCCGATCTGGCTGGGCGACAGCAGATGCGCCAGCACCAGCGTCTGCGCCAGCGCGATGCCCTGCACCGCCGCGATTCCCGCCGCCGAGAGCGAGGCCCCGCGTGTGAGTACCGCGAGCAGACCGCCGGGTGCCGCGTCGGTCACCGTTTGACGGTGGTGACAATCCGGCCCGCCGCGTGCGCGACCCGCTCGGAGACCTGTTGTTTGACCGGGTGGATCCGGCGCAGCAGGCCGGGAAAGGTATTGACCGACACGATGATCGCGGCGGCGCGCACCGTGCGCCGTTGCGCGAAGGCGTCGCGCGCGGCACTCCTGGCCGCCGGATCGTCGCCCGCCAGCAGCGCCTGCTGCGCCCGCCACAACCACACCCAGTACCGGAAGGTCCGAAGCGTCTTGTCCAGCGCCGCCCTGGCGTCCGGATCGGTGGGCGCGGCCCAGGCGAAGGAGCGCTCCAGTTCGGCCATGAACGCCTCGGCCTTGGCCGGATCGCGGGTCATGGAGTCGCTGCGCAGCCGGAAGCGCGCGAGTCGTTGCGGCAGTATGCGAATGTCGTAGGAACCGACCATGCGAATCCAGATGGCGACCGATTCGTGCAGCTCCTGTCCGCCGCGATCGTAACCGCCGACGGCCTCCCAGGCCGAGCGCCGAATGGCGGCGGTGTAGTACGGGACCAGTCCGCCGAGCAGATCGGTCAGGCTGAGCGGCTTCGTGGGGTCCGGCTTCTGTTTGACATTGGTGGAGCGGTAGTAGCCGGTCGGAAGGTCCGCTCCCGAATCGTCGAAACGGAATGCGTCACAACCGATCGCGTCGATATGCGGATCGGCGTCCAGGGCCTGGCCCAGCACCTCGCAGAAGTTCGGCATGACCTGATCGTCACTGTCCAGCACCACGAAGAACCGGCCGGTCGCCACCGCGGCCGCGGCCATGACTCCCCCGTCGTAGCCCTTGTTCTCCTGGCGCACCAGTCGGATTCGCTTGTCGTCGGCATAGCCGTCCACGATGGCCGCGATGGCATCGGACATGCCATTGTCGACCACGATCAGCTCCCAGTCCGAAAACGTCTGTCCCACCACCGAATCGATGGTGTCCCGGAGATAGTCCTCGGTCTTGTACGCCGTTGTCAGAAAGCTGAACGCCGGTTCGGACGCCGCCATCACTATCCCTTCGCCGCTACCACCCGATGCCGAGATATCCGGGGCGCTGCCGCCGCGTCGCGGCCCCCGGCAACCGCACCAGATCGATGACGGTGTGTTCCGGGCCGAGTCCGTCGATGGCGGAGACCACCTCGGGTTCGGCGCTGCCCGCGATGAATATCTCCCCGTGCGCGAGAACCGTTGCAATATCGTCGGTCAGCAGTTCGCCGATATGCGGCAGCCGCTCCTCGATGAAGGCGCGATTGGCGCCCATCAGCCGGGACAGCGCCACATTGGCATCGTAGATGCGCACGTCATAGCCCTTGCCGAGGAGCCGCTCGGCGAATTCCACCATCGGGCTCTCGCGCAGATCGTCGGTGCCGGATTTGAAGGACAGCCCGAAGATGCCGACGCGGCGACGGCCCAGGCCGATCACCATATCGACCGCGCGGCGCAGCTGGGATTCGTTGGAGGCCAGCACATTCTGCAGCACCGGCAGTTCCAGATCGTGCTGGCGGGCGGTGTGGGTGAGCGCCCGCACATCCTTGGGCAGGCAGGAGCCGCCGAAGGCGAAGCCGGGCCGCAGGTACGCCGGACTGATATTGAGCTTGGTGTCGGCCAGGAAGATATCCATGACCGCGTGCGAGTCCAGGCCGAGTTCGGCGCAGAGCGCGCCGATCTCATTACCGAAGGTCACCTTGAGCGCGTGGAAACTGTTGTCGACGTATTTGGTCATCTCCGCGACCGCGATGGGTACCCGGAAACGCGGCCCGGGCAGATCGTCGTACAGGCTCATCATCTCCGCGCCGGTACGAGTATCGGTCTCGCCGACAACGGTTTTGGGCGGATTCTCGAAATCGCGCACACTGCTGCCCTCGCGCAGGAATTCCGGATTCACGCACACCCCGAAATCCACCCCGGCGCGTTTGCCCGACGCCCGCTCCAGTATCGGGATGAGTGTGCCCGCGCAGGTGCCCGGCACCATGGTGCTGCGATAGGCGACCACATGCCAGGAGCCCTTGACCGCGAGCGCCGCCCCGATCTCCGCGCTCACCCGTTCCAGGTACTCCGTGGACAACCCGCCCCCGGGTGCGGACGGCGTGCCCACGCAGACGATCGAGATATCGCTGCCCGCAACGGCTTCGGCTACCTTCTCGGTGACGGTGAGCCGACCCGAGGCCACCACCTCGGCGATCACCTCCCCGATGCGCTCCTCCACGACGGGGGTGCGCCCCTGCCGGATGAACTCGGTCTTCTGCGGATTCACATCCACCCCGATCACCGAGTTCCCCCTGGCGGCGAGGCAGGCCGCGGAGACGCAACCGACGTATCCGAGCCCGAAGACACTCACCGCCAGCGCCCGCCCCGTGCGCCGATCCTGTCCGTTTGCCGCCGGCCGGTCATGCTCGTCCATCTGCACCCCATCAGGGATCGTCGCCACCGCTATTTAGCTTTATACCAATGTATTCCGTGAATCGTTCGAGTTATCATCGTGCGGTGGAACGCGCGACGGTCCCCGTGTACGTCGCGGTCGGGGGTGAGGAAGTCGAGGCCGGAACCTTCGCGGGGGCCCGGCTGGGGGGTTGCTGAGTACATGATTTTGGCGAGCGTGGGCTTGGGCGTGAAATATCGGCTCCGGCGCGCTCATCCGCGTCGCGGGGCGATCGAACGCACGCTGGCGCGGCTGGAAGGAGCCGATGCGGCCGCGCTCCAGGAGTTTCAGGAACGACGTTTGCGGGGTTTGGTGCGGATCGCGGCGACGCGGTCACCGTTCTATCGCGAGTACTTCCGGACCAGCGGGGTGGATCCGGCGAGTATCCGCACCCTGGCGGACCTGCCCGCGCTGCCGTTGATCTCGCGGCAGGAGCTGGCCGAACGGGCCGATGACTTCCGCACGCTGCCGCGGCGACTGATGTGGTCGGTGCGCTCGGGAGGCACGTCCGGGGTGCCGATCGAGTGCTATCGGACGATCCACTCCTCGATCTTCGAACTGGCGGCGATGGAGCGGCAGTGGAGCTGGTTCGGGCTGCCCGCCGATGCGCGCCGGGTGGTGCTGCGCGGTAGCGGATTCGCCAGCGACGGAACGCACGGCCCCACCCTGGCCCTGCCGGGGGCGCGGCAATTGCTGGTCTCCAGCTATCACCTGACGCCGGATCGAATCGAGTTGATAGAGCAGAACATTCGCCGGTTCCGTCCGGATGTCATCGAGGGCTGGCCGTCGAGCATCGCGTTGCTGGCCGCACTGCTGCGCGATCGCCACAGCACGATTCGGGTGCGGGCCATCATCACCTCCTCGGAATTGATGGCCCCGGGGCAGCGCACCCTCATGCGGGAGGTGTTCGACGCGCCGATCGTCGATCACTACGGGCAGACCGAGCGGGTGGCCATGGCGGGCACCTGTGAGGCGGGCGGGTATCACGTCTTCCCGCACTACGGGATCGTGGAGCTGCTCCCGGTGCCGGGGGCGGGTTCGCGCTGCGAGATCGTCGGAACCTCCCTGCAGAACAATGGTTTTCCGCTCTTCCGGTATCGCACCGGCGATGAGGTGCACCCCGCCGAGCCGGGCCCGTGCCCGTGCGGGCGGGCGTTTCCGCTGCTGGGCGTGGTGGACGGCCGGGTGGAGGACACCTTCACCGCCGCCGATGGCCGGCCGCTGCCGCTGCCCTCGAGCGTGGTCGACGATCTGACCGGATTGCGCGAGGCGCAGATCGCCCAGTTGCGGCCGGGCGTCTTCGAGCTGAGAGTGGTACCCGGCACCGGATTCTGCGAATCGCGGACCGTCGCGCACGCGCGGCGCAATGTGGCGCAGCAGTTCGGTCCGGGTCAGGAGGTGGGTGTGCGGGTGTTCGACCGACTACCCCGGCCGCGCAGCGGCAAGCTCAAGACCGCGGTGGTCGAGCATGCCGAGCGCCTACAGCCATGACGAGAGGGGCAGTCGCCGTGCGATTGGCGAAAATGGCGGTGCTGGCGGCGATTCCGCTGCTGGTGACGGCCTGCGGCGGGGGCTCCGCGCCACCGCCCGGGCCGGTGTCGCCCAGCACCACGGCCGCACCGGTCGACGAGTTCGTCCCCAAGACCCGCACGCCCGATCCGGCGGCGGTGGGCATCGGGCTGACCACTATCGCACTGTCCTCGACCGATAAGACCGATCGGGTCACCTTCCAGTTCACCGGCAGCGCCGTACCGGGCTGGGCGGTGCACTACGTCAAACAGGCGGTCTCCAATACCAGTACGCTGTCGGAGTTCCCGGTGCAGGGTCAGTCGATCATCGAGGTGCTCATTCGCGAGGCGGCCAATCCCTTCGAATCGGGGGTGCCGCCCTACTCCGGTCCACCGGTCGTCACCGATCCCGAGCTGCGCACCATCGGTGAGGTCCGGTACGCCAGCGCGCTGCGCGGGGTGACCCAGGCGTTCATCGGCCTGGCCACCCCGCAGCGCGCGTTCCGGGTGACCGCGCTGACCGATCCGATCCGGATCGTGGTGGAGGTGGATCACAAATGACCGTCGAGCCGACTACCCGCACACCCAATACCCTGGTGGTACTGCGCGATCGGATCTGGCAGCGGCGCCGGCTGGTGACGGCCATCGCGCTGGTCGCCGCCTTCGGGGCGTATCTGACCGCGCACGGGCACACCACCACCTACACCAGCCGGGTGCTGGTCTCGGCGGCCTCCACCCGGCCGCCGACCCAGGACGCGATCCTCGCGCAGGGCTACACCTACTACCTCAACGATCCGACGTATCAGTCCAGCCTGCGGCAGAAGCAGGGCTTCCCGGCCGGCATCTCCGCCTTCTCGGCCGAATTCGTCACGGCCAGCCCGCTTTTCTACGTCCAGGTCATCGCGGCCACGCCCACGGCCGCGACCACTGCCGCACCGCAGGTCGCGCAGCTGTTCATCGATGACATCAACGGGCGTCTGGATGCCAGTCGCAGTGCCACCGCCGCCGATATGACCGCGGCCATGCTGCGGGTGTGGGGTGATCGGCTCTCGGCCAACGATCCCAGCGCCTTCACCGCGCAGATCCAATTGCAGCAGCAGATCGATCAACTCAATGCCAATGACGCCAATCGGCTGACGATTCTGCAATCGGGTGCGGGCGCGATGGGCATCGGCCCGGGCAAGACCCGCACCCTGGCGACCGGCCTGGTGGGCGGCGTCATTCTCGGCTGTGTGGTGGCGCTGATGGCCGGTGCGGGGACGCGACGGCTGTACAACGACTACGACGTGGTGGAGAAGACCGGTGTGCGGCCGTTCGATGTGATTCCGCCCGGCGGCTCCCCGGCGCGGGAGGCCCGTCGCGAGGTGGCGGTGCGCCATGTGTCGAATCTGGTGGCGCGCGCGGCCACGCACTCCCCCACTTCCATTGCGGTGATACCGGTTTCGACGGGTCGCAGTGCCGATCAGATCGCCCGCGCCATTGCCGAACAGCGCGCGGCGCAGGGCTCGCGCACGGTGTTCGTCAATGCCGATCTGCGCACCGCCGATTACGGGCCGCGCCAGTGGGGCGTGGCGGAATACCTGCGCGGACTGGTCGGCGATGTGCGCGATCTGGTGAAGACCACCGGTTTCGAGGGTTTCACCGAGATCGCCTCAGGCGAGACCGCGGCCGATCCCTATCCGCTCTTCGACCGTGACCGCGTACGCGAGCTGTTCCGAACCGCCGGTGCGGCAGCCGATTTGGTGATCATCGCGGTGCCGCCGATCAGCACCGCGCCCGAGTCCCAGATTGTCGCCGATATCGCGGATCAGACCTTGCTCGTCATCGAGCGCGGCAACAGCCGGGTGCGCGATGTCGAGGAGGCGGTACGGGCGGTGAATCAGGTGGGTGCGCAGGTGATGGGCGCGCTCTTCGTCGATACCGTGGAGCCGGATCCGCCGATCTGGCAGCGCCTGCGCCGACCGGCCGAATCCCGGACCGCCCCATGACGTTCCGGTTCCCGAGTGTGGACCGGCTGACGCAATTCGCGGTCCTGGCGGCCACGCTGATCGTCGGCTTCGGAGCCGTGCTCGCGGTCTCGCCCAAGGCCCCGGGCGGTGTCGGCACCGTGGCGGCGGCGGGCGGTATCGCCGCGGTGCTCGTGGTGATCGGATTGCGCGATCCGCGCTGGGCTTTCGTGTTCCTGATGGTGGCGACCTTTCTGCGCCCGGCCATTCCGAAGATCCTGCCCACCACCGATCCGTTCATTCTGGCGTTCGGCGGTGTCCTGATCGCCACCCTGGCGTGGGTGCGCGGGCATCCCGAGCGCCGGGTCTCCCTCGGCGCGCTGGAGTGCGCCATGGGGCTGTACCTGCTGTGGAATATCGATTCGATTCTGCAACCGCACGAGTACAAGCCGATTCTGTATCCGCTCACCGGCGTCATGCTGGACCTGTGGCGGTATCTGATCATCGGCACCGGGATTCCGTTCGCCATGTATCTGGTGTCGCGGATGATCTTCGATACCCGCCGCGCCGTCGGGATTCTCATCACCACGCTGCTGACGTGCAGCGCGTACTCGGCCTGGGTGAGCATCCTGCAATTCCACGGCCCCAAGGCGCTGGTGTGGCCGAAGTACATTGTGCTGGCCCCGGCCTGGACCGAGCGCGCGGTGGGACTGCCGAATCAGCCCGAGGTGAACGGGCTGATTCTCATCGTGGGCTATGTGCTCGCCCTGGTGCTGCTCGGCACCGAGCAGCGGCCGCGCTGGCAGCAGCTGTCGCTCGCGGTGATCGCGGCGGCGTGCGCGTATTCGGTCTTCCTCACCCATACCCGGTCCATCTGGCTGGATTTCGCGGTGGTGGTGCTGGCGGGCATCGTGCTGGGTAGGGGATATCGCATCGGTTTCGTGGTGACCGCACTCGGCACCGTGATGATCATCGCGTTGAACTGGTCCACCTTCACCAGTTCCGATCGCAAGGCGGGCGGTGTCGCCTCCACCAATGAGGTGTACGACCGGCTCAATGCCGATGCCACCGCGGTGTGGGCGTTCCTGCGGAAGCCGTTCAGCGGGTGGGGGCTCGGCCGCTTCGTCTCGGTGAATACCTATCGGCACCAGCAGTATTCGCCGAGCACACCGTGGGAGCGCGGGCTCGGCATTCCCGCGCACGAGACCGAACTCGGCATTCTGGCCGAGCTCGGCATCGTCGGACTGCTGCTGTGGCTGACCGTGCTGGTACTGCTGGCGCGCCGCCTGCTCATCGCATATTTCCGACTGCCCGCCGACGGTCTGATGGGCCGCCCGCTCGCCTTCATCGCGCTCACGGCGTTCATGTCGCTGGTGCTGGGCGGGCTCTTCGTGGATCTACGACTCTTCGACTATCCCAGTGCCATGGTCTTCGCCCTGGTGGGCGCGGCGGTCGGCGCGGCCGATCGGGCATCGAAACGCCCGATCGTCGATCCCTTGGCCGCCGGTGCGGATCATCGAGCGGCATTGCGGGCGCGCAAGACTCTCGCGTAGAAGTCGACGAGGTTTTTTCGCGAAGTGTCCCAGGACAATTCGCGTTCCACCCGGGCGCGACCGAGGCTGCCCATGCGGTCGCGGCGGGCCGGATCGTCCAGGAGTTCGGCAATGGCCTCGGCGAAACCGAGTTCGTCATTGTCGGCCACGTATACCGCGGCCGCGCCCGCCGAAACGCGCGCCTCGGTGAGGTCGAAGGAGACCAGCGGCCGGGACATGGCCATGTACTCCACGACCTTGTTCATGGTGGAGACGTCATTGAGGGGATTGCGCGGGTCCGGGGACAGGCAGATATCCGCGGTGGATAGGCAGGTCTGGAGGAATTCGTCCGATACCCGGCCGGTGAACTCGACGAGATCCCCGAGCCCGAGTTCCCCGGACAGCGCGACCAGATCATCGAAGGCGTCACCGCTGCCCATGAAAATGAAATGGATATCGGTGCGCCCCAGCTTGTCTCGCAGCAGCGCTATCGCGCGCAGGGCGTAGTCGACACCGTCCTGCGGACCCATGACGCCGAGATACGCACCGAGATAGGTCTTTCC
The DNA here is from genome assembly GCF_001625085.1 of Nocardia acidivorans NBRC 108247. GTDB lineage: Bacteria > Actinomycetota > Actinomycetes > Mycobacteriales > Mycobacteriaceae > Nocardia > Nocardia acidivorans. The sequence goes on from NZ_BDAW01000039.1 coordinate 60,333, forward strand.
GCGCTTGAGCTCGGGATCCGGTGCGCGCGCGATGAACTTCGACAGGTCCGGTGCGCTGCGCACCACCGTCACCAGGTCCGGGGCCATCCGGCCGCGGGTGATGGCGACCTGCCGATAGCTCTCATTGGTGGAGATGACCGCGTCCGCGCAGGCGAAGGTCACCCGTTCGAGCAGCTTCGACACCCGGTAGAGCGGTCCGGCGCCGCCGAATCGGGACAGGAACAGCTCGGGCACCAGGTCGTGGTGATCGAAGACGAATCGTGTCCCGCCGACCCGCAGCACCAGCGCGATCAGGAACAGCAGATCCGGCGGATTGCACGCCTGCACCACATCGATCGGCCCCTCGCGCCGCACCCGCCACGCCAGGCGCAGCGTATGCCACAGTGCGAGTGAGTATTCCCGCAGATAGCCGGCGGGTCCGCCGGTGGCTGCGCGCAGCGGATACCGCAGGATGCGCACGCCGTCGATGGTCACCTCGGGTTCCCGGTCCTGTTTACCGCCCATGGGGCAGATGACCGTGACCCGGTGGCCCGCGTCGACCAGCGCCCGGCTCTCCTGCCAGACCCGCCGGTCGAACGGCACCGAGAGATTCTCCACCAGGATCAGAATGTGTCCGCTCACCTGTTCACGACCTCTTCCAGTGCCTGCTCCGCGACCGCAATGCTCGATTTCAGGGTGAAATTCATCTCGACGCGAGCGCGCGCCGCCAGGCCCATGCGCTTGCGGGCCGGGGTATCGGACAGCACCTCGATGAGCCGTCGTGCCAGTTCTGCCGGATCGCGCGGCGGGACAAGGTATCCCGTCTCACCGTCGGCGATCATCTCGGGAATGCCGCCCACCGCCGTGCAGACCGCCGGGCGCGCGGCGGCCATGGCTTCGAGCAGAGCCATGGGGAAGCATTCGACGCTGTAGCTGCTCAGGACGAAGACGTCCAGGGCGCGCAGCAGGGTCGCGATATCGGGGCGATTGCCCGCCATGACGACTCGGTCGCCGAGCGCGGAGGCCGCGACCCGCGCCTCGATCGCAGCGCGCATCGGGCCGTCGCCGACAATGAGAAACTTTGCCGCGGGGAGCTTTTCGGCGACCAGGCGGGCCGCTTCCAGGAAGGTGGCGTGATCCTTCTCCGGGCGCAGCGCCGCGATGATTCCGACTACGAGATCATCCGGACCGATCCCCGCTTCCGCCACGGCGGCGCGACCATCGGCGATCTCGAAGGCGGACGGGTCGACCCCGTTGTAGATCACCTTGATCTTGGACTCCGGATATCCGAGATCAGCTGCCATGTACCGGATCTGGGCACGCGCCACGCCGAAATACGCCGCGGTGCGCCGGTCCAGAATCCGATCCACCGCGGTCCGGAACCGCCCGCGCGGCTCGATATCGCCGTAGTTGTGCACCCAGACAATGGCATTCGGCACGCCCGCACGCCACGCCGCGATCCGGCCGAGCGCCTCGGCGTTGTAGCCGCGGGTGATCACCACATCCGGGCGCTGTGCCCGCATGGCCCGCACCAGATCCCGCAGTGCCGGACCCGCCTGCCGTTTGCTGCGATGCAGTGCCCGCGCGGGCACACCGGCGGCGGTGAGGTGGGCGAACAACTCCCCTTCTTCGCCGATACAGATGACCGAGGGGGCGAAGCGCGTCCGATCCAGTGCGGGCAGCAGGGTGGTGACATGCCGTTCGGCTCCGCCGACGCGCAGATCCGGGACCACGTACAGCACTCGAATCGGCTGGCGTGTCCCGGTGTTCATCGCGGTGTTCATCGCACCACCTCCCGGTAGATGCCGTCGAAGCGGCGGCAGACGACGGCGATATCGAACCGGTCGCGCACCCGTCGCAGCGCGGCCGCGCCCAGTCGGCCGCGCAGTTCGGTATCGCGCACCACCCGGCCCAGCGCCTCGGCGAGCGGTTCCACCGCACCGGGCGGCACCATGAGCCCGCACCCGTCGTCGATCAGATCCGGGATACCGCCGACCGGGCAGGTGACCACGCACAGACCGCGTGCCATGGCCTCCAGGATCGCCATCGGCTGACCCTCCCGGTGCGAGGGCAGCACCAGCACCTGCGAGGCGGCGAGCAGCTCCGGAATTTCCTGCGGGCCAATCCATCCGGTGACCTCCACACTGGTGTCGATACCGAGGTCGGCGACCATTTTCCGGGCCCGTTCCACCGCGCCGTCGCCCGCGATGATCAATCGCGCCGCGGTCTCACCGGCCGACAGCACCATCCGCTGCCAGGCTTCGAGCAGGGTGAAGGCGCCCTTGCGCTCCCCGATCTCCCCCAGGAACAGCACCTGCACCGGTGCGCCCGAGTTCTGCTCCACCTGCGCCGCGGGCCGGATCGCATTGGACACCACGATGATCCGCGCACTCGGCGCGATATCGCGCAGCGCCGCCGCCCACGGTTCACCGAGCGCGACCACCACGGCCGCACCGCGCAGGGCGTCCCGGATGGCGGCCCGCAGCAGGCCCGGCGCTTCGTCGTAGAAGACGCTGAAATCGGAGCCGTGCACATGCAGCACAACGGGTTTGCGCGCGGCCCGCGCGATCAACTCGAACAGGTACTTGCGCGGAAAACTGCCGTACGAGGACAGGTGCAGGTGCACGAGTGCGGGCCGGTGCACCGCCAGCCAATACAGGTAGACGAACACCGCCCGCGCGTACACCACCAGTTTGGTTCCGATGCCGCCGTCGCGATGGGTGGCCACGTGCCGAATATCCCAGTCGGTCCAGATCGGCGTCGCGCGCATTTCCCGGACGAAGGTGGCCACGCCGCCGCGCGTGGACATGCTCGTCGATACCCACAGCGCCCGTTGTCGTTTCATCTCCGCCCGCGCTATTCGGGTCCGCGCGCGGGGGTGAACACCCGCTCGCCCGGGGCCGCCGCGCGCGCCGGGGCGGGTGCGGCGTCATCGCCGGTCCTTACCGGAGCGTCGATCAGGACAGCGCCCAGCACGGTGGTGTCGACCGCCTCGAGCAGGCGGTGTGCCCGCCGGGCGGGGCCGGACCTGGTCGCGCCACGCTCACAGACCAGTACCGTGAGTCCGGCGGTGGCCGTGATCACCTGTGCCTCAACGGCATCCAGCAGCGGTGGCGCGATCACCACCACCAGATCGGCACGCTCGTGCAGGTGGGTCAGCAGGCGGGTGAATCGCTCCCGGCTGAGCGTGGTGAACGGATCATCGCCGGTGCTGCCCGGTAGCAGTTCGCGCAGATACGGATTCCGGGTCTGGATCAGCACCTTACCGAGATCGGCGCGTCCGGCGAGGATTTCGGCCACCCCGGTACCGCTGGGCCTGCGCAGATCCGCGTGCACCAGAATGGTGCGCACCCCCTGCCGCGCGCGCTCATCGGCGATCGCGCGGGCCACGATCTCCACGCCCGCGCCCGCTTCGGGGGCGACCACGGCCACCGCCGCGCGTTCGGCGGGTGCGGTCAGTCCGACGGCGGTCACCACCTGTTTGAGCGCCCGATCCCGTTCCGCCGCATACTTCTCCGACTCACCCGGCACCACGGCGAGTGCGGTCACGCCCACCTTCTGCTCGAGGTCGTCGGCGGTGCGCAAGCGCCGCGACACCACCCCGAGCACCAGGGCGACCAGGCAGCCGATGAGCAGACCGCCGACTCCGTACGACAGCAGCGCGGGCCAGCGCGCCGGATCCTTGCGCACCACCTCCGAGGCCAATTGCAGATCGATCAGCTTGTTCGAGGTGTCGGCGTTGATGCGATTGATCTGATCCTGCATCTGGCTCAGCGACACATCGCTGACCACGCCGTTGGCGGCGCGAATGTCATCGAACGGCTTGCGCACGGCCGCGATGGCGGCGTCCTGGGCGGCGCGCAGCCGGGCGTTGATCTCATCGCGAAAGGCGGTGCCCGCCTTGGTCGCCGCGTCCTGGGCCTGCCGCGGTGAGTCGGCCGTCGCCTCGATATAGAGGATGGGACTCGAGGCCACCGTTCTGGCCGTCAGGGTCACCCCGCCGGGCAGCCCCGCACTGGATTTGAGCTTGGCCTGGTACGCCGGATCGGCGAAGTACGTCGCATAACCCACCGACAGCACCGCGTCCTGATCGGGGGCGCGGTTCGGTGAGCCGACCGTCATGGCCACCCGGCCGGTGTACGCGGGCTGCGCGCCGAGCGTACTCACGAATCCGAGCGCGACCGCCAGCACCGTGATCGCCAGCACCAGCCATTTGCGGTGCCAGATCCGCTGCCCGTGAACTCTTGCGGCGCTGTTCAATTCGTCTCCCTCGAAGGATCGGGCTCCGCGTTCCTGGGTATCGCGGTCCCCTCGACGTCGTTACGTCCCCGGCGTGGCGCCAGTCGAGCGGCCAGGCGCGCGAAGCCGCGGACCACCTCCGGCGCGAGCGCCCACAGCGCCAGCAGATAGATCACCGTGAAGGCGACCGTGTCCAGGATGAGCATCCCGAGCGCGAGCAGCAGTGGCCGCGTATCCGCGTGCAGCACCTGATGTTCCAGGCACCAGGTGGCGACCAGCGCCAGCACCGCTGCGGGCAATGGCGGTCCGACCGCGCGCAGCAGCGCGGTCGGTGAGATGCCCATGACCGATCGGGCCAAGGTCGTCACCAGGACGGCGACGGCCAGCATGGTCCCGGAGGTGGCCAGCCCGACCCCGACCAGGCCGAAGTATTTGACCAGCACCAGCAGTAACCCGATACCGAGCACGATCTCGGTCGCGGTCTGCCAGTTCAGGAGTTTGGTCCGGCCCACACCCTTGATGGCCTCCTCGCTCACGCTCATCCAGGCTTTGCCGATACCGAGCCCGGCCATGGCCACCAGCAGCGCACCGGCCTCGCGCCAGCGTTCGCCGAAGACCACCACCACCGCCGGTTCGCCGAGCGCGACGATCAGTCCGGACAGCGCCGCCGCGCCCACCGTGGTGAGCCGGATGGCCCGCAGATACGCGGCCTCCATCCGGCCGGGGTCCCGCTCCTCGGCGATCCGCGCGAAGGCCGGAAACAGCGAGAACGCACCGACTTCCACAATGAACCGCACCGGAATCTGCGCGATCCGCTGCCCGTACCGGTAGTGCCCGAGCGCCGCCGAACTGAGGCCGCGCCCGACCACCGCGGCCTCCACGGTGCTCTGCACCCGCGCGCCCAGCATGTTCACCACCACCGGTGAGCCGTAGCGGGCCAGCTCGCGCCACAGCCGGATCGACGCCCGCCCGCGCCCGGGCCGCCACCGGGCCAGCCACCACACCGTGATCACCCAGACCACATAGGAGGCATAACTGCCGATGACCATGCTCCAGACGCCGAATCCGCAGGCGGCCAGCGCCACCGAGACGACGGCGAAGCTCACCGAGACCGCCGGGCCGACAATGATGCGGCGCTTGACGCTGAAATCGCGTTGCAGCAGGGCTTCGGGCACATTGGTCAGCGCGAAGATGAGCAGGAAGCCGGAGGTCGTCGCCGCGATCAGCCCGATGGTGCGATTGTGGAAGACCATGCCGATGACGGGCGCGGCGGCCAGCGCGCCGAGCGTCATCGCCAGGCCGTTGACCAGCGAGGCGCGGAAGACGGTTTCGGCGGTGTCCGCCACCTCCGTCTCGCGTTGCACCAGACCGGATCTGAGCCCGCCCTCGACGAAGGTGGTCAGCAGCATGGTGAGCACGGTGCCCGCCGCGAAAACGCCCACCTCGGCCGGGCTCAGCAACCGCGCCAGCGCGATGGTCTGCCCGAACGAGACCAATTCACCGAAGGCCAGCGCCGCCGCGGAGGCGAGGGCGACCCGGCCGACCTGTTTGGTGAACGTCGAACCGCCCTCGGAGGGAACGGATTCGCCGCCCCGCCCGAGGGATTCGAGGGTGGGCGGCGCACCCGGCTCCACGCGGGTCAGGGCGGTGGGCAGATAGATCTCGACGGTGTCGGCATCGTGGATATGCCGCAGAATCAGGTCGTAGGCCCGGATCGAGGCCCGGTCCGGATTATCGCCGTCGTGTCTATGCATGCTCGACGTGCGTCCGTTCGAGCAACTCGAATAGTCGCTCGTAGAGCTGCTGACCGCTCGCCACCTGCTCGTCGGCCCTGGCGCGTAGCCCATCCCGCAGCTGCGGGGCATCGTCCCAGGCATCGGTGACGGCGGCCCCGAGCCGTTGCACGAATTCGGGATCGTCGAAATGCACCAGGCGTAGCCCGCCTTTGAACATATCGTCCAGGCCCAGGAACTTGTCGTCGTAGTACTCGGTGGAGGTGAGCCCTACGACCGGAATGCCCTGGCTGAGCGCGAAGACCGCGAGGTGGTAGGCGCCGGTGACCAATACCCGGCATGAGGCGAGCTGTGTGGCGATATCGGCGGGGCGCACGAATCGCGGCAGTGGCGCAGCGGGATTCGCGCTGCCGCGCACCAGCGGCACGGTGGTGGCGCGATCGGGTGATCCGGGCGTCTCGGCGATGATGAGCGGTACCAGTCGCGCCCCGAACCTGGCCGCCGCCGTACGCACGGCAATGCCGACACCGTCCTGTGCGCGCCGCGCCACCGGCGAGTATTTCGCCACCCGCAGGCATACGCCGATATCCCCGCCCAGCTCTTCCGAGCGGGCATCGCGCGCGAGTTCGATCGCGTCGTCACCGGTTACGGTCACCGCGCTCGGCGACACCCCGAACGATTCCAGCAGCGCCGGACCGCGCCGCCGCTCGCGCAGGGCCAGCAGCGGCAGTCTCGGCAGTACCCGGGCCGCCCGCGCGGACAGGTGCGGATCGCGCAGCGGGCCGATGCCCTGACCGACCAGTGCGGTGGGAATGCCGCGATCGCAGGCGTATTCGAGCAGATCGAAGACTCGACCGGCCTGCGGGATATCGGCATCGGTGAGGTATCCGCCGCCGAGCCCGAGCACCAGCGACGCACCGCGCACCGCCCGCGCCGCACCCGGATGGCGCTGCTCGATCCGCGGCGGCGTTCCCGGATCCGTGAAGGAGATGGTGTCGCCGTTGGCCGCTGACTCCCCGGGCCGCCCCGCGTCCGAGGCGGTGCCGGTCTCGCCGCCCAGCACCGCGGCCCGGCCGCCGATCCGGTCGCGCAGCGCGTTCCGCACGCGAATCGCTCGGGGCAGCAACCAGGCTCGTGCCCGCAGCCAGCCGATGGCCACCGGGCCGACCACGGCCGGCCCCAGTGCCGCGGCCAGCCGTTCGCGCGGTCCCGGATCGCCCCAGGGATCGCGATCGCCGACGGTGATGCCGACCGCCCCGGGGAAGTACGCCGCCACCAGTGCGGGCGATTCGGTCATGATGCCGATGCGCACCAGCGGCCAGCGGGCGCGCACCCGGCGCACCGTCACCTCGAGCATGGCCATATCGCCGTAGTTGCGGAGCCAGTACTCGCTGTTCTCGATGAGGACCCGGTGCCCGGATCCCCCGCACGGCAGTCCGGTTCCCATCTTCGACCTCCCCCGGCCACGCACCCGTGCCGTACCTTGCGTTCGGCTCCGATTGCACTGCAACAGTATCTCAATTAGCCACACCCACAACCGCTTTGCAAGTCTTCGCACCCCCATGCGCAGCGGATTCACCGCCACGCGACACCCCCGCGCGAGATTCTCCGGTAGCGTCGAGGACATGCCGCCACTCGCCGCGGTCACCGGGTCCGCCCGCGGACGCATCGAGCTCGGCCCGGTCCTGGTCGCCGGGCATCGGGTCGCGCTGCGCACCACCGCGCTATCGGATTTCCAGGACTGGCGCGCCATCCGCCTGCGCGACCGCGAACTCATCGAACCGTATTGGACCTCTTCGGCATTGAGCTGGGAACAACGTCACTCCCGGTCCTGGTGGATACGAGAATTCCTGCGGCAGCGGCGGGCCCGGGCGGCCGGTCGCGCGGTCCAGCTGAGCGTGCTGGTCGACGGGGACTTCGCGGGTCAGTGCACCCTGGCGCCCATCGATCCCCGCAATCACAGTGCCGAGCTGGGCATTTGGCTGGATTCGCGGCGGGCCGGACACGGGGTCGGCACGGTGGCGGGCGCGCTCACCACCGACTTCGGCTTCCAGGCGCTCGGCCTGCATCGGATCACCGCGCCGGTGTGCGTCGGCAACCATTCGGCGCGCGGGGCGAGCGCGCGGGGTGGAATGTCCCTGGAGGCGGTCATGATTCGCGCCCTGAGCGTGGGCGGGCAGCCGCGTGATCATGAGCTGTGGGCGGTCACCGCGGACACGGCGCCAACCGGTGGGTATGTGACGGCTCTCATTGCCTCCGGCACTGCCACCGAACGGATTTCGGTGCATCCGCCGTCCGCGTTCAGCCGAATGGCCGAGCACTGGCGCGCCGTGCGCACCGCCGCGCCGCTGTCGGTGCTCCTCATCGCCGCGCGGTACTACCTCGGCGCACCGCTGCGCCGCGACCCCGCGAACACACTCGCCCTCCCGGACGGGCTCTACACCCACGACACCGGCAACCATCCGATATCCCTGCGGAAACACCAGTCCCGCTTACGATCTCGCCGCGCTGCCAGCACCCGCTACGAGATCACCGCCGCGCGCCGACCCCTCGGCAATCTGCTCGTCGACACCGCCGGGCCGCATCCGCGCCTCACCCTCGAACTCTCCCCGGACCCCGCCGATACCAAGGCGGCGGCCACCGCCCTCCAGCTGCTGATCGACTACACCCGCGATGAGCTGCGCCTGGACCGCGTGGAAGCCTTTCTGGATCCCGCCGCCACCCATCTACCCGCCATTGCCGAGGCGGCCGGGCTGCACCGCGAGGGCGTGCTCACCGGCGCCCGGGTCGGCCCGGACGGTCGTTTTCGCGATGTCGAACTGTGGGCCGCGATATAGAGTGCGCGTAGCCCAGGTCTGCGGGGGACGGCTGTGGCGGTGACGCATCGAGGAGCACACGTGGGCCTGAACGTTGTCATGATCGCGACCTATCCGCTGGAACCCGGCCGAATCGTGGGCGGAATCGAATCCGTCACCAGCACACTGGTTCCCGCGCTCGCCGCCCGGGACGAGATCGACACCCTGACCGTGCTGCGCTTCCACACCGGAGAAGCGCCGGTGCCCACCCGCCGCGAGGGACCGAAGGTGGAGATCCGCTATCTGCTCGGACAGCGCCGGCTGGGCGTGGCCACCGGTTCGTATCTCGATGTGCGCCGGGCGCGCAGGATCATCGCCGAACTCGCCCCGGATGTGGTGCACGCCCAGGAGATCGGGGTGCGCGGCGATATCGCCACCCAGATCAGCCCCAACGCCATCGTGACCGTGCACGGCCTGGTGCACCTGGAGACGAAACTCCAAGCGCGCGTAAGCATCAAGGAACGCATTCGGGTCCACCTGGTCGAGGCCATGGTGCGCCGGGTGCTGCGCCGCGCCAAGGTCGTCATCTCCATCTCCGACTACGACGCCGAGGCCCTCACCGGCATGGTGCACGGCGAGCACATCAGCATTCCCAATCCGACCGCTCCGGAATTCTTCGCGCTCGCGCCGTCGGCCGAGACCGAACCGCGGCTGCTGTTCGCCGGGGTGCTGTCCCCGCGCAAGAATCCCGAGGGCCTGCTCACCGCCTTCGCCCTTGCGGTGCAACAGGTTCCGGAGGCGCGCCTGATCATGGTCGGCCCGCAGCCGGATCCGGGCTACGCCGCCGCCATTCGCGCACACGCCGCCGAGCTCGGGTTGGACGAGCAGATCGAATTCACCGGCATGGTCGACAATGACCGGCTGCGCGCGGAGATCGCCGCGGCCCGCGCGGTGGTGCTCTTCTCCCGGGAGGAGACCTCACCGACCATTCTGGCCCAGGCCATGGCCGCCGGGAAGCCGGTCATCTCCTCGCGCGTGGGCGGCATTCCGGAGATGGTGACCGAGGGCGTGAACGGTTATCTGGTCGATCCGGACGATGTCGGCGCGTTCGCCGTGCGCATGGTCGAACTGCTCGAAAATCAGGAACTGGCATTGGATCTCGGCCGCCGCGGGCATGCCAGAGCCCTGGAGAAATTCGAGCCGGACGCGGTGGCGCGCCGGACGGTCGAAACATATCTCCGCGTCGCCGGGATGTAGAGGACGTCGAATACCCAACGGGGAGAGACCGTGACCGCAGCACAGCAGGACCTGAACTGGACCGGCGCGAAGGTATTGGTGACCGGCGGGGCCGGATTCATCGGATCGCATCTGGTCGAACTACTCGTCGCGGCCGGGGCGGAGGTGAGCGTGCTGGACGATCTGACCTCCGGCAGCCGCGAGAATCTCAGCGCCGTCGCCGACGCGATCGCCCTGCACGAGAAGGACATTCGGCAGATCGACTGGCAGGAGTACCTCACCGACCATCCCGCCGAGGTGATCCTGCACCTGGCCGCCAACGCCTACGTCCCACCGTCGGTGGAGGATCCGGCCTTCGACTGTGAACTCAACTTCCAGACCACCTTCCGGCTGCTGGACGCGCTGCGCGCGCGGAACTGGCCGGGCCGCCTGGTCTTCGCCTCCAGCGCCGCCGTCTACGGCAATTCGGTGCGCATCCCCATCGGCGAGGACGATCCCACCGTGCCGATCTCCCCGTACGGGGTGGGCAAGCTGGCCGCCGAACGCTATCTCGCGGTCTTCGCCCAGCTGTACGGGCTGAATATGGCCTCGGTGCGGTTCTTCTCGGCCTTCGGGCCGCGCCAGCGCAAACAGGTGGTCTTCGATCTGCTGGCCAAACTGGATCGCGATCGGGAACGGCTCTTCATCCACGGGGACGGCACCCAGGTGCGCGATTTCCTCTTCGTCGGCGATGCCGCGCGCTCGGTCATGATCGTGGCGGCGAACGCGCCACTGCGCGGGGAGGTCTACAACGTGGGCGCGGGCCGCGAGTACACCATCGATCAGCTCGCCAAAACGCTCTGCGCCATTACCGGGCTCACCCCCGAATTCGACTACAGCGGCAGCAATCGGCCCGGCGATCCGGAGAAGCTGGTGGTGGACATCTCCCGGCTCAATGCCATTGGCTACCAACCGCTCACGGACTTCGACCAGGGCTTGACCAGCACTGTAGCCTGGTTCGAGTCCTTGACCGACGCCGCCTGGCGTCGCCGAACACAGGAGTAGCTCGTTGTGGTTGGCCCGCGCTCTCGGCATCGTGCTGCTCTCCCTGCTCGCGGGCTGCGCCGACTCCGAGGTCACCCCCCTGTCCCCCACCGTCACCACGACCGTTGCCGAGCCCCTGGTGGCGGACCGCTTCGTCGGCGACTTCGAGACCGGCAATTTCGACCAGTGGGCGAACTGTCAGAACGTGCTGGTGCGCAGTGAGCCCTGCACCAGTTACCACAATCCGACCAGCCGTATGGAGGTCGAGTCGGCGGTGGTCCGGCAGGGTCGCTACGCCGCCAGATTCGAAGTGCACCAGGGTGATATGCCCGCCAACCTCTGTTGCGGCGACCGCGCCGAGGTGAGCGGTGAGGAGGCCACCCGCTCCGATGAGGGCGACGACCGCTGGTACCAGTGGAGCACCCGCTTCGGCGCGGGCTTCCCCGCCGATCGGGGCTGGACCGTACTGTCGCAATGGCATGCCGACGAGGACGGTCCGCCGCCGCTGGCCGTGGCCTCGGGACCCACCAATGTGGGGATGAACCGCTGGGGCGTGGTGGTCTCCACCTACGACGCTCCCGGCCACCCCGGCCCCACCTTCACACCGTGGAGCGCGGAGATCGTCACCGACTCCTGGATCGATATCAAAATGCATGTGAAGTGGTCGGTGCACGATGAGGTCGGCTTCATCGAACTCTGGATCGGCGGGGTGCCGCAGGTCTTCGGCGACGCGCCGTGCGCGGGCCAAACCCGCTGTATGGTCCGCACTCTCATGCCGCGCGGCGGCGGCACCTACTTCAAACAGGGCTACTATCGCGATCCCGCCATCGACGCACCGGGCGTGGTGTACCACGACGGCTTCACCGCGGCCAAGAACGAGGCGGCCCTCGCGCCGCTATAGCGCCCGGCCCCGGCTCACCGCGCCGATGGTCTTGACGATCATGAGCAGATCCAGCAGGGCCGACCAGTTCTCCACGTACGAAAGGTCCAGGCGCATGGCGTCTTCCGGGGTCAGGTAGGAGCGACCGCGCACCGGCCACAACCCGGTCACGCCGGGTCGCATCAGCAGTCCGCCGCCCGCCTCGCCGACCGCCGGATCCCCGGGGAGTCGCACCTGCGGGCGCGGGCCGACAATGCCCATCTCCCCGCGCAGCACATTGAGGAACTGGGGCAGCTCGTCGAGCCGATACCGGCGGATCACCCTGCCCACCGGTGTCATTCGCGGATCCTCACCGGGTTCGAGCAGCGCGTCGATATGCACGCCGGGCTCGACGTACATGCTCCGGAACTTGAACATGCGGAATGGTCGGCCGTCCCGGCCGATGCGCTCGGAGCGGTAGAACACCGGTCCGCTGCTGGTGGCCTTGATCGCCACCGCGATGGCCAGCAGCAGCGGCGCGACGGCGGCCAGGGCGATCAGCGCGAAACAGAAGTCGAAGGCGCTCTTGCGCATCGACCTGGCGCGCCCGTAGCGCGGCTTCGCGACCTGGAGCACCGGCATATCCGCCACGATCCGATGGGTGATCCGGGTGCCGGCGATCCCGACCAGGCTCGGCATCACCAGCAGTTCGATGCCCAGTTCGTCCAATTCCCAAGCCAGGCTTCGGAAATCGTCGAGCTCCAGGGAATCGGTGCGGGTGATCGCCACGGCCTCGGCCCCGGTGGCCCGCACCACCGCGAGCACCGTGCGCGGACCGCCGTCGCCGGTGCAGACGCCGATGACCTGGTACCCCTGCCCCGGATCGCGCGCGAAAGTCGCCGCCATGGCCTGTGCCGCTTCGGGATTGCCGACCACCAGCAGTGCCGCGCGATACCCACCGCGCGCCCGCTGCCGCGCCACCCAGCGGCGCCACAGCGCCCGTTCGCCCAGGAGCCCACAGCCGCCCAGCAGCAGCGCGACAATCAGGTAGCTTCGCGATATGCCCAGGCAGAGCAGCATGGAGATGATGGCGACGGCACCGAAGAGCTTGAGCGACACCGTGATCACCTGCCGGGACTCCTCGGCGCCGAGCGCGCGCAGCGCCCGGGTGCCGGTCAGGGCCAGCGCCGCACTCCAGGCAGCGATCAGCAATACCGAGAGCGCGGTGTAGCTCAGGCCCATCGGCAGCACACCGGCGGCTCCGCCCGCGCAACCGGCCTGCGCGATCGCCACGGCGACGCCGAGTACGGCGAGATCGGTCGCCCCCACCCTGCGGGCGTAATCACGCTGTCGCCGTTCGTGATCCGTACGTGGCGCCGGTCTGGCGAACCGGCCGCCGCGCACGAGACGACCAGCGGAAATCTCGAAACTCATGGACGAACGCACCTCCCCCACGGGAGAACTCGGTTCCGATCCCCACTGATCAGTTCCACGAAACGGGCTGATATCGGTCCCCGCCGTACCGCAGGGGATGCCGACTTTTTCGGTGGTAAGAAGCCGAATGTTACACACCGGGAACAGCCGCGACACCGAAAACTACGGGCCGCCAATGTTTCCGGGAAGTAGCCGGAAAGCATTGAATCCTCGAATTGCAAGACTCGTCCGGCAGCGAACCGGATACCCCGTTCTGCGACTCGCAGAATTCCACCTCCCGGATGCCTGCGGTCACAACCGGAGCCCGGCGACGAACGCCAAACCTGTTGTAACGTAAGGCCGGATCGAGCCGACCTCAGTGCAGCCCGGCTCACCGCCGGGCCCGGTCTCGGTGAAAGGTGGGGATTTCGCGTGCAATGCCGTCTGTGTTCCGCCAGTGCTCTGGTGAGTGTTCTCGATCTTGGTGCGACGCCGCCGTGCGAGAAATTCCTCACCGCGCAGGAGCTGGACCAGCCCGAACCCACCTTTCCGCTGCATCTGCGGATCTGCGAGAACTGTTTGCTGCTACAGATTCCGGCGCTCATCACACCCGCGGAGACATTTACCGAATACGCCTATTTCTCCTCCTTTTCGGACAGTTGGGTGCAACACGCCAAGCTGTTCGTAGAGGAGGCTACACACCGGCTCGGGCTCGACAGCGGCTCATTCCTGATCGAAGTCGCCAGCAATGACGGCTACCTGCTACAACACGCTGTGGCGGCGGGCATCCCATGCCTGGGAATCGAACCGTCGGTGAATGTCGGTGCGGCAGCGCGGGAAAAGGGCGTTCCGACCGAAACCGCCTTCCTGGACGAGGAAGTCGCAGCGCGGGTGCTGGCCGAACACGGGCCCGCCGATCTCGTCGTGGCCAACAATGTCTATGCGCACATCCCGGACCTGCTGGGATTCACCCGATCGCTGCGGGTGCTGCTGGCCGACGACGGCTGGCTCTGCATCGAGGTGCACCACGCGCTGAACCTGGTGGCGCTCGGACAATTCGACACCATCTATCACGAACACTTCCAGTATTACACGGTGCTGTCCGCACAGCGAGCCCTCGCCACGGCGGGTCTCACCGTGGTGGATGTGGAACTGCTGCCCACACACGGTGGCTCGCTACGCATCTGGGCGCGACCCGAGGCGGTTGCCGAACCGGGCGAACGGGTCGAAAACGTACTTCGCCTCGAGGCCGAGGCCGGATTACACGACGTGGCAGGCTATCTCGCGCTGCGCCCGCGCGCCGAATCGGTGCGCCAGGAGCTGCTGCGCTTCCTGCTCCAGGCCAAGGCGGACGGTAAGACGGTCGTCGGCTACGGCGCGCCCGGCAAGGGCAACACCCTGCTCAACTACTGCGGTATCCGCACCGACCTGCTCGCGTACACCGTGGACCGGAACCCGTACAAGCATGGGCGATTCACCCCGGGCACGCGCATTCCCATCCATCCGCCCGAACGCATCGATCAGGACCGGCCCGATGTGGTGCTGGTGCTGCCCTGGAATCTCGAGGCCGAGCTCACCGCACAACTGCGCCCGGTGACCGACCGGGGCGGCGAGATCGTGTACCCGCTTCCCACCCTCCACCACGCTGAGAGGCCGGCGAAATGAAGGTTGTCCTGTTCTGCGGCGGCTACGGCATGCGCATGCGCAACGGCACCGAGGATATGATCCCCAAGCCCATGCAGATGGTCGGGCCGCGCCCGCTCATCTGGCATGTCATGCGGTACTACGCGCACTTCGGGCATAAGGACTTCATCCTGTGCCTGGGGTATGGGGCCGCGCACATCAAGAACTTCTTCCTCACCTATCAGGAGTCGGTCTCCAACGACTTCGTGATCCGCGGCGGGAAAGTCGAACTGCTGCAATCCGATATCAGCGACTGGACCATCACCTTCGTGGACACCGGGGTGGAGTCGCCCATCGGCGAGCGACTACGCCGGGTGCGCGGCCATCTCGACGGCGAACCGTACTTCCTGGCCAACTACGCCGATGTGCTCACCGACGCCCCGCTGGATCGGGTGATCCAGGACTTCCAGGCGTCCAAGGCCGCGGCCTCCATGATGATCGTGCCGCCGCAATCCTCGTTCCACTGCGTGGATGTGAACGCCGCCGGTGAGGTCAAGAACATCACGCCGGTCTCGCAATTGCCGATCTGGGAGAATGGCGGCTACTTCGTTCTCACCCAGGAAATCTTCGATCATCTGCCGCCGGGTGGTGATCTGGTCGAGGACGCCTGCGGGGCGCTCGCGGCGCAGGGACGGCTGTTCGGGTATCAGCATCACGGGTTCTGGAAACCCGCGGACACCTTCAAGGAGCGCGCCGAACTCGACTCCGGATATATGCAGGGCGATCGGCCCTGGATGGTGTGGGAGCAGCCGCGCGCATGATCCGACTCGACACCGGGGCGGTGCGGGAGATCGCGCTGCTCGCCGCACACTGCGACGATCTGGCCATCGGATTGGGCGGGACCCTGCTGACTTTGGCGAATACCGTTCCGGGACTGCGGGTTCGGGCGCTGGTGCTCACCGGCGCGGGAACCGAGCGCGTCCAGGAGGAACAGCGAGCGCTCGAAGCCTTCTGTCCGGGAGCCGAATTGGAGCTGCGGATCCTGGATATCCCCGACGGCTACGCACCCGCGCACTGGGCACGCGCCAAGGAGGCGGTGGCGGCGCTGCGGCGCGACGGTGCCGCGGATCTGGTCTTCGCACCGCATCGCGGTGACGCGCATCAGGATCACCGGCTGGTGGCCGAGCTGACCCCCACCGAGTTCCGGGATCAGCTGGTGCTCGGCTACGAAATCCTCAAATGGGAGACCGATACGCCGCGACCCACGGTGTTCCATCCGCTGCCCGAGGGCATTGCCGAACGCAAGGCGGAACTGCTGATGAAACACTATCCGTCCCAACGAGATCGGGACTGGTTCGACGAAGAGTCCTTTCTGGGACTGACCCGGCTGCGCGGTGTGCAGTGCCGGGCGCGCCATGCCGAGGGCTTCCTGCTCGACAAGGCGACCATCACTTTCGGAGGGGTATGAGCATGCGCGTACTGGTCACCGGACATCAGGGTTATCTGGGCACGGTCATGGTGCCCGAGCTACAGGCGGCCGGACATGAGGTAACCGGTTTGGACAGTGGGTTTTTCGCCGATTGCGTGCTGGGTGAGGCGCCCGCGCCGCCGCCGGGGATCGCGGTGGACCTGCGGGATGTGAAGGTGGAGCAGTTGGCCGGATTCGACGCCGTGGTGCATCTGGCGGCGCTGTCCAATGATCCGCTGGGCGCGCTGGCGCCGCAGATCACCTACGACATCAATCACCATGCCTCGGTGCGATTGGCTCGACTGGCCAGGGAAGCGGGAGTGCGGCGGTTCCTCTACGCCTCCACCTGCTCGGTCTACGGCGCGGCCGGGGACGGTCTGGTCACCGAGGACGCGCCACTGCGGCCGCTGACCCCGTACGCCGAATCCAAGGTGCGGGTCGAAGACGATGTGGCCGCCCTCGCGGACTCCGGCTTCTCCCCCGTATTCCTGCGCAATGCCACGGCTTTCGGGTTCTCGCCGCGACTGCGCGCCGATATCGTGCTCAATAATCTCGTCGGGTACGCGGTGCTCACCGGTGAGGTGAAGGTGCTCTCCGACGGCACGCCGTGGCGGCCGCTGGTGCACGCGCAGGACATCGCGCGGGCCTTCGCCACCTGTCTCGAGGCTCCGGCCGAGGCCATCCACTGCCGGGCCTACAACGTCGGCACCGAGGACAATAACCTCACCGTCGCCCAGATCGCACAGGCGGTGGTCGAGGCGGTGCCGGATTCGACGCTGCTGATCACCGGGGAGAGCGGTGCCGATCCGCGCTCGTACCGCGTCGACTTCTCCTCTGCCAGAAAGGAACTCGGGTTCGAGGCGGCCTGGAGCATTCCCGAGGGAGCGGCCGAGCTGTACCGGGAGTATGTGGCGCGCGGGCTCACCTCCGACGCGTTCTTCCGGCGCTTCACCCGGCTCGCACACCTCACCGCACTCAAGGAGTCCGGCGTACTCGATGACGAACTCCGCCGGATCGGAGCCTGAGTGGGATCACAACCCGAAGGCCGCGAGCAGTTCGCGCCAGGAATGCCCGGCGGCATCGCGGTCCGAGACCACCGTGACCGGTTGCGGCCAACCGATCGCCAGATCCGGATCGTCGTAGGCGATGCCGATGTCCTCGGCCGGATCGTGCGGGCGGTTGATGCGGTAGCAGACATCGGCGACCGCGCTGACGGCCTGGAAACCGTGCAGGAAGCCGGGCGGCACATACAGGGTCCGGAAGTCGCTGTCGTCCAATGCGAAAGCCTCCTGTCGCCCGAAGGTCGGCGAATTCGGGCGGATGTCCACCAGTACGTCGTGCACCGCACCGTGCGCGCAGCGCACCAGCTTCGCCTCGCCCCGGCCCGCCCGGCCGTGCATACCGCGCACCACACCGCGGTAGGAGCGGGACTGCGAATCCTGCACGAACGACGCCGAGAAGCCGGGCTGCTCCAGGTGGGCGTCGAACTCCTCGGCATCGAAGGTACGGGTGAACAGGCCGCGGCCGTCCCGGAAGGGCTCCGGGGTGAGCACCAGCACGTCGGCGAGCTCGGTGGTTTCGATGCGCATCAGGACATCGTGCCATGAGCGCCGGGAGGGGGGCGGGATGCCGGGGATGCGGGGCGACGGGGCTGGCTCGGGTGCTGGACTTGGGCAAAATGCCTGCGGCGGACGACTTTCCACCGCTGGACACGGCATTCGACAATACCCATCCACTGGCCATGGACCAGTGTCCGGTGTGCGGACTGGCACAGCTGGCGGAGGATGACACGGTCACGGCGGAGCCGCGCGGGGTCGAACCGCAGGCCCTGCGCGATCAGGCCGCGGCGGCGCTGGGCGGGGTCGCCGACGCCGGATGGCTGAGCGGGGGGACCTGCGCCGAATTCGGCAGTCCGCACGGCGGGAGCTGGCTGCCGCTGCTGGAGTCGCACGGATTCACCGAGACCACGGGACCGGCCGATGTGGTGGTCGACTGCTTCGGCATCATGCACGAGCCCGATCAGCGCGCGGCGTTCACCGCCCGGGCGGCGGCGAC
This sequence comes from Nocardia acidivorans NBRC 108247, assembly GCF_001625085.1. Lineage (GTDB taxonomy): Bacteria > Actinomycetota > Actinomycetes > Mycobacteriales > Mycobacteriaceae > Nocardia > Nocardia acidivorans. The sequence goes on from NZ_BDAW01000039.1 coordinate 78,756, forward strand.
CGCGGCCGACGGTGTGCTGCTGCTCCAATTCCATTCCCTCGCGGCAATTGTCGAGCACGGTCAGTGGAATGCACTGCGGCACGGGCATTTCGGCTACTACAGTCTGCGCACCCTGCGCCGACTGCTCGGCGCGGCGGGTCTGCGCGCGGCGGCGGCCTGGGAGTTCGGCCTCTACGGCGGGACAGTTCTGGTCGCCGCCGTCCACGGACCGGCCGAACTCGACGGCGTCCCAGCCGATCCCACGCTGCGGCGAATACTCGCCGCCGAATCCGCCATGTTCGGTGACGATCCCGAGACAGCCGCCACGGCGGTGCGCGGCCTGCAACGGGCCGCCGATAGCCAGGCCAACTCCCTACGCGCCTGGCTCGAACGCGAAACAGCCTCCGGGCGCCGGGTTTTCGCCTACGGCGCGGCATCGCGGGCGGTAGCCTTACTGCGTCTGGCGGGTGTGCATCGCGCTCTGCTCACCGCCGTCGCCGATGCCTCGCCCGCCAAACAGGGCCGACGCATGCCCGGCACCGATATTCCGATCATCGCTCCGGCCGAACTCGTTGCCGCACAACCGGATCGGATATTGCTCACCCTGCCCGACCTACTGCCTGAGATCCGCGCACAGTGGCCGGAACTGGAGGGGAGGTGGGTACTTAATCCGACCACGCAGGACTGAGTTACGCAGATCGAAACACCTGATGAGGGAATGGGGAAATCATGAAGCGCTCCACGCAGCGCGCGACCACGCGCGCCATGGCCATCGCGGCCGCTCTATCCATCGGCATGGCCATGGGCACCGGTACCACCCTCGCGGGGGTGGACAGCAGCAGTTCGATTCTCGACCGGCAGCAGCGCACGGTCGAGGCCATCCAGTCCGATACGCATATCAACTTCGTGCCGCCGCTGGACGGCAATCCGCTGACCCGGGAATGGTTCCACGACGGCAAGGCCGAGTTCCGGATCACCGGCCCGCACGCCGAGGATTGGAGCGGGCACATCACCATCGGCTACCAGGTCGGGTATCCCGCCACCCTGGACGGCCGGATCAAGTTCCAGTGGTGGACCCCCAGCCTCGGACTGGAGCTCGGCAATGATCCCAAAGTCACTGTGAACAGCCTGATCCCACAGCTCGGTGTGGAATTGGCGGTCGGCTTCGGTCCGGGCATCCAATCGGTCGAAGCGGCGGGCGGCGATATCTCCGGCACCGACGGCTTCATTCAGATGTCCGGCTTCCACGGCACCGTGAGCGGTGTGCTCGGCCAGACCACCATTCGGCCGTGGGTCAAGATCGTCAGCAGCAATGGTGACAGCGTCACCACCTACGGATCGCTCTGGACCATCTGATTCTTTTCCCGGGCAGAGCTTTTCAGCGCAGCGCCGGGCGGCGTAGCAGGGCAGCCGCCGCCCGGACCCGTAAGCGGTCCAGTGCCACACCCGCCAGGCGCAGGTCGCCGCTGAGCACTGCCGCGCGGCCGATCAGCTGCGGATATTCCCGGCCCAGCCGATGCTGGAAGCGCAGCAGTTCGGCGAACCTGGCTGCGGCGGTGGTGTCGCCGGAGCGGTTGAAGCGCGAATCACGCCAGGCGGCAAGGGTTTCCGACATACCGTAGAAGAGCCCGAAGGCGCTCACCCGGGCGATCAGGTCGACGTCCATGGGCAGCACCAGATCGCCGCGGAAGCCGCCGACCCGCTCGAAATCCATCCGCCGGAACATGGCGGTGGCGGTCGGGCCGAAATCGCAGGGGCCGCGCCGCACAATACTGCGCAGCAGGGTGGGGGCATCGCGCTGACCCAGCAGATTCGGCAGACCGAGATCGGTCTGCTCGACGCGGCCGTCGGCGTCCACCACCTGGAACTTCGAGGCGCACACCGCGATGCCCTGATCGCCCATTACCGCCACCTGCTTGTCCAGCGAACCCGGCAGCAGAATGTCTCCCGCGCAGACCACCTTCACCAGGCGACCGGTGGCCAGCGAGACGGCCTTGTTCCAGTTCTCGCCGATGGGTAGCGGCGCACCGTTGCGTACCACGCGCAGCCGTCCGTCCTGGAACGAATTCGCCACCTGGACGGTGTCGTCGGTGCTGGCATTGTCCAGCACGATCACCTCGAAAGCGGTGTCCTGCTCCAGAATCGAGCGCAGTGTCGCGCCCACGGTACGCCCGGAATCGTGTACCGGGACGCACACCGACAGGTTGACCATCGTTCCCCCTGAGCTGGTGCGGCGGGTTAACGGATTGACGCCGGTCGCTGCTCCACCAGCCGGAACACTCGGTCCAGGCCCGCGCGAACAGAGTCGATCTGCTCGACGGCCCGCTGCTGCAGCGTATCGCGCAGCTCCGGTGCGAACTCCCACAACTCCCGGACCGCCTGCGGCAGTTCGGATTCCAGGTGGTCCACGCCCGACCGCACGACCCGCAGGCCGGCGCCGAACATATCAGCCAATCCGTAGGACCTGTCGTCCGAATACTCCGAATCCGTTACAACAACCGCCGGAATACCCTGTGACAGCGCGAAAACCGCCAGGTGGTAGGTGCTGGTGACCAGGACGCGACAGCGCGAGACCCGGCGGGCAACCTCCTCGGCGGAGCCGCCACGGGCGATGTCCACCGCGTGCGGCAGCTCGGGAGCGAACCGCTGCCGTTCGGAATCGCGCAGGCACAGACCCAGATCCGCGCCTATCTCGGCGCGGCGCAGGCGGTAGGCGAACTCGACCGCGTCATCACCGGTCACCTCGACCCGCTCGGTGGGGACACCGAGGTCGGCCAGCAGCTTCGGGCCACGCACGCCCTCGCGCAGGTTTATGAGATCCACGCCGGGCAGCACCTCGGCGGCGCGGCGCAACAGTTCGCGATCGCGGATCGGGCCGATGCCCTGACCGCTCATAATGCTCGGAATGCCAAGGGCCTGAGCGTGTTCCAGCAGATTCAGCGTGCGATGCGCCTGGTACAGGTCATTGTCGGCGAGGTATCCACCGCCCTGCGCGATCACCAGATCGGCCTCGGCCACCGCGGCCGGAACCGGTGGGAGCGGGGGAATCTCGGAGATGGTCGCGGCGGGCTCCAGACCGATGAGGGCCTGGGCCTCGGTGCGGAGCCGATCGCCGATTCCGCGTAGCTGCCGGAGGGGCGCCTCGGAGGTTTCCCGCCATTTCAAGGCCGCCGGACCGGTCAGCTTCGTCGCGGTCAGCTGATCCAGCTGACCGGCCAAACCGCCTCTGCCCCACTGCCATCCGCTGCCCGCGTGTATGGGTTCGGCCTCGGGAAGCACCGCACGCAACACTCGCGGCTCGCCGGTGAGCATGCCGATCCGGGCGTGCGGCCAATGCTCCCGCAACCGGTGAACCGTCATGATCATCGTGGCGATATCACCGCGATTGTGTAACCCATACTCGCCGTTCTCGACCAGTATCTTCAATTCCCCGCACTCGCTCTGCTCGCCCTGCCAAGCACCCGAACGCAGCGAATCTATCGTATGAACGGTTTCGCGTACAGTTTTACTTCGCGGCGCACAGGGCGGCGTCGACGACCCCGTCCAGGTCGATATTGCGGGCGCGGGTGCCGAGAATATCGGGCAGCTCATTCATGCTGAGCGTGACCGAGCGCTCGGCGGTCGCACCGCCGTACACGAAAGTGCCGTGCATGGTGCCGCCGTGACCCCACGCCTCGATGCCGCACGAGGTGGTCCAATGAAACAGGCCCAGCCCGAAATCCTCCGACCTGCGCCAATCGCCGCTCGGCACAGTCGTTTGCATCTGCGCCAGTTCGGGCGCACCGACCACGCGGCCTTGCAGCAGGGCCATGAAGAATCGATTCATATCCGCTCCGGTGGACACCATCGCGCCGTCGGGGAGGCCCCACCCGGGATCTGTATCGGTGATATCGACCAGATTTCCGCCGAACTCGTGATAGGCACTGGCGTGCGGGCCGCGAATCAGCTGTTCGGCGGGATACAGCGGCCAGTAGGTGTCCAGCAGGCCGAGCGGAATCAACACCCGCCGCGTCACCTCCACCCCGACCGGCAATCCGGTCACCCGCTCGATGATCTGCCCGGCGATCAGATAATTCGTGTTCGAATACTCGGACCGCGCGCCGGGCTCGAAATCTTTCGTTTTGGCCAGACCCATCCGGATCAAGTCGCCGATGGGCCGGGGCTGCTGTAGCGAAGCGACCGACTCGAGTCCCAGATCCGTCAGGTAATCTGGAATTCCGCTGGTGTGCTGCAACAGATTTCGAATGGTGATCACAGTGCCGTCACCGCCGGGGCCTCGCACCATGGCGGGGACATACCGCTCGACGGGGGCGTCCAACTCGACCACGCCCTCGCCGACGAGTTGCAGCATCACTGCCGAGACGAAAGCTTTGGTATTACTGGCAATCCGGACCTGAGCGTTGTCCGGGAAGGCGGTGTTGGTACCGAGATCGCCTACGCCGCTGTTGAGCTGGAGAATTCTGTCGCCCTCGGAGAGGACCATTTGCGCACCGGGGACATTTGCGCCGGATACTGTTTCGTCCAATTCGGTCTGTAGGCGGTCTTGCAGGGGGTTCGGTTCGGCGGTGCCGATACCTGCTGCTACCAGGATCGTTGCTGCTGAGGCCGCGAACGTCGCGATGGTTTTGGAAACAGGCGACATGTAGTCCTCCAGTTGGCCCCCGGATAGGTATACGGGTGCTGCCTTGCCCTGGGTT